>NZ_CVTB01000111.1 GCF_001050015.1 Mycolicibacterium malmesburyense
CCAATGATACTGCCCCACACGGGCGGAAAAGTAGGACACCGCCGAACACAAATTAAGCCCTGTGGCCCCCAATTCGATTGGGGGCCACAGGCATTTGTGTACCTTGTTCGTCGCGGCGACGCCCTCACTCGAAGAGTGTCAGCGCCGGCGACACCCGGCTCTTCTCCATGTCGAGCAGTGTCCGCTTCTTGTCGAGACCGCCGCCGTACCCCGTCAGGCTCCCGTTCGCGCCGATCACCCGATGGCAGGGCACGATGATCCCGATCGGGTTGTGGCCGTTGGCCAAACCGACGGCCCGGAACGCGCCCGGTGCTCCGATCTGGCGGGCGATCTCACCGTACGACCGTGTCTGTCCGTATGGAATCGTCAGCAATGCGGCCCAGACTCTCTTCTGAAACGCCGTGCCCACCATGTCGAGTGCGAGATCGAATTCCGTGAGCTCACCGGCGAAGTACGCCTCGAGTTGTTCGACCGCCTCCGGAAACGCGCCGTCGTCGGCAACCCAGTCCTCTCGGCTCGGCTCATAGGTCTGATCGACCATCCGCAGATGCATGAGCCGGCCGTCGCGGCCCGCCAACGTCAGCTGCCCGACCGGGCTCTCCATTGTGCGAAATCGTAAGGCAGTCATCACTTCTCCTTCGGCGGCCAGTCGTTGACCGCATGCTCGAGCGCGGTCCACAGGTGTTGCGTGACGTATGAACGCCAGGGTCGCCACCGAACGCTGTGTTCGGCGAGCGGTCGCGCATCGCCGGGGAGACCCAGTTGTTCGGCGGCAAGCCGTACGCCCAGATCGGTCACCGGAAACGCGTCGGGGTCTCCCAATCCGCGCATGGCGATGATCTCCGCGGTCCACGGGCCGATTCCCGGTAGTGCCTGCAACTGCGCACGCGCGCTGTCCCAGTCGCAACCCGCATCCAGCACCACATCCCCGTCGGCCAGGGCACGGATCAGCGTCGTCAAGGAACGTTGTCTGGATCTCGGCAACGCCAGATGCGCCGGATCGATCGCGGCGAGATGTTCGATGGTCGGAAACACATGTGTCAGACCGCCGTCCGCATCCGTGACCGGTCGGCCATAGGCAGACGCCAGCCTGCCGGCGTGCGTGCGCGCCGCCTTCACCGACACCTGCTGGCCGAGCACCGCCCGCACCGCCAGTTCCTGTTCGTCGACGGTGCGGGGTATGCGCTGGCCCGGAGCCTTGGCGACCAAGGCGCTCAGGTCGGCGTCGGCGCCGAGCGCATCCACGACCGCCTCGGGGTCTGCATCCAGGTCGAGCAGGCGACGGCATCGGGCGATGGCCGTGGCTAGGTCGCGGAAGTCGTCGAGTACGACGCGGCATTGCACATGGTCGGGTTGCGGTGTGAGAGAGACGATCCCGCTTCCATTGGGCAGGCGCAGCGTACGACGGTATGCGCCGTCGCGCACCTCCTCGACACCGGGCACCGCGCTGGCGGCGAGGTGGCCGAACAACCCCTCGAACGCGAACGGTGTGCGGACCGGCAGCCGTAAGGAGAGCGCTCCGGTGCCGCCCTCGCTCTGACCGAACCGTGTTCGCGCGCGCCGGCGCAGGGCGGTGGGTGCAAGGTCGTACACCGTGCGGACGGTGTCGTTGAACTGACGGATGCTGGAGAAGCCCGATGCGAATGCGACGTCGCTGAACGGCAACTCGGTCGTCTCGATGAGTACCCGCGCCGTCTGGGAACGCTGTGCTCGCGCCAACGCGAGCGGATTGGCACCGACCTCCGCCTGCAGCAGCCGCTCAAGCTGGCGCGTCGTGTATCCGAGCTTGGCGGCCAAGCCGGTGACCCCCTCGCGATCAACGATGCCGTCGGCGATCAACCGCATGGCCCGCGCGACGACGTCGCCGCGGACGTTCCACTCCGGGGAACCGGGGGAGGCGTCCGGTCGGCACCGCTTACACGCGCGGAAGCTGGCCTTCTGGGCAGCCGCTGCGGTCGGATAGAACCGCATGTTGCGACCGTGTGGAGGCCGCACCGGGCAGCTCGGCCGACAGTAGATCCCCGTGGTCAGCACCGCGGTGACGAACCAACCGTCGAACCGGGCGTCCTTGGACTGGACGGCCCGGTAACAGCGGTCGAAATCGTCGTGCATGTCTCTCACAATTACACGCGGCCTCCGACAAGACTGGCGGAAAACCGACATGGTCGTCGGCGGGTCCCTAGAGGCATCCGAGACGGTGTCGACACATGGAGTTCATCGGCAACTTCATCCTTCTCACCGACGGCAGCCTGGACACCCCGCGCAACCTCATCTCGGGCGGGATGAAGCTGTTGTTCGATCATCCCGATGTACGCCAACGCCTGACCGCCGATCTCGATGCACTGCTGCCGGGGGCGATCGAGGAGATGCTGCGGCTGCTCTCGCCGGTGGTCTACATCCGTCGTTTGGCCACCCAGGACACCGAGTTGGCCGGGCAGCCGATCGCCAAGGGCGAGCGCGTGGTGATGTACTACGGCTCCGGTAACCGCGACGAACGCGTGTACGAGGATCCCGAGGCCTTCGACATCGACCGGAAACGCGGCGAGCACATCGCATTCGGCGGCGGCGGCCCGCATTTCTGCGTCGGATCGCACCTGGGCCGAGCGGAGGGCTCGGTGATGATCCGCGAGTTGCTCACCCGCCTGCCCGACATCGAGCAGGCCGGCCCGGAGTCCTGGGCGGCGACCAGTCTCACCTCCGGCCTGTCGTCCCTCCCCGTGCGGTTCACGCCCGCCTGAGCGGGCCCGGCGGAAGTTCCTGCTAACGAACCGGTTCCAGCGCGCTAACGATTCGAGCGTGCTTGTCGTTCTCGGATGCGCAGCGGCCAATGTTCTGGTGTCGTGGAAGCGATGTCGAATCGGATCTGGTCTCTCATCGGTGCCGCGGCCGCATGCGTCGCCGCGGCTGTGCTCGCGGTGCCGTCGGCCGCCGCCGCGCCCGCGACGGATTCCGGCGGCTACGTCGACTCGACCGCGCGCTGCGCGCAGCCCAACCAAGCGATGGTGTTCGGCAGCACCGCCACCTCGCGGGTGGCGATCTGCAAGACGTCCAACGGCAGCTACGAATACCGCGGGGTTCGGCTACGCGACGGCGCGAAGCTGATCAGGATGGCCACGAAATCAGGCGACACATACTCGGTCTACAACGACGGCATCACCTACACCGTGAGTTCGAAGGCGTTGAAACTCACCGAGGGCTCGCGGGTCATCCGCGACGAAGCGTGGGTCGATTTTCACGGCGCTTCCTCTTCCTCGTCATCCTCTTCCTCGTCGGGGCCCGGAATGTCGCCGCCCCCAGCGGAATCGACACCGACGACGTCCGCGAAACCGCTGCCGCCGCCGCTGCCGGCGGAAGTGGGGCACACCGACAGCTGACGCGACTCAGTCGTGCGATGGCCGGCGCGAGGCGTCGCGACCGCCGTCGAGCCGGGCCCGCGCGACGGTGGCGGCGCCGTCGCCTGTGATCAACCACAGCGTCGTCAGCTGGGACACCAGCTCGTCCACCGTGATCGAGGCGGTGCCGTCGACGAAGGCCAGAATCGCATCGGCGGTACCGCCGACGACGAAGGCGGGCGCGATCAGAGCCATCGGATCGTGGGCGAGTTCCACTCCGTGAACCGTGCGCGCGTGATCGATCACCACCCCGGTCAGGCTGCGCATCACCGCCACCCGATGCGCGCGCATCGCAGGGGTGGCCGCTACGCCACCGAGAAGGACCCGCGCGCGCCGCGGATCGTCGACCAGGCTGTGTACGACCGAGCTCACGGCCACGAAGGCTTGTCGCGCAACGTTTTCCGACCGCGCGTCGGTCACCGCCTTCACGGTCACCTCCCGCACCGCCGCGGCGATCTCGTCGATCACGGCATCGGCCACGGCGTCGACATCGGTGAAGCTCTCGTAGAAGTAGCGCTTGTTGAGGCCGGCGTCGGCGCACAGGCGCTCGACGGTCACGTCGCGCCACTCGTCGGCGCCCATCACCTCCAGTGCGGCCTCGAGTAGCCGTGACCGCCGTTGCTGCCGACGTTCCGCACCGGAAACGCCGCCGTAGCTGCGCGGTGACGACGGGGCCATGCGTCGATCGTCGCACCCCGGTCGCGTCGCGGGAGTGACCATTGACAACCCTTCGTCAAAACTGGCACGGTTACGTACCAGATAGTCGACGAAGGGCTCGCCGATGATCAACCTCGTGGACGCCGTCGCACCGCCGATCTCGCTGGCCGAGGCGCGGCGACGGCTTCAGGGAATCGGCGCGACGGTCGCGGACCGGTGGCCGAGCCCCGACCGTCCGCTCGCGACTCCACCGCCCGGCTCCGGGCTCGCCCCGGTGATGGGCAATTACGGGGTGCCCTATCTCGGCCACGTCCTCGCTTCGCTGGCGGACCCGTTGGAGTTCGCGCGTCGCCGCTATGCGAAGTACGGGCCGGTGTCCTGGGCCGGCGGCGTGGGATTCCGTGTCGTCGCGCTCTTGGGACCCGAAGCGCTCGAGGCGGCATGGGTCAATCGGGACAAGGCGCTATCGAGCACCAAGGGGTGGCAACCGGTGATCGGCCCGTTCTTCCATCGCGGCATCATGCTGCTGGACTTCGAGGAACACCGCGACCATCGACGGATCATGCAGCGCGCGTTCACGCGTACGGCGCTCAACACGTATCTCGCATGCACAGCCGACGGCATCGACCGCGCACTCGCGACGTGGCGACCGGCGACACGGTTCCCCATGTATCCGTCGATCAAGCAGATGCTGTTGCAGCAGGCGGCGGAGGTGTTCGTCGGGACCGAACTCGGCGCGGAATCCGATCGGCTCATCGGCGACTTCCACGACACGGTGCACGGCGGTCAGGCCATCATCCGCGCGGACGTACCCGGAGGGACGTGGGCGCGCGGACTGCGGGCGCGGGAGCGCCTCGAGCGTTACTTTGGCGCGCAGATCGCCGACCGCCGCCGGGGTGACGGCTCGGACCTCTTCTCGATGCTGTGCCGCAGCGAGTCCGACGACGGCCAACGCTTCACCGACGCCGACATCGTCAACCACATGATCTTCCTGCTGATGGCCGCGCACGACACGACGGCTATCGCGCTGGCGATGCTCGCTTACGAACTGGGCCGAAACATCGGCTGGCAGAACCGACTTCGCGAAGAGGCTGTCGAGCATCCGATCGACTCACCCACCCTCGACGACCTCGAGGACTATCCGCTACTGGACGCCGCGTTCAAGGAAGTGCTGCGCATGTATGCCCCGGCGGGGACCCTGTTCCGGCAGGCGATCCGCGACACCGAGATCTGCGGGCACTTCATACCCCGCAAGAGCCAGATCGCGATCAGCGTGCACGCTTCGATGCGGCTGCACGACTGGTGGCCCGCCCCCGACACATTCGACCCGTCACGGTTCAGCGATGTCACCAACCGCGCGGCGGTCAACCGATACGCGTTCGCGCCCTTCGGCGGCGGCGCCCACAAGTGCATCGGACAACAGTTCGCCGACATGACGGTCAAAACGGTGATGCACAAGTTGTTGCGCCGATTCCGGTGGCATGTTCGGGACGGTTACCGCGTCCCACTCACCTGGGGGACCGGACCCACCCCCGCCGACACCCTGCCGATCGAGCTCGAACGGCTCGACTGACCAGCGCCCGTGGCCTTCCACCCTGGATGTCGCGCGAAAAAAGCGGGACCATTCAAGTGAGCGGTTGGCTCGACGAGCGACGCCTCGACGCCCCCGTGTCAGCAGCAGCCGACCGTGCCGTAGCGGAAGGACGCGAAGAAATGAAGGCGCAAATCGGAGATTGGCTGGTGATCAAAGGAGCCACGGTGGACCGCCCGGAGCAGCGGGGACTCATCACCGAGGTGCACTCGTCGGACGGTTCGCCGCCCTATGTGGTTCATTGGCTCGACAATGATCATGTAGCCACGGTCTTCCCCGGGCCGGACGCAATCGTCGTGACGGCCGCCGAGCAACACGCCGCGGACGCGCGGGCTCAGCTCCGGTTCGAATCGATTCGCAGCGACATCACGCATCATCCCAAGAGCGAGTCGTGAGCGGTGTGGTCGTCACGCAGCCACACGTTAACCCGTCAGGCCTGCCGGCGTCGGTTCCGGGCCGTCCAGGAGACCCGATTGAATCAGCGCCGCGTCGACGAACTCCTCCACCGGTCTGGCTTGGATGAATCCGGTGTGACCGCCCCGATACCAGTGGATCTCGGGTTCGCCCCAGTGTTGCCAGAGGCGCACCACCTGGTCGCGCGGGTGGACGAGTTGGTCGGCGATGCCGGCGTAGATGAAGCGGCCGCGCAACGGCACTCGTGGTTTCATCGCCAGCGGTGAGGTCATCCGACCGATGGGTTCTGCCAGTTCGACGGTGCGTCGGCGGGGATCGTCCTCGCGGAGACCGGAGTGGCGACCGAGCACGGCGATGAGATCGGCGACCGGCACGCCCAGCATGGCGCACGTCAAGCCCGGTTCGAGGCTGGCAACCAATCCGGAAACATAACCGCCGAGCGAAATCCCGTACATCCCTACGGGGGAGGTGGGCTGCTGCGCTCGGATCCAACGCAGCAGCCGCCTGATGTCCCAGACCGCCTGGGCCGTCGCGTGCACGGTGTCCAATAGATCCTCACCCGGGTACACGGTCCCTCTGGGCAGCCCGCGGCCGCGTGGACCGTGCATCGGCAGTACGGGCAGAACCACATTGACGTTGAGGTCTTTGTGAAGATGCCAGGCCCGAAACACGGTCAGATCGAGCGCCGCTCGCCCCATCTCGGCGCCGTGAACGCAGATCAACCAGGGGCGATCGACTTCGTGCCGCAGCATCAGCCCGTACACCTGTTTGCAGGCGGAGTAATTCAGCCATCGCTGCGCGCCGGGCTCCTCGGGCCGCGGACGATATCCGCTTTCGAACGTGAAGCGCTCGTATCGTCGGCCGAACGAGTTCACGGGATGGGTGGTGATCGTCGACAGCCGCGGCGGTCGGGCGAAGTAGCGTGCCGGATGCTCGAGCCAGCCCCTTTCGTCGAAGACTTCGAGCGCCTCGGTCACCTCGGATTCAATTCGCTTGAAGACCTCCACGTCGCTGACCGGTCGCCTCGCCCGAAGGCCCAGCAGTGCGACTTCATCGCGGAGGGCATGCACGGCAAGCGCTAACGTCGGCCGCGCAATCGGCAGTTCCGGTGACTCGGGGTGGAGGAATTCACGCCACGAGTCGGCGTAGTAACGGCCGGTGCGGTAGATCGGCCCGACCGCTGCACCCACCGCATCCACAGGCGACGGCAGCCGGTGGGTGGTACCCGCGACCGGCTCACCGGAGACGCCATCGTCACGGGTTTCGCCCATACGGCGACTCTACGAACGGGTGGGCAGCGCCGCAGGGGCCTCAATCCCTCTGCGAGAAGGCCGTTCGGTGTCGCAACTAGTGACTTTCGGCTCGTGCGCACCGCCCGCCGCTCCGCGACGCCGTCCGGTATGCGCCCACATCGCGGTCAGGATTCCGACAAGGCGGTCAGCGCGGCGCTCAGCGATCCCATGGCCCGGTCTCGCTCGTCGCCCATGCCTACCAGCGTGTCGACGATCAGCGGGCCGAGGATCTGCGTCTGGCCGTGGCCCTCGTGGCCGAAGAATCCGGCGATCTCCAGCAGCACCGCCCCGTGGCTGATGCTCCAAAGCCGCCCCGCGACGGCGGCCTCGTCATCGTCTCGGATGCGGCCGGCGGCGATCATCCGGCGCACGCCGTTGAGCAGCGCTTCGAACGACACCGCCCACTCGCTGCGGGCGCTGGCGCTGCCGGTGACCGTGAGGTCGGCGTGGTACCGGTTCAGCGACTCGGCCGCGGTGCCGAACATCATCTGGTATCGCTGCGGATTCTGCAGCGCGAATTCGCGGTAGCGGGCGCCCATCACGAAGAAGTCGGCGACCGGGTCGTCGGTCGGCGTCACCTCGGTGAGCGCTCGCGTGGAGCGGAGAAACGACTCGCCGGCGATCGCGTCGATCAGGTCTGACATGCCACCGAAGTGCGTGTACACCGCCATGGTGGAGGTTCCGGCTTCTGTGGCGAGCTTGCGTGCGCTGAGCGCGGCCAGGCCGTCGCGCTCGAGGATTCGAATGCCGACCTCGACGAGTTGCTCTCGAGTCCCGCTCACTCTTGCCATGGTGTCATAACGGTGTTATACAGAGAACGTCATAACGCTGTTATGGGGGTTTCCGATGACGAACCGTTATCTCGAAGGCGCCTTCGCGCCGATTCACGAAGAACACACGCTGACCGACCTGGAGGTCACCGGGACGATCCCCGGTCACCTCGACGGCCGGTATCTGCGCAACGGGCCGAATCCGATCGGTGAACTCGATCCCGAGCTCTACCACTGGTTCATCGGGGACGGCATGGTGCACGGCATCCGTATCCGCGACGGCCGGGCGGAGTGGTATCGCAACCGCTGGGTCCGCGGCCCGCAGACCGCCAGGGCCCTCGGGGAGGAGCCGCCGAAGGGTCACTTCCCGATGTCGGGCATCGGTGCGAACACCAACGTGATCGGACATGCGGGCAAGACGCTGGCGCTGATCGAGGCGGGTGTCACCAACGTCGAACTCACCGACGAGCTCGACACCGTCGGGGCATGCGACTTCGACGGAACCCTGACGGGCGGATACGCCGCACATCCCAAGCGTGACCCGGATACCGGTGAGCTGCACGCCGTTTCGTACAGCATGTATCGCGGCAACACCGTGCAGTACTCGGTGATCGGCGCTGACGGGCGCGCACGACGCACGGTCGACATCGAGGTGGCGGGCAGCCCGATGATGCACGACTTCTCGCTGACGGAGAACCACGTCGTGTTCTACGACCTGCCGGTGACATTCGACGCCGGTATGGCGGTCCAGATGACGGTTCCGCGCGGTCTTCGCTTCGTCTCCCGGCTGGTGTTGTCGGCCGTCATCGGACGGGTGCGCATTCCCGATCCGATCAGCGCGCGGCAGCCGGCGGGCAACACCGGCGATCGCCGGTTCCCGTACTCCTGGAACCCGCGGTATCCCGCGCGGGTCGGCGTGATGCCACGCGACGGCGGCAACGCCGACGTGCGCTGGTTCGACGTCGAGCCGTGCTATGTGTTCCATCCGATGAATGCCTACGACGACGGCGACACCGTCGTGCTCGACGTCGTACGGCACCCGAAGATGTTCGACACCAACCACCTTGGGCCCGACGAGGGACCTCCGACGCTCGACCGCTGGACGGTGGACCTGGCCGACGGCAAGGTCCGCGAGTCGCGCATCGACGACCGCAACCAGGAGTTTCCGCGCGTCGACGAACGTCGCGTCGGCAGGCGCCACCGCTACGGGTACGCGCCGAGCGCCGGCGAGGGCGAGGGCGCCGACGTCCTGCTCAAGCACGACTTCGTCGGCGGCCGAACCCAGTCGCGGTCGTTCGGCACCGGAAAGGTGCTCGGGGAGTTCGTCTTCGAACCCTCCTCTGCCGGCGCGGCCGAGGATGACGGCGTGCTGATGGGATACGTCTACGACCGCACCACCGACCGCAGCGAATTGGCGCTGCTCGACGCGCAGACCCTGGAAGACGTCGCGAGCATCAAGCTGCCCCATCGCGTGCCCGCGGGCTTCCACGGGAACTGGGTGCCGTCCTAGGATTCGGTCATGGCCGAACTGGTGCAGCGCATGCTGGACCACATTCGTGCCGAACATGCCGACAACAACGACGGCGAGCTGGCCGACTACATTCCGGAACTCGACCGCGTCGATCCCAGCGGGTTCGGCCTCTCGGTGTCCATCGCCGATGGCTATGTCTACGAATCCGGCGACACGTCAGCCGAATTCACCATCCAGTCGGTCTCCAAGCCGTTCACCTATGCGCTCGCGCTCGAATGCCTCGGCATGGACGCCGTCGACGCCAAGATCGGTGTCGAACCCTCCGGCGAGCCGTTCAACGAGATCAGCGTCGACAAGAGCACGAACATCCCGAAGAACCCGATGATCAACGCCGGCGCGATCGCCGCGGTTTCCCTGGTGCCCGGCGCGACCGCCGACGACCGGTTCGGCCGGATCCACGAGTTCTATTCGGCGTTCGCCGGTCGCGAGCTGGCCGTCGATCACGATGTCTACACCTCGGAGCAGGCGAGCGGCAGCCGCAACCGTGCGATCGCCTACATGTTGCAGAGTTTCGGTGTGCTCGACGGGGATCCCGACGAGATCCTCGACGTCTACTTCCGGCAGTGCTCGATCAAGGTCACGAGCACCGATCTGGCCCGCATGGCCGCCACCCTCGCCCGCGGGGGCGTCGAGCCGCTGGCGGGACGGCGGGTAGCCACCGCGGCGGTCGTGCAACGCACGCTGAGCGTGATGGTCACCTGCGGGATGTACGACGCGACGGGCGATTGGGTGAGCGCGGTCGGCATGCCCGCCAAAAGCGGTGTCGGCGGCGGCATTGCGGCCGTACTGCCCGGACAACTCGGCATCGGGGTGTACTCACCGCTGTTGGACGCCAAGGGCAACAGCGTGCGTGGCGTCGCGGTGTGCCGCAGCCTGTCGGCGAACCTCGGGCTGCATTTTCTGGCGCACACCCGCGAATCGCGCTCCACGATTCGCAACGCGTACGACGTCCGCCCAGGAGTGCGGGTCTTCGAACTGCACGGCGACCTGCTGTTCGCCGGTGCCGAGCAGGTGCTGCGGCGGGTCGACTGCGAACGTGACGAGTTCGAGGTCGCCATCCTCGAGTTGTCGCGGGTCGATGACATCGACGACGCCGCGCGTCGCATGTTCGCGGGCATGCGCGAGTCGCTCGTCGCCGCGGGTAAAGAGGGGTTCCTCGTCGACCCCGACCGCGTTGTGGAGGCGAGCCACACCGACGGCGCCGTCACCAGGGTGTTCGGCACCCTCGAGGAAGCGCTCGGCGCCGCGGTGGATGACCGCGGCGCACCGGGCGAATCAGACGGGTAGGGCCAACCGCGTCGGCTCGTCGTGCCCGCGCAGTGTCACCTCGTCACCCAATCGCCAATGGGCACACTCGGTTTCGCCGGCACCGGAGATCGCGGCGGCGCTGGCGAGAACGTGCGCGGGCGTCTCCTTGGCCAGTTCGCACAGCCGGGCCGCCTCGTTGACCGGTTCGCCGATCACGGTGTACTCGAAGCGTTCCCGGGCGCCCACGTTGCCCGCCACCGCCTCACCGGCGGCCACCCCGATCCCGGCGTTGAATTCGGGCACCTCCTCGTGGATGCGCCGCGCGATCGCCCGCGCGGCGGCCAGCGCCGAATCCTCCGGGTTCTCGAGGCGGACCGGAGCGCCGAACACCGCGAGCGCACCGTCGCCTTCGAATTTGTTGACGAAGCCGTGGTGGCGATCGACCTCCTCGACGACCACCGAGAAGAACCGGTTGAGGAGGTCGACGACCTCGGTGGCGCGCTTGGACGTGACCAGCTTCGTCGATCCGATGATGTCGACGAAGATCACCGCGACGTGGCGCTCCTCGCCTCCGAGCTTGGGCCGCTGCTTCTCCGCCTCGGCGGCGACCTCGCGCCCGACGTGGCGGCCGAAGATGTCGCGCAGGCGTTCCCGTTCCTTGAGGCCCTGCACCATCGAGTTGAATCCGCGCTGCAGTTCGCCCAGTTCGGTGCCGTCGAAAACGACCAGGTCGCAATCCATGTCGCCGCGTTCGACGTGTTTGAGCGCGGCGCGCACGGTCCGCAACGGCGTTGCTGTCAGCCACGACAAGATCCACATCAGCACGAAACCGAAGGCGAGCGCGAACAGCGCGAGGATGATCACGGCGACGGTGAACTGCGTCGGTGTCACATTGCGCAGCGCCAAGGTGATGATGGCCGCGAGCAGGATGCCGAGCACGGGGACCCCGGATCCCAAGGCCCACACCAACATCGTGCGGCCCATGATGCCGGCGGCGAACCGCCGTGGCGGCCGGCCCGCCTCGAGCGCCTGCGCGGCCACTGGCCGCAACGCGAACTCGGTGAAGAGGTAGCAACTCGCCGACACCACGATGCCGGGAAAGCTGATGCCCAAAGCGACCTTCGGGATGAAGTTCGGATCGACCAGTCCGTACAGGGTGGTGATCAGCGCCGTGCCCACCCCCCACAGCGCGAGCAGCACGCGCGTGAGCCGCCACGGCGCATAGAACGTGTTGCGCTGGTCCCGCACGGTGGGTGTGCGCTCCTCGACGGCCCATCGCACGTTGTTCATCACCCGCCGCGTCGCCCAGATGATTCCGATCACCAGGGCGGTCAGGATGTAGGCGGGTGCCACGATGGCGGTGATCCAGCGGACGTCGGGGTCGAAGACGCTGGGCACCGGGAACGTCACGGTGACGACGAGGACCGCGACACCGATTCCGATCAGGTTGGCGATGACCACGATCGTGGTCAGGATGATCTGGATCCTGATCCGTCGCCGATGCTGACTCTCGGATTCCTTGCCCAGCAGCCACGACCCGTAGTCCGGTGTGTCGGTCAACCGCCCACTCTGGCGGGTAACCGTCTCCAGGACGCGACCCAGCCGATGTGCGACGCTCCTGTTGGCGGTCATCGTCCCCTCAGCCTAAATTGCCGTGCGGGCACCTAAGGTGGTCGGGTGCGTCTCGTGATCGCCCAGTGCACTGTCGACTACGTCGGACGCCTCACCGCACACCTGCCTTCGGCACGGCGACTGCTGCTGATCAAGGCCGACGGTTCGGTGAGCGTGCACGCCGACGACCGTGCCTACAAACCCCTGAACTGGATGAGCCCGCCGTGTCGACTGACCGAGGACTCCTCGGGGCCCGCACCGGTGTGGGTGGTCGAGAACAAGGCCGGTGAGCAGCTGCGGATCACCGTCGAAGACATCGAACACGACTCGAGCCACGAACTCGGAGTCGATCCGGGTCTGGTCAAAGACGGCGTCGAGGCACATCTCCAGGAGCTGTTGGCCGAGCATGTCGAGCTGCTCGGGGACGGCTACACGCTGGTGCGGCGGGAGTACATGACCGCGATCGGCCCGGTCGACCTGTTGTGCCGCGATCCGAACGGCGGGTCCGTCGCGGTCGAGATCAAGCGGCGCGGCGAGATCGACGGCGTCGAACAGCTGACCCGGTACCTCGAACTGCTCAACCGCGACAGCCTGCTGGCCCCCGTCAGTGGCGTCTTCGCCGCCCAGCAGATCAAACCGCAGGCGCGCACGCTGGCCACCGATCGCGGCATCCGTTGCGTCACGCTGGACTACGACAAGATGCGCGGCATGGACAGCGACGAGTTCCGGCTGTTCTGATGGCCGGCAAGCGCCGGCGTCGGCGTTCGGAGCGTCCGCCTCCGCCGTTGCCCGCGCCCCGCCGCATCGAGATCGGGCCGGACGGTTACGAATACGAAGTGCGTTCGATTTCCGCCGCGCGTGCTACCAAGACCTACCGTTGTCCGGGGTGTGACCACGAAATCCGGCCCGGCACAGCACATGTCGTGGTGATACCGGCCGAGATGGGGGAGGGGGCCGTCGACGACCGCCGACACTGGCACACGCCGTGCTGGACGCACCGGGCCACGCGGGGCCCCACCCGGAAATGGTCTTAGTGCTGCGCGTCAGTGCTCGTCGGAGGCGGGCTCGACGAGCTCGACGAGAACTCCGCCGGCATCCTTGGGGTGGATGAAGTTGATCCGCGAATTCGCGGTGCCACGGCGCGGTGCGTCGTAGAGCAGCCGCACGCCGTCGGCGCGCAGGCGCTCGCTGAGCGCGTCGATGTCGCTGACGCGGTAGGCGAGCTGCTGGAGGCCGGGGCCGCGCTTGTCGAGGAACTTGGCGATCGTCGACGACTCGTCCAGCGGCGCCATCAACTGGATCTGTGCGCTGCCGATCGGGGCGCCGCGCACCGAGAGCATGGCCTCGCGCACGCCCTGGTCCTCGTTGATCTCCTCGTGCAGCACGATCATGCCGAGATGGTCGTGGTACCACTTGATCGCCGCGTCGAGGTCCGGCACCGCGATCCCCACGTGATCGATCGCCGTCACGAGCGCGCTCGCGAGCGCGGGACGTGCGTCTACGTGTTCAGTGGTCATAACGTAACGGTAACCTTGAGACAGATGTTTGCGGAATGTGTCATGGAACACACATCGCTATACCCACTTTTTGGAGGTAGTAAATGACCACGTCGGTGATCGTCGCCGGAGCGCGCACTCCCGTCGGAAAGTTGATGGGCTCGCTGAAGGACTTCTCCGGCAGTGATCTCGGCGCGATCGCGATCAAGGGTGCGTTGGAGAAGGCCAAGGTCGAGGCCTCCGCCGTCGAATACGTGATCATGGGCCAGGTCCTGACGGCGGGCGCCGGGCAGATGCCGGCCCGGCAGGCGGCGGTCGGGGCCGGCATCGGCTGGGATGTGCCCGCGCTGACCATCAACAAGATGTGCCTGTCGGGCATCGATGCGATCGCGCTCGCCGACCAGTTGATCCGCGCCGGCGAGTTCGACGTCGTCGTGGCCGGCGGCCAGGAGTCGATGACCCAGGCGCCGCATCTGCTGATGAACAGCCGCTCGGGCTACAAGTACGGCGACGTCACCGCGGTCGACCACATGGCCTACGACGGCCTGCACGACGTGTTCACCGACCAGCCGATGGGCGCGCTCACCGAGCAGCGCAACGAGGTCGACCAGTTCACCCGCGCCGAACAGGACGAGATCGCCGCGCGATCGCACCAGAAGGCCGCCGCGGCATGGAAGGACGGCGTCTACGCCGACGAGGTCGTGCCGGTGCAGATTCCGCAGCGCAAGGGTGATCCCCTGGAATTCAACGAGGACGAAGGCATCCGCGCCAACACCACCGTCGAGTCGTTGGCCGGGCTGAAGCCCGCGTTCCGCAAGGACGGCACCATCACCGCCGGGTCGGCGTCGCAGATCTCCGACGGCGCCTGCGCCGTGGTGGTGATGAACAAGGCCAAGGCCGAGGAGCTGGGGCTTTCGTGGCTGTGCGAGATCGGCGCCCACGGTGTCGTCGCGGGCCCGGACTCCACCCTGCAGTCGCAGCCGGCCAACGCGATCAAGAAGGCCATTGCGCGCGAGGGCATCTCGGTCGACCAGCTCGACGTCATCGAGATCAACGAGGCGTTCGCCGCCGTCGCCCTGGCCTCGTCGAAGGAACTCGGCGTCGATCCGGCCAAGGTCAACGTCAACGGCGGCGCCATCGCCATCGGCCACCCTATCGGCATGTCGGGCGCCCGCATCACGCTGCACGCGGCGCTCGAGTTGGCCCGGCGGGGCTCCGGTTACGCCGTGGCGGCGTTGTGCGGGGCCGGTGGTCAGGGCGATGCGCTGATCCTCCGCGCGCCTTGAGGGTCTACGACGTCACGTAGTAATCAGCCCGGCTTTCGGGCACAATGGCGGCCATGACTCGCCTGCTCAACCGGCGCAACATCGCCGGATGGTTCCGTTTGGTCGCCTTGCTCGAGGCCGTGAGCTGGGTCGGACTGCTGATCGGCATGTACTTCAAGTACGTGGGGTCGCCGCGCACCGAGCTCGGTGTCAAGGTGTTCGGGCCCGCGCACGGCGCCGTTTTCGTGGCCTTCGTTGCGCTGGGGCTGCTGGCGGCGATCGCGTTCCGGTGGGCGACCGGGACCTGGTTGCTGGGGATCGTCGCGAGCATCGTGCCGCTCGCCAGCGTGATCTTCCTCATATGGGTCGATCGCACCGGGCGGTTGGGCGCCGAGTCCGTCTTGCAACCGGGGCAGCCGGTAGCCGAAACGACGTGACAAACTTAGGGGCGTGAGTCGTCCACGTCCTTCCATCGCGGCCTCCATGGCCGGTGCCGTTGATCTGTCCGCGCTCAAGCAGCGGCCCTCGACGGGTGACGGCGATTCGTCGGCGCCCACGGGCGGAGTGGAGATCACCGAGGCCAACCTCGAAAACGAGGTGCTGGTCCGGTCGAACCAGGTTCCCGTTGTGGTGCTGCTCTGGTCTCCGCGCAGCGACGCCAGCGTTCAGTTGGGTGATGCCCTCGGCCAGTTGGCCGCGGCCGACGGCGGCAAGTGGTCGCTGGCGACGGTCAACGTCGACGTCGTCCCGCGGGTCGCGCAGATGTTCGGCGTCCAGGCGATCCCGACCGTCGTGGCCCTGGCGGCCGGCCAGCCCCTGGCGAGTTTCCAGGGCATGCAGCCGCCCGAGCAGTTACGCCGCTGGATCGACTCGCTGTTGGACGCCGTCGCGGGCAAGCTGCCCGGCGGCGAGGAGGCCGGCGAGGCCGAGGAGGTCGATCCCGAACTCGCGCAGGCGCGTGATCATCTGGACGCCGGGGACTTCGACGCCGCGCGCACCGCGTACCAGGCGATCCTCGACGCCAATCCCAACCACGCCGAGGCCAAGGGCGCCGTGCGCCAGATCGCGTTCCTGCAGCGCGCCACCACGCAGACGCCCGACGCCGTGGCCGCCGCCGACGCGGCCCCTGACGACATCGAGCAGGCGTTCGCCGCCGCGGACGTCGAGGTCCTTCAGCAGAACGTCTCCGCCGCCTTCGACCGGCTCATCAACCTCGTCAAGCGGACCGCCGGCGACGATCGCACCAAGGTGCGCACTCGTCTCATCGAGCTGTTCGACCTGTTCGACCCGGCCGATCCCGAGGTCATCGCGGGCCGGCGCAAGCTGGCCAACGCGCTGTACTGACGCGCTGGTCGCCGAAACCTACGAATTGGCGGTTTCTGGCCACGTTTTCCCGCCATTTCGTCGGTTTCGGCGTAACCCCGGCAGCCCGACACCCCGGCACCGGCACCTCGGCAGCCCGGCCTACTCGGGCGTGTATTCGAACCACAGCGCGGACAGCGGCGGCAGCACCATGACCGCGGACGCCGGGCGACCGTGCCAGGGCTCGTCGGTCGCCTCGACGGCGCCGTAATTGCCGATACCCGACCCGTTGTAGATGTCGGCGTCGGTGTTGAGCACCTCGCGCCAGGTGCCGGCATGCGGCAGGCCCAGCCGATAGCGGGTGTGCTCGGCGCCGGAGAAGTTGAACACGCACGCCAGGACCGAGCCGTCGTCGCCGTAGCGCAGAAAGCTCAGGACGTTGTTGGCCGAATCGTTGGCGTCGATCCAGCTGTAGCCCTCGGGGCGGGTGTCTTGTGACCACAGCGCCCGCCTGCTGCGGTAGACGGTGTTCATGTCGTGCACCATGCGCTGGATGCCGGTCGAGAAGCTGTTCTCGTCGAGCTGATACCAGTCGACGCCGCGTTCCTCGGACCACTCGGCGCGCTGGCCGAACTCCTGGCCCATGAACAACAGCTGCTTGCCCGGGTGCGCCCACTGGTAGGCCAGCAGGCTGCGCAGCCCGGCGGCCTTGTCGTGGTCGTTTCCCGGCATGCGGCCCCACAGCGTGCCCTTGCCGTGCACGACCTCGTCGTGGCTGATCGGCAGCACGTAGTTCTCGCTGAACGCGTAGAGCATCGAGAACGTGATCTCGTGGTGGTGGTAGCTGCGGTGGATCGGATCGCGCTTGATGAACTCCAGGGTGTCGTTCATCCAGCCCATGTTCCATTTCATCGAGAAGCCAAGCCCGCCAAGGTTTGTCGGCCTGGTCACACCCGGCCAGGAGGTGGACTCCTCGGCGATGGTCACGATGCCGGGCGCGATCTTGTGCACGGTCGCGTTCATCTCCTGCAGGAACTGGACGGCCTCGAGGTTCTCGCGACCGCCGTAGATGTTGGGCGTCCATCCACCCTCGGGCCGCGAGTAGTCCAGGTAGAGCATCGAGGCGACCGCGTCGACCCGCAGGCCGTCGATGTGGAACTCCTGCAGCCAGTACAGTGCGTTGGCCACCAGGAAGTTGCGCACCTCCGCACGGCCGAAGTCGAACACGTAAGTGCCCCAGTCCAACTGCTCGCCGCGGCGGGGATCGGAGTGCTCGTAGAGCGCGGTGCCGTCGAAGCGACCCAGCGCCCAGGCGTCCTTCGGGAAGTGGGCGGGCACCCAGTCCATGATCACGCCGATGCCCGCCTGGTGCAGTGTGTCGACCACGTGGCGGAACTCGTCGGGGGAGCCCAGGCGTGCCGTCGGTGCGTAATAGGACGTGACCTGATAGCCCCACGAGCCGCCGAACGGATGCTCGGCCACCGGCATCAACTCGACGTGGGTGAAACCGTTCTCGACGACGTATTCGGTGAGCTGGGTGGCGAGTTCGCGGTAGCTCAGGCCCGGCCGCCACGACATCAGGTGCACCTCGAGCGTGCTCATCGGCTCGAACACCGGGTTCTGCGCGGCCCGGCGAGTCATCCATTCGTCGTCCGCCCACGTGTAGTCGCTTATGGTCACCTTCGAGGCGGTCTTCGGCGGCACCTCGGTGGCGAACGCCATCGGATCGGCGCGCTCGCTGACCGAACCGTCGGCGCCGTGGATGCGGAACTTGTACAGCCCGCCGATCTGGAAGCCCGGCCAGAACACCTCCCACACGCCCGTCGATCCGAGCGCGCGCAACTGGGCCTCGTTGGTGTCCCAGTGGTTGAACTCACCGATCAGGCTGACGCCCTTGGCATTCGGCGCCCACACCGCGAACGAGACGCCGTCGACGACGCCGTCGGGGGTGGTGTAGCGGCGCGGATGCGCGCCGAGGATCTCCCACAACCGCTCGTGGCGGCCCTCGGCGAACAGGTGCAGATCCATCTCGCCGAGCGTGGGCAGGAACCGGTAGGCGTCGGCGACGGTGTGCACATGCGTCGCGCCGTCACCGGCGGGGTAGTGCACCTCGAGCCGGTAGTCGGCCAGCTCGGTGAACGGCAGCGCCACCGCGAACAGACCGGATTCGATGTGCTGGAACGTGTATCGCTGGCCACCGACGACGGCGTCGACCTCGACGGCATGCGGCCGGTAGGCGCGGATCACGGTGTGGTCGTCGTACTCGTGCGCGCCGAGCACCGAATGCGGGTCGTGGTGTTCTCCGGCCAGCAGCCGGTTGAGGTCGGCGGTGTGCGGCCGCAGATGTGGGCTGCTGGCTTGTCGGGTCTGCGTCATGTCGTCACTCCCTATGCAGCAGGTCGAGTCGTTGGTCGGCGGGCACCTGCGGCATGTTCAAGATGTGTGCCACCGCGCGCACCGGGTCGAGACGCACGTAATTGGCCTGTCCCCACTGGTATTCGTCACCGGTGATCTCGTCGCGCACCCAGAACCGGTCGTAGGGCTCCATCCCGAGCGCCGGCATGTCGAGCCACAGCGTGGCCTCTTCGGGTCCGAACGGATTGAGAGTGACCACCACGAGCACCTGGTCGCCGGTGGCGGGGTCGAACTTGCTGTAGGCCAGCAGCGCGTCGTTGTCGGCGTGATGGAACTTGATCGTGCGCAACTGGTGCAGCGCGGGGTGCAGCCCGCGAATCTCGTTGAGCCGGGTGATGAACGGTTCCAGCGATTCCCCGTCGGCGAGCGCGGCGTCGAAGTCGCGCGGCCGGAGCTCGTATTTCTCGGAGTTGAGGTACTCTTCGCTGCCTTCGCGGACGGGACGGTGTTCGTACAGTTCGAATCCGGAGTACACGCCCCACACCGAGCTCATCGTCGACGCGAGCACCGCCCGGATCGCGAACATCCCCGGCCCGCCGTGCTGAAGGCTCTCGTGCAGGATATCGGGGGTGTTGACGAACAGGTTCGGGCGCGCGTAGTCGGCGTGCTCGGCGATCTGTTCGCCGAACTCCGTCAGTTCCCACTTCGCGGTGCGCCAGGTGAAGTACGAATAAGACTGCGTGAAGCCAAGTTTGGCCAATCCGTACAACCGTGCGGGCCGGGTGAAGGCCTCCGACAGGAACAGCACGTCGGGGTGCTCGTTCTTCACCTCGCCGATCAGCCATGCCCAGAAGTTCGGCGGCTTGGTATGGGGATTATCGACCCGGAAGATCTTGACGCCGTGCGAGATCCAGTGCCGAACGACCCGCAGCACCTCTTCGTAGAGCCCGGCCGGGTCGTTGTCGAAGTTCAGCGGGTAGATGTCCTGGTACTTCTTCGGCGGGTTCTCCGCATAGGCGATGGTGCCGTCGGGCAGCACGGTGAACCACTCGGGATGTTCCTTGGCCCACGGATGGTCTGGGGCGCACTGCAGCGCGAGGTCGAGCGCCACCTCCATGCCCTCGTCGTGCGCCGCGGCGACGAATTCGTCGAAGTCCTCGATCGTGCCCAGGTCGGGGTGGACCGCGTCGTGGCCGCCCTCGTCGCTGCCGATCGCCCACGGCGAGCCGACGTCGTTGGGCGCGGCGGTGACGCTGTTGTTGCGACCCTTGCGGTGCACCTTGCCGATCGGGTGGATCGGCGGCAGGTAGACGACGTCGAAGCCCATCCGCGCGATGCGAGGCAGCGCCTTGGTGGCGGTCGCGAACGTGCCGTGCACCGGGTTGCCCTTGGCGTCCCAGCCGCCGGTGGAGCGCGGGAACAACTCGTACCACGCGCTGAACCGCGCCCCGGGGCGGTCCACCCAGATGCCGTACTGCTCGCCGCGGGTGACCAACTCGCGCAGCGGATACTCGTCGAGCAGGCTGGTCACCTCGGGTGCCAGCGCGGCGCCGGCCCGGGCGAACGGGTCTCCTGGTTGACGCAGCCGCGCGGCGGCGTCGATGAGCGGGTAGCGGTTCTGGCGGGGCACGCCGGCCGAGGCGCGCTCCAACAGCCGGGCTCCCACCAGAAGATCGTTGGACAGCTCCGCCTCGCTCTGCCCCGCGTCCAGCTTGGCGGTCACGTTCTTGCGCCAGGTTGCGACCGGATCGCCCCAGCCGTCCACGCGGAACGTCCACAGCCCGGGGCAGTCGGGGGTGAACGCACCGTGAAAGACGTCGGGCATGGCGCCCGTCGACATCGGCAGGTGCTGCGGCTTCTTGCGCGGCGCGGCGGTGAGCACCGTCTCGATCGGCACCGCTTCGTTGGCTCTCGCGAGGCCGGGCGGATCGTCGGCGAGCTTGGGATAGGCCGTGCCGTGGTAGCGCACCACCAGGGTGGCAGCGACCGCGTCGTGGCCCTCGCGCCAGACGGTGGCCGCTACCGGGACGATCTCTCCGACGACCGCCTTCGCCGGGTACCGCCCTCCGGAGACGACAGGCGCGACGTCATCGATTTCGATTCGACCGGCCACCTACCACTCCTTCTTCTGTCCTTCTTCTGACTGCGGCCGCCGGAGTGCTCCGTCGGCGCCACCGACATGGCCGCTGTGTCTTCTTGGTCGCGTTCGCAGTCACGTTCAATAAGCCTCGTCGCGCCCTATACCCACGTTAGTGCGCAGCCCAACCCGAAGCGGGCGAAGCAGTCCGACCGGGCGGCCTGCGGGACGGCGGAATGTCAGTAATGTTTACTCGCGTGAGAGCCCGATGAAAGCGCTGAGAAGGTTCACCGTCCGCGCGCATCTGCCCGATCGGCTGGCCGCGCTCGAACGATTGTCGGTCAACCTGCGCTGGTCCTGGGATCGGCCGACGCAGGATCTGTTCGAGACGATCGATCCGGAGTTGTGGAAGCGGGTCGGTTGCGATCCGGTCGGTCTGCTGGGCCAGGTCAGCCCGCAGCGCCTGGACGCCCTCGCCGGCGACGAGGCTTTCCTTCGGCGCCTCGACGGGCTGGCCGCCGATCTCGACGACTACCTGAACCGGCCGCTGTGGTACCAGCAGGAGGTCGAGCGCGGCGCCCAGCTGCCCAACGGCATCGCGTACTTCTCGATGGAGTTCGGGGTCGCCGAGTCCCTCCCGAACTACTCGGGCGGCCTCGGCATCCTGGCCGGTGACCACCTCAAGGCGGCGTCCGATCTCGGCCTGCCCCTGATCGCGGTCGGGCTGCTCTACCGCTCGGGCTACTTCCGGCAGTCGCTGACCGCCGACGGCTGGCAGCATGAGAGCTACCCGGCCATCGACCCGCAGGGCCTGCCGCTGCGGTTGCTGACCGGCCACGACGGCCAACCGGTGCTGGTGTCGGTGGCGATGCCCGGCGACACCGGCTATGACAACCAGCTGCGGGCCCGGGTGTGGATCGCGCCGGTGGGCCGAATCCCGTTGCTGCTGCTGGATTCCGACGTCCCCGAGAACAACCACGATCTGCGCGGTGTGACCGACCGGCTCTACGGCGGCGACCAGGAGCACCGGATCAAACAGGAGATCCTGGCCGGTATTGGCGGGGTCCGCGCGATCCGGGCCTTCATCGACCTGGAAGGCCGGCCCTCGCCCGAGGTGTTCCACATGAACGAGGGCCACGCGGGCTTCCTCGGCGTCGAGCGCATCCGCGAACTCATCGACGCCGGGCTCGATTTCGACACCGCGTTGACCGTGGTGCGGTCGTCGACGGTGTTCACCACCCACACCCCGGTGCCCGCGGGCATCGACCGGTTTCCGGTGGAGATGGTGCGCCGGTACTTCGGCGGCTCTTCCGATGAGCGCTTGCGCGAAGAGCATGGATCGGACGGCCCCTCGGGTGAGATGTCGCGCCTGCTGCCCGGCGTTCCGCTCGATCGCATCATCGCGTTCGGCGAGGAGGATGACCCGACCAAGTTCAACATGGCCCACATGGGCCTACGCCTGGCGCAGCGCGCCAACGGCGTCTCGTTGCTGCACGGCAACGTCAGCAGGCACATGTTCAACGAGCTGTGGCCGGGGTTCGACCCCGACGAGGTGCCGATCGGCTCCATCACCAACGGTGTGCACGCGCCGACGTGGGCGGCACCGCAGTGGATGCAACTCGGACGCGAACTGCTCGGCAGCGAGGACCTCAGCAGTGCGCGGGAACCCGCGGTGTGGGGCAGGTTGCAGCAGGTCGACACCGGGCATTTGTGGTGGATTCGTTCGCAGCTGCGTGAGCAGCTCGTCGAGGACGTGCGCGCGCGGTTGCGCCGTTCCTATCTCGAGCGCGGCGCCGCCGAGGCCGAGCTGGGTTGGATCACAACGGCTTTCGACCCGAACGTATTGACGATCGGATTCGCGCGACGGGTGCCGACCTACAAGCGTCTGACGCTGATGCTGCGCGACCCCGAACGGCTGGAACGGCTGCTGCTAAACGACGAACGCCCGATCCAGCTCATCGTCGCGGGTAAGTCACACCCCGCCGACGACGGCGGCAAGGCCCTCATCCAGCAGGTGGTCAGATTCGCCGACCGGCCCGAGGTCCGGCACCGCATCGCGTTCCTGCCCGACTACGACATGTCGATGGCCCGCCAGTTGTACTGGGGATGCGATGTGTGGCTGAACAATCCGCTGCGGCCGTTGGAGGCGTGCGGAACGTCGGGCATGAAGAGCGCGCTCAACGGTGGGCTGAACCTGTCGATCCGTGACGGGTGGTGGGACGAGTGGTACGACGGCGAGAACGGTTGGGAGATCCCGACCGCCGACGGCCTGGCCGATGAGAACCGGCGCGACGACCTCGAGGCGACCGCCCTCTACGACCTGCTCGAGACCTCGGTGGCGCCCAAGTTCTACGAACGCGACGAGCGCGGCGTGCCGGCGCGGTGGGTCGAGATGGTGCGGCACACGTTGATCGTGCTCGGGCCCAAGGTGCTGGCGTCGCGGATGGTGCGCGATTACACCGAGAAGTACTACGCGCCCGCGGCGCAGTCGCTGCGACGCACCGTCGAACCGGGTGGTGATGGTGAACCATTCGGTGCGGCAAGGGATCTGGCCAACTACCGGCTGCGCGCCCAGGAGTCGTGGCCGAAGATCCAGATCACCGACGTCGACAGCTATGGGCTGCCGGACACCCCGCTGCTGGGCTCGGAGCTCACGCTGAAGGCCACCGTGTACCTGGCCGATCTGCGCCCCGACGAGGTCGCCGTGCAAGCGGTGCTGGGACGCGTCGACGCCGGCGACCAACTCGTGGATCCGGTGACGGTGCCGATGGCGCACACCGGCACCGCCGACAGCGGCAACGAGGTGTTCTCCGCGACCGCCCCGTTGCCGGTGGCCGGGCCGGTGGGCTACACCGTGCGGGTGTTGCCGCACCATCCGCTGCTGGCGGGCGACAACGAGCTCGGCCTCGTCACGCTCGCGTGACCCAAGCGCTCAAGGTCGCGCTCGACGGCGGTCCGTACGGGATCGCGGCGGGCCCGGACGGTGCGTTGTGGGTGACGCTCGCCGGGGCGCACGCGATCGCACGGGTGACGACGACCGGAGAGGTGCAGCGGTACCCGGTCGCGCCCGGCAGCCGCCCGATGGTGATCACCGCGGGTCCTGACGGCGCGCTGTGGTTCACCCGCCACGACGACCGGATCGGCCGCATCACCACCGCCGGCGAGCTCAGCGCGGTCGACCTGCCCGACGGCAGCGACCCCTACGGCATCACCGTCGGCCCCGACGGCGCGGTGTGGTTCACCGCGATGACGTCCGGGGTCGTCGGACGGATCTCGGCGAACGGCGAACTGACCGAGACCCATCCGGTCGGCGGCGCGCCGTCGATGATCGTCACCGGCCCCGACGACGCGCTGTGGTTCACCATGAACCAGGCGAGTGCGGTCGGCCGCCTGACCCTGTCGGGCGAGCTGACCGTGCGCGAAACCCCCACCGCCGCATCGGGTCCCGTGGGCATCACCGCCACGCACGACGACGCGGTGTGGTTCACCGAGATCCTGGCCGAACGGCTCGGCCGGATCCCGATGGACGATGCGATCCAGGAGATCGAACTGCCCGGCAAGCCGCACGCCGTGATCGCCGATCCCAGCGACGGCGTGTGGGTGACCCTGTGGGGATCGAGCCAGCTGGCCCGCGTCGGCGGCGACGGTGACATCGCCACGATCGACCTTCCCCCCGGCAGCGAACCGCACGGGCTGGCGGTCGACGGCGAGGGCGCGGTCTGGGTCGCCCTGGAAGCGGGCTACGTCCTGCGCATGCCGTCCTGACCAGGCAATCGGAACGATTCTGGGAGCATCCCCACGCGGCCCATATCGGGCGCGGTAGGTTCCGAAGCATTGCTAACGATGGAGGGCGGGTAGTGACGGTCGGAATTGTGGTGCGACGAGGCCTCACCGTGGTCGCGGTCGCGGCGGTGCTGGCCACCGTGGGTGCCGCATCCGCCTCGGCGGATCCGGAGGTGGAGCCGGTCGTGGCCGAGGCGCCCGCGGAGGGTGCGCCCCCTCCGCCGCCACCCGACGGCGCCGTCGAGTCGACCCCGCCCGCCGTGACCGACACCCCGGACGGGTGGACGCTGACCTTGTCGGCCAGGGACGAGACGCAGTCGCCGATACCGCCGCTGACCACCGCCCTGTCGTCTCGCGAATACGTCGTCGGCGGCACGTATCAAGGCGCCATGTCAGGACCCGACGACGGCGAAGAGCCACACGGCACCCTCGAGGTGGGCTACGAGATCGGTTGCGGCATCGACATGAGCACCTCGAACGGTGTCTCGCTGACCGGCACCGCGGGTATCAGCCCGTCGCTCGGGGTCTTGGGTCTGGACGCCGCGGGACCGCTCGAGATCGGGGTGCTGCCGACCGTCGGCGCCAACATCGGCGGTGGTATCACCGTCGGCCTCAAGCCGGGTCTGATCAACGTCGTTCCCGTGACGAAGAAAGAGTTCACCGGGGCCGACCCGTGGGTGATGGTGAGCGGTTTCCGGGTGAAGATCGACGGATGCGTCGGCGAATCGTTCATTCGCTCATACGCCTACCTGGTCCGCAGCACCGACCAGTCCGACGCGGTGTTGGCCTGGTACGGCGTGACCAAGAAAATCTGAACGGCCTAATCGAAACGCTTGAAGCAGCGGTCGGTGTCGCCGAGGACGCCGACGCGGAACGCGTCGATGCGTGAGAAGCCCGACGGCACCGACTCCCCGTTGACGTCGCTGGCCACCAGGCCGTTGGTGAGGATGCCCGAGACGGCCTCGTCGACGTCGCCCGCGGTCAGCGCCACGGTGTTGCCGTCCGGAGTCGTGACGCTCTTCGACAATTTGGTGGTGGCCACTCCGGTCAGGCAGGCCGTGCGCAGCGCGGCTTCGGCGTTGTCCAGTACGACGCCGCCGTGTTCGTTCTGGATCGCCTGCATGTACCGCGACACCAGGATCGAGTAGGCGGTGTTGTCGCCGGTCGCCAGGCCGACCGGATTCTCGATGTCGGGCTGGGCGCCCATCGCCGCGAGTTCGTCGAGGTCGACCGCGATCGTGTTCGTCGCGGGGCAATAAGACACCGGCGGACTCGGCCGCGCGTCGGTGCATTGCGGCGAATCGAAGCTGAGCACGGGCGGATCGGCGGGTTCGAACAGGATCCCCATCGCGTCCATGACGGCGCGCACCGATTCCTCGGAGACGGCCCACTCGCCCGTCTCGTCCTCTTCCAGCAGGACCGGCAGATCGCCGCGGCGCTGACCGATCTCGCGGAGGTCGATGGCCGCGCAGGCCGACGCTCCGTCGGTGAATCCGAACTGAAACGCCGAAACCCGTTCGAACGCCGAACCGTGTTCGTCGACACCGACTTCCGGGTCGTGCTCGCTCAACAGCGGATCGCGGAACGCGATGACGGATGCCAGCACGTTGTTGAGCCCGTCGCCGGTCGACAGCGTGAAGCGCGGCGAGTGGTCTTCGGCGACCCAGCGCATGTAGGCGCCCGCGAGGCAGTCGGCCTGTTGTTCGGAGACCAGCGTCGACGTGTCGTCATCGACCAGGTCGGCCTGCTTCTGCACCGCGTGGCCGTATTCGTGGGCGAGCACCATCGTCACGCCCATGTCGCCGAACTCCTGGCGCAGGCTGGGCAGCAGTTCGCCCCGATCCCAGCCGATCGTGTTGTCGGTGTTGCAGTAGCCGGCGTTGACCAGACCGTAGGTGTCGGTGTCGCAGAAGCCGATGCTGTCGAATCCGTTGGCGTCCCAGGAATAGACGCGATCGACCGGCTCGAACCGCCCGTCGAAAGCGTTGCCGTAGGCCCCTTCCCAGAACTCCTCGATGTCGCTGATCGCCTGGCGACCGAGTTCGTCGATGTCGCTTCCGTCGGTGCCCACCACCACCCGCGAGGGACCACGCGCATCCGGCCGCAAACCGGTGGGGCCGTCGGTCGCGGGCATGCCCGCGACGCGGAACGGATCGCTGAACACCGAAACGGGTTCGCCTCGAAGCGTGGTCGTGCAGCCGGTCATGACGAGCACCACCGACATCGCCGTCGCGGCGCCGACGAGCCGCCGTCGATTCATGGACGCCGCCTTTCGCGTCGAGGCGGCCTGGGGGCACGCACGGAAGAACCGGTGTCAGGATAAGAAACAATCAGCCCGCGCGTAGACGTTCGAGCGCCTGGCGTACCCGGTGGGAGTCCGCCGTCGCCCAGAACGGCGGCAGCGAGGCCCGCAGGAATCCGCCGTAGCGCGCGGTTGCCATCCGCGAATCCAGCACGGCGACCACGCCACGGTCGTCGACGGTCCGCAACAGGCGACCCGCACCCTGCGCCAACAGCAGCGCGGCGTGGCTGGCCGCCACGGCCATGAAGCCGTTGCCGCCACGGGCGGCCACTGCGCGCTGCCGGGCCGTCAGCAGCGGGTCGTCGGGGCGCGGGAACGGGATGCGGTCGATGAGCACGAGAGACAGTGACGGACCGGGCACGTCGACGCCTTGCCACAGCGACAGCGTGCCGAACAGCGACGTCTCCGGATCGTCGGCGAACCGCTTGACCAACGCCGACGTGGTGTCTTCGCCCTGGCACAACACCGGGGTGTCGAGACGGTCGCGCATGATCTCGGCGGCGGCCTTGGCCGCGCGCATCGAGGAGAACAAGCCGAGGGTGCGTCCGCCCGCCGCGGTGATCAGGCCGGCGATCTCGTCGAGTTGTTCGGCCGATCCCGTGCCGTCACGTCCGGGCGGCGGCAGATGCGCTGCGACATAGAGGATTCCGGACTTGGCGTGCTCGAACGGCGAGCCTACGTCGACGCCTTGCCACTCGGTGTCCGAGAGTCCCCACGCCGAGGCCATCGCGTCGAAGGTGCCGCCGATGGTCAGCGTCGCCGACGTCAGCACGGTCGTGGCGCTCTCGAACAGCCTGGTGCGCAACAAACCTGACACCGAGAGCGGGGCCACCCGCAGTATCGTCCGCACGGACCCGCGGTTGTCCTCACGTTCGATCCACACCACGTCCGTGCGGTCCGGGATGGCGGGTACGAACGAGTCGAGGATGCGCGAAGCGGTGTCGCCGATGTCGGTCAACGCGGTCACCGCTTCGGTGCGCGCGGACGCGGCCGCCGGATCGCTGGGCGCGGTGTCGATCGCCGAGCGGGCCCGGTGCGCGGCATCGCGCACGGCGGTCACATACGTCGCCAGTTCGTCGTCGAGCACGTCGATGCGGCCCGGTTCGGTGTCGTGGATCGCCGACGACAGCGTGGCCGTCGCCGCCTCCAACCGCTGAGCCAATTCCTCGTCGACCAGGCGCGCGGCCCGGCGGTGGGCGACACCGAGTGACGTCGCCGACAACTCTCCGGTGGCCACGGACGTCACCCGGTCGACCAACTCGTGCGCCTCGTCGACGACGAGCAGGTGGTGTTCGGGAAGTACGGCGGCATCGGAGATCGCGTCGATGGCCAGCAACGCATGGTTGGTGACGACGACATCGGCGTGGCCGGCCTTCTCCCTGGCCTTCTCCGCGAAGCAGTCGGTGCCGAACGGGCAGCGCGCAACGCCGATGCATTCGCGCGCCGACACGCTGACCTGAGACCAGGATCGGTCCGGGACGCCCGGGGTCAGCTCGTCGCGGTCGCCCGTGTCGGTGTCCGACGACCAGGCGATGAGCCGCTGCACGTCGCGGCCCAACGCGCTGGTCGCCACCGGTTCGAACAGCTCTTCTTGGGGACGGCCATCGGGTTCGCCGACAGCGCCTCCCGAGCTGCCATTGTGAATCTTGTTCAGACACAGGTAATTCCCGCGACCCTTCAGCAACGCGAACTCGGGCGTGCGCGGCAGCGCATCGGCCAGCGACTCGGCCAACCGGGGCAGGTCGCGGTCGACGAGTTGGCGTTGCAGCGCGATGGTCGCGGTGGACACGACGACGGGTTCGTCGGCGTCGACCGCGCGTGCGAGCGCGGGCACGAGATATGCCAGCGATTTCCCGGTGCCCGTCCCGGCCTGCACAGCCAGGTGCTCACCGGTGTCGAAGGCGTGGGCGACGGCCTCGGCCATCTGGATCTGGCCCGGGCGTTCGCGGCCGCCGAGGCCCGCCACGGCAGTGGCCAGCAGTTCAGTGATGTCCGGCGTATCCGACGTGGCGACCTCCTACGCGCCGGGAGGAATCAGTCGCGTCGGCACCGCCGGCTCGCCGCGGGAGAGTTTCAATCCGTCCCACGGCAGGCTCGTCAGGCCGACCCGGACCCGCTCGCGGGCCGCGTCCAGGGACGTCTCGCCGACCGGTTCGCCGTGCTGCACCAGCGGAACCGTCAGCGGTCGCGCGGTGAGCCCGTCGGGCTCGGCGGGCGCGCGGCCGTAGGGGTGGACGACCTCCTCGACGATGGTGCCGGTGGGCTTGGCCAGCCGCAGCGCCTGCTTGCGCCCGCCGTGCGACTGTTTGTGGCTGCTGCGCTTCTCCACGGCAAAGCCGTCCACCTCGGCCAACTTGTAGACCATCCCGGCGGTCGGTGCGCCGGAACCGGTGACGAGCGAGGTGCCGACGCCGTAGATGTCGACCGGTTCGGCACGCAGCGCGGCGATCGCGAACTCGTCGAGATCGCCCGACACCACGATCCGTGTCCTGGTGGCGCCGAGGCGGTCGAGTTGCGCGCGGACTTGGCCCGCGAGCACCCCGAGGTCACCGGAATCGATGCGCACCGCACCGAGTTCGGGACCGGCGACCTCGACGGCGGTCGCGACTCCGGCGGTGATGTCGTACGTGTCCACGAGCAGCGTCGTGCCCACACCGAGCGCCTCGACCTGCGCCCGGAACGCGGCGCGCTCGTCGGGGCCGTCGGGGGTGGTGTGCAGCAGAGTGAACGCGTGCGCGCTGGTGCCCAGGGCCGGGACGCCGTAGTCGCGCTGGGCCTGCAGGTTGGACGATCCGGTGAAGCCTGCGAGGTAGGCGGCGCGGGCGGCGGCGACGGCGGCCTGTTCGTGGGTGCGCCGCGAGCCCATCTCGATCAGGGGTCGCCCCTGTGCCGCGCTGACCATCCGGGCGGCGGCGGATGCGATCGCGGTGTCGTGGTTGAAGATCGACAACGCCAGGGTTTCGAGCACGACACATTCGCCGAACGTTCCGTGTACCGACAGCACCGGTGAGCCGGGGAAGTAGAGCTCGCCCTCGGCGTAGCCGTCGATGTCGCCGCGGAAGCGGTAGTCGGCGAGATACGCGAGCGTCGTCTCGTCGAGGAAGTCCTCGAGCGCCGCGAGCGCCGCGTCGTCGAATTCGAACTGCGCCAAAGCATCCACAAAACGTGCGGTGCCCGCCACCACCCCGTAGCGGCGCCCTTCGGGCAGCCGCCGGGCGAAGAGTTCGAAGGTGGTGCGTCGGTGCGCGGTGCCGTCGCGCAGCGCGGCCGCGAGCATCGTCAGCTCATACTTGTCGGTGAGCAGGGCCGGGGATGCGGCGGTCACAGGTGTCACCGTAGTAGTTCGAAGCGCCGGTTATGCGTTGGCTATCCTGAACTACATGGTTACGCCGGCGAAGGCTCGACCGGACACTCGCGAAGAGCGGGACGTCAAGTCCGTCTCGACTGAAGACGCCGCCGCCGACACCCCCTGGGTGACCATCGTGTGGGACGACCCGGTGAACCTGATGACCTACGTGACCTACGTCTTCCAGAAGCTGTTCGGCTACCCCGAGGCGCATGCGACCAAGTTGATGCTCCAAGTGCACAACGAGGGCAAGGCGGTCGTCACGGCGGGCAGCCGCGAGGCGATGGAGATCGACGTGTCCAAGCTCCACGCCGCCGGGCTGTGGGCGACCATGCAGCAGGACCGCTGACAGACACGTGCGTAAGTGGAAGCGGGTGGAGACTGCCGACGGCGCACGTTTCCGTTCGTCGATCGCGCCGCACGAGGCGGCACTTCTGCGCAGCCTCGCCACCTCGGTGGTGGGCATGCTCGACGAGCGCGAATCATCCGCGCCCGCAGACGAACTCGAAACGATCACCGGTATGCGCACGGGCAACTCGACGCCGCCCGACGACGACACGATGAAGCGGCTGCTACCGGACTTCTACCGGCCGCAGAGCGAGCATCCGGCCGGCTCCAACGCCGCGGAGAGCCTCAACAGCGCACTGCGCAGCCTGCACGAGCCGGACATCATCGACGCGAAACGCCAAGCGGCACAGACGGTTCTGGACACCATGCCGCCTCAGGGCGGCAGGTTCGAGTTGACCGAGGACGACGCGCACGCCTGGGCCGCGGCGGTCAACGACATGCGCTTGGCGCTGGGCACCATGCTCGCGATCGCACCGGACGGGCCCGACGAACTGCCGCACGACCATCCGATGGCCGGGCACCTCGACGTCTATCAGTGGCTGACCGTGCTGCAGGAGTATCTGGTGTTGGGTCTGATGGGTAAGTCGAGATGAGCTCGATCACCGATGTGGCGGGCATCCGGGTGGGACAACACCATCGACTCGACCCGGACGTGACGCTCGGTTCGGGTTGGGCCAGCGGTACCACGGTCGTGCTGACGCCTCCAGGGACCGTCGGCGGCGTCGACGCACGGGGAGGGGCGCCCGGCACCCGCGAGACCGATCTGCTCGACCCGATCAACTCCGTTCAGCACGTCGACGCCGTCGTGCTGAGCGGGGGCAGCGCGTACGGCCTGGCGACCGCCGACGGTGTGATGCGCTGGCTCGAGGAACAGGGCCGCGGCGTCGCCCTCGACGGCGGCGTGGTGCCGATCGTGCCCGCGGCAGTCGTGTTCGACCTCCCGGTCGGCGGGTGGCAGTGCAGGCCGACCGCGGAGTTCGGGTACGCCGCGGCCGCCGACGCCGGAACCGAGGTGGCCCTCGGCACGGTGGGCGCGGGCACCGGTGCGCGGGTGGGTGTGCTCAAGGGCGGCGTGGGCACCGCGTCGACGGTTCTCGAGTGCGGTGCGACGGTCGGGGCCATCGTGGTGGTGAACGCCGCGGGCGATGCCGTCGACCCCGCGACCGGCCTGCCGTGGCTGGCGTACCAGATCGAGGAGTTCGGGCTGGTTCCCCCGCCCGCCGAGCAGATCGCGGCCTACGCCGCCCGGCACCAGGAGTACAGCCCGCTCAACACGACCATCGCGGTGGTCGCCACCGACGCCGTCCTGAGTCCGGCGGGCTGCCGGCGGGTCGCCGTCGCCGCACACGACGGGTTGGCGCGCACCATCCGGCCGTGTCACACGCCGCACGACGGCGATACGGTGTTCGCGCTGGCCACCGGCGCGGTGGAGGTGCCCCCCGATCCCACGACCCCGGCGTCGATGTCGCCGGAGGTGCCCCTGATCACCCAGGTGGGCGCCGCCGCCGCGGACTGTCTGGCCCGCGCCGTGATGGTCGGCGTGCTGGCCGCGGATTCGGTCGCCGGAATACCCACGTACCGGGACCTGTTGCCCGGAGCGTTCGAGTAAATCGCGAAACTGCATTCCAGCAGCCGTTTACTCGATCTTTCGCTGCTGGAATACAGTTTCGTGCAGAAAGGGGTAGTGCTGTGCTGGTGATCCGAGCGGATCTGGTCGACGCCATGGTGGCCCACGCCCGCGCCGACCATCCCGACGAGGCCTGCGGGGTGATCGTGGGTCCCGAGGGCTCGGATCGTCCCGAGCGCTTCATCGCGATGACCAACGCCGAACGGTCGCCGACGTTCTACCGGTTCGACTCCGGCGAACAACTCAAGGTGTGGCGCGAGATGGACGCGGCCGACGAGGCGCCGATCGTCATCTACCACTCGCACACCGCGACCGAGGCGTATCCCAGCCGCACCGATATCGCCTACGCGTCCGAACCCGACGCCCATTACGTGCTGGTGTCGACCCGCGACCCGGACGAACACGAGCTGCGGAGCTACCGCATCGTCGACGGCGTCGTCACCGAGGAACCCGTCAAGATCGTCGAGCAGTACTGAGAGACCCGAAGCCTCAAAGGAGCCGTTGCATGTCTGTTTCCGTGTCCATTCCGACCATCCTGCGCACCCACACCGGAGGGGAGAAGCGCGTCACCGCGTCCGGCGACACCCTCGCGGCGGTGATCAACGATCTGGAGTCCAACTACTCCGGCCTGTCGGAGCGGCTGATGGACAAGGACAACCCCGGCAAGCTGAACCGGTTCGTCAACATCTACGTCAACGACGAGGACGTGCGGTTCTCGGGCGGGCTCGACACCGCGATCGCCGACGGCGACTCGGTGACGATCCTGCCCGCAGTGGCGGGCGGCTGACCTTGGCGCGATACGACTCGCTGCTCGAGGCGCTGGGCGACACACCGCTGGTGGGCCTGCGCCGGCTCTCGCCCCGCTGGGACGAGGAGCCGCACGTGCGGTTGTGGGCCAAGCTCGAAGACCGCAACCCCACGGGTTCGATCAAGGACCGCCCCGCGCTGCGGATGATCGAGGAAGCCGAACGGAAGGGCCTGCTGCAGCCCGGCGCGACGATCCTGGAGCCGACGAGCGGAAACACCGGTATCTCGCTGGCGATGGCGGCGCTGCTCAAGGGCTACCAGATGATCTGCGTGATGCCGGAGAACACCTCGATCGAACGGCGCCAGCTGCTCGAGCTGTACGGTGCGCGGATCATCTACTCGCCCGCCGAGGGCGGCTCGAACACCGCCGTCGCACATGCGAAAGAGCTTGCGCTGCAGAACCCTTCGTGGGTGATGCTGTACCAGTACGGCAACGAGGCCAATTCGCTGTCGCATTACGAGGGCACCGGGCCCGAGCTTCTCGCGGACCTACCCGAGATCACACACTTCGTCGCGGGCCTGGGCACCACCGGCACCCTGATGGGCACGGGGCGGTTCCTGCGCGAACGCAAACCGGACGTGAAGATCGTCGCCGCCGAACCGCGGTACGGCGAGGGCGTCTACGCACTGCGCAACATCGACGAGGGGTTCATCCCCGAGCTCTACGACCCCGACGTGCTGACGACGCGGTATTCCGTCGGTGCATACGACGCGATCCGGCGCACCCGCGATCTGGTTCAGGTGGAGGGGATCTTCGCGGGCATCTCCACCGGTGCGGTGCTGCACGCGGCGTTGGGCATGGCCGCCAAGGCGGTCAAGGCGGGGGAGCAGGCCGACATCGCGTTCGTCGTCGCCGATGCGGGTTGGAAGTATCTGTCGACCGGTGCGTACGCCGGTAGCCTGGATGACGCCGAAGACGCGCTTGAAGGGCAGCTATGGGCATGACCGGTTATCCGGGAACCACTCCGCCGCAACCGAGGAAGCGGCCCGCGTGGGTGGTCGGCGCCGTCACGGTCTTCAGCTTCGTCGTGCTGCTGTGGGTGATCGAGCTGTTCGACTCGCTGTCGAATCATCGGCTCGACGACAACGGCATCCGCCCGCTGGACACCGACGGGCTGCTGGGCATCCTGTTCGCTCCGCTGCTGCACTCGAATTGGGACCACCTGGTCGCCAACACCGTTCCCGCACTGGTGCTCGGATTCCTGATGACGCTGGCGGGCATGTCACGCTTCATCTTCGCGACGGCCATCGTGTGGATCCTTGGCGGCCTGGGCACCTGGCTGATCGGCAACCTCGGCATGCACTGCCCCTATGTGGGGGTGCGCTGCGAGGTCAACCATATCGGGGCTTCGGGGCTCATCTTCGGCTGGCTGGCGTTCCTCATCGTGTTCGGGTTCTTCACCCGCAAGGCGTGGGAGATCGTCGTCGGCGTCATCGTGCTGCTCGTTTACGGAAGCGTCTTGCTCGGCGTCCTGCCCGGCACGCCGGGGGTGTCCTGGCAAGGCCACCTGAGCGGTGCGGTCGCGGGCGTCATCGCCGCATATCTGTTGTCCGGACCGGAACGCAAGGCGCGCGAGAAGCGCCGGGGCGTGGCGTCGAACCCGTACCTGTCGTCGTGACGCCGGCAGTGTCTGCGGACGCACCCGTAGGGATCTTCGACTCGGGCGTCGGCGGCCTCACGGTCGCCCGCGCGATCATCGACCAGCTGCCCGACGAGAACATCGTCTACGTCGGCGACACCGCCAACGGACCGTACGGACCGCTGACCATTCCCCAAGTCCGCGCCCATGCGCTCGCGGTCGGAGACGATCTCGTCTCACGCGGGATCAAGGCGCTCGTGATCGCCTGCAACACCGCGTCGTCGGCCTGCCTGCGTGACGCCCGGGAACGCTACGCCCCGGTGCCCGTCGTCGAGGTGATCCTGCCCGCGGTGCGCCGCGCCGTCGCGACCACCCGCAACGGGCGCATCGGCGTCATCGGCACCGAGGCGACGATCGCCTCGGGCGCCTACCAAGACGCGTTCGCGGCGGCGCGCGACACCGAGGTGATCGGCGTGGCCTGCCCGCGGTTCGTCGACTTCGTCGAGCGCGGGGTGACCAGTGGGCGCCAGGTGCTGGGCCTGGCCGAGGGCTATCTGGAACCGCTTCAGCGCGCACAGGTCGACACGCTGGTGCTGGGCTGTACCCACTATCCGATGCTGTCGGGGCTGATCCAGTTGGCGATGGGCGACAACGTCACGTTGGTGTCGAGCGCCGAGGAGACGGCCAAGGACTTGCTGCGGGTGCTCACCGAACTCGATTTGCTGCGTCCACACGACGGTCCCCCGGCGCGGCGGGTCTTCGAGGCGACGGGCGATCCGGACGCCTTCACCGCGCTGGCGGCGCGGTTCCTCGGGCCGACGCTCGACGGTGTTCGACCTGTTCAACGTCACGTCAGCGCGCCAAGATGATTTCGGTCGCTCAAACCGGCCATGTTTTCGTCACAGGCGGATCGGGCATGGCAAGCTAGTGAATGTGCGAATCACCGTACTCGGTTGCTCCGGCAGTGTTGTCGGGCCTGATTCGCCAGCGTCCGGATATCTAGTCACCGCACCCGATACCCCGCCGTTGGTGCTCGATTTCGGCGGTGGAGTGCTCGGTGCGCTGCAGCGTCACGCCGATCCCAACGACGTCCACGTGTTGTTGTCACACCTGCACGCCGACCACTGCCTCGATCTGCCGGGCTTGTTCGTGTGGCGGCGCTATCACCCGTCGCCGGCACAGGAGCGCGGGATCATGTACGGCCCCGCCAACACCTGGGCGCGGCTCGGCGCGGCGTCCTCGCCCGAAGGCGGCGAGGTCGACGACTTCTCCGACGTCTTCGAGATCCGCCACTGGGTCGACGACGAGGCGGTCACCATCGGCTCGCTGAGCGTGACGCCGAAGCTCGTTTGCCACCCGACCGAGTCCTACGGCATGCGCATCACCGATCAGGACGGCGCGACGCTCGTCTACAGCGGCGACACCGGCTACTGCGACGCCCTCATCGACCTTGCCCGGGGCGCCGACGTGTTCCTGTGCGAGGCGTCGTGGACGCATTCCCCGGATCGCCCACCGAGGCTGCATCTGTCCGGTACCGAAGCCGGCCGGGCCGCGGCCGAGGCCGGGGTCGGCGAACTCCTGCTGACCCACATTCCGCCGTGGACGTCGCGCGAGGACGTCATCAGCGAGGCCAAGGCCGAGTTCGACGGTCCGGTGCACGCGGTGGTGTGCAACGAGACCTTCGACGTCGTGCGCGCGGCCTAGGCCACTTGACAGATGGGGTCAGAGCCGACCGATAGGGTTGGCTCGTGTCCCGAAGAGAAGACGGCCGGCTTGACGACGAGCTGAGGCCGGTTCGCATCACCCGCGGTTTCACGACCCATCCCGCCGGTTCCGTGCTGGTGGAATTCGGCGAGACGCGCGTCATGTGCACGGCGAGTGTCACCGAGGGGGTGCCGCGCTGGCGCAAGGGTTCCGGAAAGGGTTGGCTCACGGCGGAGTACGCGATGCTGCCCGCCGCAACGCACGACCGGTCCGACCGCGAGTCCGTCAAGGGCCGTGTCGGTGGGCGCACCCAGGAGATCAGCCGGCTGGTCGGTAGGTCGTTGCGCGCGTGCATCGACCTCGCGGCGCTGGGCGAGAACACGATCGCGATCGACTGCGACGTGCTGCAGGCCGACGGGGGCACCAGAACCGCCGCGATCACCGGCGCCTACGTCGCGCTGGCCGATGCGGTGACGTACTTGTCGGCGGGGGGCAAGCTGTCCGACCCGCGGCCGCTGTCGTGCGCGATCGCCGCCGTCAGCGTCGGTGTGGTCGACGGACGCATCCGCGTCGACCTGCCCTACACCGAGGACTCGCGCGCCGAGGTGGACATGAACGTCGTCGCCACCGACACCGGCACGCTGGTCGAGATCCAGGGCACCGGCGAGGGCGCGACGTTCCCGCGCTCCACGCTGGACAAGATGCTCGACGCGGCGATGGTCGCGTGCGAGCAGATCTTCGAAATCCAGCGCCAGGCTTTGGAGTTGCCGTATCCCGGCGTGTTGCCGGAGCCGAAAGAGCCGCCGAAGAAGGCGTTCGGAAGCTGACCGAGCTGCTGGTGGCCAGCCGCAACCCGAAGAAGCTGGCGGAGTTGCGCCGCGTGCTGGAGGCGGCGGGTGTGTCGGGGCTGACGCTGCTCTCGCTCGACGATGTGCCCGCGTTCGACGAGGCCCCAGAGACCGGCGCGACGTTCGAGGAGAATGCGTCGGCCAAGGCGCGCGACGCGTTCCGGGCGACGGGCCTGGCGACGGTGGCCGACGACTCGGGGTTGGAAGTCGCCGCGCTGAACGGGATGCCCGGCGTGCTCTCCGCTCGCTGGGCGGGCAGCCACGGCGACGACGCCGCAAACACCTCGCTGCTGTTGGCGCAGCTGGCCGATGTGCCCGACGACCGGCGCGGCGCGGCGTTCGTCTCGGCGTGCGCGCTGGTGCACGACGGCGGCGAGGTCGTCGTGCGGGGGGAGTGGCCGGGCAGCATCGTCCGCGCGCCGAGGGGAGACGGCGGCTTCGGCTACGACCCCGTGTTCCTGCCCGACGGGTCGACGCGAACGGCCGCCGAACTCGACCCCGCGGAGAAGGACGCGGCGTCGCACCGGGGGCGGGCCCTGACGGCGCTGCTGCCGGCGTTGCGCGTGCTGGCGGCGCGACCGTGAGCTTGTGGGCGAGATCCGTCGGAGATCTCGGTCACAAGTTCACGTTCGGCACGCAAATTTTGTATAGCTCAACTAAGCGGTAGCATCCCCGGGGTGCGCCGCTCCTCCGTCCAATCCGAAGTCGGCAGGACGCGGCACCCGGCGATCGTCGTGGCGGTGCTCGCCGCCGCGGGCATCAGCGTGTCGCTGATGCAGACGCTGGTCATCCCGCTCATTCCCGAACTGCCCACGCTGTTGAACACCAGCGCATCCAACGCGTCGTGGGTGATCACCGCGACACTGCTGACGGCGGCCGTGGCCACGCCGATGTTCGGCCGGCTCGGCGACATGTACGGGCCGAAGCCCATCCTGATCATCTGCGCGGTGCTGCTGACCGCGGGATCGTTGATCGCGGCGACGACGACCACTCTGCTGCCGGTGATCGTGGGTCGCGGGCTGCAGGGCTTCGGGATGCCGATCATCCCGCTGGGCATCAGCGTGATGCGCGCCTCGGTGCCGGCGCACCGGGTCGGCACCGCGATGGGACTGATGAGCGCGTCGTTGGGTGTCGGTGGTGCGCTTGGGCTTCCGCTGTCGGCGATCATCGCCGATCGCTTCGACTGGCACGCGCTGTTCTGGTTCGGCGCCGCGCTCGGGGTGGTGGCTGCGGTGTCGTTCGCCGCGTTGGTGCCGCACCTTCCGTCGGTCTCCGCCGACCGCTTCGATGCGCTGGGCGCGATCGGTCTGGCGGGCGGGCTCGTCACATTGCTGCTGGGCATCTCCAAGGGCGGGAGTTGGGGCTGGACGAGCGCTGTCACCGTGACGATGTTCGCCGCGTCGCTGGTGATCTTCACGCTGTTCGCGCTGTGGCAGTTCCGGACGACCGCGCCCATCGTCGACCTGCGGACCACGCTGAAGCGCCCGGTGCTGACGACGAATCTGGCGTCGATCGCGGTGGGTTTCTCGTTGTTCGCGATGTCGTTGATCGCACCGCAGATTCTCGAATTGCCGGCGGGCCTGGACTACGGGCTCGGCCAGTCGATGCTGCAGACCGGTTTGTGGATGGCGCCGGGGGGATTGGCGATGATGCTGTCGTCTCCGGTGGCCGCGCGGATCGCCGGGGTGCACGGTCCGCGGTTCACGCTGTTCGTCGGGTCCACGGTGGTGGCCGTCGGCTATCTGTCGGGTCTGCTGCTGATGAACAGCGCGTGGCAGCTGTGCGTGTTCAACGTGATGGTCAGCGTCGGTGTCGGTTTCGCGTTCTCATCGTTGCCCGCGTTGATCAACGCGGCGGTGCCGGTGTCGGAAACCGCGGCCGCCAACGGGATCAACGCCCTGGCGCGGTCGTTGGGCACGTCGATCTCCAGCGCGGTGATCGGTGCGGTGCTGACGGTGATGACCACGACGGTCGCCGGGCAGCAGGTGCCGTCGCTGGCCGGCCTGCGCGTCGCGCTGGTGATCGCGGCGGGTGCGGCCGTCGTCGCCGCGCTCACAGCGCTGGCGATTCCGAAGGCCATCGTGAATAAGGCCGGAGTGGAGCAGGAGTCAGAGCCTGATCTGGCGCTGACTACAGACCGAAGCGGTCCTTGATCTCCCGGGTCTGAACCTGCTCGACGATGATGCCGACGAGCGGAATGGTGCCGGCCAGCAGCACACCGATCGTCTTGCCGATCGGCCAGCGCACCTTGACCGCGAGGTTGGCGGTGAACAGCAGGTACACGAAGTACACCCAGCCGTGGACCACCGCGATCCAGTTCAGGCCCTCGACGTGGTAGACGTACTTCATCACCATCTCGTAGCAGAGCGCGATGAGCCAGATGCCCGTCGTCCAGGCCAGCACCCGGTAACCCAGGAGCGCCTTGCGGACGTTTTCGGCGGAGGTGATCGACGGTTCGGTCATGTGGCCGGATGTTCCTTGTCTTTCTTCGCGAGCTCGGCCAGGTAGGCGTTGTACTCGCGTAGTGCGGGGTCGTCGACGTCGTCGTCGAAGCGGGTTGTCGCTGAGGGCTTTTGGGGGAGCAGATCCTCGGGAATCTCGGTCTGGCCGCCTCTCGTGGGCTCGGGCGGTGCCTCCTCGTAGCGCACGAACTTGTAGTACGCGTACACGACGAACCCGGCGAACAGGGGCCACTGCATCGCGTAGCCGAGGTTCTGGAAGCTGCCCGAAGCCGACTCGAAACGAGTCCATTGCCACCACGCCAACGCCAGGCAGCCGACGGCGCCGACGATCATCAGGGCGATGAGCGCCGGCCTCCTACGCCGTGTAGTGGACACCTTCCAACGGTACCGCGATACCCTTGGACCGCCCATGCGCGAGTGGCGGAATGGAAGACGCGATGGTTTTAGGTGCCATTGTCCTGTGGACGTGGGGGTTCGAGTCCCCCCTCGCGCACACACTTTCTGCGTCGATTTCTGCGGCAGGGTCGTGATCCGTTGATCTAGGGCGGCCCTGGGGCAGAAATCGCGTCAGCCGGCGAAGTACTTCTGCCCACCGCTGGGGATGCGCCCGAACCCGGCTCGCAGCAGCGGCGACAGGATCGCAATCGGCAGGCTGGTCGCCCGCTTCGGCTCGATCGCGAGCACCCAGGTGAACCGCGTCTGCCGGCCCTCCGGTTCGACGATGTAGTCCTCGGCGAACCGTTTGAACAGCGGCAGCGTCGACTCGTAGACGTAGAACGACTTCTGATGGCCTTCGTCCCAGTGGAAGAAACGCTCACGCAGCACGGCGCCGCCGGCGGCGGTCACGTCGCGGGTCGTCCCGACGCCGAACGGTCGTGGCGACGTCCACGTGACGTCCTTGATCGACGGTCCCCACGCCGCGAGCGATTCGTCGGAGGTCAAGGACTCCCACACCCGTTCGGGTGTCGCCGCGAAGAGTTTCTCGTAGCGGAAGACGTGGGGGGCCGAGACCAGGAAGTCGGCGTCGGCGGAGACGAGGGGATACCAGCGGGCCATAGCTGGCAATCATCGCAGGCTTGCGCCCGCGCGGCTCAGTCGTCCCTGCTCTGCTTGCCGAAGCAGACCAGGCTGACGGTGAAGCTGAACACGGCGATCACACCCGCGGCCGCGGCCAACGGCGCGTCCGATGCACCCCAACTCGCCAGGCCGACCGCGACCGCGATGATCGCGGTGAAGATCAGGAAGAGGCCCGTCGTAGCGATCGCTTCGGCGGTCGGATTGTCGGCGGGGGCGAGGGCGCGCTCGCGCATCGAAATCTCCTGGGGGCTCGCGGTATCGGTTGCGCTGAGGTTGCCCCCTGGCCACCGCGGTGAAACCCGCGGCGGAAAAGATGCGGGTCAGCCCGCCTTTCGGACCGTGAACCCGTTGCGTTCGGCCAGCGATTGCAGTTGCCGCAACGCGAACTGGCGCGAGCGGCCCGCATCGGGAATGTGGATGCCCGCCCACACCCCGACCGCGCCCGGCGTCTGACACGCCTCCTGCGCGCAGAGCCAGCGGCGAGGGCAGGTCCGGCACAGCTCCTTGGCGCCCTCATCGGCCCCCAGCGCCCACCGGTCGGGGTCCTGGGTGCAGGCGCCGAGGGGAGCGTTCTGCAGCGGGCTGACCGGAACGGGGCGCGCCGTCCGGCCGGCCGGTCGGTCGTCGACGGGCATCTGCGTCTCCTCTCGGTCACGACGGTCTCCGCGACGGGGCCGACAATACACGCGTATCGTTGCTGGCGTCATTTCGGAGTTGGTTACTGTGTGAGGGTGATTTCTCGGACCTGCGGGTGTCGATGACGGCGGTGCGGGCGGATCGGTACGCCTCCGATGGCGATCAGCGTCCCAGTGTCGAACGGATCCGCGATGCGGCGCTCAAGTGTTTCGCTGCCAGGGGCACGTCTGCGACGTCACTGCGCGCTGTCGCTGCGGAGGCCGGTGTGTCGCTCGGGCTCGTGCAGCACCACTTCGACACCAAGGCGAACCTGATCAAGGCCGTCGACGACCACGTGCTCGGAGTGATGAATGCCGCTCTCACACAGCACATTCCGGAGCCGCCAGCCGATACCATCACCGATGTCGGCGACCGAGTGACGGCGCTCGTCGCCGCCGAACCCGATGTGGTCGCCTATGCCGTCCACGCGCTGATTAACGGCAGTCCACTCGGCAGGCAGGTGTTCGACTCGTTGGCCGCCATCGGCGCCGAGCGGTGGAAGGCGCGACAGGAACTCGGGCTGACCCGGCCCGGCCTCGACCCGATCTGGGGCGCGCTGAATCCGCTGATACTGGGTCTCGGGACATGGATCCTGCGGGACCACATCGAGCGTCATCTTCCGGAGGCGTTCGACAGTCCCGCGCAGCTTCAGCGCTGGGAAGACGCGGTCAACGCGCTTCTCCGCAACGGCCAGATGCGCGATCAGTCCTGACGGCTACGGAGACGTGCCGCCGACCCGCTTGCGGTAGCTCGTCGGCGTCTCGCCGCAGAACTGGGCGAAGGCCCGGGTGAAGGAACTGAGGCTGTCGAAGCCGACGGCCGACGAGGTCTCCTGGACCGACTGACCCGGCGCGGCCAGCAACGCCATGGCCTTGAGCATCCGGGCGTGCAGAAGGTATGTGCGCCACGACATTCCGACCGAATCGTGAAACAGTCGCCGCAGCGTCCGCTCCGACACCGAGACCGCCCGGCTCACCTCATCGGCGCTCACGCCGTCGAGATGTTCCTTGGTGTAGGCCATCGCGGCGGCGACGATGGGATGCTCCGAACTCGGCAGGCTCAACGGCGCCTCGTGGTCGAGCGCCTCGGCCACGAGGTTCGCCAGGGTCCGAAAGAAGGCGTCGGAGATCTCGTCTCCCGCCGGCCGGTCGATCGGCCAGCGCAGCGCGTAGATCATCATCTCGCGGATCAGAGGTGACACCGCGAGGATGCGCGCCCGGTCGCCCGCCTGCGGAATCAACTCGGGATCGAACATCACCGCGACGGTTCGGACGTCGGGGTTCATGGTGGCCTGGTGTTCGAGCCCGACCGGGATCCACGCGGCCTGCTGGGGCGGCAACAGGTAATGCGCCGAATCGGTTTCGACCTCGACGACTCCGCCCAGCGCGTATTCGATCTGGTGCACGTCGTGTGAGTGCCAACCGGTGATCAGCGCGTCGCCTTCGTAGAGGTAGCTGCCGCCGAGCGCTCGGCCGCCTCGCCGCAGATCGATGACGCGTCGGCTCGGCCCGGCGGCGAGCTTGGCCGGTTCGGTCAAACCTCTGTCCGATAGCGCAGAGACGGTCACGGTCCTAGACGGTACTACTGAGGTATGAACGTTGACGACTTGATCCTGGTGAGCATCGACGACCACGTGGTGGAACCGCCCGACATGTTCCTGCGGCATGTTCCGGCCAAGTACAAGGACGAGGCGCCGATCGTGGTCACCGACGACAAGGGCGTCGACCAGTGGATGTATCAGGGCCGCCCGCAGGGCGTCAGCGGACTGAACGCCGTCGTGTCCTGGCCGGCGGAGGAGTGGGGACGCGACCCGGCGGGCTTCGCCGAGATGCGCCCCGGTGTGTACGACGTGCACGAGCGCGTCCGCGACATGAACCGCAACGGCATCCTGGCGTCGATGTGTTTCCCCACGTTCACCGGGTTCTCCGCGCGACACCTCAACATGCACCGCGAAGAGACCACGCTGGTGATGGTGTCGGCCTACAACGACTGGCACATCGACGAGTGGGCGGGCTCGTACCCCGACCGCTTCATCCCGATCGCCATCCTGCCGACGTGGAATCCCGAGGCCATGTGCGACGAGATCCGCCGCGTCGCGGCGAAGGGCTGCCGTGCGGTGACGATGCCGGAACTGCCGCACCTCGAAGGGCTTCCGAGCTATCACGACGAGGACTACTGGGGACCGGTGTTCCGCACCCTCTCCGAAGAGAACGTCGTGATGTGCCTGCACATCGGCACCGGCTTCGGCGCGATCAGCATGGCGCCCAACGCCCCGATCGACAACCTGATCATCCTGGCCACCCAGGTGTCGGCGATGTGCGCGCAGGATCTGTTGTGGGGTCCGGCGATGCGCAACTACCCCGACCTGAAATTCGCGTTCTCCGAAGGCGGTATCGGCTGGATCCCGTTCTACCTCGACCGCAGCGACCGCCACTACACGAACCAGAAGTGGCTACGGCGCGACTTCGGCGACAAGCTTCCGTCCGATGTGTTCCGTGAGCACTCGCTGGCCTGCTACGTCACCGACAAGACGTCGCTCAAGCTGCGCCACGAGATCGGCATCGACATCATCGCCTGGGAATGCGACTACCCGCACTCGGATTGCTTCTGGCCCGATGCGCCCGAGCAGGTGCTCGCCGAACTCAACGCGGCGGGCGCGTCGGATTCCGACATCAACAAGATCACGTGGGAGAACTCCTGCCGATTCTTCGGCTGGGATCCGTTCAAGCTCACGCCGAAGGAGCAGGCGACGGCGGGGGCGTTGCGCGCCAAGGCAACCGACGTCGACGTGTCGATCCGGCCGCGCAAGGAGTGGGCGCGGCTTTACGAGCAGAAGCAGCTCGCCAAGGCATAGGTGCCGGCTCGCCCTCTGCCGGACCGACGGTTCGCCGATTTCTGCACCAGGGCTGCTCCCGGTCGAAATTCACGACCCTGGTGCAGAATTCGCGGCGTCGGGTGACGGCTCAGGGCCTCACCACATCAGGCCGCGAGCCATTTCCGACGGCGGGATCTGCTCCATCGAGATCAGTCCGGCGGGGGCGCGGCACACCCAGTCGATGACGTTGACGACGCGGGCGGCGGTGGAGACGCAGCCCGCCTCGGTGACATCGAGAACCGGGTGCGACAGCAGGGTGTTGACCTCGACGCGTGGTTCGCCCTCGATGATCACCTTGTGCACGCCGGAGTGACCTTCCGGCGGATACTCCCAGTCCGGTGCGGCCGCGGGGGTGAGCCGCGTGGTGTGCTCGACGGTGATGACGGGCGAGCCGTCGCGAAGTCCCTCGGCCGCGAAGCGCACCCCCGCCATTCCGCCGGGTTCGACCGTCATCATCTTGCATTCGATGCGCTGGTCGGTGTACCACGGCTCGAAACGCTCGGTGACCTCGTCGAGGTCGATGCACAGGTGGGCGGCGATGTTGCGCACCAGCCCGCCGAACATCGTGGTGACGACACCCGGCAGGAAGGCCATCGCCGGTTCGTCGCCCGGCTTGCTGCCGAACCCCATTGCGGTGCCGGTGTACTCGTAGTCGTCGTAGTTGCCGTAGTCAAAGACCTCTCGAACGGTGACCGACTCCGCGCGGGTCGCCAGGCTCAGCGCAGCCAGCACCGCGGTGTCGCCCGAATACCCCGGGTCGATCCCGTTGACGTACAGCGACGAATTACCCGCAGCGCATGCGTCTTCCAGCGGTCCCCGCAGCCAGTCGTCGGCCTGGCGCGGCGTCACCAGCCACACCATCGACGTCCCGACAACGTTGATCCCCGCCGACAGGAAGCGTGACATCTGGTCGAGCGCTTCCATCGGACGCGTCTCGCCCAGCGCGGTGTAAACGACGCAATCCGGTTTCAAGGCGATCAGCGCGTCGATGTCATCGGTGGCGATGACCCCGGTGGGGTCGGTCAGGCCACACAACTCGGCGGCGTCGCGCCCGACCTTCTCGGGACTGGCGGCGTGCACCCCGACGAGTTCCATATCGGGACGGCCGATGAGCGCCCGCAGCGCGTGCTGGCCCACATTGCCGGTGGAGAATTGGACTACTCTGCGCATTTCAAGCCTCGATCAGTAGTCGGGTATGGGTAGCGGTAGGTTATTCGAGTCGATCCCGCCGTCGACGTGGAAGATGGCGTTGGTCGCGTAGCAGTCCTTGGTCGATAGGTAGACGCAGAGCCGACCGAGATCCTCGACGTCGCCGAGTCGATGCAGCGGCGTGAGCGAGAGCATCGTGTCCAGTGCCCCCGGCATCATATCGAGGCCGCTCTGGAGTCCCTCGGTGGCGAACGAGCCGAGTGCGATGGCATTGACGCGGATCTTCGGCGCCAACTCCTGGGCCATTGCCCGGGTGAGCGCTTCGAGCCCGCCCTTCGCGACGCAGTAGGCGGTAAGCGCGCGGATGCCGAAACGTGCCGATCCCGAGGAGATGTTGACAATGTTGCCGTGTCCGGCCGCGATCATGTGACGGGCGGCGAGTTGACTCATGATGAACGCCGACGTGACACACCAGTCGAAGGTGTGCCGGAAGTCCTCGTCGGTGATGTCGAGAAACGACCCGAACGTCGAACCACCCACGTTGTTGATGAGGATGTCGATGCGCCCGAAGCGGTCCATGGTCGTGTTGACGACGCGTTCGCCGTCCGGTCGGCTCATCGCGTCGGCCACCAGGGCCAGCCCCTTGCCGCCGGCCTCCTCGATGCCCTTGATCGTTGTGACGATGTCGGATTCGGTGCGGGCCGTACCGACGACGGTGGCGCCCGCTTCGGCGAGGACCCTCGCGATACCCTGGCCGACCCCTTTGCCCGCACCGGTGACAATGGCCACCTGCCCCTCGAGGTTGAATTGTTCCAGCGCCATCCGGGCTCCTTCCGAAATTGACTGCAGTCAATCACACGTGTCAATACCTGGGCGGTGTTGCTATGGTCGGGTCATGGCCGTGGTCGACAAACCCTCAGCGCGCGAGGCGAAACGCCTACAGACGCGTGAGCGATTGATGGGCGCGGCCATCGCCGAGTTCAAGCGTTCGGGCATGGCCGAAGCCGACGTGGGCGCGATCGTCGCCGCCGCGGGTGTCGCACACGGCACGTTCTTCTTCCACTTCCCCACGAAGCAACACGTGCTGCTCGAGTTGGAGCGGCGTGAAGAGGAGCGCATCGCCAAACAGCTCGGGCGATATGCCGATTCCGCCCGCAGCCTGTCGGCTGTGCTCCAGGAGGCCGTGCGACTGGTGTTGGGGCTGGAGCGTCGCCTCGGCGCCATCTTGTTCAAAGATTTTCTCGCCCTGCACTTTTCGCAGAGCCGCCCCGCAGACGAGAGTAACGCGCACCCGGTCATCGTCCGGGTCGCGCAGGAAATCGAGCGCGCACAGCAGGCGGGCCGGGTCGCCGCGGACGTCAACCCGATGAACAGCGCCGTGTTCTTCCTGCTCGGGCTCTATGCGTTGTTGACGACCACGCACGAGTGGCCGACGCAGGGTTCGATGCTCGACGACTATGTGACCCGGACATTGCGGGGTATCGAGGCACACTGAATGGTTGACTAAAGTCAGCCATCCTGCCAAGCTCATGCGCTGAGCGACGCAGGAGGTGGCACTTGACCATGCCCGCGAAAGCCGCGACTACAAGCGGCCTCGACGAGCACATGGAGCGGTCGCGCCAGGTGCAACGACAGGCCGACAAGTGGTTGATCGCGGGCAGCGTGCTCATCGGCACGGCGGCCCTCGGTGTCTTCGGGTTGCCGCTCTTCCTGCGGGGAGTATGGATCCTGCGCAACGCGGCGCGCGAGGGTTTGACCGTCCGGCCGATGTTGGTGACGTTGCTCGGCTACTGCGTCATCGTCGACGCCGCGATCAACGTTTTCGGCTGGGCGCTGGATCTGGTGGCCCACCACACCTTGCTGGCTCGAGTCCTGTTGAACGGCTGGGGCGCGATGTTCGACGCCGGCTATTTCTGGCATTACAACGAACTCTGGCTCGGCGGTGCCGCGGGCCCGGGGGAGAAGGCGCTCGAGGTCGGACTGATCCTCACCGTCTTCTGCATGCGCATCGCCGCGGCGATCGGCTTTCTGCAGATGAAGCGGTGGGGTCATCAGTGGATGATCATCACCTGCTGGATGGGCGTGGTGATCTGGTGCGTCTACGTGTTCAACATGACGATGTACGCCGACGTGCGCTACGCCGGGGTGATCTTGCCCGTAATCGGCTGGTGGATCTACGACATCTTCTACATCACGCCGTTCCTGGCCATTCCCTACCTGCATTCGGTCAACCGGGAGATCTTCTCCGACTGACCCTCCTTTAGCTGACTCAACTCATTGACTATAGTCAGTAAGTGCGCTACAAAGGGCGAACCATGACGGCACAGGCCAGCGCGTCGACGCGGAAAGCGCGTCGGCTGCAGACGCGAGAGCGCATCCTCGGCGCGGCAATCGCCGAGTTCAAGCGCTCCGGTATGACCGGCGCCGACGTCAACTCGATCGCGGCGGCCGCGGGGGTCGCGCACGGCACGTTCTTCTTCCACTTCCCGAGCAAGGAACACGTCCTGCTCGAACTGGAGCGCCGCGAGGAGGCGCGCATCGCGACCGAGTTCGCCGGCTTCCTCCAGCAGCCTCACGATCCGGCAACCACCCTGACCGAGCTGGTCAATCTGGTCACCGGCCTGGAGCAGCGGTTCGGGCCGACGCTCTTCAAAGAGCTGCTGGCGCTGCACTTCTCGCCGACCCGTCCGCACAAGGACGAGTGGATCGACCATCCGGTCATCGTGCTCTTGGTTCGCGAGCTCGAGCGGGCACGCGGGGTCGGCGAGATCCATCCGGAGGTGGACGCCTTCTACAGCGCAACGTTCTTCCTGCTCGGCGTCTACGGGGTGCTCACCACAACCGGAAACCCGGACACGCGGGACACGATGCTCGCCAAGCTGGTGTCGACCGCCGTCCACGGGCTGGAGGTGCGGTGACCCGATCGCACAGTCAACGACACGACGACGAAGGAGTGCACGGTGTGGGCCTGGATCTGGGAAATACTGCGCTATGTCGGAGCCTGGGGCGGCGCCGCCCTTGTCATCTGGTTCTGGTACTGGATGTTCTCCAGCCTCGGCACGTTCTAGGGCCGCGATGACCGAGCTGTCCGACGCACACGCCATGGCGATCGAACGCAGTTGCGCGGTTTCGGCTGTCGCGCTCAGCGCCGGTCGCCGCGAGGGCGTGCGCCTGGTGACGGGTGAACATCGTCAGTTCAGCCTGAGCTCGGCACTCGACTACATCCAGGTGCCCTATCCGCCGGTCAGTTCCGACTGGTCGCGCAGAGCGTTGACATGCGGTGTGGCCCTGCAGTGTTCGCCGTCGAAGGACCGCCTGGTGGTGTTCCGGCTCAATGAGTTGTCCGCCCGCGAGCTGCGTGCACTGACCCTCGTCGAGGCCGGCGTCGCCCTCGGCTGGGTCAGCGCCAACTGGCCCGGGCTGTTGACCGAGATGCACCGACTGCTACCGAATCTCGAGGCGCTGCCGGAGGACACGCCTGCCGAGGGGATGCTCGACCGAGCGATCACGCTGGCGCGCACCGATGATCCGCTCACAGTGGCCCCATTGCTCGGAAGGCTGCCGCTGGCGTACACCGTCCCGCAGGGCTTGACCGACAAGTTGCGGCGAACGTTCGGCCGGATGCCGTGGACCACGACGCAGAAGCGCCTGCCGCGCCCGTATTCGGTTCCGGTCGGCGGCGACGGCGGCGTGCGCAACCCGAACCTTCCGCCACCGAGCCGACCACAGGACAACGATCTCGACGTCACCCCCGAGCACCGGCCGGGCATCCCGTACCCGGAGTGGAACGCGTGGACCAAGAGCTTCATGCGCGACCACGTCGCGGTCCTGGAACGTGCCCACCCCAGCCGCGATCGCCGGCCGGGCGCGGCGTCGGCGGATTTGCGGAAATGGTTCGAAGAACACACCCATCGCGCGATGAAGAACCGTCTCGAAGACGGTTCCGATCTGGACGTCGAACAGTACGTGAGCCACTACATCGACCTGACCACCGGCGAGGCGATCGAACCGCGCATCTTCCGCGAACTCCTGCCCAGTAACCGCGACGTCACGACCGCGCTGCTGCTGGACGGCAGCTCGTCGCTCGGCGTGCACGGCGGCCGGATCTTCAAGCTGGAGCTGGCATGTGCGGACGCGCTGTCGCGCGCGATGACGCACGCGCGGGAGCGCCACGGCATCTTCGTGTTCACCGGCAACACCCGGCACCGCGTCGAGGTGAACTGTCTCAAGGACTTCGAGGACCGGCGATTCGTGCCGCCGAGCCGGCTCGGGCTGTCCACCGGTGGCTACACCCGGCTGGGTGCGCCGCTGCGGCACCTGACGAGCCGACTGCTCGCCCAGCCGTCCGAACGTCGACTGCTCATCGTCATCGGGGACGGGCTGATCTCCGACGAAGGTTACGAAGGCCGCTACGCGTGGGCCGACGCCGCCCACGCCGTCGAAGAGGCCGCCGACGCGGGCGTGTCCATCTACTACGTCGGCGTCGGGCCCACCCGGGTCGACCCGCTTCCGGAAGTCTTCGGACCGCGCCGGTCGCAACGCATTCGACGCATCGAGGACCTCCCGCGGGTCCTGGCGCACGTCCACCGCGAACTCGTCGCCGCCTGACCGCCCACGACAGAGGAAGATCATGACAACCGACACTTATTACGCGAACGGCAACGAAGTCCAGCTGTTCGAGCAGGCCTATCAACAGCGACTGCCGGTGATGCTCACCGGCCCCACCGGATGCGGTAAGACCCGGTTGGTCGAACACATGGGTGCGCTGCTGCGCCGGCCTGTCGTCACGATCAGTTGTCACGACGACCTGACCAGCTCGGATCTTGTGGGGAGATTCATGGTCACCGGCGGCGACGTCGTGTGGACCGACGGCCCGTTGACGCGGGCCGTGAAGGCCGGCGCAATCTGCTATCTCGACGAGGTGGTGGAAGCGCGGCATGACTCGTTGGCCATCCTGCATTCGCTGACCGATCACCGCCGCGCCCTGTATCTCGACCGGGCCGCGGAGGTGGTCCAGGCACCGGAGACTTTCATGCTGGTGTGCTCGTACAACCCTGCCTACCGCAGCTCGCTCAAGGAACTCAAACCGTCGTTCCGCCAGCGCTTCGTCACGCTCCCGATGACGTACCTGCCGCCGGATCGCGAGGCCGAGGTGATCGTGGCCGAAGCGGGCATCGCGCTGGCGACCGCCCGGCGGCTGGTCGCCTGCGCCACCGCGATCCGCACCGCCGACGAGGCGTTCCACTTCGAGCCGCCGTCGACGCGCGTCCTCGTCACCGCCGCGCAGTTGGTCGCCGCCGGCGCAACGGAATTGGATGCCGCCGAGGCGTGCATCCTCGCGCCGCTGTCCAGCGACGGCGCTGTCACCGACGGCCTTCGCGAAGTGGCCGTGGCCAGCCTGGCCACCGCCGACACCCCGAACACCACCCGCTAGGAGGGACTCTCACCGTGGACCCGAAGGAGAAGCAGCGCAAGCGAGCGCTCATCATCCTGCAGATAGTCATCTACGGCTACCTGCTCGCCATGTTCCTCATCCAGCTCTACATGTCGTTCGAGCGTGGCTGGTGGTCGTTGTGAATGTTCCGATACTGAACCGCTTCTCGGCCAACAAGACCCGCGCGGAGGCCACCAAAAGCGTCAGTCTGGAAGACCACCACGAGGAATCCCGCCTCGCGCAACGCCGCGCCGACAAGTGGATGATCGCGGGCGCCGCGCTGATGGGCATGTGGGCGCCCGGCATCATCGGCTTCCCCATTTTCATGCGCGGCGTGTGGCTGCAGCGTCAGGCCGCGCGCGCGGGACTTTCGGTCCGGCCGATGATCGTCACGCTGATCGGCTACCTGGTGTTGATCGACGGCATGCTCAACAGCCTGGGCTGGGCCCTGGATCTGGTGGCCAACCACACGCTGATCAACCGCGTGCTGATGATCGGCTGGGGCCACATGTTCGACGCCGCCTATTTCTGGCACTACAACGAACCCTGGGTCGGTGGATCCGCGGTGCCGGGCGAGAAGGCCTACGTCGCCGGCCTGATCCTGACCGTTTTCGCCATGCGGTGCGCCGCGGCGATCGGCTTCCTGCAGATGAAGCGGTGGGGCCATCAGTGGATGATCATCACCTGCTGGATGGGTGTGGTGATCTGGTGCGCCTACGTGTTCAACATGACGATGTACGCCGACGCCCGCTACGCCGGCGTGCTGTTCCCGGTCATCGGCTGGTGGCTCTACGACATCTTCTACATCACCCCGTTCCTCGCGATCCCGTACCTGCACACGGTCAACCGCGAAATCTTCTCCGACTGAACAGGAACACATCATGACGACTTCACCGGCCTCGTCCACCGACGAGAAGGACCCCGCCGAGGATCTGCCCCCGGGCACCACGCCCTACTACGCGCGGATGCACAAGTACATCAAGCGCGCGGTGCTCGTCTGTCTGATCGCCCTGGTCATCGAGGGAGCCTTCACACTGCCGTTCATGGCGGTGTGGTACGGCTATCCGACCCTGAGCCTGACCGAGATCTGCAGCGGCCTGCTCAAGGTTCGATACTCCGACGACACGCTCGAGTGCAAGGTCCCGTACCCGGTGCTCGGGCCGCCGGAAGGCGCCGAGGGCAAGGACACCGCGCGCGACGAGTGGGGCATTCAACCGGTCCCCAAGTATGACCGGATCGGGTTCCGCGAACTGGTGCGCATTCACGAGGAGAGCGAAGCCCGCAAGGCAGCCCAAGAGCAGCAGGGGAATTCGACGCCGTGACCCGAAAGCCGCCAGAGGAACACGCGGAGAACTGGGATCTTCGACACGAGGATTTCAACGACACCGACTTCCTCTACGACGTCTACGACGCGATGCGGCGGAAGGCGCCGTTCGTCCACACCGACACCCCGTTTCTCACCACCATGCCGGACAGCGCATGGGTGGCGGTGCGCTACGCCGAGTGCTCCCGGATCCTGCAGGACTGGGAGCACTTCTCCAGCAATCCCACGCCGGATGCGACCGAGGCGTTCGGCGGGGATCTGGTGATCACACTGGACCCGCCCCGGCAGCAGAAGTTCCGCAAGGTGCTCAACCCGTACTTCTCGCCGGCGCGGATGAAGGCCCTGCGGCCCCAGATCCGCGACGAAACCGACCGGCTGATCGACGATTTCATCACCACCGGTCGGGGCGACCTCGCCCAGGTCGCGTGGCGCCAGCCGGGCATCGTGTTCTTCAAGTACCTGCTGGGCATGCCGGTCGAGGACGTCCCGTTGTGCATCGAGCTCACCGACACCGCCCTCAACGGCGCCACCGAGGACGAACGCGGACCCGCGTGGGGCGGGCTGTATCAGCACATCCACGACACCGTGAGCGCGCGCACCGACGCGCCGGCCCGCGACGACATGATCGATGTGCTCCTGGGCGCCGAGATCGACGGTCAGCGGCTGCCGTTCAACGACGTGGTCGCCAACGCGATGCTGCTGGTGCAGGCCGGCCTCGAGACGACGGCCAGCGCGATGTCGTGGTCCTTTCACTATCTCGCCACGCACCCAGACGAACGGGAGCGGCTGATCCGTGAACCCGACATCCTGCCGCGCGCGGTGGAGGAGTTCATTCGATTCGGCGGGTCGATTCACGGCATACCGCGCACCGTCGCCCGAGAAGTCGACCTCGGCGGGCGGACCTTCCACCCCGGCCAGTCGGTGATCGTGAACTACGCCTCGGCCAACCGCGACGAGGAGATGTTCGCCGACGCGCACCGGTGCATCCTGGACCGCCGGGACAACCGGCATCTGGGTTTCGGCGCCGGTGTGCACCGGTGCCTGGGCTCGAACCTCGCCCGCCTGGAACTTCAAGTGGGGCTGGAACAGGTGCTGACCCGAATGCCGAAATTTGCACTGGACCCGGCGAAACCTCCAGTTTTCGTGGGCAATTCCATCACCCGGGGGTTCCGTTCGCTCCCCGTCGTGTTCGACCCGGCCGGAATCTCGGCGGCATGACGTACCGCGTCGTCCAGTGGACCACCGGCAATGTCGGCAAGCGCTCGGTGCGGGCGGTCGCGCTCAATCCGGAACTCGAACTCATCGGCTGCTATGCGTGGTCGAAGGACAAGGTCGGCCGCGATGTGGGGGAGTTGTGCGGGATCGACCCCCTGGGCGTGACGGCGACCGACGACGTCGACGCCCTGCTGGCGTTGAGCCCGGATTGCGTCGTCTACAACCCGATGTTCGCCGACATGGACGAGATGCTCCGGATACTGCGCGCGGGTGTCAACATCGTCTCCACATCCGAGTTCATCACCGGGCATTTCTTCGGCGAGGGCCGTGACCGCATCATCGAGGCCTGCCACCAAGGCGGGTCGACCATCTTCGGCAGCGGGATCAATCCCGGCTTCATCCAACTCTTCGCGGTCGTGTCCGCCGGCTTGTCCGAGACCGTGGAAAAGGTGTCGGTGGTGGAGGCCATCGACACCACCATCTACAACTCGCCCGCCACCGAAAAGCCCATGGGCTTCGGCTATCCCATCGACCATCCGGACCTGAAATCGATCACCGAGAAGGGTTCGGCCATCTTCCGCGACGGTGTCCTGCTCGTCGCCGACGCGCTCGGCGTGCGGCTCGACGAGGTCCGCTGCGACGTCGCGTACGCCCAAACCACCGCGGACCTCCACCTGCCCGGCGAGTGGGTGATCGAAAAGGGCTGCGTCGCCGGGGTGGACGTCGGTTGGAAGGGGATCGCCGGCGGCAAGGAGGTCATCGAGATCCGCGGCCGGTGGCGCAAAGGCCAGACGCTGGATCCGGACTGGGAACTGGACATGGGTTACACCGTCGAGGTCCGGGGCACGCCGACGATCAAGACCACGCTGAGTTTCCTGCCGCCCGAGGGATTTGTCGGCGAAACCATCGACGACTACATCATGCTGGGTCTGTCGATCGTCGCGATGCCCGCGATCACCGCCATCCCCGCCGTCGTGGCGGCGCCGCCGGGAATCGCCACGTACAACGATCTGCCGCTGCTACTTCCGCGAGGAGTCCTCAATGTCTGAGCAGGCGTCCGACAAGACCTACCGAGTCATCCAATGGATGACCGGAGACGTCGGCCAGGTCGGCGTCCGGCATTTCGCCCAGTGCCCGGTGTTCGACCTCGCCGGTGTGCTGGTGCACAGCAAGGACAAGGTCGGAAAGGACGCCGGCGAGATCGCGGGCATAGGTCCGACCGGGGTGATCGCGACCGACGACGTGGAAGCGATCGTCGCCCTCGACGCCGACTGTGTGTTCTACACGCCAGTGATCATGGATATCGCCACCGTCTGCAGACTGCTGCGGTCGGGTAAGAACGTCGTCACGACCAGTGGCTTCTTCCATCCGACGGAGAAGTTCCGCGAAGGCGGGGACGAGATCCGGGCCGCCTGCGCCGACGGCGGCACCTCGTTTCACGCCGGCGGCATCCACCCCGGCTATGCGGGTGACATCCTGCCGCTCACCCTTGCGCGTGTGGCCAGCAGGATCGACAAGATCGAGGTGTGGGAGGTCGTCAACGTGCTGACCGACGCCCCGATGGATCACATCGACTGGATGGGCTTCGGCAAGGACAAGGACAAGTTCCTCTCGGAGCCAACGATTCTCGGGCTCGGCGTGCCCTTCTTCGCCCAGTCGATGCACATGGTCGCCGACGGACTCGGTGTGAGCATCGACGAGGTCACCGCCGAGGTCGAGGCCGCCGTCGCCACCGAGGACATACCGCACGACGAAGGTGCGATACCGCGCGGAACCGTTGCCGCACAACATCACACGTGGACCGCCCGGGTGGGCGGCGAACCGCTGATCGTGTACCACGCGATCTATGTGACCGGCGGACCCGACCAGCTCGACCCGCCGTGGGACTGGGGCCGGACGCGGTACCGCATCGTCATCGAGGGCGATGCGCCCACCGAACTCACGATGCACGGCCTGGTGAAGCCCGACGGCACCATGGAACACCCCGGTTACACGTGGACCGCGATGGGCGCCGTCAACGCCATCCCCGCCGTGTGCGACGGCCCACCCGGCTGGTTGACCCACCTGGACCTCGGCCTGGTGCAACCACGCGGGCTGGTGCGCCGATGAGCGCCGACCAGTGCACGCCGGGGTTACACCACGTCGTGTTCGCGGTGGCGCCCGACCGGCGGGAAACGATGGCCGCGATGTTCACCGACCTCGGCTTCACCTTCGACGAAGCCGAACTCACCGAACTCGGGGTGCGCGTCCATTTGGACTGGAACCGCGGAATCGAGCTGATCAGCCCGGTGCCCGGTTCGACGGCCTCGGTCGCGACCTACGTCAACGAGTTCCTCGACCGCCAAGGCGACGGCGTGTACACCGTCGTGCTGCGGGTGCCGGATGCCTCGGCGGCGGAATCCGTCACCGAGCGCTACGGCTCGACCACCCGCTTCCGCCAAGGGTTCTCGGGTGAGGGTTCCTACCTCGACGAGATCGACCTGTCGGCCCTCGGGCTTCCACTGACGTTCCTGGCCACCAACGTGTCATGACCGAGACGCTGGGGCTGCCGCACGTCCTCTACGAGGACCTGCCGATGGCGCGGGACCGCGGCGCGGGCTGGGCCAAACTGCGCGGGCTCGGGCCGCTGCTCTACGGCGACGGGTGGTACTACTTCACCCGCCGCGACGACGTGCTCGCCGCTCTGAGGGATCCGGAGACGTATTCGTCGCGGACCGACTACGACGACATGATCAGCCCGGTGCCGCTGGTGCCGCTCGGGTTCGATCCTCCCGAGCACACCCGTTATCGCCGCCTGCTGCACCCCTACTTCAGTCCGCAGACGCTCGGCGCGCTCCTGCCGTCCCTGCAGGAGCAGGTGATCGACATCATCGACGAGATCGCCCGCCGCCCCGAATGCGAGGTCATGGCCGACCTCGCGATCCCGTATCCGTCACAGGTGTTCCTGACGCTCTTCGGTCTGCCGCTCGAGGACCGCGGACGCCTGATCGCGTGGAAGGACGCGATCATCGCCGTCAGCCTGGCGACCGATCCCGACAGCGTCGACCTGACCCCGGCGGCCGAGCTCTTCGGCTATCTCACCGAAGCCGTTCGTGCACAGCGCGAAGCGCCGCAGGCGGGCATACTGTCCGACGTCCTGCACGGCGAGGATGCGCTCACCGACGCCGAAGCGACGGGGATGTCGCTGGTGTTCGTCCTCGCCGGCCTCGACACCGTCACCGCCTCGATCGGCGCCGCCATGCTGGAGCTGGCCCGTCGTCCGGATCTGCGCAGACAACTCCGGGAGAAGCCCGACCACGTCGGCGCGTTCGTCGAGGAGATGATCCGGCTGGAACCCGCGGCGCCGGTGCTCGGGCGCGTGACCACCCGGGAGGTGACGGTCGCGGGTGTGACCCTGCCCGCCGGATCGCAAGTGCGGCTCTGCGTCGGCGCCGTCAACCGCGACGGAAGCGATCCACACTCCGGCGACGATCTGGTGATGGACGGCAAGCTGCACAAGCACTGGGGCTTCGGCGGTGGCCCCCACCGGTGCCTGGGCGCCCACCTGGCGAGGATGGAGCTGCGGCTGGTCGTGAGCGAATGGCTCACGCGCATACCGGAGTTCGAGCTCGCACCCGGTTACGTCCCCGAAGTCACCTGGCCGTCGGCGACCTGTTCGCTGCGTGAGCTCCCGCTGCGACTGCCGGCGGGGGCGGCGTGACCACTCTCGGAGCCCCGAAACCCAGCGTCTTCGATGCCGGGCTGCCGACCCTGTCCTATGACCTCACCGCGACGCCCCAGGAGATCTACCCGCAGTTCCGGGCGGCGCAGCAGCGAGCCCCGATCGCGCTGGGCCCGATCGGGCCCGAGGTGCTGTCCTACGAGCTGGCCAGGACCGTGCTGCGCGACCCGCGCTTCGACATACCGCAGGGCATTCACCTGTCCGCGCACGGCATCACCTCTGGGGAGCTGTGGGACAGGGTGACCCGCAGCATCCTCAACATGGGCGGGCAGGAACACCGTCGCCTGCGTGGCTTGGTGTCGAAGGCCTTCACGCCACGGGCGACGGCGCGGATGGATCCCACGATCCACACCGTCGTCAACGAACTCATCGACCGCGTCGCAGACCACGGCCGCTGCGAATTCGTCGACGACGTCGCGCGGCCGTATCCCATCCCGGTCATCTGCGCCCTGCTGGGCGCGCCGAGGCAGGACTGGCAACGGTTCTCGCGATGGGCCGAGGACATCTTCAAGATCGTCAGCTTCGACTGCGACCTCGCCGCGGAGGAGGCGACGATCCTCGAGGCGTGGGACGAATTCGACGGCTACATCGACGAGATGATCGCGCGCCGCCGCGAAAACCTCACCGACGACCTGCTCTCCGAACTCATCCGGGCCGAAGACGACGGCGACCGACTCGACGCGGGCGAGCTGCGCATGCTGGCGTTCAGCGTGCTCATCGCCGGAACCGACACCACCCGGAGCCAGCTCGCGGCGTCGATGCAGGTGCTGAGCGAGCACCCCGACCAGTGGGCGCTGCTGCGCGACCGGCCCGGCCTCGCGATGCGCGCCGTCGAAGAGACCATGCGCCACTCACCGTCGATGTGCAGCACGGTGCGCACCGTCTCAGACGACGCCGTGATCGGTGAATACACGTTCCCCGCCGGATCGTTCATCCTCGTCAACACCTATGCTGCCAACCGGGATCCGGCCGTCTACGGCGATCCGACCCGCTTCGACATCACCCGAAGCGACCCGCCGCCCATCCTGACCTTCGGCGGCGGTGCCCACTACTGCCTCGGGGCCAACCTCGCACGGCGTGAGCTCTGCGAGGCCTTGACCATCATCGCGCAACGCATGCCCAGCCCGCGGGTGGTCGGGCCGGCGCCGTGGAAGCCGCTGCTCGGAATGAGCGGACCGACCAGCTTGCCGATGGAGTTCGGCTGATGCCGTACAGGATCGACCCCGACGTGGTGCACGACGTCGCGCGGCAGGTGGTCGGACTGCCGGCTGACGGCGACGAGCTCACCACGCGCGCAATCGAATTGCTCGCCGGCGCGTACCCCGATCTCATCGACGGCACGCCGGGACGGTGGGTCGCGAGCAGGGCGGGCGGAATCCTCGGCAAGGTCCGGTTCGTGTACTTCAGCCCACGGGAGTACATCGTGATCTTCGGCTCTCCGACCGGCACCCAGGGCTTCTCGGGCCGCTACAAGCGGGTGCAGATCCACAAGTTCCTGATGGCCGGCCGAATCGATTCCTACGACCTCGAATCCGACGACAACGCGGCGATGACGCTGCTGCCGGGCGAAGGAACGTGCCTCGAGAGGGGGCAGGCGCGGGGGATGACCATCCATCCCGGTTCCTGGCACATCGAATACGGCCGCGGGGCGGTGGCGACCACCCTGCCGTTCGCGATGGTCGACACGCTCCTGGTGTCACTCGAACTGGAGTCGGTCCGCCGTTCGACGGTCGAGTTCGCGCGCCTGCTCCGGCGACGATCGCGTCCACGCGCCCGGTAGGAAGCACGCCGATATCGCCGATATCACCGAGACGGCAATGAGATAGGCGACGATCGAGTCGCTGGTCTTCGTGGCGCTGTACAAGGCGGTCGCGATCGTCGGCGCGAACGCCGAACCCACCACTTGCGACAGCGTGTATCCGATCGAGACTCCGCTGTAGCGGACGTCGGGATCGAACGCCAGGCTGAACAACGATCCGGTGACGCCCGCGGCGGGCGCCATCGCGAATCCGAACACCAGCAGGAGCGCCGCCCCGAACAGCAGCGCGCTGCCCGTGTTGATCATGGCGAACGCCGGGCCGATCGACAGGCCCATGAGGATCACGCCGGCCAGGAAAACGGGTTTGCGGCCCAGACGGTCGGACAGGGCGCCGAACATGGGATAGGTCGCGACGGCGACCACCGCCGCCACCGCCACCCCGAAAAGCGCTTGCGTCCGGCCGATCCCGGCGACGGTCGTGCCGTAGGACACCAGGTACGCCACACAGATGTAGGCGAACACCCCCTGCGACAGATACGCCCCCGCGACCAGCAGGATCTGTTTCCAGTGCCTGCGGAAGGCGGCCGCGATCGGCATGCGCACCACGCGGTCGCGCTGCTGCAGGGCCGCGAAGTCCGGGCTCTCCGACACCGATAGCCGAATCACCAGCCCGATGCCGATGAGCACCGCGCTGGCCACGAACGGGATACGCCATCCCCACGCCAGGAACTGCTCATCCGGGAGCCGCGACACCGCCCAGAACGCCAACGTGGCGCACGCCGTCCCGGCAGGCGCACCCATTTGCGGGAAAGCGCCGTACAGGCCCTTGCGGCGGTCCGACGCGTGCTCGACGGCCATGAGCGTCGCACCGCCCCATTCGCCTCCGACGGCGAAACCCTGTACGAGCCGCAGCGTCGTCAGCAGAAGTGGTGCCGCGAGGCCGATCTGCGCGTAGGTCGGCAGCAGTCCCATGAGCACCGTTGCGGTGCCCATGACGAGCAGCGAGTAGACGAGCATCTTCTTGCGCCCGACCCGATCCCCGAAGTGGCCGAACACCACCCCGCCGAGGGGGCGTGCGACGAAGCCGACGCCAAAGGTGGCGAACGACAACAGCAGTCCGGTCGCGGGAGACACGGCGGGAAAGAACAGCTTCGGGAACACCAGCGCCGCGGCGGTGCCGTAGATGAGGAAATCGTAGAACTCGACCGTTGTTCCGATGAAGCTGGCCAGCCCCACTCGCAGGGGCGAGACCCGCGAAGACACCGTCGACATGCACCGATTGTGTGCCATGCACGTTTGCGGTGCACCCAGTTGCGCCGAGTACGGCCGAAATCGCCGATGATGTGTGCGCTATGTGTGCACCGTGGCGCGCAGCGGTTGTCGGGCGGTTTCCCGCATGGTCAAGAGTGTCGCAAGGCTCACGGCGGCCGCGGCGATCACATAGAAGGCCGGTGCGATCTGGTTGCCCGTGCGGTCGACGAGCCACGTCGCGACATAGGGCGCGGTGCCGCCGAATACGGCGACCGACACGTTGTAGCCGATGCTGTAGCCGCTCGAGCGCACCCTCGTGGCGAACAACTCGGCACCGGCGGCCAACGACGCCGACACGAACACCGACTCGAGCGCCGCCAAGGCGGCATGGGCGGTGACCGCGGCGGCGAGCGAGCCCGAATTCAACAGCAGGAACAGGGGATAGGCGAAGACCGCGAATCCGAATCCACCCGCGTACAACAGGGGCTTGCGCCCGATCCGGTCGGACAGCGCGCCGAGCGGCGGTATCAGGATCATCGCCACCATGCTGGCGACGGCGATCGACACGAAGGCGTTGACCTTGGTGAAATCGAGTGTTTCAGTGAAATACGTTGGCAGGTATGTGAAGACGATGTAGAACCCGACGTTGTGGATGACCACCAGGCCGGCGATCTGCAGGATCGGCCGCCACGATGTGCGCAGCGCTTCGCGCAACGGCGACGACGCGACCTCGCCGTGCTCGCGCAGGTTCTCGAACTCCGGTGTGTCGCTCAGCTGCAGCCGGATGTACAGACCGACGACGCCGAGCACACCGGCGATCAGGAAGGGGATCCGCCAGCCGTAGGAGTCCATCGCCGCTTCGGCCAACACGGTCTCGAGTCCGGTGACGGTCAAGGCGCCCACGAGGAAACCGACGACCACCGACCACACCAGGAACGACACGATGAACCCGCGATGTCGGTCGGTGGCGTACTCGGCGAGGAAGCATGCGCCACTGCCGTACTCGCCGCCCGCCGAGAAGCCCTGCAGACACCGCAGAAACAGCAGCAGCAGCGGTGCGGCCACGCCGATCGATTCGTAACTGGGAACCAGGCCGATGGCCAGCGTCGAGGCCGACATCAGCAGGATCACCAGCGCGAGTACACGCTGACGGCCGATCCGGTCCCCGAGGGGGCCGAAGAAGAAGCCGCCCAGGGGCCGCATGAAGAAAGCGGCGGCGAAGACGGCGAAAGTGCTCAGCAGCGCGGCGGTCTCGTCACCCGGCGGGAAGAACTTGTCGGCGATATAGGTCGCCAACAGCCCGTAGATGGCGAAGTCGAACCACTCGACGGCGTTGCCGATCGACGCGCCGGCAACGGCCTTGCGAATGGCCGGGGAGTCCGCGGTGCGCACAGCCATGCCGCTGTATTCCCCGACGGTCGACCTCTCTAACCAGCGTCGGTGACCGGTTCCCACAACTCCGTCGGCGCGGATCGTCCGCGCACGGTTTCCGAACCCCGCCGCACCCAACAGCGTCGCTCCGCGTCGCTGGCGCGTTCGAGCGCGGTGCCCGAACTCAGCGCCCGGGCGCGGAACTCCTTGGCGCGGTCTGCGAGCCGGGCCGCCTCGTTGGCCGCATCCCCGACGACGGTGTATTCGTACCGGTTCTCCGCACCGATGTTGCCTGCGAACACGGGCCCGGCCGACACCCCGATGCCGAAGTCGAGCTCCAGGCGCCTCAGGTCGGCAACGAGTGAGCGCGCGGTCGTCAGCGCGGCCGTCGCCGGATCGTCGACGCGCAGGGGTGCACCGAACACCGCCAGCGCCGCATCGCCTTGGAACTTGTTGATCAGGCCGTGCCGCCGGTCGACGGCCGCGACGACGATGCGGAAGAAGTCGTTGAGGAGTTCGGCGACCTCGGCCGGCTGGTGCGTGGCGGCCAACTTCGTCGACCCGACCAGATCGATGAACAGCACCGCGACGTCGCGTTCATCGCCCGACAGCGACTCGTTCTCCTGGACTGCGCGCCGGACGACATCCTCACCGACGTGGCGTCCGAACAGGTCACGCAGCCGCTCACGCTCACGAAGCCCGGCGACCATACTGTTGAAACCTTGCTGCAGACCGCCGATCTCGGACCACTCGTAGACATCGACGGACCGGTCGATCTGGCCGCGTTCCACGTCGGCCATGGCCTGCACGACTTCCTGAACCGGGTCCGAGATCGACATGGAGGTCAGGATCAAAGAGCGCAAGCCGACGACGACAGCGACCAGCGCGAGCACCAGCAGCGCCATTTCGATGGCGGCGCTCTCCTCGATGAACCATCCCCTGTTGCGCATGACCAACAGCGACGCGATAGCCACACCCGGCAGCGCGGTACACACCGTCCACATCAGCAGCAGCCGGGCCCGGACGCCAGGAGCGGTCAGCTGCGGCATCGTGGAATCCGGTGCAACACTTGCTAATACGGGTCGCAGTGTTCGTAAGGTGAACAGGAAGCCGGTGCACACCGTGGCGATGGCGCCGAAAAGCATGGCCGATCCGATCACTGCCAACGCTTCGGGACCGGCGTCCAGGTTCAGCGGTATCAGGACCGCGGGGGCCAGGATCCACGGCGCCACCGTCGCTGCGGACTGGCGGCGCATCATGTAAAGCGTCGACCGACGTTCTTCGGAGGTGGGTGCGCGTCCCGCACGTACATGGCGCAAGGCCGGCTGCAAGATGTACACGGCGCTGACAGCGACGATGGCGGTACCCACCACGAGCAGTACCGCCGTGGTGATCACATTCTCCAGCGTGACGACGCTGCGCCCAGCCAGCGACGCGACGATCGCGATGACCTCGCCGGCCGTCAGGACGTAAGCGGACGCGAGCCCTGCCGCATATCGGAGGAGCAGGCGGCGGGGCCTCACCCAGGGGACGGTATCAGTCGCTCGCGGGTAGCGGCTTGGCTTCCTTGAGGGAGAGCGGCGTCGTGCCCACGCTCAACGTGCCGGCACCGGCCTTGGTCACCAGTACCTCGGCGCCGTTGTCGTCGACGTAGCGCTTGCCCATCGCGTTGCCGTCGGCGAACGCCGGGTCGAGTTGAGCGCCCGCGTCTTTCTCGGCGTCGATCGGCACCATCGGAGCGCCGCCGGCGCGCAGATCGTCGAGACTGTCGGCGCTACGCACGACGATCACCTGGGTGTCGCATACTTGGCTCTGCAGTCGTGTGCCGTTCTTGATCATGCTGGGCTCCTTGCTATTTGGCGGAAGTCAACTCGGCGATCAGTTCCTTACGGAGCACCTTGCCGGTCGCGTTGGTCGGTAACTCGTCGCGGAACACCACTCGGTCCGGGGTACGCGATCCGCGAAGCTGACGTCGCACGTGGTCACGCAGTTCGTCGGCGTCGGGGGTAGTGCTGTCAGCGGGGACCACCACCGCGACGATGATCTGACCCCATTCCGGATCCTCCGGCCCCACCACGGCGCAGTCGCGGACCGAGGGGTGTTCGACGAGGACGTCCTCGATCTCGGCAGGCGCAATGTTCTCACCGCCCCGGATGATCGTGTCGTCGGAGCGGCCGCCGATGAAGAGGTAGTCGTCCTCGTCGAGCATCGCGATGTCTCTGGTGGGGAACCACCCGTCGGCGTCGAGCACCGATCCGATCTCGGCGTAGCGGCCCGACACCTGGTCGCCGCGAACGAACAGTTCACCGGTTTCGCCAGGGCCGAGCACGTCGCCTTCGGAGTTGCGGATCTGCACCTCGACCCCTGGGACCGGCCGGCCGACCGAACCGAGCCTGCGCAGCACCGCTTCGTCGGACGAGGCAAGTGCCGCGCGGTGGTCGTCAGGGCCGAGCACCGCGATCGTGGAGCTGGTTTCGGTCAGGCCGTAGGCGTTGACGAAACCGACCTCGGGCAATAGTGCGAGCGCCTTGCGCACCAACGGAAGTGGCACCTTCGATCCGCCGTAGGCCAGGCTGCGCAGGGTCGGCAGTGACACGTTCTCCGACTCCAGGGCGCTGATGATGCGGTCCAGCATCGTCGGCACGACCGTCGCCGACGTCACCCCCTCATCCCGTACCAGCCGGATCCACTCTCGGGCGTCGAACTGCGGCAGATACACCATCTTCCGGCCCGCGTAGAGATTGGACAGCGCCGCGCTGACACCCGCGATGTGATACGGCGGCACACAGATCAAGGCGGCGTCGCCGGGTTCCGCGGAATCGAATTCGACCGTTCCGGTGATGTAGCTGGTGAGGTTGTTGTGCGTCAACTCAACGGCTTTGGGCCGCGATGTCGTGCCCGAGGTGAACAGCACGACGCCGACGTCCTCGGGGTCGGGGAACTCCGCGGCGGGCTCGGCGGTGCGCGCGGCGTCGAGGAATTCTTCGGAACCGATGACCTGCTTGCCCGCCCCGGCGACCATCTCGCGGTACTCGGCGTCTGCGACGACGAGCGGTTGCGGGAGGCGATCGATGAGTTCCCGCAGGCCGTCGGCGCTGAGTCGGTAGTTGAGCGGTGTCACCGGGACTCCGGCGCGGGCCGACGAGAACAGCAGCAGCGGCAGCATCGCACCGCCCATGCCGACGTAGGCGACGTGGGAGGCGCCCGACTCGGCGATGACGCCGGCCCCGCCGTCGGCGAGCGCGCTCAACTCACCGGTGGTCAGCCGTAATTCGCCAGATACCACGGCGGTGCGGTCCGGATTGCTCGAGGCCATCTCGAGCAGCAGTGAGATGCTCATGACTTGTCGACGAAGATATCAAGAATGGGGTCGTCCCCGCCGCCGTAGCGCGACAGGTCCGTCACGCCGGATTCGATGAGCAGTTCGGAGTCGATGAAGCACTTGCCGTTCACGTCGGCCGCGCGACGCGACAGGATCAACGCGGCCGCGTCCCCCATGATCTGCGGATCACGGGATCGCTCGAGCATTTCCTTGAAGCCGGGTGCGTTGGCGACGGCCGAGGTGGCGATGTAGGTCTCGGGCCACAGGCAGCTGAATCCGATGCCGGTGTCCGCGTATTCGGCGGCCCAGCCGAGCGAGAGCAGCGTCATCCCGTACTTCGACAGCGTGTAGGAGGGATGGGCGCCCAGCCAGTGCGGGTTCATGTTCAGCGGCGGGGCCAGCGTGATCACGTGCGCTCCCGGCGCCTCCGCTCCCTGTGTGCGCGCGGCGGACTTGCGCAGGTACGGCAGCGTGGCCTTGGTGAGCAAGAACGTACCTCGGACGTTGATGTCCATCATCAGGTCGAACTTCTTGGCCGCCAGCTGTTCGGTGGGCTCGGTGGCGATGGCGCTGGCATTATTGACGACGACATCCACGCCGCCGAAATGCTCGACGGCCGCGTCGACCGCGCGCTGCACATCCTCTTCCTTGCGGACATCGCCGACCACCGCCACGCCCTTGCCTCCGGCCGCCTCGACCTCGGCGACGGCGGTGTGCACGGTGCCGGGCAGCTTTGGGTGCGGTTCGGCGGTCTTGGCCAGCAGCACGACGTTGGCGCCGCGCCTGGCCGCGGCCAGAGCGATCGCGAGACCGATGCCGCGACTGCCGCCGGAGACGACGAGCGTGCGGTCAGTGAAGGCGGACATGGACCTCCTTTGGCAGCGACCTGAGTCGCCCCACGATGCTAGCGGACCCGGAACGCGATCGGTATTGGCGTTCTCATTTTACGCAAGTGCCATATTCGCTGTGTACCGGGTCTTCGTGGGGTTTCGGCGGCCTCGGACGCCCCTTACTCGGTGCACGTTTCCGGCGTGCGGTATTGGCATTCTCATTTTTTGCAAGTACGTTATCCGTGATGAGCGAGCCAGTACAGACCCCGTCGGGGATCCCGCTCGAGCCGGTCTATGGCCCGGCGGACAGGGTGACCGAGCCGCAGCCGCCCGGCACCTATCCGTTCACGCGCGGAAACTTCGCGACGGGATACCGCGGTAAGACGTGGACGTTCCGCCAGTACTCCGGGTTCGGCACGCCCGAGGAGTCCAATCGGCGCTATCGCTACCTGCTCGACCAGGGCGGAACCGGGCTCTCGGTGGCACTCGATCTGCCCACCCAGTGCGGCTACGACTCCGACGACCCCGAGTACGGCGAGGAGGTGGGCCGCGTCGGTGTCGCGGTCGACACGCTGGCCGATGCGGAGATCCTCTTCGACGGCATCCCGCTGGACAAGATCAGCACCAGCTTCACCATCAACGGGACCGCCGCGATCCTATTGGCCTTCTACGTCGCCGCGGCGGAGAAGAAGGGTGTGCCGAGGGCAAAGCTCACCGGCACCATCCAGAACGACATCCTCAAGGAGTACGCGTCGCGCGGCACCTGGATTTGGCCGCCCGAGCCGTCGCTGCGCCTGATCGCCGACACCATCGAGTTCTGCGCGGGCGAGGTGCCCAAGTTCAACGCAATCTCCGTCGCCGGTGCGCACTTCCGCGATGCCGGGGCGAACGCGGTCCAGGAGATGGCGTTCACGTTAGCCGACGGGGTGACCTACTGCGACACCGTCGTCGAGCGCGGCCGGATGACCATCGACCAGTTCGCGCCGCAGATCTCGTTCTTCTTCTACACCCACGGCGACTTCTTCGAGGAGATCGCCAAGTATCGGGCCGGCCGGCGGCGCTGGGCGACGATCGTGCGGGAGCGCTACGGCGCGACGTCGGACAAGGCGTCGATGTTCCGGTTCGGGTGTGTGGCCGGCGGTGCGTCGCTGTTCGCGCCGCAGGCCCAGAACAACCTGGTGCGGGTCGCCTACGAGGCGATGGCCGCGGTGCTCGGCGGCGTGCAGTCGATGTTCACAGCGGCGTGGGACGAGCCGTTCGCGTTGCCGAGTGAGGAGTCCGCGACGCTGGCGTTGCGCACCCAGCAGATCCTCGCCTACGAGACCGGCGTGACCAAGGTCGCCGATCCGCTGGGCGGTTCGTATTTCGTCGAGGCGCTCACCGACGCGACGGAGGAGAAGATCATCGAGATCATGCACGATCTCGAAACCCACGGCGGGATGGTCCGCGCCATCGAGGACGGATACCTTCAGGGCCTGATCGCCGACGAGGCGTTCAAGATCCACCAGGAGATCGAGTCCGGTGCGCGACCGGTCGTGGGCGTCAACAAGTTCGTCTCCGATGAACCGCCGCCGGAGATCGCGACCTACGAACTCGATGCCGAGGGCCGCGATCTGCAACTGAAGCGTCTGGCGAAGGTCAAGGCCGAGCGTGACGCCACAGCGGTCAAGGAGACACTGGCGGCCCTGGCGAGGGCGGCGGAAGGCGATGACAACCTGATGCACAAGCTGGTCGACTGCGCCAACGCCTACTGCACTGTGGGAGAGATGGTTTCGACGCTCAAGTCGGTGTGGGGCGAGTTCCAGCAGCCGGTGGTGTTCTGATGGCGGACGCTTCTGCCGGCCCGGTGCGGGTTCTCGTCGCCAAACCCGGTCTCGACGGGCACGACCGCGGCGCCAAGATCGTCGCGCGGACGCTGCGCGATGCGGGTTTCGAGGTGATCTACACCGGAATCCGGCAGCGCATCGAGGATATCGTGTCGATCGCCCTGCAGGAAGACGTTGCGCTGGTGGGGCTTTCGATCCTGTCCGGTGCGCACGTGGCGCTCACGACCCGCACGGTGGAGGCCCTGCGGGCGGCCGACGCCGGCGACATCGCGGTCGTCGTGGGCGGCACCATCCCGCAGGGCGACGTGCCCAAGCTGCTGTCTGTCGGTGCGGCCGCGGTGTTCCCGACGGGCACTCCGCTCGAGACCTTGGTCGACGAGGTGCGCAAGCTCACGGTGGGCGGGCAATGACTCGCTCGCCGAACGTGCGCTCAGCGCGAATTTGTGGACTGTTTTTCGCGCTGAGCGCACGTTCGGCGCTGAACTCTCGGAGGATGAGCTGACATGCGCCTTGGCGTGATGATCGGGGCCGAGCGCGGCGACATGGCGCGCAAGGTCAACAAGCTGGTCTCCGACATCGAGTGGGCCGAGTCCGCGGGCATGGACACCGCGTGGATGCCGCAGGTGCCCAACGATTTCGACTGCCTGACCATGGTCGCGCTGATGGCCGCGCACACCTCGAAGATCGAGCTCGGAACCGCGGTGGTTCCGCTGCAGGCGCAGCATCCGATCGCGCTCGCGCGTCAGGCGCTGTCGGTGCATGCGATGGCTGGCGGCCGGCTCGCGCTGGGTGTGGGGCCGTCGCACCACTGGATCGTGCGCGACATGCTCGGCATCCCCTACGAGAAGCCGGCGGCTTACACCCGCGACTATCTCGAGGTGCTGAACGCCGCGATCGCGGGCCCCGGCGACGTCGACGTCGAGAACGACAACTTCACGGTGCACAACCCGACCGTGCTCGGGGCCGAAAGCCCGCTGCCGGTTTTGGTGGCCGCGCTGGGCCCGGTGATGCTCCAGATCGCGGGGGAGCGTGCCGACGGCACCGTCCTGTGGATGGCCGACGAGAAGGCGATCGGCGAGCACATCGCCCCCAAGATCAACAAGGCCGCCGCCGAGGCGGGCCGACCCGCTCCGCGCATCGTCGCCGGAATTCCGGTGTGCCTCTGTGCGAATTCGGAGATCGACACGGCCAAGGAGCGGGCGAATCGCATTCTCGCCGAGGCCGAGACGTCGCCGAACTACCAGCGGCTGCTCGATCGCGGCGATGCTCGCGATGTCGGCGATCTGTGTGCGGCGGGGGACGAGGACGCGATCCTGGCCCGGTTCAAGCGCTTCGCCGAAGCGGGGGTCACCGATCTGTCGGTCCGCCTGCTGCCGATCGGTGAGAACCGCGACGAGCTGATCGCGTCGAAGTACCGCACGCGCGAGGTGATCGCCGAATTGGCCAAGGCGGTGCGGTGAGCGCTGGCGCACCGCTGGGTTCAATTAGCGGCCCGCCGCTGGCCGGCATCCGCATCATCGAGGTCGGGGTGATGCTGGCGGGTCCATACGCCACCATGCTCCTGGCCGACCTGGGCGCGGAGGTCATCAAGATCGAGCCGCCGGGCGGCGAGATCTCACGCCAGGTCGGCGACAGCTACTTCGCCAGCCTGAACCGCAACAAGAAGAGCGTCGTCCTCGACCTGCGGTCGGAGGACGGCCGACGGCGGCTCGGTGAACTCGTCGCGGATTCCCATGCGCTGTTGGTGAACATGAAGCCGTCGGCGATCAAGAAGCTCGGACTGACGTATGACTCGCTTCGCCGGTTCAATGAACGCATCGTCTGCGTGGCGATGACGGGCTTCGGGCTCGAAGGCGGCGACGACCCCGCATTCGACTACGTCATCCAGGCCGCCACCGGCGTGGCGGCGATGACCGGACATCCGGACGAACCGCCGACCCTGCCGGGGTACTCGTCGGCAGACAACTCGACCGGCCTGGCCGCGGCCCTCGGCCTGCTGGCGCAGATCGTGTCCGGCCGTGGCGGCCAGGTCGACGTGTCCCTGCGCGACGTGATGTTCTCGCAGCTGAACTACCGCGCCTCGGCGTATCTCAACGACGGCGCGGTGCCGCTGCGCTACCCGTTCGGCGCGCATTCGTATTACGTTCCGGCGCAGCTGTTTGCGACGGCCGACGGCTACCTGGCGCTGTTCATCACCCACGACGGGTTCTGGCGTGCGTTCGCGGCCGAGGCGGGCGTCGAGGGCTTTCCGACGATGGCCGAGCGCGCGGCCAAGCGCGACGAGGTACTGGAGGTGGTGGCAGCCGCACTGGCCACCGACACTGCCGCGGGTTGGGAGTCGCGATTGCGTCCTTTGGGGATTCCGGTCGCCGCGGTGCGCACGCTGCCCGAGGCGCTGGAGCAGACGCCCGAGGTGGTCGTGCAGGCAGGCGATTTCCGGTTGGTGCGCAGTCCGATTCAGATCGTCGGCTATGAACCGGAGTACCGGTCTGCGCCCCGCGTCGACGAGCACGGCGACATCGCGGCTCAGTCGTCGTAGGACACGCAGATCGTGTCGGTGTCCGGGATCGCTTGGCAGGTCAAGATGTATCCCTCGTCGACCTCGTCCTCGTCGAGAGCGTCGTTGACACGCATGGTGGCGCGTCCCTCGGTGAGCTTGCCCATGCAGGTGCCGCAGTTGCCCGCCTCGCACGAGAAGGGCGGCGACAAGCCGGCTCGCCTGGCGCTCTCCAGCAGCGTCTCGTCGGCGACGCGCGTTACCGACACCTTCTTGCGGTCGAGCACGATCGTCACCTGTCCGCCCTGTGCTGGCTGGTCAGGCGTCGGATCCGCCGTCATCAAGACTCTCCTGGGATATCGGTTCTAACTGGGCGAGAATATCATTCTCGTTAAATGATACGCTATTCTCAAAGCGAAATCCGACCCGTAGAACACTAGTGAGGACAGGGTGTGAGTGAGGCGATCGCGCTCGCCTTCGAGCAGCGTGAATACACGCTGTCGCAACTCGATGCGCTGAGTGCCGGGATGGCCGACACCCTGGAGTCCCGCGGCGTGCGCGCCGGAGACCGAGTCGCACTGATGTCGTCCAATCGTCCCGAGTTCGTCGTCGCGCTGCGCGCCGTATGGCAGGTCGGCGCCGCGGCGGTCCTGCTCAGCCCGGCGTGGAGGCGCACGGAGATCGAACACGCGGTGGCGCTGACCCGGCCGGCGCACGCGGTCGGCGATCACCCGCTGCTGGCCGAGATCATGCCGATGCTCTCGCTCGACGATCCGATCGAACCCGGCCGGCGGCAGATAACCGCACCCGATCCTCAGGCCGACGCGCTGTTCGTATTCAGTTCGGGCACCACCGGTATGCCGAAGGCGGTGCGGCACACCCACGCGGCGTTCGCCGTCGCGGTGCGGCACTGGCGCGATGCGCTGCAACTGTCGTCGTCGGACCGCATGCAGATCATGACCCCGCCGTCGCACATCCTGGGCCTGCTCAACATCGTGATGGCGCTCGATACCGGGACCTGGATCCGGTTGCACCGGCGCTTCGACATCGATGCCATGTTGCGGCACATCGAAAGCGACCGGCTGACCATCGAGATGGCCGTGGCACCAATTGCTTTGGCGCTAGCGGCCCATCCGGATCTTTCGTCCCACGACCTGTCGTCGCTGCGCTACATCATGTGGTGCGCGACGCCGGTCACTCAGAGCGTCGCAGAGGCCGTCACCGCCAGGACAGGGGTGAAGTGGGTGACCGCGTACGGCGCCAGCGAGTTGCCGGTGATCTCGTGCAACGACATCGACGGCCGACACCTCGACACCGTGGGCCGACCCGTGCCCGGCGTGCGCGTGCGAGTGGTGTCGCTTGACACCGGTGCGGTTCTGGAGTCGGGCCAGGCCGGCGAGATCGAGGTGCAGTCGGATTCGGTGATGGCGGGATACCTGCCGGAGTCGGCGACGACGGCCGCGTTCCACGACGGGTGGTACCGCACCGGCGACGTCGGCTATCTGGACGACGACGGATGGCTGCGGATCACCGACCGGTCGAAAGAGATGATCAAGGTGCGCGGTTTCCAGGTCGCGCCCGCCGAGGTCGAGGCGGTGCTGCACGGGCACCCCGCGGTCGACGACTGCGCAGTCTTCGGGGTGCCCGACGCGGCCAACGGTGAAGCGATCGTCGCCGCCGTGAAGATGAATACCCCGGTGCCGCAAGACGAGTTGACGTCGTGGGTGGGGGAGCGATTGGCGTCGTACAAGCGGCCCGGCCGGGTGGTCGTCGTCCCCGAGATCCCGCGGCTGCCGTCTGGGAAGGTTCTGCGTCGAGTGTTGAAGGAGCGTCTGTGGACGTCCGTCTGACAAGTGAACAACAGCAGCTGCGTTCCGCCGCGGCGAGCCTGGCCGACGATCTGGGTCCCGGGTCGGTGGCCGACCTTGAGGATGCCAGCAGGGTGGCCAGGCTGGAGAAGGCCGTGGACGCCACGGGCTTTCGCACGCTCCGTTCGGATGGCGCGTCCGGTGTCGAGGTGGCCATCGTGGCCGAGGAGTTCGCCCGCGGCCTGGTCGATGTGCCGTTCATCGGGCCGGTGCTCGCCGACGACCTCCGGATGCGGAGCGGACGGGAACCCGTCGCCGCCGAGTCTGCGGAGTCCGTCGATCTGACGAAAAGCCTTGCCGGGGTGGTCGAGTCACCCGCGGAGCTCGAGGACCTGTCGGGAGACGATGCCGGCCGGTGGCGGGCGTTGGCGCTGACGGTCACGTGCGCCGATCTGGTCGGGTCGGCCAGGGGAGCGCAGGATCTCGCCGTCGACTACGCCAAGGTGCGTGAGCAGTACGGCGCGACCATCGGGTCGTACCAGGCGGTCGGTCACCTGCTGGCCGAGAGCCTCGCTCTGATCGAGGGTTCGATCAGCGTGTTGCGGCACGCCGCGTGGGCGGTCGACGAACTCTCGGCCGCCGAGGCGATCGAGGCGGCTCGGGTCGCCAAGATCTACTGTGCGCGAGCGGCTCTGACCGTCTGCGAGACCTCGATCCAGGTGCACGGCGGCATCGGCAACACGTGGGAGTGCCTGGCCCACGTCTACCTGCGCCGAGTGCTGACCGCCACCGAGACGTGGCCCGTGAAGTTGGAGGAGTTGTCCATTGGACTTTCGTGACTCGCCGGAGGAAGCCGCATTCCGCGACCGCCTGCGCGGCTGGCTGACCGAGCAGAAGGGCAAGTTCCCGACGTCGGGCGACGAGTACTGGGCCGCCCAGGGTGCGTGGCACCAGGCGCTGTATGAGGCCGGGTTCTTCGGCACATCGTGGCCGAAAGAGTATGGCGGACAGGATCTGCCGCCGGTCTATGACGTGATCGTCGACGAGGAGATCGCCAAGGCCGGTGCGCCGGCGCGGCCGAGCCTGGGCTACCTGGTGGTCGGGCTGTCGCATCACGGCAGCGAGGAACTCCGGCAACGGTTCCTGCCTGGAATGATCAACGGCACCGAGCGGTGGTGCCAGGGCTTCTCCGAGCCCGGTGCCGGTTCGGATCTGGCGTCGCTGACGACGACGGCGACCCGCGAGGGAGACGAGTACGTCATCCACGGCCACAAGATCTGGACCAGCTATTCCGATGTGGCCGACTGGTGTCTGCTGTTGGCCCGTACGGACAAGGAGGTGCCCAAGCACAAGGGCATTTCGGCGTTCATCGTGCCGATGCACCAACCCGGGATCGAGCAGCGGCCGCTGAAGATGATCAGCGGCGTCACCAAGGAGTTCGGCCAGGTGCTCTTCGACGGCGCCCGCGTCCCCGCGGAGAACATGGTCGGCGCACCGGGTGAAGGATGGAAGCTGGCGATGACTGTCGTCAGCCACGAGCGGGAGCCGTCGACGCTCGGCTTCTCCGCCAGGTACGGAAAGCTGGTGCGGCAGCTGGCCTCTCGCGTGGAGGGTCCGGCTCCCGAGGAACTGGCCTGGGCGTGGGTGCAGACCGAGATGCTGCGGCTACACGTGCGCAGGAGGCTGTCCGAGCAACTCGACGGACTGACGCACGGACCGCAGGGCTCGCTGGACAAGCTGTTGATGACGTGGACCGAGCAATCCGTCGGACACGCCGCGCTGGCCACCGTCGGCACGAGTGATCCCGAATTGTTCGGCGCCTACATGTACAGCCGCGCGCAGAGCGTGATGGGCGGCACCTCGCAGATTCAGAAGAACATCATCGCTTCGCGCATTCTCGGATTAGGAGTTTGAGTTGTACGACCTACCACCGGAGATCGACGTCCAGGCCGACGGTGCGCTGCGCATCATCACGCTGAACCGGCCGGAGTCGCTGAACTCGGTCAACGACGACCTGCACTGCGGGCTCGCCTGGTTGTGGCCGCGGCTGGCCGAGGACCGCGAGGCCCGCGCCGCAGTGATCACCGGTGCGGGACGGGCCTTTTCGGCCGGTGGCGACTTCGGCTACCTCGAGGAGTTGCGTCAGGACGCCGACCTGCGCGCCAAGACGATCCTGCACGGCCGCGAGATCGTGCTGGGCATGGCCCGCTGCCGGATTCCCGTGGTGGCGGCCGTCAACGGCCCCGCGATGGGTCTGGGCTGCAGCCTGGTGGCCTTGTCGGACATCGTCTACATCAAAGAGGATGCCTACCTGGCCGATCCGCATGTCCAGGTCGGCCTGGTCGCCGCCGACGGCGGACCGTTGGTGTGGCCGCTGGAGATGAGCCTGCTGCACGCCAAGGAATACGCGTTGACCGGTGCGCGGATCTCGGCGCAGCGCGCCGCCGAACTGGGGTTGGCGAACCACGTCGTCGAAGACCCGCTGAGCGAGGCGATCGCCTGCGCGAAGAAGATCATGGAGCTGCCGCGCCAGGCCGTCGAAAGCACAAAGCGGCTGTTGAACATTCACCTCGAGCGTTCGGTGCTGGCGGTGCTCGACTACGCCAACACCGCCGAGGAGCAGTCGTTCAAGACCGACGACTTCCGCGAGATCGTCACCCGGCTCAACGCCAAGAAGAAGTAGCGCACGCCCGGGTTGGCGCACGCTCGGGTTGGCGCACGCTCGCGGAAGGGAGTGGCTACTTGGGCGGGAAGCGCAGGGCTCCGTCGAGGCGGATGATTTCGCCGTTCAGATAGTCGTTTTCGACGATGCTCTGCGCCAGCTGCGCGTACTCCGTCGACCGACCCATCCGCTTCGGGAACGGCACCTGCGGGCCCCAGTACTGCTCGAGCTGGTCGGCGGCCTGTCCATACGCGGGGGTGTTGATGGTGCCGGGCGCGATGGTGACCACCCGGATGCCGAGCGGCGAGAGGTCGCGTGCGGCGTTCAGGGTCATGCCGATCACGCCGCCCTTGGCCGCGGCGTACGGCAGCTGACCGATCTGGCCCTCGTAGCCGGCGATCGACGCGGTGTTGATGATGACGCCGCGGGCGCCCTCGTCGAGCGGTTCGGACTTCGCGATCTCCGCGGCCGCCAGCCGCATCACGTTGAAGACCGCGGTCAGGTAGAACTCGATCGTCGTCTTGAAGCCGTCGAGGGCCAGCGGTGAACCGTCCTTGCCGATGAGCCGGCCGCCGCTGGCCGGGCCGCCGTGGGTGTCCACCGAGATGCGCAGGGGAGCCAGCGCGGCGGCCTCGGCGATAGCCTCGTTGACGGAGTCCTCCGACGTCGCGTCGGTGCGGACGTAGCGCACGCCGAGTTCGCTTTCGAGCTTCTTGCCCTTGTCGTCGGCCATGTCCGCGACGACGACCTTGGCCCCTGCGTCGTGCAGACGCCGGACCGTCGCCTCGCCGAGACCACCGGCGCCACCGACCACGATCGCCGAGCTACCCGCGATTTGCATATGGTTCCCCTTCTTGCAACTGGCACTCTCGTCTTGAGAGAATAGCATTCTCCCACTGGTCGAGACGGAGTTACCTATGCCTGAAGCCGCGATCGTTTCCGCCCTGCGCACCCCCATCGGCACCGCGATGAAGGGCACGTTGCGCGACACCGACGCCTATCAGTTGGCCGAGCATGTGGTCGGCGCGGCCGCCGGTGAGATCGACGGGCTGACGATCGACGACGTCATCCTCGGCGAGGGCCTCTACGGCGGCGGTGTGATCGCCCGCCACGCCGCGATCACGGCGGGCCTCACCTCGGTCCCGGGGCTGTCGAACAACCGGCACTGCGCCGCGGGCCAGGCCGCGGTGCAGAGCGCCGCCGCGAGCATCCGCGCCGGCATGGACCAGGTCGTGATCGCCGGCGGGGTGAACTCCGCATCCACCACGCCGCGCTTCACCCGACGCGCCAGCAGCGCGAAAGACGCCGCGATGCTCGACTGGTTTCCGCCCACGCATCCCGACCGCGCCGACGCACCCAACATGGACATGTCGATCACCGTCGGGTGGAACGCCGCCGTCCGCGCGGGCGTCAGCCGCGAGGAGATGGACGAGTGGGCGCTCGGCTCACACCGCAAGGCGATTCAGGCGATCGACGAGGGTCGCTTCAAGGACGAGATCGTCCCGATCGAAACCCCCTACGGGATGTTCGAAACCGACGAACATCCGCGCCGCGACACCAGCATCGAGAAGCTCGCCGCGCTCAAGCCGCTGCATCCCGAGATCGAGGGCTTCTCCATCACCGCCGGAAACGCCTGCGGCGCCAACGACGGGGCCGCCGTGTTGACGCTGGCCAGCGACCGCCTCGGCCTGCCCTCGCTGGGCACCGTCAAGGCGTGGGCATCGGTCGGCGTCGACCCCGCCTTCACTGGGCTGGCGCCCGTGGAGGCGATCCCGAAAGCCCTCAAGCGCGCGGGCATTTCGCTCGCCGATGTCGACCTGTTTGAGATCAACGAGGCGTTCGCGGCCATGTGTGTGGCGACCGTCAAACTGCTCGACATCGATCCCGAGCGTGTCAACGTCAGTGGGAGCGGGTGCTCACTCGGCCATCCGGTGGCAGCCACCGGGGCACGGATGCTCGTCACGCTCGTTCACGAATTGCGCAGACGCGGTGGCGGTATCGGGGTCGCTGCGATGTGCGCGGGAGGCGGTATGGGATCGGCCACGGTCATCGAGGTGCCGGCTCCGTAGACTGCCAGTCGATGACCAGCTCAGACCGCTTTGCCGAGCTCATCGAGGCGGCGCGTAACGGATCGGCCCGCGCGGCCGGCCGGTTGCTCAGCATTGTCGAAAGCCCGCGGCGCAGCGAGCTTCTCGACGCGCTCGGGCCGGTGGATTTGCCGCGGGTGGTCGGCGTGACCGGCCCGCCGGGCGCGGGGAAGTCGACGACGGTCGGCGCGCTCGTGGGCGCATACCGGGAACGTGGCGAACGTGTGGCGGTGCTGGCGGTCGACCCGTCGTCGCCGTACAGCGGGGGAGCGTTGCTCGGCGACCGGATCCGGATGGCCGCCCACATCAACGACCCTGACGTGCTGATCCGGTCCGTGGCCGCGCGCGGTCACCTCGGCGGACTGGCCGCGGCGGTGCCCGCGGCGATCCGGGTGCTCGCGGCGCTGTCCTACGGGTTGGTGGTGCTGGAGACCGTCGGCGTCGGACAGTCGGAGATCGAGATCGCGGCCGTCGCCGATCCCACCGTCGTCATCCTCAATCCCGGCGCCGGCGATGCCGTGCAGGCGGCCAAGGCCGGGTTGTTGGAAGTGGCCGACATCGTGGTGGTGAACAAGGCCGACCGCGAAGGGGCCGACCAGACCGTGCGCGACCTGCGTGCCGAGACCATGGCGCCGGTCTTGAAACTCGTTGCGGCGCAGGGCGAGGGACTGCCGGAACTCGTCGACGCGATCGAGGCGCATCACCGTTCCGACAGTCCGGAACGGCGTGCCGCGCGGGCCAGGTCTCAGATCCTGTCGCTGGCGCAGACGCTGCTGCGCACCCATCCCGAACTCGACCGGCTGGCCGCGGCGGTCGCCGACGGCGACGACGACCCCTACACCGCCGCCGAGCGTCTCTTCGTCGTTCGCGACGAGCCCTGAGCCGGCTCGGGTAGGTCGAGCATTCGGCGCGACATCCGAATCAGTTGGGCGCGAAGGGTTTCAGCGTCGAGATCAGATACGAGCGGGTGCATGACGGCGACGCTGATCGCGCTCGACAGCACGGCGGCGTGCAGCCGCGCCTCCGGTCCGGCGTGCGTGCCCAGCAGGGCGGCGTAGAGCCGTTCGATGAATCGCTGAAACGGCCCGTGCTCGGCCTGCAGCCGGATGATCACCGGGTCGAACTGCAGCGCGCTGACGACGCCGCGGCGTTCGACGGCCTGGTCGATCATGCGGTCCAGCAGGATCTCCCGGGATCTCAGCCCCTGCGCGGCCGCCTCTGCGGCTTCCAACGCGTCCTCGAGTCGGCCCATCTCCCGCTCGGTGATCGCGATGACGATCTCTTCCTTCGTCTTGAACTGCCGGTACACGGCGGCCTTGGTCACGCCGATTTCGTCCGCGATCATCTGCAGCGAGGTGCCGCTGACGCCGTGCTCGGCGATCAACTTGAGCGCCGCGTCCAGGACTCTGGTCTGCGCAGCGGTGCGGGTGATCGCACTGAATTTCTGCTCCGCCGTGGCCACATCCACGAGGGTAGCCGAGCATTGACCGCTTGGTTGCCGATCGGCTACCGTTCGAGTAGCCGATCGGCAACTAGCTGGGAGCGGACGATGAGACGAACTGACGGCGAACTGATCATGCTGTGGGCGCTGCCCGCGATGGTGATCATCTGGGTGTCCGCGTTCTTCTTGTTTCCCGGCTTCCTGCACCCGATGTCGCCGACCATGTCGGTCGAGGAGGTGGCGGCCTTCTACCGCGACGAGACCGCGCGGATCCGCTACAGCATGATCCTGTTCAACTGGTTCGGCGTCGGCTTGATCCCGACAGTGGTCCTGCTGGCGATGCAGGTACGCAAGATGGCGCACCGCACGCCGATCCTGTCCTATTGCCTGATCGCCTGTGCGGGCGGTCCGCCGACGCTGTTCCTGATCGCGAACATGTTCTGGCTGCTGGGGTCCTTCCGGCCCGAGCGTTCGCCCGAACTCACCCAACTGCTCAACGACCTGGCCTGGGTCACCTTCACGGTGTTGGTGCCGTACCTGATCGCGCAATGCCTCGTGCTGGCGTTGGCGATCTACTGGGATCGGCAGGAGAGGCCGGTCTTCCGTCCGTGGGTGGCGCACTTCAACCTGCTCATCGCCCTGGCCTTGGTGCCGGCGGCGTTCGGGGCGGTGACGTTCGAGGGTCCGGTGGCGTGGGACGGTGTGCTGTCGTTCTGGGTCAAGAACATCGCGATCGCCGTCTGGATCGTGGTGATGGGAATCGTTCTGTCGCAGAATATCCGCAAGCAACGAGCCGAAGCCGCGGTCCCCGCATGAGCGCATCGGAGTCGATGACGCCACCCGACCCGCCCACCGATTCACGGCTGCGCCGCCTGATGTGGAACTTCCGCTATCACCCCAAGCGCGAGTTGTGGTTCGCGTGGTGGGTGATGGTGGTCTTCTACCAGCTGTACGGCGTGCTGTTCTTTCTCGTCACTCGGGTGCAGCCGCCGCCGAGCCCCGACTGGGACACCCCGCTGATCGTGCAGTGGTTCGCCGATCGCCACCTCGGTCTGCTCTCGGGGTTCGGTGTGGTGTTCCTGATCTCGGGCATGTGCGCGCCGATGAACGCCCTTCTGGCGTACTCGATGTGGCGGATGTCGGTGAGCCGCGTCTTCGCATATTCGTACCTCCTGATGTATTCGCTCGCCGCCCTGCCCGGGATGCTGGTGATGGCCATCGCGATGACGGTCGGCGCGCTGCGGCCTGACCGCGACCCCGAGCTGATCGTGTGGATGTACGATTTCGCGTTTCTGTCGTTCAGCGGAACGATGGGCGTGTTCCTGGTCGGCTCGGTGGTCTGGTTGGTCGCGATCCTGCTCGACAAGAACAACGTGTTTCCGAAATGGTTCGCGTATCTGGGGTTGTGCAACGCGTTGACCGAGGTCGTCGTCGCCCCGGCCTGGATCTTCCAGCGAGGCGCCTTCGCGTGGAACGGCGCGATCGCCTGGTGGATCAACATGGTGGTGTTCATCCTCTACACCGCGGCGTTCATCATGCTGCTGCGGAAGATGATCGAACGGGAGGACTTCGGCACCGGACCGCTGCCCGACGCTTCACCGAAGACCGCAACCGATCCGTCCGAATCCGTGGAGGCGCTTCGATGACCGACCTCGTTGGAGCCTCGTCGAAGGCGCTCGAGGACAGACCGCGACGGCGTGTGCCCGGTCAGCCGGACATGTGGTTGTTCGTGCTGTTCGAGGCGATGCTGTTCACCGGGTACTTCTCCGTCTACCTGGCCCTGCGCACGCAGAACCCGGATCTCTTCCTGCAGTCCCAGGCGGACCTGGATCTGCGGATCGGGGTGTTCAACACCATTGTCCTGCTGACGAGTTCGTGGGCGATCGCCCGGTGCGTGCGCGCCGCGCGCGAAGGTTCGTACCGGCCCGCCCTGACGTTCGCGTACGTGACAGCCGGTCTCGGCGTGACGTTCGTGATCTCCAAGGTCGTCGAATGGATCTTGGAGATCCGCATGGGCAACACGTTCACCAGCGACGAGTTCTTCCAGCATTACTTCTTCCTCACGTCGCTGCACTGCATCCACGTCTTGATCGGCTTCATCGTGTTGGGAGTCGTCGTCTACCAGTTGCGCAGCCCGGCACGGCGTTCGCAGGAACTCGTCGAAACGGGGGCAACCTACTGGCACACCGTCGATTTCCTGTGGGTGCTGATCTTCGCAATGCTCTACGTGGTGAGGTGATCGATGAGCGACTCACTCAACAGAAGGCTCGTGATCGCCTGGGCGGTCCTGACTTTGTTGACGCTGGTTTACATCTGGATGGACGAGGTGGTCGACCAGAACGGCACGCTGAAGGCCAGCACGGTGGTAACCGTCAGCGCGATCGCGATCGCACTCATCAAGGTGCGCATCATCTTCCGGGAGTTCATGGAGGTGCGCCACGCGCCCCTCTGGCTGTGCCGCCTCACCGACGGCTGGGTGGTCCTCGTCGCCACGTGCCTGTTGGGCAGCTACTTCATCGGGATGGCCGTCGCCTGAGAAGCCGGTCGCGGTAAGAGGGTGGGGCTACACGCGCGCGGAGACCGCAAGCCCCGCGCGGTAGCCGAACACCATTGCGGGCCCGATCGTTCCACCGGCACCGCCGTACGCCTTACCGGTGGCACCGGCCATCGCATTGCCAACGGCGAACAGGCTCGGAATCACCGATCCGTTGACGTGCAGCACCCTTCCGTCGGCATCGGTACGGGGACCGCCCTTGGTGCCCATCGCGCCGATCGACACCGGCACGGCGTAGTACGGCGGCGTATCGATCGGGCCCAGCGTCCGGCGGGCGGGCGTGGCCGCCTTGTCGTCGCCCCAGTAGCCGTCGTACGCGCTCGAACCGCGCCCGAAATCCGGGTCGCGGTCCTCGGCCACACTGTCATTCCACGTCTGCAGCGTGTTCGCCAGGCCTTCGGGGTCGATGCCGGTCTTCTCGCCGAGTTCGATCAGGTCTTTCGACGGCGAAAACCAGTCCGGGGCAGGGGCGTCGGGATCGATGCCGAGGAAGCCGTATTTTTTCAGGTGCAGCGAGTCGAACACGATCCACGCCGGATCGTTGGCATAGCCGAGCTTCGGGTCGAGGTAGTGGAACGGGCCCGCCATCGAGTTGTACTCGCCGGCCTCGTTGAGGAATCGCCTGCCCGCCCGGTTGACGATGATGCTGCGCGGCCGTGTCCGCTCCAACCGCACGCTGCGGCTGCGCGGCCGGCCTCCGAAGGTGTCGCCGGGAAGCTGCACGATCGGCACCCACCACGCCTCACCCATGTTGGCCAGGTCGGCGCCGTGTGCCATCGCCATGCGCAGGCCGTCGCCGGTGTTGTTGGGCGGTGAGACCGGCCCACGCATCGGGCCCCGAAGGTATGCCTCCACCAGTTTTGGGTCCCACTCGAACCCGCCCGTTCCCAGGATCACACCTCGGCGGGCGCGGACGTTGAAGTCGTTGCCGTCCTGTGAGATTCGCACGCCGGTGATGCCGAGCGGATCGGCGAGCAGTTCGACCGCGCGCGCGTTCGTCCGTGGCACCACCCCCAGGTCCAACAGGCCCTTCAGCAGCCCGGCGATCAACGCCGTGCCCGCCACGCAGTAGTCACCGGATTCGTCGTCAACCGACGCGTGGATGCGTGCGCGGGTCTCGGCGTCGATGCCGACGTTGCTGAAATCCGCGGGGAACGACGTGATGCGGTCGCGCCAATCGCCGAGCCGGCCCAGATCGAACGGTTTGGCGTTGAGTGAACGCCCGCCCGAGGGGCGTCCACCCGGGAGCTCGGGTTTGTAATCCGGAAACCCCTCGGCGACCTCGAACCGCAGATCGCTGTGCGCCTCAACGTAATCGAGCATCTCCGGTCCGGTGCGCACGAACGTCTCGACCAGATCGTCGTCCATGTATCCCAGCGACTGCGCGCGCAGGTAGGCCATCGCGTCCTCGACGGTCAACTCACCGTCGGCCGCCCGGTTGTGCGCGGGTATCCAGATGATGCCGCCCGACACCGCCGTCGTGCCGCCCACGGTTGCGGCCTTCTCGTACACCTCCACCGAAGCGCCATTGGCCGCCGCGGTGAGGGCCGAGGTCAAACCGGCCCCGCCGCTACCGAGTACGACCACGTCGACGTCATGATCCCAATCGGTCACGTGCTGCTCCTTCCGGCTGGAGTGACCCTCTAGCTGAGGATCGCGGACAACTCGTCGGCCGCCCTGATGACCGCGTCCTTACTGCGCAACAAGACGTCCTCGCGATGCGAGATGAGGTTGATACACGTCGGCGGCGCGGGTGGCCGTCGTCGCACCGGGACGGCGAGCCCGTAGGTGTTCGGCTCGATCTCGCCGTGGGTGATCACCCAGCCCTGCTCGCGGGTGAGCGGCACCAGGTCACGTTCGTCGGGCCGGGCCGGCATGCTCGCCAGCAACGCAATGCCGGCGGCGCCGCGGTCCAGCGGATAGCGACTGCCCTCATGGAACGACAGTTGATAGAAGACGTTGGTCGGCACGATGACGGCGACCGCCACCTGCTGATCGCCCTCGGCGACGAGGAGTGACACCGTGCTCGAGAGTTCGTCGGCGAGCCCGCGCAGGGTCGGGATGCTCAGCTGCCGCACGTTGTTGTCGAACGACGCCCCGAGCACCGCCAGGGCCGCAGCCGAGCGGTAACGGCCGTCCTCGCCCTTGGTCACCAACCGGAACTGAGACAGCGTCGACAACAAGCGATAGGCGATGGTCCGGTGCACACCGATGTCGTCGGCGACCTGCTGGGCGGTGAGCCCGGTGCGGGAGCTGGCCACCAGTTGCAGGGCGGCCAGGCCTCGGGCGAGCGTCTGCGAGCCGGGCGCCCCGATGGGCACGGCGCTGATCGGCTCCGTCCCCTGCCGGGCCCGGCCCTGTGACGGCATGGTGTCCCTTCCTCGCTTCCCTTGACATCAACCTGTCGCGAGAGTGATGCTCTGACTATAGTGCACGTGGGTGTGCGATAAATGAGCAGAGTGCTTACAAAATACGAGAATTCGATTCTCGCGGTCAAGAGAGGGTAAGCGTGTCTGAGCCGGATTCGCTGGTGACGTCCGCGGCGGCCGACGGGCGTCCGGAGGTCGCCGAATTCGAGAGCGTCTGGAGCGATCTGCAGGGCGTCGCGTTCTCGCAGGGCTACCTCGACGCCGGCGGAATCCGCACCCGCTACCTGCATGCCGGCGATCCCGACAAACCGACGCTCGTCTTTCTTCACGGCTCCGGCGGGCATGCCGAGGCGTACGTGCGCAACCTCGAAGCGCACGCCGAACACTTCTCGGTCTGGTCGATCGACATGCTCGGTCACGGCTACACCGACAAGCCCGGGCACCCGTTGGAGGTCCGCCATTACGTCGACCACCTCATGGCGTTCCTCGACGCCGTCGGCGCTGAGCGCGCCCACATCAGCGGCGAGTCGCTCGGCGGGTGGGTCGCGGCCCGCGCCGCGATCGACCACCCCGGCCGGGTGGACCGACTGGTGCTCAACACCGCCGGCGGCTCGCAGGCCGACCCGGAGGTGATGAAACGGATCATCACCTTGTCCATGGCCGCCGCCGAGAACCCGACGTGGGAGACCGTCCAGGCCCGCATCAAATGGTTGATGGCCGACAAGACAAAGGATTACGACGACATCGTCGCCAGCAGGCAGCGGGTGTACCGGCAACCCGGCTTCGTCTCGGCCATGCGCGACATCATGGCGCTGCAGGATCCGCAGATCCGCGCCCGAAACCTCCTCGGCCCCGACGAGTACGGGTCGATCACCGCGCCGACCCTGGTGGTGTGGACCAGTGACGATCCCACCGCCGACGTCACCGAGGGGCGTCGCATCGCCTCGATGATCCCCGGCGCTCGCTTCGAGGTGATGTCCGGCTGCGGTCACTGGCCCCAGTACGAGGATCCCAAGACGTTCAATCGCCTGCACCTGGACTTTCTCCTGGGGCGGCTATGACGGCGGCGACCGATGTCGACGTCGTCATCGTCGGTGCAGGCCCGTCGGGCTTGACGCTGGCCAACATCCTTGGGCTGCACAGGGTTCGGACGCTGGTCGTCGAGGAGCGCGACACGCTGATCGACTACCCCCGCGGTGTCGGTCTCGACGATGAGGCGTTGCGGACCTTCCAGTCGATCGGCCTGGTGGAAAAGGTTCTGCCGCACACCGTGCCGAACCAGATCCTGCGCTTCTTCGACGCCAAGCGAAGACTGCTCGCCGAGATGGCGCCGCCCGACGCCCGGTTCGGTTGGCCGAAGCGCAACGGCTTCGTCCAGCCCATGGTCGACGCCGAATTGTTCGGCGGCCTGGACCGATTCGAGCACGTCCAGGTCCGGTTCGGATGCCGGATGGAGTCCTGCGTCGAGACCGGGGACGCGGTGACGGTCCAGTTCGCCGACGGCAAGCCATCGGTCAGCGCCCGTTATGTGGTCGGCTGCGACGGCGGCCGCAGCGCCACCCGTCGGCTGATGGGCGTGTCGTTCGACGGCACCACGTCGTCCACCCGCTGGTTGGTGGTCGACGTCGCCAACGATCCGCTCGGACATCCGAACAGTGAGGTCGGCGCGGACCCGTCGCGTCCCTATGTGTCGATCTCGATCGCCCACGGCATCCGCCGCTTCGAGTTCCTGATCCACCCGCACGAGACCGACGCACAGGCCGACGACCCGGCGTTCGTCAGAAAGATGTTGGCACAACGGGTTCCGTATCCCGAGCGGGTCGACATGATCCGGCACCGGGTGTACACGCATCATTCGCGCATCGCCGGTTCGTTCCGCAAGGGCCGGTTGCTGTTGGCGGGTGACGCCGCCCATCTGATGCCGGTCTGGCAGGGGCAGGGGTACAACAGCGGCATCCGTGACGCGGCCAACCTTGGCTGGAAGCTCGCCGCGGTGGTGACGGGCCAGGCCGAAGACGCCCTGCTGGACACCTACGACGTCGAGCGCCGCAAGCACGCGCGGGCCATGATCGACCTGTCGACGATGGTCGGTCGCGTGATCTCGCCGACGAATCGCAGGGTCGCGGCGTTGCGGGACAGGGTCATTCACGCCGCATCCGTGGTGCCGACCCTGAAGCGCTACGTGCTCGAGATGCGTTTCAAACCGATGCCGCGCTATCAGCAGGGCGCCGTGTTCCATTCCTCGCCGGGCGCCGGTGCGACGGGAGCGGTGTCGCCGACGGGCACGCTGTTCATCCAGCCGCGCGTCGACACCCGCGCCGAGCAGAACGTGATGCTCGACGACGTGCTCGGACCGGGCTTCGCGGTGCTGTGCTGGAGCAACAACCTGCGCGCGATCCTCGGCGAGGACGCGTTCAACCGGTGGAAGGCGTTGGGCGCGGAATTCATCGAGGCGCGTCCGATGACCCAACTGCACTGGCCGGGCCACGATGACGACGACGTCGTGGTGGTCGGGGACAGGACCGGTGCCCTCAAGGCGTGGTTCGACACCTACACCGATTCGGTGCTGTTCCTGCGGCCCGACCGCTGCATCGCCGGTGCCTGCATCGCCCAGCGCGCCGGCGAAGTCAGCGAAGCGCTCTTCGACGTCCTCTGTCTGACCCAGGGAGGAGGCTCCGGTTCTCATGGGCACACCGGCCCTGTGCTGCATGTCGCACAGCCCGCTACTGAACCTTCCGGGACCGTCACGGGAACTCCTTGACGACATCGAGACGGCGATATCCGGCGCACGCCGGTTCGTCACCGACTACAACCCGGAACTCGTCGTCATCTTCTCCCCGGACCACTACAACGGGTTCTTCTACCGGACGATGCCGCCGTTCTGCATCGGGACCGCCGCGCAGGGCGTCGGCGACTACGGCTCACACTCGGGACCGTTGAACGTGCCGGAGGACACCGCAACCGACTGCGCGCGAGCGGTTCTCGAGTCGGGCATCGACGTGGCGATCTCGGCGAGCATGGACGTCGACCACGGAACGGTTCAGCCGCTGCAGAACCTGTTCGGTGATGCGACGGCGGTGCCGGTGATCCCCGTCTTCATCAACTCGGTCGCCACCCCGCTGGGCCCGGTGCGCCGGGTGCGGGCGCTCGGCGCGGCGCTCGGCGCCTTCCTCGCAACGCTGGACAAGCGGGTCCTCGTGGTGGGATCCGGTGGGCTGTCGCATGATCCGCCGGTGCCGACACTGGCCACCGCGCCACCGGCCGCACTGGATCGGATCGTGCACGGCGTGCCGATGACACCGGAGCAGCGACAGGCGCGGCAGACCGCGGTGATGGACGCCGCGCAGGCCTTCGCGCACGGCGAGAGCCCGCTGCAGCCGCTTAACCCCGACTGGGACGCGGCGTTCCTCGAGATGATCGACAACAACCGACTGGCCGAAGTGGACGGCTGGTCGAACGACTGGATCGAGCGGGAAGCCGGTCACTCCGCCCATGAGGTCCGCACGTGGATCGCGGCCTTCGCCGCGCTCGCCGCGCACGGCCCGTACCGCACCGAGCAGCGGTTCTACCGGGCGGCACCGGAATTGATCGCAGGGTTCGCAATCAGGACGGCGGTTCTGGATGTCTGACAACGAGTTCGACCACACCGTCGACGTGCTCGTCGTCGGCTCCGGCGGCGGCGGGATGACCGCGGCGCTAGCCGCCGACGCGTTCGGTCTGGACACGCTCATCGTCGAGAAGTCGGCGCACTTCGGCGGATCGACCGCGTTGTCCGGCGGCGGTATCTGGGTACCCGGTGCGCCGGCGCAGCGCAAGGCGGGTTACGTGCCGGACCCCGACGGTGTCGTGGAATACCTACGCCAGATCACCGGCGGCCTGGTCAGCGACGCGCGTCTGCGCCAATACGTCGACACCGCTCCGGAGATGATGGAGTTTCTCGAGAAGCGCAGCCAGTGGTTCGAATTCGTGTGGAAGCCGGGCTACGCGGATTACTACCCGGAGCTGCCGGGCGGATCCGCGCAGGGCAGCACCATCAACGTGCCCGCGATCGACCTGCGCAAGCTGGGCGACGAGGAGCAACACCTGCTGCAGCCGCTCGCGCTGGCACCGAAGGGAATCTGGTTCGCCCCAAAGGACCTTCGGCTGTTCTACCAGGTCCGGCAGAACTGGCGGGGCAAAGCCGTGCTGGTCAAGCTGATCTGGCGGATGTTCCGCGCGCGGGTCTTCGGCGACCGGATGGCGGCCATCGGCCAGTCGCTGGCCGCTCGCATGCGGCTGGCGCTCAAAGAGCAGAACATTCCGCTGTGGCTCGACGCGCCGATGACCGAATTGATCACGAACGTCGACGGGACCGTCGTCGGAGCCGTCGTCGAGCGTGACGGCCGCCCGCAGCGGATCGCGGCCCGGCACGGTGTGATCCTCGCCGCGGGCGGCTTCGACCACGACATGGAGTGGCGCCGCCAGCACCTGCCTGTGCTCGAAAAGGACTGGAGCTTCGGCAATCCGGCCTCGATGGGCGATGCCATCCGGGCGGGGGAGAAGGTCGGCGGTTCTACCGATCTGCTCGACGAGGCCTGGTGGTTCCCCGCGATATGCTGGCCCGACGGCCGGCTGCAGTTCATGCTCAACGAACGCATGATGCCCTCCCAGTTCGTGGTGAACGGCGAGGGAAAGCGGTTCATCAACGAGGCCGCCCCCTACATGGACTTCGCGCACGCGATGATCGAAGGCCAGAACAGCGGGGTCGCCCACATCCCGTGCTGGCTGATCACCGACATCCGGTCGTTCCACCGGTACGTGGTCGCCGGGCATCTGCCGATCCCCAAGGTCCCGTTCGCGCCCGTGCCGACCGGTTGGAAGGTGCCCAAGGCGTGGCTGGAATCCGGTGTCGTCCACGAGGGCAACAGCTTCGAGGAGCTCGCGGACAAGATCGGCGTGCCGCCCGCGCAGCTGCGTCAGACCGCCGAGCGCTTCAACGAACTGGCGCACAAGGGCCACGACGACGACTTCAACCGCGGGGACTCGGCGTACGACAACTACTACGGGGATCCGACCCTGCCGAACCCGAACCTGCACCCGCTGGGTAAGCCGCCGTACTACGCGTTCCAGATCATCCTCGGCGACCTGGGCACCTCGGGCGGTCTGCGCACCGACGAGCACGCCCGGGTGCTGCGCGCCGACGACGGTGTCGTCAAAGGCCTTTACGCCGTCGGCAACACGTCGGCAGCGGTGATGGGCCGCAGCTATGCGGGCGCGGGCGCCACCATCGGACCCGCCATGACCTTCGGCTATGTCGCGGCCAAGCACATCGCCGAGCAGTTGTCCGGATCTGGAGTTCAGACCGGCACTAGTACCGATTCGTCACTCGATACACATCGAAAGGTAACGAAATGAAGATCTCGCTGTTCTACGAGTTCCCACTGCCGCGGCCGTGGAGCGAAGACGACGAGCACAAGCTTTTCCAGGACGGTCTCGACGAGGTGGAGCTCGCCGACAAGGCCGGCTTCTCGACGGTGTGGCTTACCGAGCACCACTTCCTCGAGGAGTACTGCCACTCCACGGCGCCGGAGATCTTCTTGTCCGCGGCCAGTCAGCGGACCGAGAACATTCGTCTCGGCTTCGGCATCATGCACCTGCCGCCGGTGGTCAACCACCCGGCCCGTGTCGCCGAGCGCGTGTCGACCCTGGACCTGATCTCCAACGGTCGGGTGGAGTTCGGCACGGGCGAGTCGTCCTCGGTCGGTGAACTGGGCGGCTTCGGTGTCGACCCCGCCGACAAGCGAGCGATGTGGGAAGAGGCGCTCGAGGTCTCGATCCGTTGTATGACCGAGGAGCCGTTCAGCGGCTTCAAGGGCCAGCACATCGAGATGCCGCCGCGCAACGTCGTGCCCAAACCGCTGCAGAAGCCGCATCCGCCAGTGTGGGTGGCCTGCACGCGGCCCGCATCGGTCGCCATGGCCGCCCAGAAGGGGCTCGGCGCACTGAGTTTCGCCTACACCGGGCCGGGGCCGCTCAAGGAGCGGGTGGACGGCTACTACAAGGAGTTCGAGGAGAACGGGGCGCCCGTCACTCCGCAGATGAACCCCAACATCTTGGCCATCGGCGGCGACCTGTCGATGATGGTGGCCCCCACCGACGAGCAGGCCATCGAACGGCTCGGCATGGGCGGCGGCTTCTTCGCCTTCGGGATCATGCATTACTACATGACCGGCATGCACACGCCGGGCCGCACCGGGGTGTGGAAGCGCCACCTCGAGGAGATCGAGAAGGATCCCAGCATCGTCTACGGGCCCGACCGCGGTCCCATCGGCAGCCCCGACACGGTACGCAAATTCCTGCGCGGCTACGAGGAAAGCGGCGTCGACGAGCTGATCCTGCTGCTGACGCCGCGCAGGCACGAGGAGACCATGGAGTCCATCGAACTGATGGGCAAGGAGGTGCTCCCCGAGTTCATCGAGCGCGACGAGAAGGCACGCGCGGAAAAGGCCAAGCGACTCGAGCCGATCATCGAGAAGGTCGAAGCGCGCCGGGCGCCGTCGCAGGCGCCCGTCTTCGATGAAAGCTACGCGTTCGGCGGGCTGCCCACGGGCCGCCAGAATTACACCGCCAACGAGGTGTCGCTCGCGATGGACGAGATGAACGCCGGTATCGAGGCCGCGGCCGCGAAACTCAAGTCGGGAGAAGGCTGGACGAGCCGCAACCCCGAAGCGGACGCCAAGACCGCGCAGTGACCGGGGCCGGTCAGAGATAAGCCATGGGCCGAACTGACGAACTGTGGCGCTACGACGGGCGTCGGGTGGTCGTCACCGGATGCGCCTCGGGCATCGGCGCCGACGTCGCACGCCAGGTCGCCGACCTCGGTGGTGAGGTGATCGGGCTCGACATCAAGCCGCCGACCGAAAGTGCCGGCGAGTTCGTCGAACTCGATCTGTCGGATCAGGCGTCGATCGACCGGGCCGCCGATGCCGTCGGCGACCCGGTCGACGCGCTGTTCAACGTCGCCGGGGTCTCGTCGGGGATCAAGGATCCGCTGCGGGTGGTCAGGATCAACTTCCTCGGCACCCGACGGTTCACCGAGGCCCTGGTGCCCCGGATGCGGACCGGGGCGGCAATCGCGAACGTGTCGTCGCTCGCGGCGTCGGCGTACCGGCAGAACGCTCCGGTCACCGCCGGGCTGGTCGACACGGACTCGATCGAGGCCGGAATCGAATGGTGTGAACGTCATCCCGAGGCGCTCGCCGACGGCGGCGGTTACCGGCTGTCCAAGGAGGCGATCATCCTCTACGGCATGGCTCAGGTCACCGCGTTGGGCGCCAGGGGCATTCGCATCAACTGCACCGCACCCGGCGTGACCGACACGCCGATCCTCGACCAGTTGCGCAGCGCGTACGGGCAGGAGTTCCTCGACTCCTTCCGCACGCCGTTGGGGCGGGCCGCCGAGCCCGAGGAGCAGGCCAGCGTGCTGACCTTCCTCAACAGCAGGGCGGCCAGTTACCTGACCGGACAGGTGATCTGGGTGGACGGCGGCACCACGGGGGAGACGGACCTGGTGGATTCGGTGCGGCGGCGGTGAAGGGGAGGTCGGCACGGTGAAAGGCAATCCATGGCCAACATGAAAGAGTTCCGGCGCCTCGCCGACGACGTGCGCAACTGGGGCCGTTGGGGCGACGACGACGAGTTGGGAACGCTGAACTTCATCACGCCCGAGAAGGTGGCCGAAGCGGCGTCACTGGTGAAGAAGGGAACGGTGATCCCGCTCGGCGGCGACTTCGGCTCCAACGGTCCGCAGGGCGCGTTCCAGTTCCGGCCGAACCCGACCCATGTGATGACGGTCGACGGCGGCGACGCGAACACGCTGGCGCAGTACGGTCCGCAATGGCTGCGAAACTCCGTGGCGCATCAGTTGAGCGAGTTCTTTGTGGACAACCCCTTCCGCTTCAACGACGACATGATCGTGATGCCCCTGCAGGCGGCGACGCAGTGGGACGCGATCTCGCACGTCTACTACGAGGACAAGCTCTACAACGGTTTCCCCGCGGACTCGGTGACCAGTTTCGGCGCCTTCCATCTGGGTATCGAGAAGGTCGACGTCAAGGGCATCACCTCCCGGGGTGTGCTGCTCGACGCGGTCAAGCACCGCGGCGCCGATGTCTTCCTCGAGCCCGGAAACCCGGTCACGCCAGCCGAACTCGATGACATCGCCAAGGCCCAGGGCGTGACGATCACGGCCGGCGACATCGTCGTGGTGCACACCGGTTGGTGGACGAGGTTCCTGGCGACCGGAGACGGTGCGGAGCCGGGATCCGGGCTGGACTGGACCTGCGCACAGTGGTTGCACGACCACGAGGTCGCCGCGGTCGCGGCCGACAACCTCATGGTCGAAGATCCCGATCCGGCCAACGGCGTCGAGGGCACGTTCCTGCCCATGCACATGATCTGCCTGCGCGACATGGGCCTGATGTTCGGTGAGTACTGGGACCTCACCGGCCTGGCGGCCGACTGTGCCGCCGATTGCGTCTACGAATTCCAGTTGATCGCGCCGCCGCTGAAAGTCGTTGGTGCGGTGGGCGCTCCCGTAAGTCCGATTGCAATCAAGTAGTAGGTGAGGATATGACCGCAAGCACCACAACCGGCGGTGCCCCGTTCGTCGTCGGCCTCGGCGGAACCCTGCGGGCGAATTCGTCGACCGAACGCGCGCTGCGCTACTGCCTGGCGGCGGTGGAGCAACAGGGCGGGCGGACACGCCTGTTCGCCGGGCCCGATCTGGACTTACCGATGTACGCCCCGCACTCGCTGGAGCGCACGCCTGCGGCCCTCGAACTGGTCAGCGCGCTGCGCGATGCGGACGCCGTGGTCGTCGGCTCGCCCGGATACCACGGAGCGATCTCGGGATTGGTCAAAAACGCGCTGGACTACATCGAGGACCTGCGGGAGGACCCCCGCGTCTACCTGGACAACACGCCGTGGGGATGCATCAGTTGTGCCTACGGCTGGCAGGCGGCTGTCAACACACTCGGACAGTTGCGGTCCATCGGGCATGCGTTGCGCGCGTGGCCGACGCCGCTCGGGGTGGCGATCAACTCCGCCGACCACATCTGGGACGAGGCCGGGGAATTGATCCACGACGCCACCCAGAACCAGCTCGATATGCTCGCCACCCAGGTGCTGTTCTTCGCCAAGACCGCCAGGGAGACCGCGTGACCCAGCCCGAACGTAAGTCGGTTCTGGTCGACGGGTTGGCGACCAGCTATCTCGAAGCGGGACAGGGTGATCCGGTCGTTCTGCTGCACGGCGGGGAGTTCGGCGCCGGGGCCGAAATCGGATGGGAACACAACATCGCCGCCCTGGCCATGCGCTTCCGCGTGCTCGCGCTCGACATGCTCGGGTTCGGCGAGTCGGCGAAGGTCATCGACTTCAACGACGGGCGCGGCATGCGAATCCGGCACATCGCGCGGTTCTGCGAGGTGGTCGGCGTCGAGTCGGCGCATTTCGTCGGCAACTCGATGGGCGCGGTGAACCTCTTCGTCGACGCCACCTCGGAAGCACCGGTGCTGCCGGTACGCAGCCTGGTGGCCATCTGCGGCGGCGGCGAGATCCAGCGCAATGAGCACTCGGCCGCGCTGTACGACTACGACGCGACGCCGGAGGGGATGCGCCGGATCGTGACGGCGCTCTTCTACGACGCGTCCTATCCCGCCGACGAGGCTTATGTCCGGCGCCGGTACGAGGCGAGCATCGCCCCCGGCGCGTGGGAAGCATTGGCGGCCGCGCGGTTTCAGCGGCCGGGTCTCGAGCCGCCGCCGCTGCCGTCGAGCGCCCGCGCGTACGACCGGATCACGGTGCCGACACTGGTCGTCGAGGGTGGCGGTGACAAGCTGCTGCCACCGGGATGGGCGGCCGAGATCGCGGGGCAGATCCGCGGCGGCCGTTCGGCGGTGATCGACGCGGCGGGGCACTGCCCGCAGATCGAGCAACCCGACGCGGTCAACGAACTACTGCTCGGCTTCCTGGCCGAATTACACGAAGGGGCGGCATGACCGGCGAACTCGAGGGCAAGGTTGCGGTCGTCACCGGCGGCTCGTCCGGGCTCGGTGAAGGGCTGGTGCGGCGGTTCTGCGCCGAGGGCGCCAAGGTCGTCGTCGGCGACGTCGACCGCGAGGGCGGTGCCCAACTCGTCTCCGACCTCGGCGACGCCGTGCGCTTCGTCGAAACCGATGTGGCCGAGGTCGACCAGGTGACCCGCTTGGTGACGACGGCGGTCGAGGAGTTCGGCGGCCTGCACGTGATGGTCAACAACGCGGGCGTGTCGGGAAAGATGTTTCCGAAGTTCCTCGACGACGACCTGGCCGACTTCCATCAGGTGATGGCGATCAACGTGCTGGCCGTCATGGCCGGTACGCGTGACGCCGCGCGGCACATGTCCAAACACGGCGGCGGGTCGATCATCAACCTGACGTCGATCGGCGGCATCCAGGCCGGCGGCGGGGTGATGACGTACCGGGCGTCGAAGGCCGCGGTCATCCAGTTCACCAAGTCGGCGGCGATCGATCTGGCTCACTACGAGGTCCGCGTGAACGCGCTCGCCCCCGGCAACATCCGGACCGCGATCGTGCGCAAGTCGGCGACCGGGGAGGACCTCAAACGCCTCGAGGAGTTCGAGGCCAAGATCCGCGAGCAGATGCGCAACGACCGGCCGCTGAAGCGGGAGGGCACCGTCGACGACGTCGCCGAGGCGGCGCTCTACCTGGCAACGGACCGCTCGCGGTACGTCACCGGCACCGTGCTGCCGATCGACGGCGGGACAAGCGCAGGCAAGGTGATTGTCCGCAAACCGAAGGCATGAAAAGTTTAAATCAGTCGCTTGACTTAAGGGTGCATCGGGGGTTGACTGTGACGGTGACCACTGCGAGGAGCGTGCGCACCGAACGGGCCAGCACCACCAGGGAAGCGATCCTGGCCGCCGCCGAGCGGCTGTTCGCCGAACACGGTGTGTATGCCGTATCGAACCGTCAGGTCAGCGAGGCCGCGGGCCAGGGCAACAACGCCGCGGTCGGCTATCACTTCGGCACGAAGGCCGACCTGGTGCGCGCCATCGAGCAGAAGCACCGCGTTTCGACCGAGCGCCTGCTGTCCCGGATGGTCGCCGAGATCGGAGGCTCAACGGACCTGCGGGACTGGGTCGCCTGCCTGGTGCGCTCACTCACCGAACACCTGGCTCAGATCGGGACCCCGACGTGGTACGCGCGCTTCGCCGCCCAGGCACTCGCCGACCCGGAGTACCACAAGATCGTGGTCAAGGGTGCGCTCGAATCGCCGTCGGTGCAACGCGTCGTCGACGGCATCACGCGGTGCCTGCCGGACCTGCCGCCCGCGGTGGTCACCGAACGCAACATCATGGCCCGCAACCTGATGATGCACACCTGCGCCGATTTCGAGCGCGCTTTCGCCGAGGGCGCCGACATGCCGCGCACCACATGGGACTCGGCGGCATCGGGGCTCATCGACGCGATCGTCGGGCTGTGGCAGGCGCCGATCACGGAGTACCCGGCATCATGAAATTGACTGTCGATCAAGACAAGTGCGTGTCGTCCGGTCAGTGCGTGCTCAACGCAGCTGACATCTTCGACCAGCGCGACGAAGACGGAGTCGTGGTGCTGCTCGACGACAGCCCCGCGGACGACCAGGCCGATAACGCCCGCAAGGCGGCCGCGGCCTGCCCCGCACTCGCCATCCACATCGAGGAATGAGAAAGACTGCATGTCCGAAACCTTGACCGGAACCCCTGACGTATCCGCGGATATCCCCGAGTACCCGATGGAGCGCGACGCGCGCTGCCCGTTCGCGCCGCCCCCACAGATGCTCAAGATGGGGGAGGTCAAACCCCTTTCGCGCGTGCGCATCTGGGACGGCAGCACCCCGTGGCTGATCACCGGTCACGCGGTGGCCCGCGAACTGTTCGCCGACTCCCGGGTCAGCGTCGACGACCGTCGCGAGGGGTTTCCGCACTGGAACGAGCACATGCTCTCCACGGTGTACAAGCGGCCGCGGTCGGTGTTCACCTCGGACGCCGAGGAGCACACCCGGTTCCGCCGGATGCTGTCCAAACCGTTCACCTTCAAGCGGGTGGAAGGTCTGCGGACGGCGATCCAGGCGGTCACCGACGAGTGTATTGACAACATCCTCGCCGGACCGCAACCCGCCGATATCGTCACAAAGCTGGCGTTGCCGGTGCCCACCCGCGTCATCAGCGAGATGCTGGGCGTGCCATACGAAGACCACGAGTTCTTCCAGCACCACGCCAACGTCGGACTCGCCCGCTACGCCTCCGCCGAGGACGGCCAGAAGGGCGCGATGAGCCTGGCGAAGTACCTCAGCGACTTGGTCAAGGCGAAGATGGAGACTCCCTCCGAGGATGCCGTCTCCGACCTCGCCGAACGGGTGAACGCCGGGGAGATCAGCGTCAAGGAGGCCGCACAGCTCGGCACCGGCCTGCTCATCGCCGGCCATGAGACCACCGCCAACATGATCGGCATCGGGGTGCTGGCGCTGCTCGAGAACCCCGAACAGGCCGCGCTGCTGCGGGATTCGGACGACCCGAAGTTCATCGCGAACGCGGTCGAGGAACTCATGCGGTATCTGTCGATCATCCAGAACGGTCAGCGCCGCGTCGCGATCGAGGACATCGAGATCGCCGGTGAGACCATCCGCGCGGGCGAGGGCATCATCCTAGACCTGGCCCCGGCCAACTGGGACGCGAGCGCCTACCCCGAACCCGAAAAACTCGACCTCGCCCGGGATGCCGGCCAGCAACTCGGCTTCGGCTACGGCAGGCACCAGTGCGTCGGCCAGCAGCTCGCCCGCGCCGAACTGCAGATCGTGTTCCACACCCTGCTGCGGCGCATCCCGACGCTGCAACTCGCCGTGCCGATCGAGGATGTGCCGTTCAAGCACGACCGGCTCGCATACGGCGTCTACGAACTTCCGGTGACCTGGTAGTCAGGTCCATTCCCCAGCCCGATTGGAGTGTCAACGATGTCAGCACCAACTACCGCCACCCTGTATCCCCCGGAGGGTTTCGGCGCCCCCAAACACCGCAAGGGCCACGCCACAGGCGATTTCGGGTTGCCCGCCGGCACCGAGATCTTCTCCGCCGACAACCACATCTCGGTGGCCGACGACATCTTCTACGACCGTTTCCCCGAGGAACTCAAGGGCGCCGCGCCGCGCATCTGGTACGAGGACGGCGCCTACATGGTCGGCATGAAGGGCAAAGCCTGGACCGGCGGTGACTTCGGTCGCGTGCTGATGCAGTACGACGACCTGGCAGGCGCGGCGTCGAACAACATCGAGGCGCGGGTCCGCGAGCTCAAAGAGGACGGCATCGACAAGGAGCTGGCCTTCCCGAACGCGGTGCTGGCGTTGTTCCACTATCCGGATAAGGCGTTGCGCGAGCGCGTTTTCCGGATTTACAACGAGCACATCGCCGATCTGCAGGAGCGCAGCAAGGGTCACTTCTATGGCGTCGGCCTGATCAACTGGTGGGACCCCAAGGGCACCAGGAGCACGCTCGAGGAGCTGAAGTCGCTGGGCCTGCGGACATTCCTGCTGCCGCTGAACCCCGGCAAGGACGACGACGGCAACATCTACGACTACGGAAGCACCGCCATGGATGCGGTGTGGGATGAGATCGAGGCCGCGGGGGTGCCAGTCAGCCACCACATCGGTGAGACGCCGCCCAAGACGCCGTGCCAGCACAACAGCGTCGTCGTCGGCATGATGGTCAACGTCGACTCGTTCCGCGAACAGTTCGCCAAGTACGTGTTCTCCGGCATCCTCGACCGTCATCCGACGTTGAAGATCGGGTGGTTCGAGGGCGGTATTGCCTGGGTGCCAACGGCTTTGCAGGACGCCGAGCACATGCTTGCGTCGTACCGGCACATGTTCAACCATCAGCTCGAACACCCCGTCCGGCACTACTGGGACCACCACATGTGCGCGTCGTTCATGGTCGACCCGCTCGGCCTGGAGCTGATCGACAAGATCGGCGTCGACAACGTGATGTGGTCGTCGGACTATCCGCACAACGAGTCGACGTTCGGATACTCGGAGAAGTCGCTGAAGACGGTCGTCGACGCGGTCGGACCCGAGAACGCGGTGAAGATCGTCAGCACCAACATCAAGAACTTCCTGGGGATCTCGTGACCACATTCGCTCCGCAAGCGGCGCAGTTCGACACCCCGGACCTTCCCGATCTCGCCCGCATGTACCGCGAGTGCGGTGCCCGGCTGCGCGATTCGATGAGGGACAAGGGTGTCGACGCGCTCGTCCTGCTCGGCAACGGCAATGTCGTGTACGCGACCGGTGTCAGCTGGGCGCTGCTCGACGCCGGGCTGTCCCATGTGGAACGCCCGGTGGCGATCGTGCTCGCCGACGACCCGCATCCGCACCTGTTCATGCCGCTGCGGGAGGGCTCGTCGTCGCAGACCGAGGTGCCCGACGACCATGTGCACGGCCCCCTGTACCTCGAATTCGACGAGGGGGTCGAGCAATTCGCCAAGGTCCTGGCCGATCTGGTCCCCGCGGGCGGGAAGGTCGCGGTCGACGAGCTGACCGGCGCGATGCGCCGCGCGTCGGCCACGCTGTTCCCGTCCGGCCCGCCGTCGGATGCCGCGCAGGTCGTCGGGCCGGCCAAGCTGGTCAAGACGCCGGACCAGATCTCGTGCGTCCGCAACGCCTGCCGCATCACCGAAGAGGCGATGGTCGACGTGCAGAAGGCGCTCGCTCCCGGGGTCCGGCAGGTCGACCTCTCGGCGGCGTTCGTCCGGCGCGCCTTCGAACTCGGTGCGACGGCCAACATGCTCGAGGCCATCTGGCAGGTGATGCCGACGACCAAGACCAGCGGTTCGGTGTGGACCACCACCGGAGACCTGGCGCTGCCGCTGCTGACCACCGAACGCGAACTCGAACGCGGGGACGTGTTGTGGACCGACGTCAGCATCACGTACAAGGGGTACTGCTCCGATTTCGGCCGCACCTGGCTGGTCGGGGACGAGCCGAACGACCGCCAGCAGGCGCAGTTCGACAAGTGGCGCGAGATCCTCTCCGCCGTGCTCTCGGTCACCAAGGCCGGCGCCACGAGCGGCGATCTGGCCCGTGCGGGGATCGCGGCCAACGGCGGGACCAAGCCGTGGCTGCCGCACTTCTACCTCGGCCACGGCATCGGCACCAACGCCGCCGAGATGCCGATGATCGGAACCGATCTGGGCGAGGAGTTCGACGACAACTTCGTGTTCCCGGCCGGGATGCTGCTGGTGCTCGAACCCGTGGTGTGGGAGGACGGCACCGGCGGCTACCGAAGCGAGGAGATCGTCGTCATCACCGACGACGGCTACCAGTCGATCACCGATTACCCCTACGCCCCTTACGGACAGGAACTGAATGGCACTCGAGATTCTGCCTGACGCAGCGGATCTGCGGCGCGGCCGCCGCGAGCGGGCGCTGGCCCAGATGGAACAACGCGACATCGACATCCTAGTGCTGGGCCGACAGGCCAACGTGCGCTACGTGACCGGTGCACCGCAGTTGTGGGTGGCGGGCACGCGGCCGTTCGGACCGATCTGCGAGGTCGTCCGGTCGACCGGGGAGATCCACCTCAACAGCACCTGGGATGAGGGCATCCCCGACGAGATCCCACACGACCACCTGTACGGGCTCGCGTGGAATCCGATGACGCTGATCGAGGTGCTCAAGGCGCTGCCCGGTGCCGCCACCGCCAAACGCGTCGGAACCGACTCGCTGACACCGACATTCGCCCAGCTGCTGCCGATGGCGTTCCCGAACGCCGAACTCGTCGACGCCGAACCCGCGCTGCGCGCGGCGCGGCGGATCAAGACCCCCGACGAGATCGCGGTGCTGCGCGGTGCGCTGAGCGTGGCCGAAACGGCGCTGGACGCGGCCCGCGCGGAGTTGGCGGCCGGAGCCACCGAGAAGTCGTTGACGGGTGCGCTCATGGAGGCGATGGCCGCGGGCGGCGTCACCACGCCCGCGACCCAGGACGGCGCCTGGGTGACCTCGAAAGATCATCCGTGGCAGCGTGCCCGCGATAACGGGTGCATCGAGGATGGCGACCTGGTTGCGTTCTCCGTGGGCGTGATGGCTGAGGGGTATCTCGGCGAGGTCGGCCGCACGTGGCCGGTCGGCGACGTCGGGCAATCGGGCGTGCCGATGCTGTACGACCGCTGGAACCGCCTGTGGGACAGGCTATTGGACGCCTGCCGACCGGGACGGCCCGCTAGTGACCTGCTCGCCGCCTACGAGGCGGCCGGTGAGCCCCTGCCTGCGATGCCCGTCGCCCACGGGCTGGGCCTGGGCTATGACCCACCCGTCGTCACCCCCGCTCTGCGGGCGACCATTACCCAAGCGGTACTCGAACCCGGCATGGTGCTCGCGGTCAGCGGCTACGTCTGGCAGCAGGGCGTGGGTGCGGTCTTCAGCCGAGACGCCGTACACGTCACCGCCGACGGGGCCGAGGTGCTGACCTCCAGTCCGCTCTGGAGTGGTGCGGGCGTCGGAATCGGTTGACGCAACATGTCGGACTCCGGGAGTCGGCCCGCCCCTGAGGAAATCGTCCTCTACGAAAAGGATCCGGCGACCAAGATCGCGACGATCACGTTCAATCGGCCGGAGTACCTGAACGCGCCCACGTCGGCCGCGCGACTGCGGTACGCCGACCTGCTGCGCGGAGCCACCGTCGACGACGACGTGAAGGTCGTGGTGATCCGCGGCGTCGGAGAGAATCTCGGCAGCGGCGCGGACCTGCCGGAGTTCATGGAGGGTGACGACGACGCGCGGCTGGCGGAGCTGCGCGTGGACGATCCGGACGTCGTCTATCCGCCGAAGGAGTCCTTCCGGCACGGCGCGACGATGGGGCAGTGGTACGCCAACGTCGCGGCGGGCAACCGGGCGTTGCAGGAGCTCAAGAAGATCAGCATCGTCGAGGCCAAGGGCTACTGCTACGGCTGGCACTTCTATCAGTGCGCGGACGCTGACCTGGTGATCTCCAGCGATGATGCGTTGTTCGGTCATCCGTCGTTCCGGTATTTCGGTTGGGGGCCACGGATGTGGACGTGGGTGATGACCATGGGACTGCGGCCGTTCCAGGAGATGGTGTTCACCGGTCGGCCGTTCACCGCCGAGGAGATGTTGGCGTGCAACTTCCTCAACAAGGTGGTGCCCCGTGACCAGCTCGAGCACGAAGTTGCCAAGTACGCCTACGCGTGCGCACGGAACCGGCCGGTGGACAGCGTCTTTCAGCAGAAGATGTTCTTCGAGGTGGTCAAGCAGTTCCAGGGCGAGTACCTGGGCAGCTTGCTGTCGGCAATGTTCGAGTCGATGGGCGGCGCGGCGCGACCCGACGGCGACGACTTCATGCTCGCCGACGCGATCGATGCGGGCCTTGCGGACGCCGTCAACGACAACGACGACAAGTTTCCACCCGAATTCCGGTTGAGCAAGACCAACCGCAGAAAGAAGGACTAGTGCCGGCGCTGGACGACTACACCATCGTTGACCTGTCGAGCGGCATCGCGGGCGGCTACGCCACCAAACTGCTCGCCGACGGTGGTGCGACGGTGATCAAAGTCGAGTCGCCGCAAGGTGATCCACTGCGGGCTTGGTCGGCCTCCGGTGCACGCATCGAACCCGGCGGTGACGGGGCCCTGTTCAGCTTCCTGGCCTGTTCGAAACACAGCGTGGTCGTCGACCCGCGCCGCGCCGACGACCTCGACCTGCTGCGCAGGCTGCTGCAGTCGGCCGACGCGGTGGTGTGGTCCCGTGGATCGGAGGTCGCCGAGCTCGACGAGTTCGGGCCCGCCACGGTCGCCGACGCGTACGGTCACCTGACCGTCACCGCGATCACCCCGTTCGGGCTCGAGGGACCGTGGGCCGATAAACCCGCCACCGAGTTCACGCTGCAGGCGTGGTCGGGCGGCATCATCGGGCTGGGCCGGGGCGCGCAAGATCGTGCACCGCTGTACGTCGCCGGTCAGATCGGGGAGTGGCTCGCGGGCGCGTACGCGGCGGCAGGCACCACGGCGGCGCCAGGACTGGTCGACATCTCAATCCTCGAAACCCAGATACTGTGCCTGACTTACTATTCGGTCTCGTTCAACGACGCGTTGGGACGACCGTTCCGGGACCGCCGTCGGCTGACCGTGCCCGGTGTCGCGTCGGCCGCCGACGGGTTGGTGGCCCTGGGGTGTGGCACCGCGCAGCAGTGGTTCGACCTGTGCGCGATGGTCGGCCACGACGAGTGGATCGACGAGGGCGGCGACCTGTCGATCACCGAACAGGCCAACCTCCACGCCGAACAGATCTACGAGTGGGTGAGGGAGAACCGCGTCGAGGACATTCTCGACCTGTCCAGCGCATTCCGAATCCCCAACGCGCCGGTCGGAAACGGCGCCACCGTCACGGGTTTCGAACAGTTCGTCGAACGCGGCACCTTCGTCGCCAACCCACGCGACGGATTCACCCAGCCCGGAGCGCCGTACCGCACCACACCCTCGCTGCTGCGCGCGCCGCAACCCGCACCTGAACTCGGCGAGCACACTGAGCTGTATCGCTCGCGAGCGGTACACCAGGGTCGTGATTCCGCTGAGATGACGACCCTGGTGTCAGTTTCGCGAACACCACAGTTCGACGGTCTACGCGTGCTCGATATGACGAGTTTCTGGGCCGGGCCGTCGTGCACCCATACACTCGCCCTCCTGGGCGCCGAGGTGATTCACGTCGAGTCGACGGGGCGGCCCGACGGCACCCGGTTGATCGCCGGGGTGCCGCTCACCGAGGAGCAGTGGTGGGAACGCTCGCCGATCTTCTCCGGATTGAACACCAACAAGAAGAGCGTCACGCTCGACATCCGTTCGGAGCGCGGCGTCGAACTGCTGCGCAAGTTGATCACGACCTGCGACGTGATCGTCGAGAACTACACCCCACGAGTGCTCGACCAGATCGGCCTCGATTTCGAGGCGGTGCACCGGTTGCGACCCGACGCGATCGTGATGCGCATGCCGGGATTCGGGCTCGACGGCCCGTGGCGTGACAAGCCGGCGTTCGCCTACGTGATCGAGGACTGCTCCGGAATCACCTGGCTCACCGGCCATCCCGACCAGAACCCGGTCGAGCCGTATTCCGTCGGCGATCCCAACGCGGGTGTGCACGGGCTCAACGCGTTGCTGCTCGCTCTTGCGCACCGTCGACGGACGGGCGAGGGGGTACGGATCGAGGCGGCGATGGTCGACGCCGCGCTCAACGTCGCCGCCGAACAGGTCATCGAGTACTCGGCGTATGGAAACCTGCTGCAACGCCAGGGGAACCGGGGACCGACCGCAGCACCGCAGAACCTGTACCGCACCAGTGAGCTCGACGAGTTCGGCCGCCCGGACGACTGGGTCGCGATCGCGGTTGCCACCGACGAGCAGTGGGCGGGGCTGGTCGACGCCCTCGGGCAACCCGCATGGGCCACCGACGACATGGCCACGGTCGAAGGGCGACGCCGCCACCACGACGCCATCGACGAGCATCTGAGCGCGTGGTGCGCCGACCGCGCCGGCGACGAGATCGTCGAGACGCTCTGGGCGGCAGGGGTTCCGGTCGCCAAGGTGATGCAACCGCACCGCGTCGGCGACCTTCCGCAGCTGGTGTACCGCGGCTTCTACGAGGACGTCGACCATCCGGTCAACCCTCGCGCGCGACACAGCACGCTGCCGATGCGCATCGCGTCGGTGCGGAGCTTCCATCGCAGTCCCGCACCGCTGCTGGGACAGCACAACCGCGAGGTGCTGACCGGACTCGGCCTCGGCGACGAGGACATCGCCGAGCTGGAGGAACAGGGTGTCATCGGGTCGGCCGCCGCGGGTCTCACCATTCGCACGACCAAAACTGGTTGACTCGAGCCGTGGCCATTGATCCGTCGGACATCCTGCTGACCGGGCGCGTCGCTGTCATCACGGGCGGAGGCGCGGGAATCGGCAGGGGAATCGCCGAAGGACTCGCGGCATTCGGTGCGTCCGTCGCGATCTGGGAGCGCGACCCCGATACCTGCGCGGCGACCGCCGAAAGCCTTGGCAGAATTGCCGGCTCGGCCGGCGGGAGCGCGCTGGGCATCGTCGCCGATGTGCGCGACAGCGCCCAGGTCGACGCCGCGCTCGGCACCACGGTCAGCGAACTCGGCGAGGTGTCGATCCTGGTCAACAACGCCGGCGGGGTGTTCTACTCGCCGATGCTCGAGACCACCGAGAACGGTTGGGATGCGCTGTACAAGGCCAATCTGCGGCATGTGCTGCTGTGCACGCAGCGGGTGGCGCGCCGTCTCGTCGAGGCGGGCAGCCCCGGCAGCGTCATCAACGTGACGTCGATCGAAGGTGTGCGCGCCGCACCGGGATACGCCGCGTACGCCGCGGCCAAGGCCGGCGTCATCAACTACACCCAGACCGCGGCGTTCGAGCTCTCACCGCACGGCATCCGCGTCAACGCGCTCGCCCCGGACCTCACGCTGACCGAGGGACTGATGCAGATCGCCGACGGCACGCTGCGGCCCGACGTCGCACCGGGCATACCGATGGGCAGGCCGGGACATGTCGACGAGATCGCCGGGGCCGCAGTGTTTCTCGCGTCCGACCTGGCCGGTTACATCACCGGTCAGACGATCCATGTCGACGGCGGGACCCAGGCCGCGGGCGGCTGGTATCACCATCCGCAGACCGGCAGGCCGACGCTCGGGCCCCCGGGGTGATTTCGGTGCACTACCGCTCGCTGAGCGACTGGAAGTGCACCGAAACCGCCGGGGTCAGTGCGCCCAGCCGGCCGCGGACTGCTCGTCGAAGGTGCGGTCGATGCGCTCGAAGCGGCGGCGGATCGAGCCGCGGGCCGCGTTGTGTGGCAGCACGTAGAGCCGGTTGGCCTCGATCGCGTCGGCGGTCAGGCGGGCCACCTCGTCGACGTTGAGCACGGAGTCGTCGCTCGGGTCCGACGCCAACTGCTGGACCGTGTCGGCGGGCGACGGCGTGGCCGGGCCGTAGTCGTCGCTGCGCACGCGTTCGGTGTTGGCCAGCAGGTTGGTGTCGACGATCATCGGACACAGCACCGTCACGCCGATCCCGTTGCCGCGCACCTCCCGCGACAACGTCTCCGCGAGCGCGACGACGCCGTACTTGGCCACGCAATAGGGCCCCAGCCCGACGTTGGGGATCAGCCCGGCGAACGACGACGTGAACGCGATGTGGCTGTCGGCCTCCTGTGCGATCAACCGCGGCAGGAACGCCTCGACGCCGTGGATCGGCCCCCACAGGTCGACGTCGATCACGAAGCGCCAGTCGTCATGGCTGGTCTCGACGATCGGGCCGGCGTAGGCGATCCCGGCGTTGTTGAACACCAGATGCACGTCGCCGAACACCCCGAAAGCCTCGTCGGCCAACCGGTTGACGTCGTCGAGCTTTCGCACGTCGCACACCACGCCGTGCGCGTCGACGCCATCGCTGCGCAGATCGGCCACCGCGCGGTCGAGCGCCGTCGAATCGATATCGCTGAGCATGATGCGCGCCCCGCGTCGGGCGAACTCCTGCGCGGCGGCGAAACCGATTCCGCTCGCGCCGCCGGTGATGACCGCCGCACGTCCGTTGAACGTCTCCACCCGTCGAAGACTAGGCCGTCAGGACAGATCGCGGGGCTGATCCCACGCGGGCTCGCCGAGCCGGGCGCGGATCGCGGACCACGGGTCGGCGTACCGCCCCGGCGTGTTGCGGTATGCGCCACGGCGTTCGAGGATCGCGCGCAGCAGCGGCGCAACCGGAGTCAGCAAGCGCATCAGGTGACGCGTGACGCCCGCGTTGGCGGCGGCCTCGGCCTGCATGTCGGGCCACGAGTAATGCTGGAACCGCAACGCTTCCTGTGCGCGCGTCGTGTCCATCCAATCGGTGACGAACCACGTGTCGTCCCGCTCGGGGTCCCCGGGCCTGCCGGGCGGCAACACCCCGGGCAGGCCGCGGGCTGCCGCCAGCGCCGCGCCCACATCGCCCTGGCGGATCCTGTGCGAGTCGTCGCCGGCGATCAGCAGGATCTCCCCGACAACGTCGGCGGTGGTCGCCGCGGCGAAGGCCCACGCGACATCGCGGACATCGACAGTGTGCAATCGGCCGTCGGTCGGAAGGAGGCTCTCGAAGTACAAGGCGTCGGCGCTCATCGGCATCGCGTTGGGATCGGTGCTCAACACACCACCGAGACGCAGCACCACCCACGGCAGTTTCGAGGCCCGCACGATCGCCTCGGCCTCCGCCTTGGTGCCGCTGTACAGATCGCACGGCCGCATCGGGTCATCGGCCCGCACGGGCGCGCTCGCCGTGTGGGGGTTGCGCGCACCGTAGACCGCGTTGCTCGACGCCTGGACGAAGCGCGGCGGTGTCGGCTGTTGTTCGGCGATGCGCACCAGCGTGGCGGTGGCGTCGACGTTGACGCGCCGCGCGAGCTTCGGGTTCTTGTAGATGGGTGGCGGGATCACGGCGGCCAGATGAATGATCGCCTCGGGCGCGACGTCGGAGACCAGTTGCTGCACGGACGCCTCGTCGGTCAGGTCGGTCCACCGCACGGTGGCGCCCCGCGGCAGCTTCGCCTGTGCTTTCCTGTTGGCCGGGGTGTCCAGATCGGCCACCACGACGGTGCGTCCGAGCTCGGCCAGCCTGCGTACGGTCGCCGAACCCACCAGGCCGAAGCCGCCGGTCACCAGTACCGTCCCCGCCATTACGCCTCCCACCTGCGAATATGACATTCTCTTTTTACGAAAGTAGCATATTCACGTGGTGGGGAGGTCGGGCGCGGGTATGACTGATGCGGCATGAGTAGCAACGGGGCACAAAAGCCGGAAGTCGCGAAATGGGATCCCGCGTTCACGCGCGGCATCGTCAACACGGTCGGTCCACTCATCAAGCGCTACTTCCGCGCCGAAGTGCGCGATCTGGACGCCATGCCTCCCGCCGGGGGAGCGCTACTGGTGTCCAACCACTCGGGCGGGATGCTCACCCCCGATGTCCTCGTCTTCGCACCGGCCTTTTATGCGAAGTTCGGCTTCGACCGCCCCGTGTACACGCTGGGGCACGACGCCATCTTCGTCGGGCCCGTCGGCACGCTGCTGCGCCGTGCCGGGGTGATCGGCGCCAACCGGGAGAACGCGGCCAAGGCATTGCGCGAGGGCGCGGTGGTCCTGGTCTTCCCCGGCGGCGACTACGACTCCTACCGGCCGACGTTCTCCGAGAACGTGATCGACTTCGCCGGCCGCACGGGGTACGTGCGCACCGCGATCGACGCCGGCGTCCCGATCGTGCCGATGGTGTCGACCGGCGCCCAGGAGACGCAACTGTTTCTCGCGCGTGGCGACTCGATCGCCCGACGCATCGGGCTCAAGCGGCTGCGCGCCGAGATCCTGCCGATCAGTGTCGGGTTCCCCTTCGGGCTGTCGGTGTTCTTCCCGCCGAACCTCCCGCTGCCCGCGAAGATCACCACGCGGGTGTTGGCGCCGATTAACGTGGTCGAGCAGTTCGGGGAGGACCCGGACGTGAAGGAGGTCGACGCGCACGTGCGTTCGGTTATGCAGGCCGCGCTCGACGAGTTGGCCACGGAACGCCGGTTCCCGGTGCTGGGCTGAGCCATGGCCGACGTTCTCGGACTCGTGCAGACGCTGTGGCGGGCCGGCCTGATCGCGCCGTTGCGACCCGACAAGTACCTGCGGATGGGCGCGGCGATGCGCCGCGTGGGAATGACGGCGACGGTCGGCTTCGCCGCTGCCGCGCAGCGTTGTCCGGACCGTCCCGGTCTCGTCGACGAACGCGGCACCCTGACGTGGAAGCAGATCGACGACCGTTGTGACGCGGTGGCCACGGGCCTGCAGAACCTGCCCGGCGGCACGCCGAAAACCGTTGCCGTGATGTGCCGTAACCACCGCGGGTTCATCGAGTCCCTGGTGGCGTCGAACCGGGTGGGCGCCGACGTGTTGCTGCTCAACACCTCGTTCGCCGGGCCGGCGCTGGCCGAGGTGGTCGACCGCGAAGGTGCCGACGTGGTCATCTACGACGAGGAGTTCACCGCGATCGTCGAGCAGGCCATGGCCGACAAACCCGACGCCACGCGCATCCTCGCCTGGACCGACAAGGCCGCCGACGGCCCGACGCTCGAGAAGCTTATCGAGTCCAATCTCGGCACGCGGCCCGCCGCCGCCGAACGCAAGAGCGACATCATCCTGCTGACCTCCGGCACCACCGGCACCCCGAAGGGCGCCAAACGCGGTGAAGGCAGCGGCGGCGCAGGCGATCTCAAGGCGGTGCTCGACCGAACGCCGTGGCGCGCCGAGGAGGCCACCGTCATCGTCGCGCCGATGTTCCACGCGTGGGGTTTCTCGCAGCTGCTGTTCTGCGCGCTGCTGGCCTGCACCATCGTCACGCGGCGCAAGTTCGACCCGGAGGCGACGCTGGACCTCGTCGACCGGTACAAGGCGACCGGTCTGGTCGTGGTTCCGGTGATGTTCGACCGCATCATGGACCTCCCGGACGAGGTGTTGAATCGCTACAGCGGCAAGTCACTTCGCTTCGCCACTGCTTCGGGTTCCCGGATGCGTCCCGACGTGGTGATCAAGTTCATGGACCGGTTCGGCGACGTCATCTACAACAACTACAACGCCACCGAAGCGGGGATGATCGCCACCGCGACGCCAACAGACCTGCGAGCGGCGCCCGATACGGCCGGAACCGCCGCCGACGGCACCGAGATACGCATCTACGACGCGGAGTTCAACGAGCTTCCCGCCGGGGAGACTGGTCAGATCTTCGTCCGCAGCGGCACATTGTTCGACGGATACACGTCCGGCAAGACCAAGGACTTCCACGACGGGTTCATGGCCTCGGGAGATGTCGGCTACCTCGACGAGGCCGGGCGGTTGTTCGTGGTCGGCCGCGACGACGAGATGATCGTCTCCGGCGGCGAGAACGTCTACCCGATCGAGGTCGAGAAGACCCTTGGCCAACACTCCGACGTCAAGGAGGCGGTGGTGCTGGGCGTCGACGACGAGCAGTATGGTCAGCGCCTGGTCGCTTTCGTCGTGCTGAACGACGGAGGCAGCGCCGGCCCCGACGACCTCAAGCAGCACGTTCGCGAGAACCTCGCCAACTACAAGGTGCCGCGCCAGATCACCGTCCTCGATGAACTGCCGCGCGGCAGCACCGGCAAGGTGGCGCGGAAGGACCTTCTCGACCGGGTCGACTAGCGGGCCGCTCGCGCCGGGGCCATCGCCGTACCCACCACGGACAAGGCGGGAAGGTCTGCGGCAGAGCGGATCTCGTCGAGTCCGTGCACCATGGCGTCGGTTGCTTCGTGGATGTCATTGAAGGTTCGGTCGTCGGACAGGATCGAGATGTCGACCTGGTCGACGTAGCTCCACACCGTCATGTTGAACGCGCTACCGGCAGAGAGCACGCCGATCGAGTAGATCTCGCTCACCGGGGCGCCGCCGATGTGGCCGCGTCGGCGCGGTCCCGGCACGCTCGACACCGCGACGTTCATCAGCGGATTGTGCTTGGCGCGCTGGCTCTGCCAGCGCAGTAGTGCCGGTGTCAGCGGGGGAGGCAGGTATTCCATCAGCTGGCCCTGCAGTTTGGGGCCGAGCAGTTCATAGTTCTCTTTGGCCCGCCCCGTCGCCAACGAGGTCAGCCGGACCCGTTCGAGCGGATCATCGATGTGAACGGGAAGAGATACCGACAGCCCACCGATTTCGTTGCCGGTGATCCGGTCGGGGGACAGGTCCGTGCTGACCGGGACCGACGCCATCAACGGACGGTCCGCGCGCCCGTCGTAACGCAACAACAGTTCTCGCAGCCCACCCGCCGCAGTGGCCAGCACAAGATCGTTGAACGTCACCTCGAGCTGCTTGGCCGTCTCCTTGATCTCGGCCAGCGACAGCGACGCGGTGGCGAACGTGCGTCCCGGCGAGACCACGTGGTTGAGGAACGTCGGCGGCGTGCGGAACATCTTCGCCAGGTCCGGTTGCTCGGCGCGCTCTTTGGCGCGGCGCCGCAACTTGGTGAACCCCCGGACGGCGTCACGGGTGAGAGTGGGCAGCGCAGCGACGTTCGTGGCGTGGTCGCGCATCGCAAACTTCATCAGCTCTGAGCGACCCGGGCTGTCACAGACGGCGTAATCCTCGTGCTCGTGCTGCGTGCCGTCCGCGAGATCCATCAGCCGCGCAAGCAGATTCGCCGATGCCACACCATCGGCCAGTGTGTGGTGCACCTTGCCGATGAGCGCGAACCGCTCGTCGGCCATTCCCTCGGCGAAGTGGAACTCCCACAGCGGCCGGCTGCGGTCGAGCGGCGTGCTGGCGATCCGGCCGATGACCTCGTCGAGCTCGCGGCGACCACCCGGGCTCGGCACGTGCACACGGCGCAGGTGGTAGTCGAGATCCACCGGGCAGTCCTCGAGCCACATCGGATGGTGCAACTTCCAGGGGATGTCGACGAGCCGGTAGCGCAGCGGGTCGAGCAGGTGCAGTCGCCGGGCGATGGTTCGCCGGAAGTGATCGAAGGTGAAGTCACCGTCGAACTCGGCGGCGTTGATGATCGCGACCTTCAAGGTGTGCGTGTGCAGGTTGGGGGTCTCGCTGTAGAGCAGCATGGCGTCCATGCCGTTGAGTCGCTTCACATCCCCACCCCCTGCGGACCGTCGGTGTCCAAGGGCTCCATCGAACCACTCCGACGGTGATGATCGGGGGGTTTCAGTCAGCGGGAGCGCGGAACGCCTGCTCAGTTGACGGCGGGGATGACTTTGTCGGCGAAAAGCTGGGCGTACTCGACGAACCGTTCAACGGGCAGTCCGGGGGGCCGCAGCATCATGAAATGTTCGACGGGTATTCGCTCGCGCATCGCGCGGAAGTGAGCGACGGCCTGATCCGGCGTCATGATCTGGAGGATTCCGCCGCGTTTGAAGGTATCGATATCCATCTGCTGCGTCGCGGCGTTGGCCATACCGATCGCGTTGTCCTCGTTGATCCATGCGCCGTAGCTGGAGAACACGTGGTGGTAGAAGGGGGCGAGCTCCTCGAGAGCTTCGTCGGGATCCTCGGCAACTGTGAAGAACAGCCCGGGAATACGGATGGCTGCGGTGGCCGGATCTCTCCCGCGGAGTCGCAGTTTGGCGAGATAGGAGTCGCAGACCTCTTCATTTCCGAGGTAGCCGTCGGCGTGAACGGCGACCCGCTCGAGGGCCCGGTCCGTGAATCCGCCGATGTAGAGAGGAATTTGTCCGCGCGGTGGCGCGGGAGTGATTCGCGCGTCCTTGACGGTGTAGTGCTTTCCCGCGAAGTCCACCGTCTCGCCGGCCCACAGTGCGCGAACGATGTGCAGGAACTCGTCGAAACGAGTTCCACGCCGGTTGAACGACTCTCCGTACATCTCGTATTCGCGGCGCCGGTAACCGATCGCGAGCGCTGTCTCGAGCCGGCCGTCGGAAAGGATGTCGAGAACAGCGCACTCTTCGGCGAAGCGCACGGGGTGATAGAGAGGCCCGATCGCGACGGCCGCGCCGATACGAAGCGTCGATGTTCGTGCCGCCATTGCTGCCAAAACCAGATTCGGCGTCGGGAGATAACCGTCGTCGGCACCGTGATGCTCGGGTAACCATGCGCCGCGAAACCCGACCGTCTCAGTCCAGGCAACTATGTCGAGCGTCTCCCGATACACGTCGACCGAGGGGCGCCGCCACTGCTCGGGATTCCGCATGTCGTACAGATAACCGAAGGTGAGCGCCACGGGTCTTACCTACCGCGCGTCATCCGACGCTACCGGCCAATGATCGAGCCATGTCGGCGGCGGTGGCGACCGACTGCAGCACCATGGACCCGAATGCGTCGGCGACCTCGCGGTCGCCGTCCGGAGACGTCGCGTTCCGCGCATAGGTTCGTTCCAGCACGATGCCGATCTTGAAGTTGGCCAACACCAGGTAATAGTCGAGGTTGTCGGTCGGCAGGCCGCTGATGTTCTCGTAGTGCTCCAGTAGTTCACTGCGCGGCGGCATGCCCTCCATCGGCAGGTAGAAATCCGTCTTCGGCTCTTCACCGTCGTAGCCGAGGACCGCCCAGGCGAGGTCCAGCAAGGGGTCGCCGACCGTGGTCATCTCCCAGTCCACCAACGCGGCCAATCGTGCCGGTGCACCGTGGGCGAACATCACGTTGGCGAACTGGTAGTCGCCGTGCATGATGCCTGGCGTGAAGTGTTCGGGCCGGTTGGCTCGGAGCCAATCGGCGGCGATGTCCAACCCCGGCAGCTCACGAACCTGAAAACCCGAGAGAAACGACAACCAACGGTCGACCTGGCGTTCGTGGAAGCCCTCTGGCCGGCCGAAGCCCTCGAGACCCTGTGCCCGCCAGTCCACCCGTGCCAATTTCGCGGCGCCCTCGACCAACTGGAACGCAAGTCCGCGTCGGGCCTCCAGATCGGTGTCGAAGGGCGCCGCCCAGCCCCTGTCCATCGGGCTCCACCCGTCGATCTCGGCCATGACATAGAACGGTTTGCCCAGCACTTCACCCGTCTCGTCCGCAGCGATCAATTCTGCCTGTGGGACATCTGTACCCGACAGGGCGCGCACCAGGCGGATCTCGCGCAGCAGGTCGGCCAGTCGCCGCTCATCAGCGCGATCACCCGGCATCCTCATGACCATCCGGCTCCCGCCGCGTTGGATCACGTACAGCGCGTTCTGGGACCCACCTGAAAGATGCTGCAGCACAGGCAGTTCACCGCTTCCGGTCACTTCCTGTTCGTCGAGCCATCGGCTCAGGCGGTGGACGTCGATGCTATTGTTCACGAAAGCGCTCCTGTTTATGTCCGGACTCGATTCACGCAGTGGCTTTGGGACCGCGAGGATTCCAGAACGACAGACGCCAACTGGACATGTCCAGGCAGTCGGACATGACGATTCTTCCGGCCGCCACGCCCTCCTGGATCTTGTTCAGGATGGCATCGACATCGCCTTCCATCTCGTAGATGATCGCGTACCGGTGCTCGGGTGCTGTTCCGCCCTCCATGTGATAAATGTCGGCGTCCTTGAGGTCGTAGCGTTGCGCCGACAGCATCCCGGGAATGGCGAGCAGGTCGGGAATGTGGACGTTGTCGTACCAGTCGTTGAACTCGTCGTCCCTGCCCTCCAACGGGTTTGAGAAGACGATCTGGATAAATCTGTCGGACATGTTGCTCCTGTTCTGATCTCAGGTGGTCTGTTCCATCGCGACGATCCATTCTTCGTAGTCGGTTGCCTTCGCGGACAACAGTTCCTGGCCGAGGGTCGAGTCCAGGATGAGGAAGCGCTCCGCGTCGATCGCATGGACCAAGCGGTCGGCAACCTGCGCAGGAGTCGCGGCATTCTGCATTATCGGGTGGTCGGTCGGCATGCCGTCAGCCAGCAGCATCGGCGTCAGCATCGGGCCCGGGCAGAAGCACGAGACCTTGATCCCTCTCGGTCGGTACGTCGCGGCCAGCCACTCCGAAAACCCTAAAGCCGCTTTCTTGGTCACCGAGTAGGCGGGCTTGTCGGGGTGTAGCGCCAAAGCGACGATCGACGCAGTCTGAAGAAGATAACCCTCGCCGCGCGCGAGCATCGCCGGCAGCACTTCCCGGACGGCGTACACGTGCGACATCACATGCAGGCGCCAGCTCACGTCCCACAGCTCGTCATCGGCGATGCTGCCGTGCTGAGCAGGACCGGTGTAACCGGCGTTGCTGAACCAGATGTCGACATCGCCGTAGGTCTGGCGGGCCAGGTCTGCAACGGCGCGGACGTTCTCCTCCACCGTGATGTCGCACGCCAAGCCTACGGTGTCGACCGCTTTGCAGACACGCTCGATACCCTCCGGGTTCTTGTCGGTGACAACCACTTTCGCGCCTTCACCGGCGAACCGGTACGCGCATGCTTCACCGATTCCGCTCCCGGCCCCGGTGATGACGACGACTTTGTCGCGCAGCTGCATCTAAAAGGCCCGCTCTGAAGATGCCATCGCGGGGCGCAACTCGCTGACCGACTTGACGCTGATGTCCCAGTCGCCGACCTGAGCACGCAGCGCTCCCACCGTTGCCTGTTCACGCGGGATGTGCGCGAACGGATCGTACCGGAAGTGCCGCATGGCGTTGAGATGCGTGATCTTGTTTATCTCCTCGTCGGGGACGTCGACGAGCGACTTCATCAGCACCTCCGGCGCTTGCGGCCACGTGGTGTCCGAGTGCGGGTAATCACACTCCCAGGTGATGTTGTCGATGTTCAGGTGATGACGGTTCTCGATGCCCACGAAATCGTCGATGAAGCAGAAGATCACGTGCTCCTTGAAGATCTCGGAGGGCAGCCGATCACCGAGATCCATGCCGCTCCAGTGCTGCGTGTGCTTGTAGATGTAGTCCACCCGCTCGCAGAAGTACGGCAGCCATCCGGTGCCCCCTTCGGACAGGGCAATACGAAGCGAGGGGAATTTCCGGAAGACCGGGCTCCACAGCAGATCGGCTGCGGAGGAGAACAATCCGATCGGAGAGAGGGTATAGATGAGCTCGATGGGTGCATCCGGCGACGTCATGGGTGGCGCAGAATTCGACCCGAGGTGGATGCACACGACGGTGCCCTCGTCGGCACAGGCCTCCCAGAACGGATCCCAGTGCTCGTCGTAGATGCTCGGCAGGCCCAGGTCATAAGGGCTGGAGGAAAAGGTCACGGCATGGCACCCACGTGCAGCGAGGCGCCGCACTTCGGCGGCGGTACCCTCCGGGTCCCACATCATGGGTAGGCCCAAGGGGATGATGCGGCCGGGGTGTGTGCCGGCCCAGTCTTCGACGTGCCAATCGTTGTAAGCGCGCACCATCGCCGCGGCCTGGTCCTTGTCCGCGGTCTCCATGAACAGCTGGCCGCAGAACCGGGGGAAGGACGGAAAGCACAGCGAACCGAGAACGCCATTGGCGTTCATGTCCTTGACCCGTGCGTCGATGTCGTAGCAGCCCAGCCGGATCTCTTCGATCGATGTGGGTTCCATGCCGAATTCGCTCGGCGGACGGCCCGCTACGGCGTTGAGCGCGGGGTTGAGAATCTCCTGGTTCTCGTAGGTCCAGGCCATCGTGCCGTCGTCGCGGCGGATGAATCGGGGTGCCTTGTCTTCGTACTTCTTGGGCACCCGCCCCTCGAACATGTGGGCCGGTTCGATCACATGGTCGTCCACGCTCACCAGGATCAGATCATCAACGTTCATTTTCTTCCTTTTCTTCGGCGGTTCGCCGCAACGGTTGTGCACAACGGATCAACCCATCAGGTCGAGCATCAATCGCTCACTGAATTCCGACTCCTCGGCCCACGCCACATTGGCCGCCATGGCCTGCGTCCACACGGACACCGCACGGGCTGAGTCATGATCAGCAGCCGCGCTGACGAACTGTGAGAAAAGGCCCTGAGTCCGGCGATTGGATTTCGTGACCCAGGGAAGGCCCGTTACGTCGGCCGTGATGCTCGGTTCGACGGCAACGCGAACCCAGTGCAGAATCTCGGCGATCACGGTGAGGCCGGGATTCTTGACGGCAGAGAATGCGATCTTCTCTGCCTCTCGATAAGTGGTGACGAACCTCGCGGTGTCTTCGACGGATTCGGCGAGGTCGGTGTTGATGCCGTTGAGAACGGTGAGTTGTCTCGCTCCGATCCGCGATGCGACCAGACCCATGATGGAGGGTTCGATCAGCCGAAGTCCCCGGTGAAAGTCGGCCAGGGTGGTGCCGCGCGCTTCAAGCACGATCCCGGCCAATTTGGCGGCGACACGTGTGGTGGGAGTCCGGATGGCAGCCCCGGCCCGGTCGCCCGTGCGCAGATCCAGAAGGAACTCCATCTCCAGAATGCGTAAGGCCTCCCGCAGTGTGGGTCTGGATATGTCGAATTCGGCGGCCAACTCGGCCAACGGCGGCAGGCGGTCCCCCTCACCCAGCCGGCCTTCGGCGATACGCGCTCGGATCTCGGTGGCCACCACAGACGCCCGGCGGGGTGCCGATTCGCCACTGTCGTGCCCGGCCTGGGCCCGCCACAGCGGTGTGACATCGATCGGTTGCCGGCTGACGTTCCGGCTTACCAGCATCCGATTGGTGGTGTAAAGATAGTCGCTCCAAGTATTTTGGGCGAGCGCCCCGTCCCCGCGCCTGGCCGCGTCCAGGAAGGCGCTGTGGCTGACCACCACGCGCCGAGCTATCTGCTCGGCCGAAGAGTTGTCGGTGCTGCCGATGGAGGAGTAGACCTGCCCGGCGTAGATATCCCGGAAGACGCCGGCGATGACCGCAAGGGTGCGGTTTCCGGACAGCTCGATGACGGCCTGGTCGAAGGCCGACATCGCGGTGACGAAGGCGAGCGGACTGTCGGCCGCCCGTTCCGCATCGTGGAGTTCGACCAGCGTTTCGATGTCTTCGAATCCGGCTTGGGCAGCGAGTAATTCCGCTGCCGGCGGTTCAACGACCGTGCGCACCTCTTCCAGATGAGCGAGGGTGGTCTTGCGCAGTTGCAGAAGAAGCGCCACGTATCGGGCCACCGCGTCCAGGCCGGGCCGCCGGACCACCGCGCCACCGCCGCGGCCGCGCCTGATCTCGACGAGCTGCTGGGACTCCAGGATCCGCAGCGCCTCGCGCAGTGTCTCGCGGGAAATCTGCAGTTGCGCGGTCAGGTCTGCTTCGGGTGGGAGCTGCTGATCGGCGGCGAGCTGGCCGCTGAGGATCTGGCGCCGAAGGTCGTCGGCGAGCAGATGCGAAACCTTCCTGGTGTTGCGCCTCGGCAGGGCGCGCCACACCGGGTCGCCACCGTCCATGGTCACAGGTGTGACGGCTTCGCGGGTCTGCGTCTCGCGGTTTTCGGTCATACCGCAGTCAATACCATCGCGCCGCATTGTGGATACAGGCCGCTTGCCACCAATGCGACCTGAGCCTCGGGAACCTGCCGGGCCCCGCCCTGACCTCGCAGTTGCAGCACCGCCTCATTCAAGAGGCCGATTCCGTGGAGTCGGCCTTCGGCAAGCTGGCCGCCCGCTGTGTTCAGGGGGAAGTCGCCACCTGGCGCCAGGCGGTTTCCATCGCCTACCCAGTCGCCGAATTCCCCTCGAGCGCAGGCGCCGAGCGTTTCGATCCACGCCACGGTCACCGGTGTGAAGCCATCGTAGAGTTGCGCGACGTCGACATCATCGATCGTCACCGATGACCTGCGCCATAGCCGCTGAGCGCAATCGGCCATACCTCCGTAGAGGAAGTCGACATCGAAGACCCAGTCCGCGCCGCGTCCGGTGGCGTAGCTCATCGCATCGACCAGCACCGCGGGTTGGCGTAGATCCTTTGCACGCTCGGCGGTGGTGATGACGGTGGCCACCGCGCCGTTCACGGGGTAATCGCAGTCGAGTACGCGCAGCGGGTCGACGATCATCCGTGAGGACAGATAGTCGTCCATGGTGACTTCGTCCCGCAGCACGGCACGGGGGTTGAGTGCAGACCACCTTCGTGCGTTGACCGCGATGCGGCCGAAATCTTCTTCCGGGCGTTCGTACTCATCCATCCAGCGGCGCTTCTTCAGCGCGAGATTCACCAGGATGCCGCCGAGGTAGCCGTAGGGGGTGAGGAATTGGTCGCGTCCGGTGATCTCGGCCGGCCCGCTGACCACACCTCCCTGGTGGCCGGCGGCGCGGGTCAGGCACCGGAAGGTGAGTACGGTTTCACACACCCCGGAGGCCACGGCCATGACGCCCGCGAGGGCGCCAGCCATTCCCGACGGGTTCGATGCCATGATGTCGGCGAAAGCGGCCAGGTCTGGCACCCCGAGCAGTCGCGCCATATCCTGGGCGCCAGGCGATTCCGGCCCGAACTTGTACTCGAAGATGCCATCGATGTCTGTTGCGTTCAGCCCGGCATCCGCCAACGCATCGGCGGTCGCCGCGAGCGCGAGCGAGTTCGGGTGGGGCTCGCCCTTGCGGCTCAGTTCGGAGTAGCCGACGCCGACGATTGCGACGGGACGGGTCAATGAACTCATCAGGCGGCCTCGGAGAGTCGGAACTGCGGAAGCGTGAGCGAACCCCGGTTCGCGTACACAACCTCGACCCGCATGCCGCAGGAAAGCGCAGTGCCATCGGGAACACCGACCAGATTGGTCAGGATGCGCAGGCCGGGTTGTTCGTCGAGTTCGACGAGCACGACAACATACGGCAGAGCGTCGATGAAGCCGGCGTGCAGCGGCCGGTCGACCACCGCGTAGGAGTAAATGAAACCGCGGCCGGAAACTTCGGCTGGCTCGAAATCCTGTGCCTGGCAACGGGAGCAGCATACTTCAGGCGGATACTGCAAAGTGCGGCACGAGCCGCAGCGCTGAAGTACCAGTCGATGCTCTGCGGCGGCGTTCCAGAAGAACCCGCTGACATCGTCGGGCGCCGGCACCGGCCGAGGATCGGCCGACGTTTGGGCGTCCTTCTCAGTCACCGATCTCCTCCGCTCGCGGTGTCGTAATTACTAAAGCTAAAAAATACGACAGAGTCAACTATTTAGCATGCTCCGCCACGGCGGCGGCTACAGCACCCGCACCTGGCCTTCAATGGCCGGAACCGTCTCAGGGAGTCGGTAGGTAGAGATCCCGTTGCGGTACATCACGTTTTCGCGGGCGTGCTCGGGTAAGTGCTTGACGAGCCAGCGGGGGTCGTCGAACGTCCAGTGCGGGTAGTCCGAACTGTAGAGAAGGATCTTGTCGCACTCCATCCACTCGAATGCGCGAAGCAACTCCGTCTTGTCCTCGGGATAGTCGAGCGGTTGGGTCGTGAACTTGATGTGATCCTTGACGTATTCGGACGGCCTGCGCTTGATGTCGACCCAGGGCTTGCGCGCCTCGTAGATGGCGTCCATCCGCCACATCAGCGGCAGGATCCAGGTGAAGGCGTGCTCGATGAAGACAACGCGCAATGCGGGAAATCGGTCGAACACTCCGTCGAAGATGAGGCTCATCACCTGGTTCGCAGCCAGTAATGAGTAGGTGACCATGAAGTCGTGGTTGTAGCTGGGTATCCCGACTGGTGGCATCGGAAGTTCCTCGTGATGGCTGCGGCCAAGGTGGCAGCTGACGGTGATGTCGTGTCGGGTTGCCGCTGCCCAGATCGGGTCGTATTTCGGATCGCCCCATGACGGCCGGGGTTCGGCATTGATGAGGACCTGGGCCATGTAAGGGTGAGGGGCCCACCGCTCGATCTCGCGGACACACGCCTCGGGTTCCTCGATTGCGAGGCAAATAGATCCACGCCATCGTTGGTGCCAGTTGTTGCGATCGTCGAGCCAGTGGTTGGCTTGCCAGCTGTTGTGGGCGGAGCAGATCGCGGCGGTCGCCTCCGGCAGTCGGCAACTGCCGTGTATCGGCTCCAATATCGCGATGTCGGCACCGGCCTCGAGGATCAATTGTTTGAAGGCCAGTTGAGGATCGCTGCCGGCAAACTCGCCATCTGCCGGAAAGGTGTCTACGCGCATAGCGCGGGCATGGGCGTAATCCGGTGCGTCGTAATAGATCTGTTCACCCACGGGTCGGCTGAGAAAGTACTTGCTGCGCCACGGCTCGGGGATGTACTGCGTCAGATCCCCGCTCCTGGGAACGGGATGCACGTCGGAGTCGACACAGCGAACAGCGATCCGCTCGGCGGGTGCCGTGCGTTCACCTTTGTGGATAGTGGGCATCATCTCTTCTTCGTCACTCGAAATACGCAGCAGTCAACAACTCGGAAGATCGTTGTTCTACTGGAGCGCCCGTTGTCGAGCAAGCTTCGAATCTGGGTCGGCAGACATCTCATCGAGAACAATGGCCTGTTCCGGACACGACTGCGCTGCCTCGCGCACCCGTTCCTCCTGGTCGGCCGGTACGACTTCAGTGACCGCGGAAGAGCTACCGTCCACTTCGCTGAGTTCGAACATGTCGGGCGCGATCATCGCGCAGAGCGTATGCCCCTGGCAGCGGGTCGAATCGACGTGGACCTTCACGAAAATCTCCCTCCGAGAGCTCCGGGCCGTGATCGCGTCATACCCAGCGGGCAGCGATCACCGACGCACGGCCACTCGATCAGCTAACCGCAGACAGCCGACCTAGTCAACTATTTTTCATGTTAGGGTCGCATCGCTACTGGCGAGGGTTCGTTCCGCGCACCGTGCGGAGCCACGAAGGCGGGAGGGTTCGATGCCGACTGAGCACACGACGAGCACGGGGACGGTGGCCCCGCCGAGACCGACAGCCGATCGGCAGCTGCTCATCGACGGCCGATTGGTGGAAGCGGACAGTGGGCAGGTGTTCCCGTCCGTGAACCCGGCAAACGGCCAGGTCTTCGGCCACGCGCCTGACGCATCTGTCGCTGATGCGGAACGCGCCGTCGCGGCCGCGCGACGGGCATTCGACCACACTGAATGGTCTACCGACACCGCGCTGCGCACCCGTTGCCTCGAACAGCTGCACACCGCCTTGCTGGATCACGCTGGCGAGCTCAGGGAGCTGACCATCGCCGAGGTGGGCGCCACCCGGATGCTGACCGAGGGTCCGCAGCTCGACAACCCGATAGCTTTGGTCGCCTACTACGCCGATCTGCTCAAGAGCTACTCGTTCGTCCAAGACCTCGGCGTGGTCGAGAGCCGGGGACAGCAGCATCACCGCTGGGTCGAAAGGGAGGCAGTCGGCGTCGTCGCCGCGATCATCGCCTACAACTATCCCAACCAACTCGCGCTGGCCAAGTTGGCTCCGGCACTCGCGGCGGGTTGCACAGTGGTCCTCAAAGGTGCGCCGGACACGCCGCTGGTCACGCTGGCCATCGGTGAGTTGATCGCCGAGCACACCGAAATTCCGGCGGGAGTCGTGAACGTCCTCTCCGGTGCGGATCCGCATGTCGGCGCTTTGCTGACGACGAGTCCCCAGGTGGACGCGGTCACCTTCACCGGGTCCACCGCGACCGGCCGACGGATAATGGCGGCCTGCAGCGAGACCCTCAAGAATGTGTTCCTCGAACTCGGCGGAAAGTCGGCGATGATCGTCCTCGACGACGCCGATTTCGCGAGCGCTGCCATGATGGCTACGTTCATGATCACCTCGCACGCCGGCCAAGGGTGCGCACTGATGAGCCGAGTACTGGTGCCGCGCAAGGCCAAAGACGACTTCGTCGAACTTCTGGCCCAGAACTTCGCCGTGGTGACATACGGCGACCCGCTGGACCCGAACAACTACATGGGTCCGCTGATCAGCGAGCGTCAGCGTGACAAGGTCCATCACATGGTGCGCAGGGCGGTGTCTGCAGGCGCGAGGCTGGTCGTGGGAGGGAACAAGGTCGACCCCGGATTCTTCTACGAGCCGACACTTCTGACGGATGTGGACCCAGACAGCGAGATCGCCCAAGAGGAGGTCTTCGGGCCGGTCCTGGTGGTCATGGACTATGACGACGACGACGACGCGGTGCGGATCGCGAACAATTCCATCTACGGATTGTCCGGCGGTGTGTTCGGCAGCCATGACCGTGCCGTCGGTGTGGCGCGCCGGATCCGCACCGGAACGCTGAGCATCAACGGCGGGGACTACTCGGGGCCCGACTGCCCATTCGGCGGCTACAAACAGTCGGGCATCGGCCGCGAAATGGGGGTTGCAGGTCTCGAGGAGTTCTTGCAAGGCAAGACTTTCGCGGCGGCAGGCCAGTGAAACCGCTCGACGGCATCCGAGTCCTCGAGGTGGCCATGTACGGGTTCGTCCCGACGGCTGGTGCGGTATTGGCCGAATGGGGCGCCGAAGTCACGAAAGTGGAGCACGCGGTGACGGGTGACCCTCAGCGCGGGTTACGCCAGATCGGTGCGTTGGTGGTCGAGGGGGAGCCCAACCCCAATGTCGAAAACGCCAATCGCGGTAAGCGGAGCATCGGTTTGGACCTCTCGATACCTGAAGGCCGCGAGGTGCTTTTCGAGCTCACGCGACGGTCGGATGTGTTCCTGACGAGCTTCCTGCCCTGCGCTAGAACGAAGTTCGGCATCGACGTCAACGACGTCCGTGAGATCAATCCGACAATCATCTACGCTCGGGGGAGTGCCTTCGGTCCTCGTGGGCCCGAGGCCGACAAGGGCGGTTACGACATGACGGCGTTCTGGTGCCGCGCGGGTGCCGCTGCCACGGTCACGCCGCCGGAGATCGACGGCATGATCAGCCTGCCCGGTCCTGCCTACGGCGACACGATCTCGGGGACGAATTTGGCGGGCGGGGTCGCGGCGGCTCTACTCAAGCGCGAGCGTACGGGTGAGCCCTCGGTGGTCGACGTCTCGCTGTTGGGCAGCGGAGCATGGGCAATGGGGCACACGATCACCCTCACGAACTATCTGGGTCAGCGGCTCCAGGCTCAACCCGCCAACGCCAACAGGTCGCCGAACAATCCGTTGGTTGGGCTGTATCCGACTGCGGACAATCGATTTGTCTCGTTCGTGATGATGCAGCCGACGAAGTTCTGGTCCGACGTATGCCGGCACATGGATCTGCCCGAGCTCGCCGAGGACCCGCGCTTCGACAGCGCCGAATCGATCGCCGCCAATGCGCCGGAGGCCGCGGAGATTCTGTCCAAGACCATGGCCAGCCGCACGCTGGCCGAGTGGTCCGAGCGGTTCTCGACCCTGGCCGGACCGTGGGCGCCCGTACAGGACACCCTCCAGGTCGCACGCGATGTCCAGATCCGGGCCAACGAATACCTGGTGCAGGCGGGCCAACTGGAGTTGGTGGCCAATCCGGTGCAGTTCGATGTGACTGCTCCGCAGGTAGAGCCCGCCCCGGGGTTCGCGGAGCAGACCGATGAGATCCTCGCCGAACTCGGGTTGGACTGGGAGCAGATCATCGATCTGAAGACGCTGGGTGCCGCGACCTGACGTCCAGAACGTCGAATTCGAGCGGTACCTTCGCACGTCTGCAAAAATAGTTGACTCGGTCGTCTGTCTGAGGTTAGCTAGGCGCGGCACCGGTCGCCCGGTGGCCTACAGACCCTCAATGTTGCGGGAGGGAGAGCACCGATGCCGCATCCGGTCGCGCGTCCCCTGGTGGGCGTGGCAACTATCGCTGCGGTGGCAGGAATTGCGGTGCTGGTCGCGCAGTTGTTCCGTGGCGGATTCACCGAAGCTGTACCGGTCACAGTGGTTTCGCCCCGGGCGGGGCTGATGATGTACCCCGACGCCAAAGTGCAGATGCGCGGAATCCAAGTCGGCAAGGTCGCATCCATCGAGTCCTTGCCATCCGGCAGGGCCGCAATACATCTCGCGATCGAGCCCGGACAACTGGAGATGATCCCCGCAGATGTAGAGGTCAACATTGCATCGACAACGGTGTTCGGCGCCAAGTTTGTCGAGCTCGTCCCGCCGGCCGGATCCTGGTCGCAGAGCCTCGCCGCCGGCCAGACGCTGGAGGCCGGAGATGTCACAGTCGAAATCAACACGATCTTTCAACGGCTCTCATCGGTGCTGGCGAAGATCGACCCCGCCAAGCTCAATGAGACTCTCGGAGCGATCTCGTCGGCCGTGAACGGCCGGGGCGACCGCTTCGGTAGAACTCTTGAAGACTTCGATTCGGTTCTCGCGGAGGTCAATCGGAGTCAGTCCAGTCTGGAGCACGACATAGCCGTCGCTCCGGAGGTTCTGGCCGCCTACGCCGACAGTGGGACCTTCATCACCGAAACCCTCGACAACGCGGCGCATGTGAGCGAGTCGATAGTGGCAGAAGAGCGCAACCTCGATGCGTTCCTGGTGAGCATGATCGGTCTCGCGGATATCGGAAACGACGTCCTTGGTGGTAACCGTCAGGCACTCACCGACGTGATGCATCTGTTGATTCCCACAACCGATCTCACCAATCAATACCACGAAGCATTGACGTGCTCATTGCAAGGGGTTCTACCGCTTGCCAATTCCGCGCCAGAGTCCGTACCCGGTATCACGATATCGACCGCTTTCACCCTCGGTGTCGATCGCTATCGCTACCCGGCGGACCTGCCCAAGGTGGCGGCGAAGGGCGGACCGCGATGCGCTGATGTGGGTATGCCCAACCTGCCGTTCGAGTCCAGGCCGCCGTTCGTGGTGGCCGACGTCGGCAGTAACCCCTGGAAGTACGGGAACCAGGGCTTGCTGCTGAATGCCGACGGGCTCAAGCAGTTCCTCTTCGGTCCCCTCGACGGGCCGCCGCGCAACTCGGCGCAGATCGGGCAGCCGGGGTGAGGGGCCAGCGGCGCACTGGTGTCAAATTCGGCATCTTCGCATTGATCATGGCGCTGTTGACCGCGGGCCTGTTCGTCACCTTCAGTGAACACCGATCCGGCTCGGCAACAACCTTTTCCGCAGTATTCGTCGACGCCTCCGAGATCACCAGCGGTGACAGCGTGCGGGTGGCCGGCATCCGGGTCGGCACGGTGCGCGATGTAACTTTGCAGCCGGATAAGACGGTCGAGGTCACGTTCGATGTGGATCGTGGTGTGGTGTTGACGACCGGCACGAAGGTGGCGGTTCGGTACTTGAACCTCGTCGGAGACCGCTACTTGTCCCTCGTCGACGGGCCGGGGTCCACGCGGATCCTGCCGGCAGGGTCCCGGATACCGCCTGATCTCACCGTGCCAGCGCTTGACCTCGACGTGCTGCTTGGTGGATTGAAGCCTGTTGTACAAGGGCTCAATCCGCAGGACATCAACGCCTTGACGGGCTCGCTGCTTCGTATCCTGCAGGGCCAGCAAGGAACGCTCGAATCGATCTTCACCCATACGTCGTCGTTCACCACCGTCCTGGCCGACAACGGTCAGGTGGTTGAGCAGTTGATCGCCAACCTGCGGTCACTCCTGACCGTCCTGTCAAAGGAGGGCGGTAAGTTCTCCGCCACCATTGACCGCCTCGACGTGCTGGTCGGTGAATTGTCCGCCGAGCGCGACCTCATCGGTTCGGCGATCGACTCGGTTGCGAACGGAACGGCGTCGCTGGCCGGTCTGCTGGCCGACGCGCGTGCGCCGTTGAACGGAACCGTCGACGAACTCGGCCGAGTGGCGCCCCTGCTCGAAAAGGACCTACCCCACCTGGAAGCGGCGCTGAAGAAGGCTCCCGGAAACTACCGCAAGTTGGTTCGCATTGCCTCGTATGGAAGCTTCATCCAGTTTTATATGTGCGGCATGACCATTCGGGTCAGCGACCTGCAGGGCCGCACGGCGGTCTTCCCCTGGTTCAAGCAGCAGACGGGGCGGTGCGCGGAGGAATAATGCTGAAATACCGAGGCTCCCACCTGCCTAGAGCGGGCTTCATCGGTGTCGTCGTCATCGTTTTGACGATCGCTGTCGGGTTGCAGCCAGAGCGGTTGGTGTCGTGGGCTACCGACGTCAGATATCAGGCGTTGTTTGCCGAGGCCGGTGGACTCGCAGTCGGCAACGACGTGACCGTTTCGGGCACCAAGGTGGGTTTGGTGCAGGAAATCGAACTTGACCGCGGTAAGGCACGCGTCACCTTCACCGTCAATTCCGGGGTGTCTCTGGGATCACTCACCACGGCGCACATTCGCACCGGCTCCCTCTTGGGTGAGCGCAAACTGACCCTCGAGTCGGAAGGTCCTGACGTCCTCGCGCCGTTGTCGACGATTCCGCTGTCGAGGACGTCGTCGCCGTACTCGCTTACCGACGCGGTGGGCGACTTCACCACCAACTTCGCCCACACCGACACGCAGGCGTTGAACCAATCCCTGGACATGTTGTCGACCACGATCGATCACATCGCGCCACAGCTGGGCCCGACATTTGATGGGTTGAGCCGTCTTTCGCGGTCGCTGAACAATCGCAACGGGTTTCTCGCCGATCTTCTGAAGAATGCGAGCGACGTGAGCGGAATTCTTTCCGAACGAAGCGGCCAGATCAATGCGCTCATCCTCAATGCCAACGACCTCCTCGAGGTCTTCAACGACCGCAGACATATGATCGTCGAACTGCTCGCCAACATCTCAGCGGTCGCCAAACAGCTGACCGGCATGGTTGGAGACAATGAGCGGGAACTGGCCCCAGCCCTGGAGAAGCTCAACGCTGTCACCGCGATGCTGGAGAACAATCGCGATGACATCGCGGATGCCCTGGCGGGCTTGAAGAAATTCTCGATCACCCAGGGCGAGATCGTGGCAAGCGGAAGCATATACAACGCCTTCGTTCCCAACATCGCCATGCCGGCGATGCTTCAGCCGTTCCTGGATTACGCGTTCGGCTTCCGCAGAGGGGTTGATGCCGGCCAACCGCCGGACAATGTGGGACCACGCGCCGAATTCCCGTTCCCAGTCAACGGGATTCCCGAAATACCCCTTAGTGCGATTCCCGAGGGCCACCGGTGAACCGCCGGCGGCTGGCCGGGGTGACCGCGGTGACACTGATAGCAATAATGATCGCGGCTGGCCTGGTTGTGGTCCGGCAGGCGTTCCTCGGCCCCAAGCTGATCACAGCGATCTTCAGCACGGCAACCGGGATCTATCCGGGTGACGACGTGCGCGTGGTCGGTATCAAGGTCGGCCACGTCGATTCGATCCAGCCGAGCGGACAAACCACCAAGTTGACACTGTTCGTCGACCACGACGTTCCGGTGCCCACGGACGCCCGCGCCGTCATCGTCGCCCCCAACCTCGTCGCCGCTCGCTACGTCCAGCTGACGCCGGCCTATGAGGATGCGGGACCCACGATGAGCGGCGGGGCCCAGATCCCGCTTGAACGCACCGCAGTGCCCGTCGAGTGGAATGAAGTGAAGACGCAGCTGATGCGGCTGGCCACGGAATTGGGCCCTGCGGGGGATGTCTCGCGCACGTCGGTGGGCCGCTTCATCGAAAGTGCCGCGACGGCAATGGGCGGCAACGGTGACAAGCTTCGCCAGGCACTGGCTGAACTGGCTGGGGTCGGGCGCATCCTGGCGGAGGGCAGTGGCGACATCGTCTCCACGATCAAGAACCTTCAGATCTTCGTCAGTGCGCTGCGTGACAGCGGTGAGCAGATCGTGCTGTTCCAGGATCGGTTGGCCACGCTTTCGAGCCTGCTCGATGACAACAAATCAGCATTCGATGCGGCGCTGAGAGATCTGTCAGAGGCCATCGTCGATGTGCAGCGATTCGTCGCAGGCAGCCGCAACCAGGCCTCCGAGCAGGTCCAGCGGCTGGCAGGTGTCACGCAGAATCTCGTCGACAACCGTATGACCGTAGAGAACATCCTCCACATCGCACCCAACGGAATTGCCAACGGCTACAACATTTACAACCCCGATACCGGCGCTGTCTCGGGCGCGTTCGTGATCAACAACTTCTCGAATCCCGTTCACTTCATCTGCTCTGCGATCGGGGGCGTGGAAAACATCACCGCCCCCGAAACCGCGAAGCTGTGCGCACAATATCTCGGACCGGCACTGCGGCTGCTCAACTTCAACGGCGTGCCGATGCCGATCAACCCGTATCTGCGCAAGTCGGCAAACCCGGCGAATCTCATCTACACCGATCCCGTCCTGGCGCCGGGAGGTGCGGGGCCGAGTCCTGCTCCGCAGGAGCCACCGCCGGCAGTGTCGGCCTTCACCGGTGCCGGTGATGTCCCGCCTCCGCCCGGGTACGGGCTGGCTCCCGCGGTGGCCCCGGGTCCCGGGGCCCCCGACCATCTACCGGCCGCTCCCTCACCCGCGTTGTTCCCCGGCGCACCGATCCCGCCGGCGCCCGGCCTGCCGCAAATGCTGCTTCCGGCAGAAGGAGGACCCCGATGAAGGGCTCCGGCTCCAAGGCGCTGCTCCGATCACTCACCGGAATCGGCATCGCGGTCACCGTCGCGGGATGCGCCTTCCAGGGCTGGAATTCGATTCCGCTGCCGGGTGCGGTCGGTCGCGGCCCCGGCGCCGCCGTCTACCACGTGCAGGTCGCCGACGTCGGCACCATGGAGTCGAATTCGCCAGTGATGATCGACGATGTCATCGTGGGCAGCATTGGCAAGATGACGGTTCGTGACTGGCGCGCGGACGTGGAGATCTCAGTCAAGCCCGAGGTTGTCGTACCGGTGAATGCAGTCGCGACCGTCGGACAGACAAGCCTGCTCGGGTCCATGCACCTTTCGCTCAACCCGCCGATCGGTGAATCCCCCGTGGGCCGCCTCGAACCGGGGGCGACCATCCCGCTCGCAAGGTCGGCGACCTATCCCTCCACCGAGCAGACGCTGGCCGCCTTGTCGGCCGTCGTCAATGGAGGAGGGCTGGGGCAGATCGGCGACATCATCCACAACTTCAACGCGGCAATGGGCGGTCGCGAAGATGCCATCCGCGACCTGCTGTCCCAAGCCGACATCTTCGTCGCCACGTTGGACAGGCAGAGTGATGCGCTTGTCGCATCGATACGGGAACTGGATCGCTTGGCCGGACAGCTCGTTGGGCAACGTGACGTCATCAAGCATGCATTGCAGCGCATTCCGGAGGCGGTCGACGTCCTGATCCGCGAGCGGCCGAACTTCACGACGGCGCTGGACAGGCTGCGGGTGTTGAGCGACACGGCAACGACCCTCGTCGCCGACACCAAGGAAGAGATAGTCACCAACCTGCACAACCTCGAACCAACCATCAGGGCGATCGCCGACGTCGGGGGGGATCTGGCGCAAGCACTCGGATACGTGACGACCTTCCCTTACACCCAGAACCTCATCGATCGTGCCGTTCGGGGTGATTTCATGAACCTCTACGCCGTCATCGATCTCACCGTACCGCGGCTCAAGCGGACCCTGTTCCTCGGCACGCGGTGGGGAGAAGAAGGGGCGAAACTCATTCCCGCTCCTGGTGATCCGGAGTGGATGCAGTATTCGTATACACCGCTCCAACTCGGTGTGACGGAAACGCCCACCAACGCATCGAACCAGGTTCCAGCTAGTGAAAGAACGTCCCCGCCGGAGGGGGCTGCGGTCAGCGGGCCGGTGCTGCCGGTCGCGCCGCGTCGGGAATCCTCAACGCCAACGGCTGCCGGCCAACCGATCTTCGCCGGCCCGTATCCAGTCGAAGCTTCATCGATGCCAAACGGTGGTGGCTGATGCTGACCCGATTTGTCCGGAACCAGTTGATCATCTTCGTCATCGCATCGGTAGTCGGCGTCACGGTGATGGTCGTGCGGTACATGCAGGTTCCGACCCAGCTCGGCATCGGGCGGATTACCGTGACCTTGGAGTTGCCCGCCTCCGGCGGCCTCTACCGATTCGCCAATGTGACCTACCGGGGCTCTCAAATCGGGAAGGTCACCGAGCTCCGGCTTACTCGCTCCGGCGCAGAAGCCATGTTGTCCTTGGAAACCTCGCCGCGGGTTCCCGAGGATCTCGAGGCTGCGGTGCGCAACGTCTCCGCGGTCGGCGAACAGTATGTGGACCTGCGACCCAACACCGATGCCGGACCGTACCTTCGGGATGGTTCGGTGATTCCGGTGCAACGCACCAGCCTTCCACAGCCCGTCGGCCCGCTTCTCAACCGCGTCGAGAGCCTGGTGGACAGTATCCCCGAGGACAAACTCGGCGCGCTGCTCGATGAATCGTTCAAGGCCTTCAATGGCAGCGGCTATGACTTCGGCTCGCTAGTTGATTCGTTCTCGACTCTGGCCACAGACCTCAGAGGAGTTTCTGGCCAGACCCGTTCCTTGATCGACGACAGCGTTCCGCTGCTGGACGCGCAAGCCCAGTCGGCCGATTCTCTGCGCTCGTGGATTCGGAGCCTGGCCGGCGTCACGGGCCAGCTTCGTCGCAACGACCCACAGATCAGAACGTTGCTCGGCTCGGGACCCGAATTCGCCGAGGAGGTTTCGGCGCTGTTGACATCGCTGAAGCCGACCCTTCCCATACTGCTGGCGAATCTGACGACAATCGGCCAGATCCTAGTGACCTACAACCCGTCCCTCGAGCAGCTACTCGTCTTGCTTCCGCCGCACATCGCGGCCACGCAGTCGCAGAGCAGCGCGAACAATGCCACCGGAATCGCACAGGGGGACTTCGCGATGAGCATGGGTGATCCCACCCCGTGCACGGTCGGCTATCTTCCGCCGTCGGCTTGGCGTTCACCCGCTGATACCTCCGAGGCAGATACTCCGGACGGCTTGTACTGCAAGCTGCCTCAGGACTCGCCGATCGCCGTCCGTGGAGCCCGCAACTTCCCGTGTATGGGGCACCCGGGGAAGCGTGCCCCGACGGTGGAGATCTGCAACAGCGACAAGCCCTTTGAACCGCTCGCCATGCGGCAGCATCCCATTGGGCCGTACCCGATCGATCCCAATCTGGTATCCCAGGGCATTCCCGTCGACGACCGGGTGGATCTCGACGGCCGCATTCACGCCCCCGCGGGGGGAACACCCATGCCGCCGCAGGCCTCGCTGCCGTCCGCCGACCCAGGCCGCAGCGCCACCCCCGCGGCGCCGAGCTCCTTTGGGGGCGGAGAATCCGCCCGTGGCCGCGTCGCCGTCACGACGTACGACCCGCGGACCGGCCGATACCTCGGCGCCGATCACCGGTTGTACGAACAAGCCGGCCTCGCACCCGGTTCCTCACCCACGTCGTGGAAGGACCTGATGCCGACATGAGTTCGGACCGCACATGTGAGCGGGAGGCGACGCGGATGTCGCCGGATTGGCATGCCGCTCGGCGTCCGGGAGCACCCGCCATTGTCATGGGCCACAGCGGCGAAACCGTCACCTATGGGCAGCTCGACGAGCGGTCGCGGCGGTTCGCCGCCGCTCTTCGTCAGTGGGGTTTGCACCCCGGTGATCACGTCGCGCTGTTGATGGGCAACGAGCGCGCGTTCCTCGAGGTCGCGTGGGCGGCGCAGCGCGCCGGCCTGTACTACACCGCCATCAACAGCCATTTGCGCCCCAACGAAGTGCAGTACGTGCTGGACGATTGTCACGCCACCGCGTTGGTGTCCAGCACCGATATGTCCGCGGTTGTGGAGCGCCTCGACGTTTCGAGGATTCCGGCGCGGGTCTCGGTCAATGGGCTATTACCCGGCTTCGTCCCCTACGACACCGTTCTCGCCGCGTCATCCGCCGGTCCGATCGAAAGCGAGTACGAAGGGCGCGAGATGTTGTACTCGTCCGGAACGACGGGATTTCCGAAGGGTGTACGTAAACCGCTGCCGGGCACAGTGTTCGGGGACCCGGCAGCGGTGCCCGCCCAGATCGCCCTGGGCATGACCGAAGGCGGAGGAATCGGCTCGGTCTACCTGTGTCCTGCGCCGCTGTATCACTCCGCGCCGCTGGTGGGTTCCATGTCCTGGCATCGTGTCGGCGGGACCGTGGTCTTGATGGAGAATTTCGATCCCCGTGAGTGCCTCGAGTTGATCGAGAGATACCGGGTCACCGAAGCGCAATTCGTTCCGACGATGTTCGTCCGCATGCTTCGGCTGCCCGACGAAGTCCGTATGGGGTACGACGTCTCGAGCCTGCGCCGGGTCCTGCACACCGGCGCGCCCTGCCCGGTCAAGGTCAAACGGCAGATGCTCGAGTGGTGGGGCGCCATAATCGATGAATATTATTCGGGTACAGAGGATCTGGGCGCAACGTACATCTCGGCACGGGAGTGGCTGAGCCATCCGGGTTCGGTTGGCCGACCCATCGACGAATGCCACATCCTCGGTCCGGACGGCCAGGAGTTGGGCCCCCGCGAAGTGGGTGTGGTGTACTTCGCGGGCGGCAGACCGTTCGAGTATCACAATGACAGCCGCAAGACCGAGTCAGTGGCCAACGACAAGGGCTGGCGGACCCTGGGTGATATGGGCTTCCTCGACGAAGAGGGCTATCTCTACCTGACCGACCGGCTGGCGCACATGATCGTCTCCGGTGGTGTGAACATCTATCCGCAGGAAGCTGAGAATGTGCTGACCGCACACCCGGCCGTGGCCGACGTCGCGGTGATCGGCGTGCCCGACGACGAGATGGGCGAGGCTGTGAAAGCTGTTGTCCAGCTGGCCGACAGCTCGCGAAAGGGAACGACCTTGGAGGCGGAGCTCATCGATTACTGTCGCGCAGAGTTGGCGACTTACAAGTGTCCGCGGACCGTCGACTTCGTCGACGAACTACCGCGTGACCCCAACGGCAAGCTCTACAAGAGGCGGCTGCGGGACCGGTATTGGGCCGGCCGCGAGTCGCGGGTGATCTGATCCAACTGTTCAAACGATGCGGGCTTCACCCTTGAATTCCGTTATGGGGCGTGCCAGCCCCTGCTCCTCGCAGATTCGCTGGAGCCGGTCGAGTGTCTCCTCCAAGCCCGCACCGCTCTTCTTGCCCGGCGTGAAGGTTGCGGGAAGATGGCGCATGCCCTGGATGGTGCCAATGGTGTCGTAGTGGACCGTCCGCTCACGATCGCAGCGGTAATCGGGCATGCGATCCAGCACCGCGGTGAGCATCGATTTGAATACGACCCGCGCCAGGTTGGAGCCGATACACCGATGCACACCGAGTCCGAAGGCGAAGTGCCGGTTGTGCTTGCGATCGAGGAGTATTTGGTCCGGCTGCTCGAAGAGCAGGGGGTCACGGTTCGCGAACGCCCAGGATATGTAGACCCGGTCGCCCTCCTTGAAGTCGATCCCCAGCAGCTCGGTATCGGTATCCATGGTGCGACCGTCCCCGGGTGCGGGTGTGTAATAGCGAAGAAACTCCTCGGTGGCCGAATCCAGCAGCGCATTCCGTTCGCTGATCAACCTCTCACGTTCGGCCGGGTTCTCCGAAAGCCACTCCAGCGAATGCGCAGTCAGCGCGGTCGTGGTGTCGAAGCCGCCGCCGATGAGCAGGTTCAACATCCCGAGCAACTCCATGTCGGGCGGTGCCCCGCCATCGATTCGCAATCGAGCCAGCGCGTCGATGATCCCGGGCCGAGGGTTGTCCCGGATCTCAGAAAGATTGTTCATCAGGTCCATGCCCATCGCCACGTACATCTCCATGACGCGTTGACGATCGGGGGAATCGGGCTTCGTGTAGACGAATGCGTGTGTGGGCTCGCTGTACATGGCCCACTTCTGGACCGGGATCCCCAGCATGGCGAGCGTCAGGACGGCCGGCACCACGTTGGCGAGGTCATCGACGAAGTCGATGCTGCCACTTTCGATCTTCTCGTCCAAACACGCGCGGACCGTCTCATCGATGAACGGCAGCCACCGCTTCACCGCAGCCGGCGACATATAGGGGTTCAGGACATTGCGGTAGGTTCGATGTTCTTGCCCGTCCATTTCGAGCATTCCACCCCGCACACCTGCCGCCTCGTCGGGCAATGGGATCGAGATGCCTTGGTATCCGCGCTTTGTGCCGTCGATGTCATGTTCGTTCGAGATATGCGGACACCGTGCGAGTTCGAAGACGGCGTCGCTGCCGCCGGCCACCCAGTAGCCGCCGTAGGTGTCATTCCACGCCACGGGGCACCTCTGGTGCATTTCCTGGGCAATGTCGTCGAATCGTTGCCGGAACTCAGGAGTGTGTCGGTCGAACTCGATACGCGGTTGTTTGCGGGTGTCCTCTCGGACAACATCTTCCAGTGTCATGGCGTGTCTCTTCTCGGTTCGTGGGTCTTCGTCGATGAACTGGTCCGAATCAGGTGTTGCCGATCTCGAGTTCGAGATATTCGGCGAGCTTCTCACGAGCAGCCTCGAGCTTGGCCGGAATCCACTCGCGTGGCCATATACCCTCGCTAGGCGAATGGTCACGCAGAACTTGACGCGCCACCGTCGTCTTGTGCACCTCGGTTGGACCATCGACCAGACCCATCGCGGCGGCACCGTGGATCATTCTGAACAGCGGCATCTCGTTGCTGACGCCGAGCGCACCGTGGACCTGCATTGCCCGCCACGCGATATCGTGCAGCACACTCGGCATCGTCGCCTTCACGGCAGCGATATCCTTGCGAACTCGCTTGTAGTCGTTGTACTCATCGATCTCCCAAGCGGTGTAGAGCACGAACAATCTGAACTGCATGAGCTGAGCGTAAGAGTCGGCGATGAACCCTTGGACGAATTGCTTGTCCGACAACCGCGAGCCCGCGGTCTCACGGCTCAGTGCGCGTTCGCACATCATGTTGAGTGCCTGACGCGCCAGGCCGATCGTCCGCATGGCGTGGTGAATTCGTCCGCCGCCGAGTCTCGTCTGCGCGATTGCGAAGGCTTGACCCTCACCGCCGAGCAACGCCTCGGCCGGTACCCGGACGTTGTCGTAGTGGATCAGGGCATGAAAGCCCTCGTTGACGGGCTCGCCGTAGAGACCGACGTTGCGTTCGATCGTGACGCCCGGGGTGTCAGTGGGAATCAGGAACATCGACATTCCTTGGTACGGACTGACATCCGGGTTCGTCACGACCATCACGATGAGAAACGATGCGGTCCTGGCGTTGGAGGAGAAGTATTTCCAGCCGTTGATCACCCAGCCGTCGCCATCGCGGTGTCCGCGCGTTTGGAAGCGAGTGGGATCGGCTCCTGCTTGAGGCTCGGTCATCGAATAGCTCGAGAACATCTCGCCGTCCAGCAACGGCTGCAGATAGCGCTGTTTCTGCTCCTCGGTGCCGTAGTGTGCGATGATCTCGGCGTTTCCGGTGTCGGGCGCCTGGCACCCGAACACGATCGGCGCCCACAACGAGCGGCCCAGGATTTCGTTCAGTAGGGCCAGCTTGAGTTGCCCGTACCCCTGGCCACCCAGTTCAGGGCCGAGGTGAGTCGCCCACAACCCCTTGCTCCTCACCTGCGCCTTGAGCGGATCGATTGCCTTGCGCCGAGCGTCGCTGAGCGGTACGAACTCCTGACCCGGCCATACCAGGTCCAACGGCTCGACTTCCTCCCGCACGAAATCGTCGGCCCAGTCCAGCAAGCCCTGGTACTCAGGATCCGTTCTGAACTCCCACGCCATGCCGCCTCCTGTGTACGCGTACCGGTGTACGTCCCAGTCGATTGCGGTCAGCGTGATCGCCGCTCCATGCCTGTTGCCGCGAATCATGGTCGAGCGACAGATACCGACCTTTCGACAAGGTAGTAGTGTATAACAGACCGAGTCAACTATTTTTGTTGCGGGAGCGGTGGATGCCATCTCAGGCGGGGACCAAGCCCGCGGACGACAGGGGAGCGGGCTCCCCAGAGCATTCGGCCGGCCGGGTTGAGCGACACATGCTGATTGACGGCGTGCTGTCGGACGGTCGCAGCCGCCAAACATTTCCGTCGGTCAACCCGGCGACCGGTGCGATCATGGGCTTTGCGCCAGACTGCGACGTCGATGACGCACAGCGGGCCGTTGCGGCGGCCCGGCGTGCTTTCGACTCGACGAAGTGGTCCACCGACATCACGTTCCGGGTCAAATGTCTCAGGCAGCTCCACGCGGCCCTGATCGGGCATCGCGAGGAACTGCGGCGGCTGACCGTTGCCGAGACGGGGGCCACCTGGCGGCTGACCGAAGGGCCATACCTCGATGCGCCGATCAACGCGGTAGGCCGTCATGCGGATACGTTGGCGGCGAATTCGAGCACCACTGCCGGCGACGGCGATGCGGGCCGGGGTACGCATTGGACCGAGAAGGGTCCGATCGGCGTGGTGTCGATCTGCACCGGCTCCAGTCACCCGATGCGCATGGCGATCGCCGCCTTGGGCCCGGCTCTGGCCGCAGGTTGCACGGTGGTGTTGAAAGGCGGCTCCGACGCTGCATTGACAACGCTTGCGCTCGGCGAGCTGATCGCGACGACGACCGAGATCCCCGCCGGGGTGGTGAATCTGCTGGCTTCCCTGAACCCAGCCGTGGACAGCACACTCGCCAGCCACCGAGATGTCGACTTGATCTCCTTTACCGGATCAGTAGCAGCGGGGCGCCGCCTCATGGTCGCAGCCAGTGGGGCTGTCAAGCGGGTGTGGATGAAGCCGGAGCGAAAGTCGACAGCGATCGTGCTCGACGATGCCGACGTCTCGACCTGTACTGAGCAGATAGCGCTGATGGCAACGTCGCATGCGGGACAAGGCTCGGCTCCGATCTCACGAGTCTTGGTGCCTGCCCACCGCTGTGACACAGCGGTGGGTGACCTGGCGAAATGCCTGGCCGCGGTGCGCTATGGCGACCCCGCCGATGTCTGCACCTGGATGGGACCGCTCATCAGTGATCGGCGTCGCGACGAGGTCGATGAGATGGTCAAGCGGGCCATCGCGTCCGGTGCAACGCTCGTCAGGGGCGGCGGAATGGTGCGGCCTGGTTACTTCTACGAACCCACGTTGCTCACCGGGGTCGACCCCGAGAGCGAAGTGCTGGCGGCGGAAGTCGGTGGTCCGGTTCTGGTTGTGGTCCCCTACGACGACGATCGAGACGCAGTTCGGATCGCGAACCGTTCGATATGCGGACCGTCCGGCGTCGTCTTTGGGTCCCACGAGCGTGCGCTCGCGGTGGCGCGCCGGGTGCGGACCGGCCGGATGAGCATCAACGGCGGCAATTATCTCGGTCCCGACAGCCGCTTCGGTTACGCCGAGGAGCACGACATTCCCGCGGACGGGTCCGTAGAGCTCGAGAAGTTCCTCGAGCACAAAACGTTCGCCGCTGCCGACCCAGAGGAGTATCGACGTGCCGTCGACTTTTGAGGACCGAGTTCAGCTTGCCCGAGAATTCCTCGACGGCATGGGAGTCCTCGACTTCGACCGGGTCGCGCGTTATCTCGCCACCGATGCCGTGATGGTGCTGCCATTCGTCGAGGATGTTCCCGCGACTCGGGGAAGCGCCGCGATAGTTGACCAGTTGCGCACTTCGATGCCGGCGATGTTCGTGCGGATGGACTTCGTCTACGACCGGTGGTACGAGGTGGCCGGCGAGCAGCTGGTGATCGCGGAGTACCACAGCAAAGCTTTACAGCGGGGGACCGGGAACATCTACCGGAACACCTACATCACCATCTTCGGCTTCGAGGGCGACAAGATCACGCTGTACAAGGAGTACCTGAACCCGCTCAGATTCGCCGGTCTCGCGCAATCGGCCGCGGCGGGCCAGGGCTCGGCGGAATGGCGAGAGCCGCTCTTGCCTTGACGGCGAGGACCTCGGTATCGTCTTCGATTAGGCGATCGACTAACAGCCGGGCCAGGCGGCGTCTGGCCGAGAGAAGGAGTCCGACTTGACGGTTGCGAGCCCGAGCGATGTCTATTACGACCCTTTCGACCCCGTCATCGACGCCGATCCGTATCCGGTCTACCGGCGGCTGAGAGAGGAAGCGCCGTTGTACTACAACGCAGCGCATGACTTCTTCGCCGTCAGCCGAGCCGACGATGTCGAGCGGGTGCTGTTGGACCATCGAACATTCATCTCCGGCCGTGGTGCGATTCTGGACTTCATACGGGCCGATATTGAGATGCCGCCGAGTATGTTCATCTTCCAAGATCCGCCGGTCCACACCAGATATCGCAAGGTTCTGCATGGTGTCTTCACCCCGCGCCGCGTCGCCGAGCTGGAGGACAAGGTTCGCGAGTACTGCGCGCGCAGCCTCGACGCGGTTATGGGCGCCAAGAGGTTCGACTTCATGGCGGACCTGGGTGCGCAGGTTCCAATGCGCACGATCGGCATGCTTCTCGGTATTCCGGAGTCTGCTCAGGAGGCGCATCGGCAGGACACCGACCGAAGCCTGCGTGCCGACCCGGGCGAACATCTCACGCCGCAGGAGGGTTTCGCCGACGGCTCAAGCTATGCCGAGTACATCGATTGGCGCGCCAAGAACCCGTCAGACGACCTGATGACCGATCTACTCAACGCCGAGCTCGAAGAAGAGGATGGGTCGACCCGCCGACTCACCCGTGACGAAGTGCTGACCTACACAACGCTTCTCGCCAGCGCCGGCGCCGAGACCACCGGGCACCTGATCAGTTGGACCGGCAAGACACTCGCCGACCATCCGGACCAACGGCGTCAATTGGTCGAGGACCGCTCCCTGATCCCCAGGGCCATCGAGGAAGTTCTGCGTCTCGAATCGCCCGCACAGCAATTCGCCCGGTACGTCGCGATCGACACAGAGTTTTACGGTCAGACCGTGCCCGCCGGCAGTGTGATCCTGTTCCTGATCGGGTCTGCCAACCATGATGATCGACGGTTCCCCGACGGGGATCGCTTCGATATCCACCGCGAGTACGTCAAGCACTTGTCGTTTGGCATCGGCGCGCACTATTGCCTGGGTTCGGCCCTGGCGCGGTTGGAAGGTCGAATCGCCCTGGAGGAGATTCTCGACCGCTTCCCGGGGTGGGAGATCGACGTCGACAATGCCCGTATGGCGAATTCGCCCGCGCTGCGGGGCTGGGATTCGTTGCCGGCCTTTGTCTGACCGATAAATGGACGGGGCGATGTCATGACAATTCGGGTGGTGCAGTGGACCACCGGTCAGGTGGCTCAAGCCGCGGTTCGAGCGGTACTGGCGCAACCGGGACTCGAGCTCGTCGGATGTTACGCGTGGAGCGAAGGCAAGGTCGGCAAGGATGTCGGTCAACTGTGCGGTATCCCACCGCTCGGGATATCGGCGACAAGCGATATCGACACGATCCTCGCACTGAAACCCGATGTCGTGCTTTATATGCCGATGGTCCCGAATCTCGACGAGATGGTCCGGCTCCTCGATGCAGGTGTCAACGTGATCTCGACGGCGGGATTCATCACGGGTCATTCCTTCGGTGAGCATGAGCGGCAGCGCTTGCACGATGCGGCGGTGCGGGGTGGCGTGTCGCTGTACGGGTCAGGAATCAATCCCGGGCTTGCCAGCGTGATCGCGCTCGTCTCCGCGGCCGCCTGCCGAGAGGTGGACCGAATCACCATCCACGAAGCGGTCGACTGCACACCCTACGAGTCCCCGGAGACGTGGCTGGCGCTTGGATTCGGTTCGCCACCGGACACACCAGGGCTGATTGACATGATGCGACAGCGGATCTCGGCCTTCGAGGACGCCATCGAGATGATGGCCGGCGCGCTACATGTCGAGCTCGACGAGGTGCGGTTCACGCCGCAGCTCGGTGTCGCCACAAAGCATCTCGACCTCGGCTATATGGAGATCGGCGAGGGCACGGTGTGCGGTATGAAGGCGATGTTCCAGGGCATGAAGGCCGACCGGCCACTCCTCGAGATGGATTTGCTGTGGCGTCTCGGGGATGCGATGGAACCCGATTGGCCGATCGCGCACGGCTACGTTATGGAAATTTCCGGTGTGCCCAATATCCGGGTCCGTTACCAGCCGGTCTTCGGCGGCGCCGAGGAGGAGTACGTCGCCGCCCCGACCGCCAATCCCGCGGTGAACGCAATCCCGGCCGTCGTGGCGGCGAACCCGGGCCTGGTCGCTGCGGGTGAATTACCTTTGATCACCGCGAATTCGATTCGCGGAAGTGGGGGATGACCTTCCCCGCGAAGAGCTCCATGCTCGCGTGGATCTGGTGTATCGCCATGCCAGGTAGTGCCATAGCGGCAACCAGGTGCGTCAGCCGCGCTCCGGCTCGGTAGGTCTCGATCTTCTCGATCACGTCCTGCGGCGAGCCGACGAGCATGTCTTCACCGAAGAAATCCATCGACTGCCGTTGCACGATCTCCTCGGCGGAGGGCAACGCCGGCAAGTCGCCGTCCGCAACGCCCTTGGCTTCCGCTGTCCACTTGAGATAACTAGCCGCCATGTAGCGCAGAGGTTCAGCGGCGATCTCCCAGGCCTGCCGGCGCGTGGGTGCGACATAGGTTGGCACCGTAGCGGCCACGTGAAAGTGGCGTGGGCTGCGGCCGTGGGCACGTAGCGCGGCGTCATAGATGGCTGCCGACCCAGGACCACCACTGAGGAAGTGCATGCCCATCGCCGCCGCCCGCTCGATCGCCTTCGGCGCAGTACCCCCCACCCACATCGGAGGGTGCGGCTGCTGCAATGCAGGTGGAGAGATTTGAATGTCGTTGAGCTTGGTGTATTTGCCGTCGATCGTGACCTTCTCGCCCGAAAGGAGCCGACGGAGGATGGGCAGACTCTCCCGCATGCGACTTGCACGCTCGCGGGACGGGATACCCTGGTCGTCGAATTCGCCTGGCCGATAACCGAGCCCGACGCCGAGGTCGAAACGGCCGCCGGAGATAATGTCAAGCGTGGCGGTGTCCTCCGCGACCCGGACCGGATTGTGCAGGGGGAGTAACAGCAGGAAGGTCCCGATGCGGATTCGCGTGGTGCGCGCGGCGATGGCTGCGCCGATCGGAAAGAGCGATGGTGAGTAGCCGTCGTCGATGAAATGGTGCTCGGTGAGCCAGGCTTCGTCGAAACCCATCCGCTCCGATTCCACGACGAGGTCGAGGTGGGAGCGATAGAACTCGTCCCAGGCAACGGACTCAGGGTTCCTGAACGGCCACAGCAGTCCGAACTGCAACGTCATCGGCGGCCTCGACGCCGAGCGGAGCGCCGGGTTCCCTCGAATTCGCCGATGAGCCGCTCCATCACGCGGGTCGCCTGCTCGTGCCCGAGGCTGAGACCATACGACCGTTCCTCACCCATAAACCTGGCGAGACCGTCCATGAACAACATCACCGCTTCGGGTGGCCAGACCTGCGGGTCGATCTCGTAACGTGCCAGAACCTCCGACAGCCCTTCGAACTGGATCCGGCGGAACCGCACCGAAAACTCCTTCATCTCTGCCTTGACCGCCTGGCGGTGGTTTCCGAGGGCGAGGAACTCGAGATTCAGCGTTGTGTTGGACTGCTCGCGGATCAGGTCCCACAGCGCCCAGAGCGGCTGATCAGAAACGAGCGCCTCGGCTTGGCGGCCGAGCATCCGGGCCGCGCTGCGCCGGAAGACCTCGATGAACAGGTTGTCCATCGGCCCGAAGTAGTAGTACACGAGGCCGGGATTGACGTCCGCCTCCGCCGCGACCCGGCGGGACGTCACCGCGGCGTAACCCTCGGCTTGCATGAGGCGCTCTACGGCGTCGAGCAGGGCCGTCCGGGTGTCGGGTTCCTGGGCATCGGTGGGTCGTTTCGGTGCCATCCGAGCAAGGTAACCCACCGTTTGCCCGGTCATGTCATCCGCGCGCCGGGATCGCCCGGCGCGAGGCCCATCCCGAGTAGCCACCGGGCATGCCGGTCCATCATCACGTCATATTCACCATGCACGGCGTGGGTGGAAATCATCGCGATGTCCTGCGACATCCTGCGTAGATGATTGTCGGCTCGGTAGCCGCTGGACCCATTGCCGTCGACGAGTTCGCGCAAGGCTTCCCTGACCGTGCGCAGAATCGTCACCCCGTGCAGCCCGTTCATCGCCTCCTCTTCGAGCGTCTGAGGGACTCCGCGCCGGGCGACCTCTAGGGCCTCATTGATGGCAGCATCGCGGACCAGGTGCATCATCCGCGCCGTCTGGAACGCGTTCACCCAGCGAATGCGCGCCATCGGGCGTTCGTTGCGGGGCGCGCTGTTGATCCCAGACGCCGTGTTCATCCGCGCCCGCGTCATCTCGACCGCAGCGTCGAGCGCGCCGACGTACAGCGATGAAATGGCAGTTGTCATGACGGAGAAGGGAAGTCGCATTACCTCCTCCTCGTGGAAAGTACCTTCATGGTCGGTCGCCGACATCATCTTGGCGAAGGGGAGCGCCCATGTCTCGGGGATGACGACATCCTTGGCGACGATCGTGACGCTGCCGGTGGCCGCCATTGCTGCCACGTCCCAGTCGTCGACGAGTTCGAGCTCGTCTCGCGGCACGATCACCCAGGACATGTCGTCATCGACGATGGCGGGGACCAGCGCGTGGGAGGCGTGCAGGATTCCTGTCGCGTAGCCCCAGCGACCGTTTACTCGCAATTTTCCGTCGGCTCGCTCGGCCGTGCCGGGAGAGGAGAGAATTGCCGCGCAACGCACCGAGGCCCGATCGGCGAACAGTACTTCCTGGACTTCACGCGGATACCGGCACAGGAACCAGTTGTGGAAGTTGTAGAAGCCGGTGACCCAGGCCGTCGAGATGTCCGCGGTGGCAATGAGCTCGATCACCTTGTTGAGTTCGTGTGGCCCGAGGCCGCAGCCGCCCCAGAGTTTCGGTACCACAACCGAGAACAGGCCTGTCGCCTCCATGTCATCGACGAGCTGGTCATCCAGGCAGCGGTTGATCTCCATCTGACGCGCGAGGTCGCGGATCCGCGGTACGAAATCACGTGCCGCGGCCACCACCGCCGTGCCCGAGCCACCCGGGGTAGAAACTCGATCCACGACTGTCATAACATCTCCTCGTGTTAGTCGAACGCCTAATTCAGACATTACCGAGACATACCTATTCCGGGCAAGCGAACTTCGATCGGGGATGTGGATGGCAACGCTGACAGGCAAAGTCGCTGTCGTGACGGGCGCCAGCCGAGGAATAGGCAAGGGCATCGCCCTCGCGCTCGGAGAACAGGGCGCCACCGTCTACGTCACCGGACGTACCCTCGCCCCGCATATGCACGAGCTTCCCGGCACCGTCGGTGAAACCGCCGCCGAAATCGACCGCCGGGGAGGACGCGGGGTGGCGGTGGCAGTCGATCACGCCGATGACGCTCAGGTTTCCGCATTGTTCGACAGGGTCCTGCGCGAACACTCCCGGCTCGACATCCTCGTCAACAACGCCTTCGCACTGCCCGAGGACCTGACCGATGGGAAGCCGTTCTGGGAAAAACCGCTCGATTACTGGGGCATGGTCGACGTGGGCGTCCGGTCGAACTACGTCGCAGCCTGGCACGCCGCCCGGATCATGGTGCCGGCAGGGACTGGACTGATCGTGGCGATTTCGGGGTACACCGGCATCTCCTACACCTATGGCGTCGTGTTCGGAATGTGTAAGACGGCGGTCGACCGCATGGCACACGACATGGCCGTCGAGCTCGAACCACACAATGTCGCATCTGTCTCGCTCTGGCAGGGCCTCACGTATACCGAGCGCGCACAACGGAATCTAGCGGCCAACCCCGCGATGAAAAACGCGGCGGCGACGAACCCCGCCGGGGGCTGTTCACCCGAGTATCCGGGCCGTGTGATTGCTGCAATGGCAACCGATCACCAGGTGATGAGACACTCCGGCGGAACGTTCATCACCGCGGAGCTCGCGACGGAATACGGCGTCACCGATGTGGACGGCAAGATCGTCCCGTCAATGCGGTCCGAGCGGGGTTCGCCCATCTGGCAGCCGATCTCCTCGGCACGACCCTGAGCGTGCCGCACCGCGATTGTTCCTCGGTGCGTGGTTAGTCAAAAGCCTAACAACGTACGGACGGGATGCGCATGCAGTGCCGAACCGCCTCGCCGCATGGCCCGTTGACACCATCTCACCTGGGTCGTGGTCGCCGCGCCGGCGAGGCCGACATCACCGATCACAATCGAACATCCCTCTGCGGCAAGAGGTTTAGACGGTTGAAGCACCGACACCGATTGGACCCCGACGGCAAGTGTGATCTTGCCCAACGTCCTGTCAGACTCATTGGGGCTCACGCTGATCCAACCGTTCGCGTACTCGTTCGAGATCGTCGAGCGCGTCGGCGATCGTCTGCTTCAGTCGCTTGTTCTCCGCCTCGGCGGCGAGTCGCTGCTGGTCGCCTGGTAGAAGGCCGTGAACGAACAACCGGACGCAATACCGGGTGTGCTGGTCGACGGCCTTCTCGTCCAGCACCACACCGCGAGCGCTAGCGTTGGCGGGACCGCCGGGGACGAGGTCGATGAATGCTCCTGCGGCTAGACCGGCGTCCTGAATCGAGATCCCGTCCGAACCCAGCCGTCGCAGGAACAGGTCGGCGAGATAGGCGAGTGTCGGCTCGGTGCCCTTCTGCACGTTGAATGCCGCGATCTCGGGCATCTGCGCGGATACGGCGTTTGTCAGGCGAAGCAGTCGCAGGCCGCCCGGCCGCAGGACGTTGGCCACTAGGATTCGTCCGATCGCGAGAAGTGTCTCCTCGAAATCATCGGTCTCGACAGCCTGCAACTGCTCCACCGGCACGATCCAGTCCTCGATCGCTCGGGTGAGTGCCGCCTTGAACAAGCTCGTCTTGTCCTCGTAGCGGGCGTAAACGGTGCGTTTGGCCATTCCGGCCGCCGCCGAGATCGCCTCGATGCTGGTGCGCTCGAAGCCGTTCTCCAAGAAGAGGTCCAGTGCGGTATCGAGCAACTGCTCGTTGCTCAGTGTCGGCCGACCGGGTCGGCGCCTCGCGGCCCTGCTCCCCGAGGAAGCCGGCGGCGGGGACGCGCCTGCGCGTTCGATCACACATAGATCTTCCATGCCGGGTCTCCCTGAGTTGCAGCCGGCCCATGATATTTGTACCGATGACGGTGACTTTTTATCACAGAGTCGGCGAAAGCTTGTCTAAAAGAAACGATCCAGGTAACAATTAATTTCTGTCAACCCTCACGGCGGCGGACCGCCCTGACGAACTGGAGAGACCATGAAGGTAGGCATGCATCTGGGCTATCAGAATCTCCACGGCGTGCCCGACGTCGAGAGCTTCATGAAGGAGTCGAAGCTCGCCGTGGAAGCTGAGGCGATGGGCTTCGACTATGTCGGTCCGGTGGAGCATCACTTCACCGATTACGGCGCGTGTCCCGATCCCTTTCAGCTGCTGTCCTGGGTCGCGGCTCAGACCAAGACGATCAATCTGGTCACCGCCGCGGTGATCCTGCCCTGGAACAACCCGTTGCGCGTCGTCGAGCAGGCGATCGAGCTCGACATTCTGTCCGGAGGCCGCCTCATTCTGGGCATGGGCCGTGGTGCCGCCCGACGCGAATTCCGGTCCTTCGGCGTCGAACTCGCCGACTCGCGGGAGATGTTCGACGAGGCGGCGGTCATCATCATGGAGGGCGTCGAGACAGGTATCGTCGAAGCAGACACAAAGTGGTATCAGATCCCCCGCACGGAGATCCGTCCCGGGCCCTTCAAATCCTTCAAAGACCGGACCATCATGGTGACGATGTCGCCGAGCTCGGTCGACGTCGCCGCCAGATTCGGGCTCAAAGCGTTGCGCTTCTCCCAGGGTGACTGGCGCAACGCCATCCCCGAAATCACCCAGTATCGAACGAATTTCGAGGCGTTGCACAAGAAGACCGCACCGCCTTTCATCATCTCCGATTTCGTGTGCTGCTTCACCGACAAACAGCGGGTCGCCGATTACACCGACAACTACTTCGCCAGGATGTTCTCCACGGTGGCCAACCACTACGAGTTCATGAGCGACCACTTCAAGGATCTGCCTTCGTATGCCGCCTGGACCGCCATGGGTGAGGCCGCCGCCGCGGCCGGCGGCCCGGACAAGGCTTACCGTGACTACATCGCCGGCAACATGATCGGTACCCCGGAGGAGCTCGTCGAGCATCACCGCGTCCGCAAGGAGATGGTCGGTGACTACGAGATGCTCGCCAACTTCAGCTGGGGGGGAATGCCGTACGAGCTTGTCTACGAACAGCTGAAGTTGTTCGCAGATAAGGTGTTGCCAGACCTGAAGGGCTGAGTGCCCGGCACTGCAATGGGGATGACGGTCGGTACGACCGGGCCCACGAAAGGACGGGTTTGATGAAGGCGATCGTGTGTCGCGAGTACGGCGCGCCCGAGGACCTTGTGCTCGATGAGCTACCCGATCTCACACCCGGGCCCGGTCAGATCGTCATCAGGGTGCGCGCGGCCGCGGTCAATTACCCCGACGTTTTGTTGATCGGCGGCAATTACCAGGTCAAAGTGCCGCCACCGTTCAGCCCGGGCAGCGAGATGGCCGGAGATGTCGTCGCAGTCGGCGACGGCGTGGACGTGCGCGTCGGCGCCCGGGTATGCGCGACCACCTTCGTCGGCGCCTTCGCCGAGCAGGCTGTGGTCGACGCGCGAACGGTGACACCGATTCCTGACGACATCGACTACGCCGAAGCCGCCGCCTTCGGCGTCACTTATCGAACCGCCTACTACACGTTGCGCACGATCGCGCCGGTGCAGCCCGGTGATTGGGTGGTCGTGCTCGGGGCCGCGGGCGGTGTCGGGCTCGCCGCGGTGGACATCGCCGAGCTCATGGGGGGAAGGGTTCTGGCCGCGGCGTCCGGCGAAGAGAAGCTCGATCTCTGTCGCCTGCGCGGCGCCGAGGCATGCGTGGACTACGACCGCGAAGATCTGCGAGAGCGGATCAAGGAGATCACCGGCAAGGCGGGCGCCCAGATCGTCGTGGATCCCGTCGGCGGACCCTATTCGCTGCCCGCGCTTCGTGGCCTCGGACGTCATGGAGTTTTCGTCACGTTGGGCTACGCTGCCGGCCCCATTCCCGCCGTCCCCCTCAATTTAGTTCTACTCAAGGGGATAACGGTTCGCGGCATGGAGATTCGGACCTTTGCCTCCGACTATCCGAATGAGGTCGTCCGCGATGACGAGGAGCTACACCGACACTATGTCGAGGGCAGGCTTCGTCCCTACATCGGTGCGCGGTTCGCGCTGAGTGACGCGGCGCTCGCGTTGCGCTACGTGGCCGACCGCAAGGCGCTGGGCAAGGTCATCATCGATATCTGAACAAGCACGGGGTCACTGCCCGGGGCCGTTGGGCCACTTGATCATGCAGCCCGCGTCGATCGGGATGCTGGTCCCCGTCATGTGTTTGGAGGCGTCCGAAGCCAGGAACAGCACCAACTCGGCAACGTCTTCGGGTTCCAACCACGGGGCGGGAAGCGCGTGGTAGAACTCCGAGGCGGCCTGGAAATCCTCTTTGGTGACTTTGCCTTCGATGTCTGGACGAAAGACCTGGTAGATCCCCTCGGCGTTCATCAGATGGGTGTTGCAGTTGGTCGGATGCACGATATTGACCCGAATTCCGTTCGGCGCCAAGTGCAACGCCATCTGTTGGGTGTAGCCGACGAGCGCCTGCTTCGACCAGCTGTAGCCGGCTCCGCCGGGCCCCATGATGGTTCGGGGATCCACGTTGGCCGTCATGGTGTTCGGGATCAGCGCAGCGGTGGAGCCGGTGATGACGATCGACGCACCGGTTCCAGCCGCGATCAGGTGTGGAACCGCGACCGCCACGGTGTTCATCACTCCGATGAGATCGACGTCGACCGCATCCTGGAAGTCCATCGGCTGCGGGTCGCCCATGGCCAGCGGCAAGATGCCGGCATTGGCCATCACCGTGGTGAGCCGGCCCAGCTGGGCCACACCCTGACCCAGTGCATCAGCAAGCTGTTCTCGGTGACGAACGTCGGCCTTGGCCGTCACGCAGGTGCGGCCCTCCTTTTCGACAAGACGTTTGGTCTCCTCGAGGTCCTCCCAGCTGGCCATCGGGTAGGGGTTGGACTCGATGTCCTCACAGATGTCGATCGCAATGATGTCGGCCCCTTCGCGCGCCTGCAGCACGGCGTGCGCACGACCCTGGCCGCGGCCGGCGCCAGTGATGAACGAGACCTTCCCGGCCATGCGTCCTGTCATGGGTTCTCCTGTGGGATGGGAGGACACTTCAGAGTGTGCGGAAAAGGCCGCCGTCGACGAGCACCTGTGCGCCATTGATGTAACCGGCGGCATCGCTGGCGAGGAAGACGCACAAACCTACGAGATCCTGCGGCACACCGATCCGCTTCATCGGGTTGATCGCTGCCGCAGCGGCCTGGCCCTCGGGCCCCCACGCCTTGGACATGTCGGTGTCGAAGGCACCGGGCATCACGAGGTTCGCCCGAACCTTTGGCGCCCAGGCTCCGGCCAGGGCGAGGGTGAGGGCATTCAACCCCGCCTTTGCCATGGCATAGGGAAGGTCGGCGGCGTCGGGTCGCAGCGTGCCGGCCGATGTGACGTTGATGATCGAACCACCATGGGTCTCGGCCATCCGGGCCCCGAATAGAGCCGACAGGCGGAACGGACCACGGGCGTTGACGGCCTGAACCTTGTCGAACAGTTCTTGTGTGACCGTCGAGAGATTGTCGTAAACCGGTGACACGCCGGCATTGTTGACCAGCACGTCACAGCGGCCGAAAGCGTCGTAGACGGATTCGAATAGGCTCTCGGCGTCGTCCCACTTACCGACATGGCATGCGACGGGTAGTGCTCGTCGTCCAGTACCGGCTTCGATCTCCTTGGCGGCAAGCCGGCAGTTGTCGAGTTTGCGGCTGGCGATGACGACGTCGGCACCCGCGTTCGCGAAACCCTCGGCGACGGCTCGTCCGATGCCGGTGCTGCCGCCGGTGATCACCGCGACCTTGCCGGACATATCCAGCAACTCCGCTGTCGACTTCTCTGTCACAGGACTCCCGTGTGGCTCGCTCGGACATGAGGTTCTGCTGATGCCGCGTCGCGGCCTATCAGGCCCTGGAAGCGGTGCGGCGCCCAGAACAGCTAACCCAGTATATGCGACCGAGTCAACTATTTAAGAAAGCCTGTGTAGAGTTGGGTCAACTTTTGATTCGCGAACGACCCTAGCATTGTTTAGTCATCTGCCTAACAGGAGTGTCGGCATGGTCGAGGACCCGGACTCGTGGAGTGGCTTCAGATACCGGCTGGACGTCGCCGCCCGCACAGTAGGGGATGCGGTTGATCTTGTCGGCGGTTGGCTGTTCGACCGGGCGAGAGCGGGCTGGGACGTCACCGTGTTCGTCGCCGAACCCGGCGACCCCCGGCCATTGCGGATCCTCGGCGTCGAAATGGGTGATCTGGACGGGGCATTCGGGGGTCCGCAACCCTCGCCGGCAGCCCTCAGTGTTGCGGCCGAGTTGTACGCGATCGACCCACGGTTGCGAGACGTCGTGCGCGCCACCCTCAGCCGTTGCACGCCAGAGATCACGGTGTGGGGAGGTCAGCTCCCTGGCCTGGGCAGGGAAACCGTGGTCGCGCGCCACACTCTCAGCGTCGCTGCTAGAACGCACAAAGCCCACGCGTTGACAGCCACAGATATCCGAATCGCTGCGGTCGAGCCCACCGAGGTCCTCGGTTTGGTGAGGCGCAACCCGAGAGTGGCCGAAGACCACCTCTGCGAGCAACGGGCGAGCCGAGTCGTCGGTCCGGTCGCAGGCGCTTACCTGGCCGGCGGGGGATGGGATGGCGCCTAGTCCAACGCCGACAGCGCGGCGCGGGTGTCGAGGTCGATGAACGCGGCCGAATACCGTTGGGCGAGAGCGAGACAGATGTCGGCGCCCTGCCAGGCGTCGCCCCCGGAGAGGGTGGCCATCCAGATGGCCAACCCGTGCGCGACCGACGCGCGGTACCGCAGCCACACCTCCTCGGCCGATGGAAGTTCGGCGGCGGGCAGCGTGAGCGCGGCCCGGTACTCGTCGAGCAGATCCCGCTCGGCCCGCCTGCGGTCCTCGATCGTCAGCGCACCCTGCACGAAGTAGCCCAGATCCAGCGACCAGTTACCGCGTCGGGCCATCTGCCAGTCCAGGAACCCCACATCGTCGTCGGGCAACACGTAGGTGTTCCCGATGTGCGGATCACCGTGCAGCAGGGTCTCGGGTGACTTCGAAGTTCCGGTGAGGGTGCCGATGTAGCGGGCCCAGATATCGACGAACAGGTCGGTACCACTTAGCGCGAGTATCTCCGAGGACACGGTGTTGCCCAGGCGTTCTCGGGCGATGTCGAGCGGAGCATGCTCGAGGCCTTCGAACGCGACGAACGGCTCGACCCAGCCCAGCGCCGGGTCCGCGGTGAGCCGCTCACCCCAGAACTGGCTGTGCATGCGCGCCAGCCCGCGGACGCCGTTGGCGACCTGCTCGACCGTCATCGGCCGGGTGGAGTCGCGCGGGTCGGCGCCGCGCGCGACCACGTCCTCCATGATCATCACGAAGTTCGATCCGGGTTCGTCGATCAGCGCGGCGTAGACGGCCGGATGGTCCAGCGGCAGTGAGACCCCCGAACTGAACAGCCGCGGCTCGTGGAACAGGCCGCTGGTGAGTGCGACGAGTTCGGCGTGGTCGGGGTCGACGGCCTTGGCGAACACTGTCGCCGGACCCGACCCCGCCGAATACCTCAGCGCCAGTCGCGCCCGGCGGTTGGTGCCGTCGTCGCGCAGCGCGACGCTGACGGCGTCGACGGTGGCGCCCGGGAAGTGCTTCCCGAGAACCGCCGTCATCCATCCGGGCGTGATCTCCTCCCAGCTGCGCGGAAGCGACAGCTCGGCGGCGGTCATCTGCCGGGCCCCGTTACTTGAGGCAGCTGCCGCCGTCGACCGGCAGTGTCACGCCGGTGATGTAGCGGCTCTCGTCGGAGGCCAGGAACAGCACCGCGTTGGCGATGTCCTCGGGCTCCACCCAGCCGATCGGCAGCGTGTGCATCATCTGCGCAACGACCTTCATGTCGTCGGGGCCCGGGTTCTCCAGGTCGGGACGGAACAGCTTCATCGTCCCCTCGTTCATGTACAGCGGCGTGTTGACGTTGGTCGGATGCACGGAGTTGACCCGGATGTTCTGTGCGCCGAGCTCGACCGCGAACGTCCGCATCAGGCCCACCACACCGTGTTTCGCCGCGACGTAATGGCCCGTGTGCGGGTAGGCCTTCAGGCCGCCGACCGAACTGGTGAGAATGATCGAACCGCCGCGGCCACCGGCCAGGATGTGCGGGACACCGGCCTTGACGCTCTTCCAGACGCCGCCGAGGTTGACGTCGATCATGTCGGTCCAGTCGCCTTCGCTGGTCTTGTCCAGCGTCGCGCCGCCGTTGCCGATGCCGGCGTTGGCGACGATGATGTCCAGCCGGCCGAGCTGTTCGACTCCGGTGTCGACGGCGGCCTTGAGTGCGTCGAAGTCGCGGACGTCGACCTCGGCGGTGTAGATGCGGCGGTTGAGGCCCTTCACCAGATCAGCGGTTTCCGCAAGGTCTTCGGGCGTCGACAGTGGAATCTGCACGCTGTCGATCTGCTTGCAGATGTCGACGGCGATGATGTCGGCGCCTTCCTGGGCCAGCCGTACGGCATGTGCACGGCCCTGGCCGCGGGCGGCGCCGGTGATGAAAGCGACCTTGCCTTCAACGCGTCCGGTCATCGGTTACCTCAATTCGTTGTGGTTACAGGGGTCTCGGTGCTATTTCGAGTTCACGAAGGTGGGCATGGATTCCCAGCCGCGGACCGCGGTGGTCTGCGACGGGCGCGCGTTGGGCCAGTCGACCTCCCAGGTCGGGAATCTCTTGAGGATTTCCTCGAGCGCGATCCGGCCCTCCAGTCGGGCGAGCGCGTTACCCATGCAGAAGTGGGTTCCGGCGCCGAAAGTCATGTGTGAGTGCAGCTCTCGGTGGATATCGAAGACGTCGCCGTCCGGCGGGAAGCGGCGATGGTCGCGGTTGGCCGCACCCACCAGCATCAGCATGGCCGATCCCTCGGGGACCGTCTGGCCGTAGTACTCCACATCACGAGTCACGTAACGGGCGATCTGCAGCGCGGGCGGTTCCCAGCGCAGGATCTCTTCGATCGCCTGCGGAATGAGGCTCGGGTCTGCGGCCAACTCGGCGCGCTGGTCGGGGTAGTCGGCGAGTGTCTTTCCGGCCCAACCGATCAAGCGCGTCGTGGTCTCGCTGCCCGCCGTGGCGATGACCGTCAGGTACATCAACAGTTCTTCCCGGCGTAGTCGGCGACGGGTGCCGGTTTCGTCTTCGAACTCGGCGTTCAGCAGATCCGTCATGATGTCGTCGGAGGGATGTTCGGTGCGGTAGTCGATGAACTCGGCGAACACCTCACCGCTTGCCAGTAGATCGACCGAGTCGCTCTGCAACGTCGCTTCACCGTGTTCGGTGACGCGGCGCTGGTCGGCTTCGGGAATGCCCAACAGCATTCCAATGACCCGCATCGGCATCTGCGCGCCGAGATCGGTGACGAAGTCGAATTTGTCCGTGCCCGTCAACGGGTCCAGGCAACGGGCGGTGAACTCGCGGATCTGAGGCTCCAGCGCCTGCACTTTGCGCGGGGTGAACACCCGGGACAGCAGGTTGCGGTGGATGTTGTGGATCGGCGGGTCTTCGAAAATCAGTGTGCCCGGGGGGATTTCCATGCCCGATTTGATGATCTCGAGCAACGCACCGCGACCAGAGATGAAGGTCTGGTGGTCGATGACGGCCTTGTTGACGTCCTCGAACCGGCTCAACGCGAAGAAGTCGTGCTTGTCGTTGTAGTACAGCGGGGCCTCTTCACGCAGACGCGCGAAGACCGCATAGGGGTTCATGTTGAGGTCGACGCTGTACGGGTCGTAGTACAACTCGTCTTGCTTCGCTTCGTGCACGTCGGGATTTTCAGCGCTGATCGTCACCGGATCGCCTCTCGCCGGTCAGGTCGCATAAGACAGTGGGCTGGCATTTGTCTCACAACTCTGGCATTCGCTCCGAAGGAGTGTCAATACGGGATTCAAAACGGAATATTTAAGCTCTTCGCTCAGAAGAATCCGATTCTCCACAGAGCGTGTCGGGCGCCCGCGGGCAAAGCGCTGGGAGCCGAGAACGCGATTCTCGCGCCGGACGTGAGAACGAAGTTCTCCGCCTATTGGGCGGCAAAACCGTGCGAGACGAAGTCCCAGACCTCGTCGGCGGTGATCGGGTGCGTTGTGCCGTCCTCGGCACCGTTGGACTGGGCCACGAACATGACGGTCTGCATCGTCATGGCCGCCATCCGCTTCGGGTTGATGCCCTCCCGCAACTGGCCCGCCTCGCCGGCCTCTTCCATCAGTTCCGTCAGCAGCGCGAGCAGTGGTGCGTGCGCGACCTTGACCTCGGCGGGGTGCGAGAGCAGCAGCCGAGGCGCGAAGTCGGTGAACAGCGGGCGCTTGGCGGTCGGGTCCGGACGCGAGGATTCGAAGAGCAACTGCACGGCGACCTTGAGTCGCTCGATCGGCTCGTCCTCGGTGGTGGTGGCGGCGCGGATCTGGTCGGCCGACCGGCTCAGTGCATCCTCGAAAAGCGCCAGCAGCAGCTCATGCTTACCGTCGAACTGCAGGTAGAAGCTGCGTAGCGACTGCCGCGAGCGGTCGACGACCTCTTGGACGGTGAAGTCGGTGCTGCCTTTTTCGATGATGATCGCCTGAGCGGCGTCCAGGAAGCGCTGCACGCGTTGCGCGGCCCGGAGCTTCGCCGTTTTGATCGACCGTTCGACCGCACGTTGCTTCCAGGCGGGCTCTTCGCTGGGGCTTGTCACCGGTGGCTCAGACGCCGGCCGGGTGGGGAGAACATGAACTGACTGTACCGGAGAACGTCTCGCCATTGCGGTCCTCGACCCCCTCGCGGCCAACGTGTCAGAGATTGTAACTTTCTCACGATGAGAATAGTATTCTCATTTTGGAGATAACAATAGTCCTACCAAAGATTTGATCCGGCGGGAGTCCCGTGCAGCTCACCTTCGATGCTGATGTCGAGGCGTTCCGCGCCGAATTCAACGCCTTCCTCGACGAACATCTTCCCTCCGATGACGTGGCGCTCGAGCGCTCGCGGTCCAGCAGCGACGTGCCGGGCTGGGCTCGAGACTGGCAGCGGCTGATGTTCGACCACGGCTGGCTGCTGCCCGGCTATCCGCCGGAATTTGGCGGGCGCAACGCGACGATCCTGCAGCAGTACGTCCATCAGCAGGAACTGGCACGTCGGCGCGTGTATTTGACCTACAACCCGCAGGGCGTGGGCATCATCTCTGCGTCGTTGATCTCGTTCGGGACGCCCGAACAACAGCGCCGTTGGGCGATCCCGATCCTGCGCGCCGAGATCACCGCGTCGCTCGGGATGAGCGAGCCGGGCGCCGGCTCGGATCTCGCGTCGCTGCGGACTGCCGCGGTGCAGGACGGGGACCACTTCGTCGTCAATGGGCAGAAGGTGTGGACCTCGGGGGCGCACGACGCCGACGTCTTGCTGACTTTCGTTCGTACCGATCCGAAGGCGCCCAAGCACAAGGGCATCAGCGTGCTGATGATCCCGACGGACCTGCCGGGCGTGGTGCGGCGCCCGTTCGCGTCGCTGTGTGACGCCGACGACCTCGATTTCAACGAGGTCTTCTTCAACGACGTGCGGGTGCCCGCGGAGAATTTGATCGGACCGCTGAACGAGGGTTGGCGGGTCGCCAACGGTTCGCTCGGGCATGAGCGAAACATGTTGTGGCTCAGCTATGCGGACCGCCTGCAGGAGCTGGTCGAGGATTTCCGTCCCACCTCCGCACTCGATCGCGACCGGTACGCCGGGCTGGTGATGGACAACCAGGCGCTGCGCCTGCTCGGTTCGGTGGCACTCGCGCGTGCCGCCCGCGGCGATGAGGATGTGCCCGCTCTGTCGGTGCTCAAACTCCTCGGCTCGGAGGCGTCGCAGTCGGCGGCCGAGTACGCGGTGGGCGCGGCGGGGGTCGACGCGTTGGCCTATCCGACGTTCTCGGGGCCCTACAGCGCACAGCATCTCGAGCTGTACCGGTGCGGCTGGTTCGAGCGGTACGTTCGCACATTCGGCGGCACGATTGCCGGCGGCACCTCAGAGATCCAACGCAACATCATCGCCCAGCGACTGCTGGGACTGCCTCGAAACTAGAAGGACCGCACCATGTACATCGAATACGAGGTCGCCGACCGCATCGCGACCATCACGTTGAACCGGCCCGAGGCCGCCAACGCCCAGAACCCGGAACTGCTCGACGAACTCGACGGGGCGTGGACCCGCGCGGCAGAGGATCCCGAGGTGTCGGTGATCGTGTTGCGCGCCAACGGGAAGCACTTCTCGGCCGGGCACGACCTGCGCGGCGGGGGACCGGTACCTGACAAGATCACGCTGGAATTCATCATCCAGCATGAAGCGAAGCGCTATCTGGAGTACACGCTGCGCTGGCGCAATGTGCCCAAGCCCTCGATCGCCGCGGTGCAGGGGCGCTGCATCTCCGGTGGGCTGCTGTTGTGCTGGCCGTGCGATCTGATCATCGCGGCCGATGACGCCCAGTTCTCCGACCCCGTGGTGCTGATGGGCATCGGCGGCGTCGAATACCACGGCCACACATGGGAACTCGGGCCGCGCAAGGCCAAGGAGATTTTGTTCACCGGCCGCGCGATGACGGCCGAGGAGGTCGCTGCCACCGGCATGGTGAACAAAGTGGTGCCGCGCGATCAGCTCGACTCGGAAACCAGGGCGATGGCCGAACAGATCGCGAAGATGTCACCGTTTGCGCTGCGCCAGGCCAAACGTGCGGTGAACCAGACGCTCGACGTGCAGGGGTTCTACGCCGCCATCCAGTCGGTGTTCGACATCCACCAGACCGGCCACGGCAACGCGCTCAGCGTCGGCGGATGGCCGGTGCTGGTGAACCTCGACGAGATGAAGGCCAGCATCCAGTAATTCTTCGCCGCGAGCGTGCGTGTCTGCGCGCGACACACCGCCAGATTTCGACACTTTGCGCGCGCTCACGCGGCGCGAGCGTGACGGAGCTGTCGGTCGATCCTGCCTACGAAGTCCGCCGCCCGGTGCCGCACGTCGTCTGAGACGATCGCGATGACGGTCCAGCCGACGTCCTGCAGGGCGAGTTGGCGTCGGCGGTCATTGCGCAGCACGTCGGGATCGGTGTGCCAATCGATGCCGTCGTACTCGACCGCGACATGACAATCCGGCCATGCGAAGTCGAGACGTCGCAGTTGTCCGTTGCCGTCGACGACCTCGTACTGCAGTTCGGGCATCGGCAATCCACCGTCGATCATTGCCAGCCGCGCTTCACTTTCCATCGGGGATTCGGCGCGTCCGTCGGCGAGAGGAAGTAGGTCGCGCACCGCGACAATGCCGCGCCGGCCGGCCTGTCGAATTGCCGCGCGCCACAACTCAGCCCGGGTGCATGTGCCGGAGCGGAGCGCGGCATCGAGCGTTGCGAGTGCGCGGGGCCGTCGCAAAGCGCGGGCCACTTCGATCGCGGTCCATGCCGGTGACGTCGCGATCCGGTCGGCGGTGTGGACCAGCGGTGCGCCTTTCCGGCGGTGCACGAGAAGACCGTCGGCCGGGCGCAGCTGGTGGCCGGGGGGATTGAGAACGTGAAGTGCGGGAGGCCCTTCGGTGTCAAAGCCGAACAGGGCCGCGGCGGTCGACAGGCACACCGGTACCGTCGTGCCACACGACAGGTCCAGTCCGCGCAGCCGTAGCTCGTCCGTTGGCTCGCCGAGACAGTAGATCCCGTGCCAGATTCGCTCGAGATACTTGGCTTTCAGCACTGATTCGAATGTGTATCTGGGAATGATCGCCAGGATCTGGGCGCTGGTCGCCACGCCACCTTGCTCGTCGAACAACTGCCTCAGGGCGGTATCCATGGCGGCAATCCTCGCGCCGACGCGTCAACAGCTCGGACGCGAAGACCACCGTCTGTGGATGAAACCGCCTTTGTGCACAGTCGGTGGCGCCGAACGCGCGCAAAGTGTTGATATTCCGCGGCGTGTCGGGTGCAAACACGCACGCTCGCGGCAAAGGGGAGCTCGCGGAAATGAACTAGAGGTGGGCGAGGCGGGGGACCGAGCCTCTTGCCCGCAGGCCGGCTCCGGCTCTTTTGGTGAGTTCGCGTGAGCTGCCGAGCAATCCGTCCAGCACCAGGGCCCGTTTGATGTGCCGGTGCAGATCATGTTCGGCGGTGAAGCCGATGCCGCCGAGCACCTGCTGGCAGTGCTTGGCCGCAGTCATCGCCGCCTTGCCCGCGGCCGCCTTGGCCAGCATCGCCGTGAGGTCCGCGCTTTCCGTACCGGGCAGACCCAGCGTCGCCTCGGCGCCTTCGATCGCTACGAGCGTCTCGGCCAACCGGTGCCGGATGGCCTGAAACGACGCGATCGGCTTACCGAACTGGACGCGGTCCAACGCGTGCTGACGGGCCAGTGCGAGCATTCCGCGTGCTGATCCGACCAGCCACCAGCCCACCGCGCGACGCGCCTCGCCCATTCGCATCAACTCGCCGTCGGGCACCCGGCGCAACGGCAGGTCACCCAGCGTCGGCTCGGTGTTGGCCGTGCGCTCCCAGACCACCCAGCTGCCGCCGGTGTAGGGCATCGGCGGTGTACCGCCGGGCAGGCCGCCAATGGTCTCCAGCAGCACATCGTTGAGAACCGAAGCGTGCGAACCGGTTTCACCCAGCAGGCGGAACACCAGCGGAATCGCCTGGTCGGGCATGTCCGCCAGCATCTCGGCCCAGCCCAGCTCCGCCAGCGCCGCGTCCAGCTCGGCTCCGGAGGCGGACAGCATCGTCTTGCGCAGGGTGTCTTCGAGCATCGCCAGTGATTCGGCGTCCAAACCGGATTCCACTCCTCACTCCTTACCGAGATCGAGCAGGCGACGGGCGATGATGTTGCGTTGCACCTCGGCGGTGCCGCCGTAGATGCTCGCGGCCCGCGAATACAGGTACTCGGTCCGCCATACGTTGTCTTCGAGTTCGATGCGCCCCGGCAACAGGTCGCGCACGGTGTCGTAGAGCCGCTGCTCGGCGCCCGCCAGCAACACCTTGTCAATCGAGGTGTCCGCACCCAGTTTCTGTCCCTCGCCCAGCCGGTGCTGGGTCGCGCGCGAACGGCAGCGCAACGTGTGCAGCGCCAGGTATACCTCGCCGAGATCCGAATCTGAGGCAGTGCCAAGTCCTTTGACTTCGTTGACGAGGTCGTCGAACCGCGAGTACAGGTAGGCGATGCGCTGCCAGAAGCAGGTGGAACGCTCGTAGGGGAGCAGGTCCATCGCCAGTTTCCAACCGTCTCCGGGGTTGCCCAGCATGCGATCCGCGGGCACCACGACGTCGTCGAAGTACACCTCGCAGAACTCATCGACGTCATGCATGGTGCGCAGCGGCCGCACCGAGACACCCGGGGAGTCGAGGTCGACGAAGAATGCGGTGATTGCCTCGTGGTTGGGCGTATTCGCGTCACCGGTGCGGGTGAGCAGGATGCAGCGGGTGGCGTACTGGGCGAAGCTGGTCCACACCTTCTGGCCGTTGACCACCCAGTTGTCGCCCTGTGGCACAGCGCGGGTGGTCAACGACGCCAGGTCGCTGCCCGAACCGGGTTCGGAAAAACCCTGACACCACGACTCTTCACCCGAGAGCAGCCGCGGCACCATCTCCGCGGCCAGTTCCGGCCGGGCGTAGTCGATCATGGTCGGCGTGAGCACGTCGAGCATCGAATACGGTCCCGGGTGGTCGAGACCGCGTCCGACGACCTCCTCGCCGACGATGGCGCGCAGGATATCGGGTCCGCCGAGCCCGCCGGCCGACTCCGGCCAGCCGTAGCGCATCCAGTCGGCGTCGTACAGCGCCTTGAGCACCCGCAGGTGCTGGGCTTGATGCGCGTCGAGCAAATGGTCGTCGGTGAGCGGGGTCAGTTCGCCGGAATCGAATCTGGCGTCCAGCCATTCCCGCAGCCTGGCGCGGAATGTGGCGGGCTCGAAGAGGTCGTCACTCATCCAGCTTCGGGCCTCCCGATCGCGTGTGGGCGGCCGGAGTCGTGGTCACCGCTGCGCCGAATGAACGTCATGGCACGGGTTTTCAGCCGCCAGCCGTCATCGGTGCGGACGTAGGTGTCGTTGTAGTAGCCGATGCGCATGTCGTGTTTGGAGTGCTCGATGAAGCACAGCGGCTGAATCCCCGACGCCTTGTCGGGGTCGTCCGGATCCAGATGCACCAGTGACGTGCCGGTCATGAACAGACCCTTGGGCGCGGCTTCGACGAGTTCGGGGAAGCGGTTCAGCGTGTACGTGGAGCCGAACGCGCTGTACGTCCCGTCCGGGGTGAACACCGAAGTCAGCCCCTCGATATCGCCCTGGGTGATGGTGACGGCGTACTTGGCCAGCAGCTGCTGGATCTCGACGAGGTCGTCAGTTCGAGTCATGTCGGAAGACCTTACCGCCCTTCATTACAAAACTGACATCGCGTGTAACACTGATATCGGCGAGGGGATCCCCGGGCACCGCGACGATGTCCGCGAGGTACCCCTCGGCGATGCGGCCCAGGTCGCTTCTGTCGATCAGATCGGCGGCGACGACGGTGGCCGCGCGCAACACGGCCGCGGGTGGCATACCCCAATCCACCAACGTGACGAGCTCGTCGGCGTTCTTGCCGTGGGGGATCGCCGGGGCATCGGTGCCGACGGCGATCTTCACGCCTGCCTCGTAAGCGGCCTTGATGGATGTGCGCGCCTTCGGAAACATCTCGGCGGCCTTGTCCTGCAGGGCTTTCGGAGCACGGGACACATCCATGGCCTCGGCGAGGCGGCGCGTGGTCACGAGCCACCGGTCGTTGTCGACGAGCATCTGGATGGCTTCGTCGTCCATCAGGAAGCCGTGCTCGATGCAGTCGATACCGCACGCGACGGCGTGCTTGACCGCCTCGGCTCCGTGGGTGTGCGCGGCCACCTTCAAGCCACGCCGGTGCGCCTCGTCGACGATGGCCCGCAGTTCCTCATCCGAATAGTGTTGCGCGCCAGCCTCTCCGGTCAACGACATCACACCGCCGGACACGCAGACCTTGATGAGCTGCGCGCCGTGCTTGATCTGGTAGCGCACCGCCTTGCGGATCTCGTCGACGCCGTTGGCGATGCCCTCCTCGATGGTCAGCTCCAGTGCGCCGGGCATGAATGCCGCGAACATCGTCGGGTCGAGGTGGCCGCCGGTCGGGGTGATCGCGTGACCGGCCGGGATCACCCGCGGACCGTCGATCCAGCCCGCGTCGATCGCCTTGCCCAACGCGACGTCGAGCAGGTACCCGCCGGTCTTGACGAACAACCCGAGGTTGCGAACCGTGGTGAAACCGGCCCGCAATGTGCGCCGGGCATTGCCGACGGCCCGCAGCACCCGCGTCGCGGGATCGTCTTGGACCTGGGATAGGCCGGGGTTCTCGCCCCGGCCACCCATCAGGAGGTTGACCTCCATGTCCATCAGGCCGGGCAGCAGGATGGCGTCACCGAGATCGATGACCTCACCCTCGCCGTCGGCCGCACCGCCGAGGCCGACGATGCGGTCGCCGTCGATCCGAACGATGCCCGGCCGGACGATCTGTCCGGCGTCGACGTCGAGCAGACCCGCCGCTTTGAGGGTCAGCACCCCTAAACCACCGGCTCCCTGATACAGGTGATATAGGTTGCGCCGCTGTCGAGCACGCGCGGCTGCTTCCACACCTCGATCGGGAACGACACGTTGACCAGCGACTGCATCATGTGGATGAGAGCCTTTGCGTCCTCGGGCATCCCGTCCAGCGGGAAGCGGGCGTCGCAGTACTCCATGACAGCCTCGAGGCGTTCCATGCCGGCGTCGTAGAACTCCTGCATCTCTTCCATCGTCGAGGACAGTCGCTTCTGGTAGCGCTCTTCCTCGGTGGGCAGGCACCAGTCGGTGAACCGCTCCAGGTCGGCGAATTCTTCCGGCAACTTAGGCATTGATCGCGTCCTTCTCGCTCGCGCTGGTGGAGGTCTGGCCGTTGGTGAGGCCTTTCTCCTTCTTGTAGGCGTTCACGTGATCCCACGCGGTCTTGTGCAGGTGACGCAGCAGGACCTCCTGGTCGCACAACGGGAAATCCTTGACCACACGGGTGTTGATCATCGTCTGGGTGGCCTCGAGAGTGTTGGCGTCCTGGAACGCGTACTCCTTGAACGTCACGGCCGCGAGTTCGTGAGCAAGCCGCTCGCGGGTGTTGGTGGCGGGTACGAAGTACAGGGTGCACTCGAAGATGTGCTTGTCCACGTCGGTGGGCCAGTAGTGGTAGGTCAGGTACCAGCCCGGTGCCCACAGCAGCAGTGTGAAGTTCGGGAAGAACTCGAAGGAGTCCTGACCCCAGGCGTGGTGCCGCGACGGGTTGACCGCCGGCGGCAGTTCGTCGGGCAGGATGCCCTTGATCTTGGGGCGGTCCCACGGTCCGAACAGCCCGCTGTGCAGGATGCGCTCGATGGGCTTGACCATGTTGATGTCCTTCGGCGGGCTCATGCCGCCCCATGAGGACACCATGGAATGCCTGCCCTTGATGTCGTAGGCCAGCGCCTCGAAGCCGTAGCTCGCCAGCTTCTCGGCCTCCTCCTTGACCGCCTGCTTCATGTGCAGGATGGGCGCATGGTAGAACTCGACGAACGCGTCGATGAACAGCTTCCAGTTCGAGTTCACCTCGGCGCGATACGAATACGTCTCGGTCATCTCGTGGAACGGATAACCCTCCAGGCCCTTCGCGAAGTCGCCGAGGTAGTCGATCAGCGGCTCGGCGTCGTTGTCGAAGTTGATGAAGATGAAGCCTTCCCACACCTCGCACCGCACCGGCACCAGGCCGTAGTCGGCCTTGTCGACGTCGAAGAACTCGCCCTCCTGCTGGATGAAGGTCAGATCACCCTTGAGGTTGTAGCGCCACGCGTGGTACTTGCAGGTGAACTGGCGGCACGTGCCCGAGACCTCTTCGCCGGGATAGTCGTTCCACACCAGCTTGTTTCCACGATGGCGGCACATGTTGTGAAACGCGCGGACCTCGTTGTCGCCGTCCTTGACGATGATCACCGACGTGCCCGCACCCGCTGAGGGCATCTCGCGCGTGAAGTAGCTGCCCTTCTTGGGAAGGCGCTCCACACGTCCGACGTTGAGCCAGCACTTGCGGAAGATGGCCTGCTGCTCGAGCTTCCACTGCTCCGGGTCGATCGAATCGGTGTAATCGACCGGTGCGGTGCCGAGTTCGGGCCAGTGCTCGGTCCAGCTACCCTCTTCTGGTTTCGGGAAAAATGCCACGGTGTCTTACCTCTCTGCGGGATTTTCGGAGTCTGGTTCTACGCCGAAAGTGTTGATGGCCATGGCGAGTGCGCCATAGCAGCCGATGGTGAAGACGAGGTCCATCAGCTGACGTTCCTCGAGGTGTTCGGACAATGCGGCCCACGTTGCGTCGGAGATGGTGGCGTGGGCTTGGAGTTCGTCGACCGCATGCAGTACGGCCCGGTCGAGTTCATCTGATGCCTCGCCGCGCTGGAGGGCGTCGATGACGTCGTCCGTCAGGCCTTCGTCACGGCCCATCTCGACGTGGTGCCGCCACTCGTATTCGCAATTGGTCAGATGCGCGACGCGCAGCACCGCGAATTCCCGCAACCGCGGCGGCAGCGTCGACCCGTAGAGCAGATGGAAGTTGAACCGCAGGAAGGCGCGGGTCAGTTTCGGATGGCGGACCATCGTGGCCAGCAGGTTGCCCGCCAACTCGGGATTCCGCCGTTCGGGCGCCATGCTCGACAGGGCCTTGTCGACGGCTTCGTCCCACTCCTCTGCGGGTAGCGGTGGCACGCGCAAGGCGCCTCCTTCCGGTGTGCTCTCGACTATGAGAATCAGGTTCTCATATTTCGCCAATAGATTTCCACCTTTCTCGCCGATGGTCAATGCGGGACGTCATCGACGGTGGTCACGGGGGTGTCTCGCGGAGGCCAACTGCCCTGACAGGAGGGCATAGGGTGGCTTTCGGACATTGATTCTCGTAGGGTGAGAAGATAGTTTCCTCACATTGAGCAAGGTCCTGATAGCTAGCCTCGGGGGACGCGACGAAAGGAACGGGCATGAACAAGGACGACATGATCTTGATCAGCGTTGATGATCACATCGTCGAACCGCCCGATATGTTCAAGAATCATCTGCCCAAGAAGTACATCGATGAGGCGCCGCGGTTGGTGCACAATCCCGACGGGTCCGATACCTGGCAGTTCCGCGACACGGTGATTCCGAATGTGGCGCTCAATGCGGTGGCGGGGCGGCCCAAGGAGGAGTACGGGCTGGAGCCGCAGGGTCTGGATGAGATCCGGCCCGGCTGTTGGCAGGTTGATGAGCGGGTCAAGGACATGAACGCCGGCGGCATTTTGGGGTCGATGTGTTTTCCGTCCTTTCCCGGTTTTGCGGGTCGGTTGTTTGCCACTGAGGATCAGGAGTTCTCGCTGGCATTGGTGAAGGCCTACAACGACTGGCACGTCGAGGAGTGGTGTGGGGCCTATCCGGCGCGGTTCATCCCGATGACGCTGCCGGTGATCTGGGATCCGGTTGAGTGCGCCAAGGAGATCCGGCGCAACGCTGAGCGCGGTGTGCATTCGTTGACGTTCAGCGAGAATCCGGCGGCCATGGGCTATCCGAGCTTTCATGACTTCGAGCATTGGAAGCCGATGTGGGATGCGCTGGTGGACACCGAAACCGTGCTCAACGTGCACATCGGTTCCTCGGGCCGGCTGGCGATCACCGCCCCGGATGCGCCGATGGATGTGATGATCACCCTGCAGCCGATGAACATCGTGCAAGCCGCGGCCGACCTGTTGTGGTCGCGTCCGATCAAGGAATACCCGACGCTTAAGATCGCGCTGTCCGAAGGCGGCACGGGCTGGATCCCGTACTTTTTGGAGCGGGTGGATCGCACCTTTGAGATGCATTCGACGTGGACGGGTCAGGACTTCGGCGGCAAGCTGCCCAGTGAGGTGTTCCGTGAGCACTTTTTGACCTGTTTCATCGCCGATCCGGTGGGGGTGGCCACCCGCAATGCGATCGGCATCGACAACATCTGCTGGGAGGCCGATTACCCGCACAGCGACTCGATGTGGCCCGGGGCTCCCGAGCAGCTCGACGAGGTACTCAAGGCCAACAATGTGCCCGACGACGAGATCAACAAGATGACCTTCGAGAACGCGATGCGCTGGTATCACTGGGACCCGTTCACCCACATGACGCGCGAACAGGCCACCGTGGGTGCCCTGCGCAAGGCCGCCGAAGGCCACGACGTCTCCATCCAAGCCCTGTCGAAGAAGGAAAAGACCGGCGCGTCGTTCGCGGACTTCGCGGCCAGCGCCAAGCAGGTGTCCGGCAACACGGACTGAGAGGTCTGCAAGTATCGGGAGGTCCGGCCACGGGGTCGGAAGCAGCGTCTTCGAGTGCGCCGGTGCGGAAGCTGCGTTCACGCGCCGGCGCACTGTTCTGCGGAACGATGACAAGAGGAGAACCACCGTGCCTGGCGGGATGAGTTTCGAGCTGACCGAGGACCAGGAGCTGATCCGCAAGTCCGTTCGTGAGTTGGCGAGCAAGTTCGACGACCACTACTGGATGGAAAAGGATCTCGCACACGAGTTCCCGCGGGAGTTCTACGACGCGATCGCCAAGGGCGGCTGGCTCGGCATGACCATCCCCGAGGAGTACGGCGGGCACGGTCTGGGCATCACCGAGGCCACGCTGTTGCTCGAAGAGGTGTCGCGCTCCGGGGCCGCGATGAACGGTGCCAGCGCCATTCACCTGTCGATCTTCGGGATGCAGCCCGTCGTCAAGCACGGCTCCGACGAGCTCAAGGCCGAGACGCTGCCGCGCATCGTCAACGGTGATCTGCACGTCTGCTTCGGCGTCACCGAACCCGGTGCGGGGCTGGACACCTCGCGCATCACCACCTTCGCCAAGCGGGAAGGCGACAAGTACCGGATCAACGGCCGCAAGGTCTGGATCTCCAAAGCGCTGGAGTCCGAGAAGATCCTGCTGCTGACCAGGACTGTGCCTTTTGACGAGGTCACCAAGAAGACCGACGGGATGACGCTGTTCCTGACCGACCTCGATCCCGACCACGTCGACATCCGGCCGATCAAGAAGATGGGACGCAACGCGGTCAGCTCCAACGAGGTGTTCATCGACGACCTGATGGTGCCCGTCGAGCACCGCGTCGGAGAAGAAGGCAAGGGCTTCAAGTACATCCTGGACGGCCTCAACCCCGAGCGGATGCTGATCGCGGCCGAGGCGCTGGGCATCGGCCGGGTGGCGTTGGAGAAGGCCGTGAAGTACGGCAACGAGCGGCATGTGTTCAACCGGCCGATCGGCATGAACCAGGGCCTGCAGTTCCCGCTGGCCGACTCGCTGGCCCGGCTCGACGCGGCCGAGTTGGTGTTGCGCAAGGCCACCTGGCTCTATGACAACGGCAAACCGTGTGGGCGCGAAGCCAATACGGCCAAATACCTGTGCGCCGACGCCGGCTTCGGCGCCGCCGACCGGGCCCTGCAATTGCACGGAGGCATGGGCTATTCCGAGGAGTATCACGTCTCCCGCTACTTCCGTGAGTCGCGGCTGATGAAGATCGCGCCCGTGAGCCAGGAGATGATCCTCAACTTCCTCGGCGAGCATGTCCTCGGACTGCCGCGCAGCTACTGACGGAGGAGCACGACTACCGATGGTGAACTATTTCGACCTGTCCGGCCGTTCTGCGCTGGTGACCGGCGCCGCGGGCGGCATCGGCTCGGCCGTCGCACAGGCGCTCGCCGACGCGGGCGCCGCGGTCCTCGTCACCGACCTGGACAAGGACGCCGCAGCCGCTGTCGCCGAACGGATTTCAGCCGGCGGCGGCCGTGCGGAGTCCGCCGCGCTGGACGTCTCCGACCGGGACTCCGCCGACGCGGCGGCCGCGCAGGCGGCCGCGCTGACCGACGGCGCCCTACACATCCTGATCAACAACGCGGGCGTCACCAAGCCCGCGATGTTCGAGAAGACGACGCAGGAGTCGTTCCGGCTGTTGTTCGACATCCACGTGATGGGCGCGTTCAACGTCACCCAGGCCGCGCTGCCGCACATCCCGACCGACGGCACCGGCCGTATCGTCAACGTCACCTCGGCGGCCGGGCTGACCGGCACGCTGGGCCAGGTCAACTACTCGGCGGCCAAGGCGGGCATCATCGGGTTCACCAAATCCCTTGCGCGCGAACTGGCGACCAAGAAGATCATGGTCAACGCGTTGGCGCCGCTGGCCGCGACGCCGATGACCGAGACGATCCGCACCAATGAGAAGTTCTCGGCGAACATGATGAACCGGATCCCGATGAAGCGGTGGGCGGACCCGGAGGAGGTCGCGGGCGCGTTCGTGTTCATGGCGTCCGATGCCGCGTCCTACATCACCGGACAGGTGCTGCCGGTCGACGGCGGAATGGTCATGTGAGCGCCCCAGCGCCACTGAGCGGCGTCACGGTCGTCGCGATGGAACAGGCCGTGGCCGCCCCGATGTGCACCCGGGTGCTCGCCGACTTCGGTGCCCGCGTGATCAAGGTGGAAAACCCCAACGGCGGCGATTTCGCCCGCGACTACGACGACGTGGTGAACGGGCCCGGCGGCTTGGCCGCGCATTTCGTCTGGGCCAACCGCGGCAAGGAGTCGGTGACGCTGAACACCAAAGCACCCGAGGGTATCGACCTTCTGAACCGCCTGTTGGACCGGGCGGATGCGTTCGTGTCGAACCTCGCGCCGGGTGCCACCGCGCGGATGGGCCTGGCCCCCAGCGACCTCGCGACGCGTCATCCCAACGTGATTCCGGTCGAGATCGACGGTTACGGCCCCGGCGGTCCGATCTCCCACAAGCGTGCCTACGACCTTCTCGTACAGGCGGAGTCGGGATCGTGCGCGGTCACGGGCTACCCGGGGATGCCGGCCAAACCGGGACCCGCGATGGCCGATTTCTCGACGGGCCTGTACGCGGCGATCTCCATCCTGGCGCTCCTGGTCGGACGAGGCAGGGGCAATGCCGGGGCCGCGAGCCAGTCGGTTGCGCTGAGCCTGTTCGACGTGATGACCGACGTGATGGGTTATCAGTTGACATACACCCAGCATTCGGGCATCGACCAGGAACCGCTCGGCGTCGGCTCACCCGCCGTCGCGCCGTACGGGGCGTTTCCGACGCGCGACGGTCAGACGGTGGTGCTCGGCACGACCAACGACCGGGAGTGGCAGCGGGTGGCCCGCGAGATCATCGACCGCCCCGACCTCGCCGAGGATCCCCGCTTCGCCACCAACCCCGACCGCTGCGCCCACCGCGAGATCCTGGAGGAAGCCATCGGATCGTGGTGTGCCCAGCGTGATCTCGCCGAGATCCAGAAGATCGCCGACGACGCCGGGATCGGCAACTCGCGGTACAACCTGCCTAGCGAGGTCGTCGCACACCCCCACCTCACCGCTCGGGACCGGTGGCGCACTGTCGCCACCCCCAAGGGTGACATCCGCGCGCTGCGCCCCCCGCCGGTGATCACCGGCTTCGAGCAACCGATGGGAGCGGTACCCGGTTTGGGCCAGCACACCGATGCCGTACTGGGTGAATTGGGGCTTACAGCAGGGGATCTCGCGCGGCTACGTGCCGACGGAGTGATCGGGCCCGCGTACCAGTGAGCGATGACGTGCTGCTGAGTTCCGACAGCGATGGGGTGCGGACCCTGACGCTGAACCGGCCGGACCGCAAGAACGCGATCAACGCGCAGTTGTGGGGGGACCTGGCCGATGCCCTGCGGGCAGCCGCCCGCGACACCGAGCTTCGCGCATTGGTGATCACCGGCGCGGGTGGGGCGTTCTGCTCGGGCGCCGACATCGGCACACCCGAGGACATCCACCCGCGACACAAGTTACGGCGGCTCACCGACGTCGCGCTCGCACTGCACGAACTGTCCGTACCCACCATCGCCAAGGTGACCGGGGTTGCGGTCGGGGCCGGCTGGAACCTGGCGCTCGGTTGTGACTTCGTGGTGGCGACGCCGGATGCCCGGTTCTGCCAAATCTTTTCGAAGCGCGGCCTGTCGGTCGACCTCGGCGGTTCGTGGCTGCTGCCCAAACTGGTGGGTCTGCAACAGGCCAAGCGGCTGGTGTTGCTGGCCGACATGATCGACGCCGCGGAGGCCCACTCGCTGGGCCTGGTCACCTGGGTGAGGCCCGCCGACGAGATCGACGGCTTCGTCGCCGATCTGGCGGCCCGGCTCGCAGCGGGCCCACCGGTCGCCTTGGCGCAGAGCAAGGCGCTGCTCAACGACGGGGCCAACGCGACGCTGCGTGAGGCGCTGGCCAATGAGGCCCGCGCACAGCCGGGCAACTTCGCCACCGCGGATTCGGCGGAGGCCTATGCCGCGTTCGCCGCTAAACGCGAGGCCGTATTTACTGGTCGATGGGCGATCGGGCCCGGATCGGAGAAGAACAATGCGTGAAACCGTGATCGTGGAGGCGGTGCGCACGCCGGTCGGCAAGCGCAACGGCGGGCTGTCGGAGATGCATGCCGCCGACCTGTCGGCGATCGTGCTCACCGCACTCGTCGAGCGTGCGGGTATCGATCCCGAGATCGTCGACGACGTGGTGTGGGGTTGTGTGTCTCAGGTCGGCGACCAGTCGAGCAACATCGGCCGCTACGCGGCTCTTGCCGCGGGCTGGCCGGAGACGATCCCCGGCACCACGGTCAACCGCGCCTGCGGGTCGAGCCAGCAGGCGCTGGATTTCGCGGTCCACGCGGTGATGTCGGGTCAGCAGGACGTCGTCGTCGCCGGCGGGGTCGAGGTGATGAGCCGGGTGCCGCTCGGTTCGGCGCGGGCCACCGGAATGCCCTACGGGCCCAAGGTCCTCGAACGCTACGGCGATTTCTCGTTCAACCAGGGCATCTCGGCGGAGTTGATCGCCCAGAAGTGGGGCTTCTCCCGAACCCGGCTCGACGAGTACTCGGTGCGCTCACACGAGCTGGCCGCTGCCGCGCAGGACAACGGCGCGTTCGAATCGCAGATCATGCCGGTCTTCACCGACGGTGAACCAGTCGTGGCTGACGAAGGGGTGCGACGGGGGAGCACGGTGGAGAAGCTCGCGGGGCTCAAGCCGGCCTTCAAGGACGACGGCGTCATCCATGCGGGGAATTCGTCACAGATCTCCGATGGTGCCGCGGCGCTGCTGGTGATGGCGGCCGACAACGCTGTGGCGTTGGGACTGAGCCCAATTGCCCGCTACCGTGCGGGCGCGGTCACCGGTGCCGACCCGGTTCTGATGCTGACCGGTCCGATCCCGGCGACCGAGAAGGTCCTGCACAAGGCCGGAGTGACCCTCGACGAGGTCGGTGTGTTCGAGGTGAACGAGGCGTTCGCGCCGGTGCCGCTGGCATGGCTGGCCGAGACCGGCGCCGACGAAGCCAAGCTCAACCCGCTCGGCGGGGCGATCGCCCTGGGGCATCCACTCGGGGCGTCGGGTGCGGTGCTCATGACGCGCATGCTCAACCACATGCGCGACAACGGGATTCGGTTCGGTTTGCAGACCATGTGTGAGGGCGGCGGAACCGCCAACGCGACTTTGGTAGAACTCATCGCCTAGCGATGGGGGCAGAACTCATCGCCTAGCGACGTTGGTAGAACTCATCGCCTAGCGACGTTGGTAGAACTCATCGCCTAGCGATGGCGGCAGAACTCATCGCCTAGCGCTGCTGACGCAGTAAGCACTGATTCCACGGGAGGACCCGCGTGCAGAGAACCCTGTTCACCGAAGACCATGAGGCGTTCCGCGAACTCGCCCGTGACTTCGTCGAAAAGGAAGTGGTCCCGCACTATCCCGAGTGGGAGAAGGGCGGCCGCATGCCTCGCGAGGTGTTCAAGCAGATGGGGTCGCTGGGCATGCTCGGGATGGCCATTCCCGAGGAGTACGGCGGAGGTGGGACCCCCGACTATCGCTACAACGTCGTGCTGCAGGAGGAGGCGGCACGCGCACTGGTCACGCTGTCGACCGTGCGCACCCAGCTCGAGGTGATCCTCCCGTACTTCCTGCACTACGCGAACGAAGAGCAACGCAAGCGGTGGTTTCCCGGCCTTGCCGCCGGGGAGCTGCTGACCGCCGTCGCGATGACCGAACCGGGCACCGGATCCGACCTCGCCGGTGTGCGCACCACCGCGGTCCGCGACGGTGACGAGTGGATCCTCAACGGCGCCAAGACGTTCATCACCGGCGGTATGCAGGCCGACCTCGTAATCGTCGTCGCGCGGACCTCGACCGACCCGGACAACCGGCGCAAGGGGCTCACGTTGTTCGTCGTCGAGGACGGGATGGCCGGGTTCACCCGGGGCCGTGAGTTGGAGAAGATGGGCTGCAAGGTGCAGGACACCGCCGAACTCTCGTTCGTCGACGTCCGCGTACCCGCGACCAACATGCTGGGCGAAGAAGGCGAGGCGTTCAGCTACCTGGGCCACAATCTGCCTCAGGAGCGGCTCACCGTCGCCGTCGGATCGGTCGCGCAGGCACGCTCGGCGATCGCCGCCGCCATCGATTACACCAAGAGCCGCAAGGCGTTCGGCACACCGGTGGCGTCGTTCCAGAACACGAAGTTCGAGTTGGCGGCCTGCTCGGCGGAGGTGGAGGCCGCACAGGCGATGCTGGATCGCGCTGTGGCCCTGCATGTCGACGGCGAGTTGTCCGGCGCGGATGCGGCCCGCGTGAAACTGTTCTGCACCGAGATGCAGCAGCGGGTGGTGGACCGCTGCCTGCAGTTGTTCGGCGGCTACGGCTACATGATGGAGTATCCGATCGCTCGGCTGTACACCGACGCCCGGGTGGCCCGCATCTACGCGGGCACCAGCGAGGTGATGAAGGTGATCATCGCCAAGTCGCTGGGCCTGTAAACCACTAGGGCAGCTGCGGTTTGATCTCCTCGATCACCCATTGCGCGTAGTCGAGATACTCGTCGACCCCTGACACCGGCGGCAGGGGCACAGCGCTCACGGTGACGCCCTGCTGCGCGAGCCAACCGAGCCGGTCGACGATCTCGGCCGCACTCATGCCCGGTCGGCCCTCGGGGTCGTCTTGCACGGTATGGCCCTCGCCGACCCGATTCGTGCCCAGCCCGTGCACCACGTCGAATGGCCGACCGTCGTAGCCAGGTTGGGACTTGATGAAGTCGAGGCGCTCGGCGATCTTGTCGGGCGGCGTGAGGAATGACCACCATCCCGAGGCGTACTTCGCCGCCCGGCGCAGTGCCGCGTCCGCATCACCGCCGATCCAGATCGGCAGATGCGGCTTCTGGATCGGCTTGGGCTCGAAGGCGATCTCATCGAAGGACACATACTTGCCGTCGAAGCTCGGCGATTCACTGGTCCACAGTTCGACAATCGCAGCCAGATACTCGTCGGCGATGCGGCCACGTTCATGGAAGGGCACACCCAGGAGTTCGAATTCGCGTTCCAGCCAGCCCACGCCGAACGTCACCATCATGCGGCCGCTGCTCATCCAGTCGGCGGTGGCCAGCGACTTCGCCAACACGATCGGATGTTGCAGCGGCAGTACCGTGATGCACGAATTGAGCATGATCCGCTGTGTTGCCCCGGCGAGATACGCCTGAGCCACGGTGGACTGCAGATAATGCGGTCCGGACAGTTCGACGTGATCGTTGGGAATCGCGAAATGCTCGGGCACGGCGATCATGTCGTAACCCCACTCGTCGGCGCACTTGGCCATCCGCGTCTGGTCGGCACCGGTCACCGATGCTTCCCACGGCTGCATCATGGCCTTGAGCCGCAGCATGTGCGGAAGGTTGAAGACGAGTTTCACTCAGGACTCCACTCACGTGAATTGGGTGTGATCGATGCACTACACGCTAGCGACTCCACCCGAATTGCCCGGCTACTTCAGCATGCTGCCCGCGTCGATCGTGACCGGAAGACCTGTGATGTAGCGGGATTCGTCCGAGGCGAGGAACAGCACGGCGTTACTGACATCCTCGGGCTCCACCCAGCCGACGGGGAGCACATGCATGAACTGTGCGGCGACGGCGAGATCGTCGGGTCCGGGATTCTCGAGGTCGGGCCGGAACAGCTTCATGGTTCCCTCGTTCATGAACAGCGGTGTGTTCACATTCGTGGGGCAGACGGCGTTGACCCGGATCGAGTGCTGACCGAGTTCTACGGCGAATGTGCGCATCAGGCCGATCACGCCGTGCTTGGCGGCGATGTAATGGCCGGTATGGGGGTAGGGCTTGAGGCCACCGACCGAGCTGGTGAGGATGATCGAACCGCCGTGCCCTGCGGAGAGCAGATGGGGGACAGCGGCTTTGACGGTCTTCCACACACCAGAGAGATTGACGTCGATCATGTCGCGCCAATCGTCTTCGCTGGTCTTGTCCAGCGTTGCCCCGCCGTTGCCGATGCCGGCATTGGCGACCACGATGTCCAGCCGGCCCAACTGTTCGACGCCCCCGTCGACGACCGCCTTGAGAGCGTCGTAGTCACGCACGTCGACCTCGGCGGTGACGATGCGGCGGTTCAGGTTCTTGACGAGGTCGGCCGTTTCGGCGAGGTCGTCCGGTGTGGCCCATGGGATGTCGTCGTTGCTGGAGATCTGCTTGCAGACGTCCACGGCGATGATGTCGGCACCCTCCGCGGCCAGGCGCACCGCGTGGCTGCGGCCCTGGCCCCGCGCCGCGCCGGTTACGAACGCGACTTTGCCCTCGACTCGTCCACCCATGTGTCCACCTTCTGGCTGCTCGAATAGTTTGGTCGATCGATCAGGATCGTGGCACCGATCGGCTCACGTGTCAACAGTCGGGCCCGCGAGGCGGAGGGATCGCGGTGTCGCGGCACCGCCGGTCGATGTGCGAGCTCAGCCGGGGGGAGGTAGCGACCCGCCCGCGGTCAAGGACTCCTTCAGCGATTGCATCCAGCGCTGCATGAAGTCGCGCATCTCGTCGTGTCCGAGCGTGAGGCCGACCGCGTCCTCGTTGCACAGGCTGCGCGCGATCTGCACGATCAACATCGAAACGGCGACTGGCGGGTAGTCGTCGAGATCGACACCGTTGGCCCGCAGGGCCACGGTGACCGCGGCGGTCTCGATGTCGCGCACGCGCTCCGCGTAGGCCTTCAGCTCCGTACGAATCACCTTGCGGTGGTTGGCCAGTGCCATGAACTCGGTGTTCAGGATCGTCCTTCGCAAATCGCTGTTGATCAGCCACAGCGTGTGCAACGGGTCGTCATCGGTGAGCGCGGCGCGCATGTTCTCCAGGGACGCCTCGGCACCGGCCCGCAACACCTCGACGAACAGGTCATCCATCGTGGGGAAGTAGTAGTAGACCAGCGCTTGTTTGACCCCGGCCTCGGCCGCCACGCGTCGTGACGTCGCGGCGGCATAGCCCCCGTCGCGCATGATCTTCGCGGTGGCCTCGATGAGTCGCTGGCGCGCCCCGACCTCGGCTCGCTTGGCGTTCCCGGCGCGCCCCTCCGTCCGAATGCTTGACCCTCTGTCACGACCCGTGATAGGCATGGCGCATCCTAACAGTTTGATCGATCGATCAGAGTGGCTACGGGCGCCAGGACCGAAAGGACGGCCGTCGATGACCGATCTCGCCTCGGTGGACTACTTCTCCGACCACGCGATCAGTCAGGATCCCTATGACTACTGGGACCACCTGCGCGAGCAGGGCCCGGTGTTTCGGGAACCGAACTACGGCGTCGTCGCCGTCACCGGTTACGCCGAAGTGGTGGCGGCTTTCAAGGATCACGATTCCTTCTCGGCGGTGAACGCGATCGGCGGGCCGTTCCCGCC
>NZ_CVTB01000112.1 GCF_001050015.1 Mycolicibacterium malmesburyense
CCGCCACAGTGGTCACCGTCTGGGCGATCATCCATGAGATGACGATGGGCGTGTTCTTGGGGTCCGGAAGCATGCCCTTGGCAGTGTCGAAGAAGCCAAAGTAGGCTGCCCGGTAGATGATGATGCCCTGGACAGACACGTTGAAGCCACGGTACAGCCCCGTGAGGCCGTCAGACTTGAAGATCTTCGCGAGACAGTTGCCCAACCCAGTGAACTCCCGCTGTCCTGCACCCTTGCCAATGTCAGCAGCCAGCCTGGTTCGGGCAAAGTCCAGCGGG
>NZ_CVTB01000113.1 GCF_001050015.1 Mycolicibacterium malmesburyense
CAACCAATGCAAAAAGGCACGCTGAATATTTATCATGTAACAGAAACCAACTTCTATATATACCACGAGTAAAAGTATCTATTGCTAGAAATTGTGGAGTCCCAAAATCAGAAATTACTTCCATTAATACAAATGACATACCTGCAGCAATAGCTGGACGAATTGTTGGTAACCCAATAGATGTTAATATTTTGTATTTAGAAGCACATAACGTAGTAGCAACTGCAATAGTACTACGAATTGTTATCAGACTAGTTCTAACTAACATATA
>NZ_CVTB01000114.1 GCF_001050015.1 Mycolicibacterium malmesburyense
TGTCTGCTCATCTGCTTGACAATTGCCAGCTGTGCTGCGTAATTCCTGCCTGCTCAGCTGCTTGATTATTGCCAGCTGAGCAGCATGATTCCTCACAGCTGAGTTCCATGATTATTGCCTGCTGACTGTTTGATTCGTGCCTACTCAGCTCTTTGTTTATTGCCTCCAGAGGCACATGATCAGTGTATGATAGCAAACATGATCAGCGCATGATCAGTCACATGATCAGCGCCATTAAGTCACGTGATCACTACATGATAGTCACGTGATC
>NZ_CVTB01000115.1 GCF_001050015.1 Mycolicibacterium malmesburyense
CATGAAGCTTCTGCTCTCTCTTGCCTTCGTCTTAGCTCTCAGCCAAGTTAAAGCCGATAAGCCAGTTTGGGCGGATGAAGCGGCAAACGGGGAACACCAAGACGCCTGGAAGCATCTCCAAAAACTCGTTGAAGAGAATTACGACTTGATAAAAGCCACCTACAAGAACGACCCAGTTTGGGGTAACGACTTCACTTGCGTGGGTACTGCGGCGCAGAATTTGAACGAGGACGAGAAGAACGTTGAAGCATGGTTTCTGTTTATGAATAAT
>NZ_CVTB01000116.1 GCF_001050015.1 Mycolicibacterium malmesburyense
AAAGCTGCTGTATGGGGAACCAAACCGTCCAGAGTAAGGGCTGCGGAAGGAGAATCCATAGGGGTCGCTACCAAAGAGTGAGACCAAACTGCTCCAAATTCCTGGCTGAACTGGGGACGATTGTGAGTCACCCTGGAACAGAAGACGTTCTATGGGAGATGCACCTGATGAAGATTACGTTTCACTTGCGATAAGGGAGGTGAGCAATTTTGTTTGGTTCGGTTTATGAGAAAGTTTACTGCTCCAGATCGGAAGAGCACACGTTTGACCT
>NZ_CVTB01000117.1 GCF_001050015.1 Mycolicibacterium malmesburyense
TTCCTGCTGAACCGCTCTTCCGATCTCGCTCTGAAGTTCCTATACTTTCTAGAGAATAGGAACTTCGGAATAGGAACTTCAAAGCGTTTCCGAAAACGAGCGCTTCCGAAAATGCAACGCGAGCTGCGCACATACAGCTCACTGTTCACGTCGCACCTATATCTGCGTGTTGCCTGTATATATATATACATGAGAAGAACGGCATAGTGCGTGTTTATGCTTACCTCCAGATCGGAAGAGCGGTTCAGCAGGAATGCCGAGACCGA
>NZ_CVTB01000118.1 GCF_001050015.1 Mycolicibacterium malmesburyense
AGGGTCGTTCTTTACCCCGTCGTTTTGCCGAGCGGAAGCGGCAGCTTGTGGGGACCCAATGGTGGCTGGGACGGAAAGGGGGCGGAAGTTGGCTGAGCAGTGTCGGAAGCGGTTTCGGTGGCGGATACGGTATCGGAAATGGACTGAGCGGATTTGGTGGAAACGGTGGCCTCTGGGGCAACAGCTATGGCAGCCCCTACACAGTTCCGAGGGTCGTTCTTTACCCCGTCGTTTTGCCGAGCGGAAGCGGCAGCTTGTGGGGAC
>NZ_CVTB01000119.1 GCF_001050015.1 Mycolicibacterium malmesburyense
TAAATAAAGTTTTTCCCTGAAATTCCATTCTCTTAGCATTCAATTAAAATCTTATTTCAATACCTTTGTATAGTCAAAATACTACAGCAATTTAAATATTCATTGAGCAGGATTTGCATTTATTTATTTTCTAAATGCGTTGTTTTTATTAAACAGTCAGAGAAAAATTTTGCCTAATTCATATAAACTATATTAAAATCTTTTTTAATTAACTTATAAATTTAATTTTGCTCAGTTATTTTAGTAATATTTTCATTTTTAT
>NZ_CVTB01000120.1 GCF_001050015.1 Mycolicibacterium malmesburyense
AACGAGTCACCTCATCAGCGACCACCACCAGGCGACCGCCATGCAACAGCGCACCCCAGATCTCCCACACCGAATAGTCAAACGCATACGAATGGCACTGCGACCACACCTGGTCAGGGCCCATCCTCAGACCCACCTCGAGCCGTTCGAACAACCGCGTCACATTCTGATGAGTAACCGCCACCCCCTTCGGAGCACCGGTCGTACCCGAGGTGTAAATCACATACGCGATATCGTCGACCGCCGGCGCGGCCAGCCCCG
>NZ_CVTB01000121.1 GCF_001050015.1 Mycolicibacterium malmesburyense
GGCATATTGCATATTGAGTGCATATTGCATATTGCATATTGAGTGCAGCACTTTCCACAGCATCATCTTTCAGGATCTGGAATAGCTCAACTGGAATTCCATCACTGCTGGGAGCCCGTGAGGAACTCCGCCCATGACAAAGGTCATGAGGAAGGAGGCTCGGCATACGCAAAGGCGGGATCGAGCTTCAGGAGTCCCCCTGGAAATTCTCGAGCATATACCCCCAAAACCAGAGTCTGCCTACTTTCTGCTTGTGCTTT
>NZ_CVTB01000122.1 GCF_001050015.1 Mycolicibacterium malmesburyense
CCCGCCACACTCGACGAATTGGCTTACCGCTTAACCGGTTCGGCCGATCTCTACGAGCAGACCGGTCGGCGGCCCGTCGCCTCCATCAATTTCGTGATCGCCCACGACGGCTTCACGCTGCGCGATCTGGTGTCCTACAACGAGAAACACAACGAAGACAACGGTGAGGACAACAACGACGGCGAAAGCCACAATCGGTCCTGGAACTGCGGCGTCGAGGGGCCGACCGACGACCCCGAGGTGAACGCGCTGCGCGCACGCCAACAGCGCAATTTCCTTACGACGCTGCTGCTTTCACAGGGCGTGCCGATGATCGCCCACGGCGACGAACTCGGGCGCACGCAGCAGGGCAACAACAACGTCTACTGCCAGGACAACGAGCTGTCGTGGATCGACTGGAACAGCGCCGACACCGATCTGATGGAGTTCACCCGCAAAGTGTCGGCGCTGCGCGCCGCGCACCCGGTGTTCCGCCGGCGCCGGTTCTTCTCCGGGCGCCCGGTACGCCAGCGTGGCGGTGACGGGTTGCCCGACATCGCCTGGTTCGCGCCCGACGGGTCCGAGATGGGTGACGAGGACTGGGAAACCGGATACGCCAAGTCAATCGCGGTGTACCTCAACGGCAACGGCATCCCCGACCGCGACGTGCGCGGTCAGCGCATCGTCGACGACTCGTTCGTGCTGTGCTTCAACGCGCACTACGAGCCGATCGATTTCGCGATGCCGGAGAAGAAGTTCGGTGATTCCTGGGTCGCGGTGATCGACACGTCGGCCGACACCGACGATGAAGCGGAACCGGTCGGCGCCGGGCAGAAGGTGACCGTCGCCGCGCGCTCGGTTCAGGTGCTGCAGGCGACCACCGAAGAGTAGGCGGCGCTTGGCCCACACAAGTCGCGAAACTGAGCTTGTGCGCGAGAAATCCAGAGATTCTCGAGCAGAAGTTCGGTTTCGGCGGCCAAGAGAAGGGGTGGGGCCGCCGAGGCTCGGAGGCGACCCCACGGTCGAAGGTCCCGGCTATTCGACGACCGGGAAGAACGAGTCGCCGTCCTCGGGTGCGCCGTCGACCTGGCCCTCGTCGCGGCCGTGCTGCTCGGGGTCGATGCGGTCCACCTGATCGTCGGCGCGCACCTCGGTGTCGCCGCTGGGCTCGCTCATCGGCTCATTCAGTTCGGGTTGGTCGGGTTCTTCGGCGGCGAGTTTCTCGTCGAGGCTCTCGTCGACCTCGCCCTCGGCGTTGATCTTGTCGGCTTCATGCCACCGCTCTGGCGGGTCGACGATTTCGTCGCCGTCGTCGTTGCGGACGTCGTCGGAATCGAACGCCTCCGTCGGGCGCAGCGTGTCGCCGACGCCGCCGCCGTCGTTGGGTGAATAGCCTGGGTCCGGATTTGCGCTCACAGTTGTTCGGTTGCCCACCTGCCGGATCGCTAAACGCCACGCCCCCCGTGGCGGGAATCGTTGTTGCCGTCGAGCCGCGCCTTCACCGCCGCGACAGACAGCGGACACGAGCCGAAACCGACTGTGCGACACCGTTCTTGACAGACGAAATGCCTGACGCGGGACGCCTTGTGTGCTACGGTTTGCCTCACAGCAACCGTGGCCGTCGCGACTGACAGCCAGAGTTGTAACACGCCCGGCGAGGCGAGTAGGAGCCGATGAGCGGCGGCGCCTACCGGCGGCCACGGTTGCCGTCTTCCCAGCGTGTTCCCGGTGACTTTTCGACGAGCGCGGCCCCGCGACTCGCGCCCGCCAATATTTTCGCGAGTGTCAGTAAAGGCGCCGAAGTGGTCGTAAGCTGCCCTCCATGACGGCGCCTCCCAGCACAGGCCGCCGCATGACCGCACAAGACTGGATCCAGGCTGGCTTCGACGTGCTCGCCGACGGCGGACCCGGCGCGCTGCGGATCGGCCGCCTGTGCGACCGCCTCGACGTCACCAAGGGCAGCTTCTACTGGCACTTCGCCGACATGCCCGCCTACCGGGACGCGCTGGCCCGCGCATGGGGCAACCTCCACGACGAGCGCCGGCGGCGCTTCGAGGACATGCGCGACGCCGATCCCCGCACCCGGTTGGCCGTGATGATCCAGACGCTGATGTGCCCCGACCACTGGGCGCTCGAGCGGGCCATGCGCGTCTGGTCGTTGACCGATGCGACCGTGCTGGCCAGCGTCCAGCAGAGCGACGGACGGGTCCTGGGCGCCGTGCGGGAGGCGCTCGTCGACTACGGGTTCGATCCGAGCGAGGCCGATCTGCGTTCGGCGCTGCTGTTCGCCACGGGTGTCGGCCTGCTGCACGGGGTCGGTGCGGCGCCGCGCGAACCCGCCTGGTTGAGCGAGCGCGTGCTCGACCTCATGCTTCGCCGATAGGCCGGGACGGTTTGAGCCCGGTCTTGGCGTCGAGGTACTGCAGCAACTGGTGTGCGGCGAGTTCGACGTCCTTGTGCCGCCACTCCGATGCGCGGTAGACGCAGGCGATCAGCCCCGACCGGTGCAGCCGCCGGAAGTCGCCGTAGACGAACGCGTACCGCGCCTTCGTCTCGTCGCGGGCGCCCTCGGTCAGGCCGAGATGCCAGCAGGCGTAATCGTCCCAGGAGTGCGTCTCGAGGTAGGCGTTCTGCGCCTCGGCGCGCGGTTGCACCTCACCCCAGTCGCTGTCGAGCACGTATTGGTGCGCATCGATCAGCTCGCGTGCCTTGGCCATCGCGGCGTCGTTGAGCGTGTACTTGGCCACGGGTCCGCAGATCAGCCGACGATGCGCGCGATCGACTTCAGCGGAATCGGCAGCCAACTGGGCCGGAACCGCGCCTCGTACGCCGCTTCGTACACCGCCTTGTCCAACTCGTAGGCCGCCAGCAGCTGGCCGGAGTCGCGTGGGTCGGCGCCGGAGATCTCGGCGTAACCCTCGCAGAACGATGCGGCGTTGCGGTCCACCCATTCTCGGGCCCGCGCCGCGAGCTGGCGGTCGTGGTCCTCGTCGGAGGACTGTTCCATCAGCCGTTGGTAGGCGGCGTATTCGAAGGACCGCAACACCCCGGCGACATCGCGCAGCGGCGAGTCCGGTCGGCGCCGTTCCTCGAGCGGCTGGCCGGGCTCACCCTCGAAGTCGATCAGCAGCCAGCCCTCCGGAATGCGCAGCACCTGGCCGAGATGAAGATCGCCGTGGATGCGCTGCACCGTGACCGTCTCCTCGGACAGCTTGCGGTACCGCTCCTCGATCAGCGGCGCGTACTGCTCGAGATCGGGGACGGACTTGATCGCCGACGCCAACCGCTCCAGCGCGGTGTCGGCCGGGAACGGCGTGGTCTCCGTGCCCAATTCGTCGGCCAGCGTGGCGTGCACCGACGCCACCGCCTCGCCGAGCCGATACGACTCGCCCGCGAAATCCCCACCGACCTCGTCGGCGTACAGGTCTCCCTCGGCGAACAGGTCGCGGGTGCTGGCCGTGGCCATGTCCCAGCCCTCGGCCGAGGTCGCGGCGAACTCCGTCACCATTCCCAGCGCGCACGGTTCGCCGTCCTCGCCGCCGGCCCAGCTGGTCTCGAACGACCCCAGCAGCCGCGCCACATGCGGATTGCCGGCGCGGGCCAGCACGCGGTTCAGCTCGATGTCCGGGTTCGTTCCCGGCGTGATCCGGCGGAAGAGCTTGAGGATCGCCTTCTCCTCGAACACCACGCTGGTGTTGCTCTGCTCGGCCGAGAAGACCCGCGGCGCGGCGTCGAGCGGCAACTCCACGCCGGGCTCCTTGACGAAGCGCACCGCGTCGGCGCCGTCGCCCACCGTCGCCGACGAGTCGATCAGCGACAGCAGATACTTCGCCGCGCCCGGGTCGTACAGGGCGTCGTAGGCGGTGCGGTCATCGTCGGCGCCGATGGTCGCGACCTCCGCGTACTCCTCGATGGGACCGGTGTTCCACCGCAACAGCACCTGATAACGCTCACTGGAGCCGTCGGTGTAGGAGACGTCGAGCAGGACCAGGTCGAGATCGTCGCGCAGACCGGTGTACGCGGCTTGCTGCACCGAGGCCAACTCCCGGCTGCGGCCGGCATACCACCGTTGCTGTGGCAGCCACTCGTGGAACGGAAGGTTCATGACTGTTCTCCAGGCTCTGGGCTGGGCGGCTTCAGCGAGAACCAGTAGAACCCGTGGCCGGGCAGGGTCAGGAGATAAGGCAACTGGCCGATGCGGGGGAATTCCACGTATCCGGTCATCTCGACCGGCGTATATCCGTTGTAGGCCTGCAGGTTCAACTCGATCGGCTGAGGGAAGCGCGAGAGGTTGTTGACGCAGAGCACGGTGTCGGTCGCGCCGTCGTCCTTCTCGATCTCGCGGACGTAGGTCAGCACCGACGGGTTCGAGCCGCCCAGCTCGTGAAAGCTGCCGATGGCGAAGGCCTCGTGGCGGCTGCGCACCGCGAGCATCGTGCGGGTCCAGTTCAACAGCGACGTCGAGATGTCGCGCTGCGCCTCGACGTTGACCGCTTGATAGCCGTAGATCGCGTCCTGGTTCGGCGGTAGATACACGCGCCCAGGCGTCGCGGTCGAGAAGCCCGCGTTGCGGTCGGGCGTCCATTGCATCGGAGTGCGCACCGCGTCGCGGTCACCGAGCCAGATGATGTCGCCCATCCCGATCTCGTCGCCGTAGTACAGCACCGGCGAACCGGGCAGCGACAGCAGCAGCGCGGTGAACAACTCCATCTGGTTGCGGTCGTTGTCCAGCAGCGGCGCCAATCGTCGGCGGATCCCGACGTTGGCCTTCATCCGCGGATCCTTGGCGTACTCGGAGTACATGTAGTCGCGCTCTTCGTCGGTGACCATCTCCAACGTCAACTCGTCGTGGTTGCGAAGGAAGATGCCCCACTGCGCCATCTCCGGGATGTCGGGTGTCTGCGCCAGGATCTCCGAGATCGGGAACCGCGATTCGCGCCGAACGGCCATGAAGATCCGCGGCATCAGTGGAAAGTGGAACGCCATGTGGCATTCGTCGCCGCCGGTGTCCGGATCGCCGAAGTACTCGACGACGTCGGCGGGCCACTGGTTCGCCTCGGCCAACAGCACGCGGCCGGGGTACTCGTCGTCGATCACCTTGCGACAGTGCTTGAGAAACGCGTGCGTCTCGGGCAGGTTCTCACAGTTGGTGCCCTCCCGCTCGAACAGGTACGGCACGGCGTCCAGCCGGAATCCGTCGATGCCGAGGTCGAGCCAGAACCGTAGGACGTCGAGCATCGCCTCTTGCACGGCCGGGTTGTCGTAGTTCAGGTCGGGCTGGTGGCTGAAGAAGCGGTGCCAGTAGAACTGCCGCCGCACCGGGTCGAAGGTCCAGTTGGACTCCTCGGTGTCGACGAAGATGATCCGCGCATCGGGGTACTTGTCGCTGGTGTCGCTCCACACGTAGAAGTCGCCGTAGGGCCCGTCGGGGTCGCGGCGCGACTCCTGGAACCACGCGTGCTGATCGGACGTGTGGTTCATGACGAGGTCGGTGATGACGCGGATGCCGCGCCGGTGCGCGGCGTCCAGTAGCTCGACGAAGTCGTCGACGGTGCCGAATTCGGGCAGCACCTTGTAGAAGTCGCGGATGTCGTAGCCGCCGTCACGCAGCGGCGAATCGTAGAACGGCGGCAGCCAAAGACAGTCCACGCCAAGCCACTTCACGTAGTCGAGTTGCTCGGTCAGACCACGCAGATCCCCGATGCCGTCGGAGTTGGAGTCGTAGAACGCGCGAACCAACACCTCGTAGAAGACGGCGCGTTTGAACCACGTGCGGTCCTCGGGCAGGATCCGGGCGTGGCCGAAGTCTTCGGCGGTGGGGTGCTCGACGACACCGTCCTCGACGTGACTGCCCTCCGCCGGATCGTGGTCGGCGGGTCCGTCGGATGTCCTGGCACCGGTGTGTAGTTCCATACCGTGTTCAACCTACCCATGTGACGGAGAAACGAATCGGCCGAACTCTCTGGGTATGGTTCGGGCGTGGCCACTCGTGATCACGGCGACCCGGGCGACGCGCCGTCGATACCTCCGCCGCTGACGGACGTCGTCAATCCCGCGCGCCCGTCGGCCGCCGAAGAAGCCCGGACCATCTCCGCGTCCACCAACACCGCAACCCTGGCGACCCTGACGGCCGACGGCGATCCATGGGCGTCGTTCGTGACGTACGGGCTGCTCGACGGCGCCCCGGTGCTGTGCGTGTCCAATCTCGCCGAGCACGGCCGCAACCTTCTCGCCGACCCGCGGGCGAGCCTCGCGATCGTCGCGCCGACGTCGGAGTCCGATCCGTTGGCCAGCGGACGGATCACGCTGGCCGGGGTGGTGGAGCGCCCCGCCGGCGACGAATTCGCCGCCGCGCGCGAGGCGCACCTGTCCGCCGTCGCGGCCGCCAAGTACTACATCGACTACAGCGACTTCACGCTGTGGGTGCTGCGGGTGCGACGCGTGCGCTGGGTCGGCGGCTACGGCCGGATGGATTCGACGACGGGTGAGGCGTATTCGGCCGCCGAACCCGATCCGGTCCAACCGCGCGCGGCGGGGGCGATCGCGCATCTGAACGCCGACCACGCCGACGCACTGGTCGCGATGGCCAAGACGCTGGGCGGCTACCCGGACACCACCGCGGCGACCTGCACCGGCGCGGACCGCTACGGCCTCGACCTGCGGCTGACCACCGACCGCGGCCTGGCCTACACCCGCATCGGGTATCGCGAGCCGCTCGACTCCTTCGACGAATTGCGTTCGGCCGCCGTCGAGCTGACCCGCATGGCGCGGGGCGGCTGAAATACGATCACCCCATGACTGCGGCTTCCTCCGGGCGACCGGCCACCTGGCAAGCGGCGTTCGACCTGATCGCCACCCGCGGGCACGAGCGCCGCGAGGAGCCGTTCCGGCTGGCCAGCGGCCAACTCAGCCACGACTACATCGACGGCAAGTTCGCCATCGACACCGGCGAGCGGTTGACCATCGTCAGCCGCGCGGTCGCGGAGTTGGCCGAGAGCCGGGGTATCGAGTTCGACGCCGTCGGCGGCCTGACGATGGGGGCCGATCCGCTGGCGCACGGCGTGGCGATGGTGACCGGCAAGGCGTGGTTCTCGGTGCGCAAGGAGCAGAAGAAACGCGGTCGCGAGCAGTGGATCGAGGGCACCCGCCTGGAAGCCGGCACGCGGGTGCTGCTGGTCGACGACGTGATCAGCACCGGCGGCTCGACCGAGATCGCGTTCGACCGGGTCACCGACGTGGGAGCCGTCGTCACCGGCGTGATCCCGATGGTGGACCGCGGCGACATCGCCGCCAAGCGCTTCGCCGCGCGCGGCGTGCCGTTCGCCGCGCTGGTCACGTACCGCGACCTCGGCATCGAACCCGTCAAGGACGTCTAGGCCGGCACGACGAGCACGCCGTCGGAATCGACGCCGAGGGTGACGGTGTCGCCGGGCGCGAAGCCGCGCGCCGCCGAACTGGCCATCTGCGCGCTGATCACGGCGCCGTCCGCCGTCGCGGCGTAGACGCGGGAGATCGCGCCGAGGAACGCCACCGAGCTGACCGTCGACGTGCCGGTCGGACCGGCCGTCACCGTCACCGACTCGGGCCGGACCATCGCCAGGCCGGGCCCGGCCGGCACCGAACCCGCCAGCGTCGGCACCGACGTGCCGAGGACTTCGGCGCGCCCGTCCGAAACCGTCGCGGGCACTTTGTTGTTCAGGCCGACGAACTCTGCGACGAAGGGGGTCGCCGGGTTGGCGTAGAGGTCGGCGGGCGCGGCGACCTGTTCGAGCTTGCCCTGGCTCATTACGCCGACGCGGTCGGCCACCGCGAGCGCCTCCTCCTGATCGTGGGTGACGAACAGCGTCGTCGTACCGATCTCCAACTGCACGCGCCGGATCTCGTCGCGCAACTGCGACCGGACCTTGGCGTCCAACGCCGACAGCGGCTCGTCGAGCAGCAGCACGCGGGGCTGGATCGCCAATGCCCGCGCCAGCGCGACCCGCTGCTGCTGGCCACCCGACAACTCGCTGGCGTACTTGTCCTTGTGCGCCGAGAGCCCGACCAGGTCCAGCATGTCGGCGGCCCGGGACAACCGGTCGCGTTTGGAGGTACCCCGCATCTTGAGCCCGAACGCGACGTTGTCGAGCACCGTCAGGTGAGGAAACAGGCTGTAGGCCTGAAACACCATCCCGATGTCGCGTTTGTTCGCCGGTACCCCGCTGACGTCGCGACCGTCGACGGACACCGTTCCGGCCGTCGCCTTGTCCAGCCCGGCGAGGATGCGCAGCGCGGTGGTCTTACCGCAGCCCGAAGGGCCAAGCAGCGCAACGAGTTCGCCCGGTTCGATGCGCAGGGTCAAACCGTCGAGCGCCTTGACCGTTCCGTAGATCCGGGTCAGGTCGTTCAGCTCGACGGCTACTCCGGCGGTCATGCGGTCACTCCCTGGACTCGACGGCGGCCGCGCGTGAGCAGCGAAAGGCCCATCAGCAGAACGAAACCCAGCAGCAGCACCGCCAACGACGCGGCCACTGAGGTCGGCCCGTCGGCCTTGCCGATCGTCACGATCTGCACCTGCAGCGTCTGATAGCCGCTGAGCGAGGCGATCGTGTACTCACCGAGGACGACGGCGATCGAGATGAACGACGCCGACAGGATTCCCGGCCAGATGTTTGGCACCACGACCCGTAGGATGGTCGTCGCCCATCCGGCGCCCAGCGACCGCGCGGCCTCGGTGAGCGTCCGCAGGTCGATCGATGACAGCGCCGCGTCCAGCGCGCGGTAGGCGAACGGGAACACCAACACGATGTAGACGAACGTCAGCGTCAACGCCGATTCGCCGAGAAAGTACGTCACCCAGAGATACACGTTTCGCAGGCCGACGACGATGACCAACGCCGGAATCGTCAACGGCAACAAGCACAGGAACTCGACGACACCCTCGGCCCACGACGCCCGCAGGCGTACCCAGATCATCGTCGGCAACAGAATGACCAGCATCGCGAGCACGGTGAACACCGCGAGCAGCAGCGAGACCACGATCGCCTGATACAGCGCGTCGTCGGCGATCAGGTTGGCCCACGCCCGCAGCGTCCGACCGCCCGCCGCCAGGTTGCGCGTCGAGAAGTCCGCCATCGCATAGAGGGGAAACAGGAAGAACAGACCGAAGAGCACCCACAAAGCGGCTCGAATCACGCTGGCGCCGACCGTCATCGGAGCCACCTCGCCGAGCGTCGTACCATCCTGTTGTACACCGCCATCACCACCGCCACGACGACGATCATCTCCAGCGCCAGCGCATACGCGAACCCGGTCTGCCCCAGCACCACCTCACTGGTGAGCGCGGCCCTGATCAACAGTGGCACGATCGGGCTGCCCTGGCTGACCAACGCCGCGGCCGTCGCATACGCCGCGAATGCGTTGGCGAACAACAACAACGCCGACCCCAGGAACGCCGGCGTCAACAGCGGCACGACCACCTCACGGAAATACTGCAGGCGCGACGCCCCCAGGCTCAGCGCCGCTTCACGCCACTGTTCGCGCAGGCCCTCGAGCGCGGGGACGAACACGATCACCATCAGCGGGATCTGGAAGTACGTGTAGACGAGGATCAGGCCGGGCAACCCGTACAGCCACCCGGACGCGGCCAGGTTCCAATCGAAGAGTTGCTGAACCCACAACGTCAGCACGCCGTTCAGCCCGATCGTCGCCAGAAACGCGAAAGCCAGTGCGACACCGCCGAACTGCGCGAGCACGCTGCACAATGCCAGCACGGCACGCCGCACCATCGACGTCGGCGCACTCGACACGATCAGCCACGACAGCACCGCACCGAACGTCGCCCCGAGGAGCGCGGTGCTGGCCGACAGCACCACGCTCTTGCCCAACGCCGACAGGGCCGCGCCGGAGAACAACGCGTTGATGCGATCGAGTGAGAACGCGCCGTCGGCGAAGAACGCGTTGACGATCACCGTCACGGTCGGAATGAGCAGGAAGATCACCACCACCGTCAGGAACGGCAGCAGCGGCACGGTGTCTCTTGCGGTGTCCCGCAGCCTCTTCAGACTCGATCCTCCCCTGTGCGGCTCAGCCGATCGCGGCGGCCCAGTGCTCGGACAGGTACTTGGTGGCCGCTTCGGTCTGCTGCGGTGACGGCACCGTCACGGGGCCGTCGATGACCGGCAAGGACGCCGCGGCGGCCTTGTCCAACGTGCCGTCGGCGGCCATGTTGTCGGCGCGGACCGGTCGCACGCCGCCGAGCGCAAAGAGGTTCTGTCCCTCGTCGCTGTAGAGGAATTCCTGCCACAGCCGAGCGGCAGCCGGATGCGGCGCGTCCTTGTTGATCGCCTGATAGTAGAAGCCGGCCACGGCGTAGTTCGGCGGCACCAGCACCTGCCACGACGGCAGCTTCTTGGTCTCGGCCGCATTGGTGTAATTCCAGTCGATGACGACCGGGGTCTGGCCGGACCCGATGGTGGCCGGCGTCGGGTCGACGGGAAGGAAGTTGCCCGCGTCGGCCAACTTTCGGAAGAACTCGACGCCCGGCGCGATGTCGTCGACCGATCCACCCTGGGACAACGCGACCATCAGCACACCGGAGAACGCCGCGCCCGCCTGGGTCGGATCGCCGTTGAGCGCCACCTTCCCGCGGTACTCCGGCTTGAGTAGGTCGTCGACTCGCGTCACCGGCGGCACCTTGGCCGAGTCGTAACCGATGGACATGTAACCGCCGTAGTCGTTGACCCAGGTTCCGTCCGGATCCCTGAACGCCGCGGGGATGTCATCGAAATTGACCACCTTGTAAGGCGCGAACATCGCGGTGTTGGCCAATGCGACCGACTGCCCGAGATCGAAGACGTCGGGGGCCGTACTCCTGCCCCTCTGCTGATTGGCGGCGTTGATCTCGTCCTGACTCGACGCGTCGGGCTGCGCCGAATTGACCTTGATGCCGTACTTGTCGGAGAACGCCTTGATGATCGCGCCGTAGTTCGCCCAATCTGGGGGCAACGCAATGACATTGAGCTCACCCTCCTTCTTGGCCGCCTCCACGAGTCCGTCGATGCCGCCGAAGTCCTCGGCCGAGGTGGCTTCGGATGCCTTGACACCGGACTGCGTCTGCTCGCCCTCCCCGCTCTTCTGCGGTGGCGCGCACGCAACCGAACCGGCCAGCAGCAGAACGGATGCGGCGAACGCGGCCGCCAGACTCGTGATCTTCATTGCCGAACCTTCCGATAATTTCAGAACAGCGCGGTGGCGCAGCGGTTACCGCATCGGGTCACCGCGATGAATGACTCGATGCGAGGCGCTCGAAACCCTATCGCGGTGACAGCGACGTTGGGTAACTTCCATCGGAGTTTGCCGGGCCACCCGCGCGGCCCGGCGTTAGCATTCTCATGTGGCGCAACGCGAAGCCTCGGGGGACTTCGACTACCTGATCGAAGACGAGGTCGACGTCGCGGATGCCGCCGATTCGGGGGCGGATGCGACGGCCGACTACTTCGATCCGGAGAAGGCGCCCGGCCGGGACATGCGATTCGACGCGTTCGACGAAGACACCTGGTACTTCGAGCCCGCGCCGCCGCCCTGGTATCGGACCAAGTTCAGTCTCGGCGTTCTGATCGCCGCCGCGATCGCGGCCATCGCGCTCGTCGTCTCCGTTGCGTTGCTCGTGTTCTACACGCCCGCGAAACCCGTCGACCGCGACGACAGACCGGCCCGCCCCACCGTCCAGACGACCGCTCCGGCGCGCACCCCCTCGCCGCGCAACGAGACACCGCCACCGGCACCGCCTCCCCCTCCGCGTGAGGAGACGGCTCCCCCGGCAGCGCCACCGCCGCCGGGGACCTACCGTCCGCGCAATCCTCCGCCGAGGACCGGCCGCGGCCCCGAGATCGGGGTGACCCGCACCCCCGTGACGCGATCGCCGATCAGCGTGGCCCCGCAGCGGCCCGCCCAGAGTCAGCGGTGATGGTGCCCGGCGTCGTGATGGATGTCGTGGCGGATGACGAAGCCGTACGGCCCGTAGAACGGTACTGCAGCTGGGCGGCGTCCGCTGAGGCCTGTCCGGGCTGGGCGGTGATCTGGACGTTGCCCGGGGTCTGGCATGCCACCGCACCGCCGGTGTAGGCGCAGCCCGTCGGCGCGGCGCCGGCCACCGGGGCGAAGCCGATCGCGGCGGCGCCCGCCGCCATCGCCAGGGTTGTGATCAGTCGAGTTCTCATCGTCGTTCTCCTTCACTGATGCGGGGCGGGTCCGCAGAAGACGACGTCTCGCAGGTTTCGAACAATGAATTCAACCTGTGTACCGGATGGCGGATTCCCGTTCGCACCTGTGGGTCGGGGGGGAGCGGGCGACCGGTAGCGAGGCCGTGCCCACCCTGGCCGAACCGAATAGGCTGGGCGCATGGCCGCATTCGAGCCCGAGGCCATGTTCGCCGCGGCGCCCGTCGCGACGCTCGCCACCGTGGGACCCGACGGATCTCCGCACGTGGTGCCCGTGGTGTTCGCCGTGCATGCCGGGGTGGCCTACACCGCCGTCGACGCCAAGCGGAAGTCGACGCGCAAGCTGCGGCGGTTGAGCAACATCGAGGGCAACCCGCAGGTGAGCATGCTGGTCGATCACTACGGGGACGACTGGAGCCGGCTGTGGTGGGTGCGCGCCGACGGCCGCGCCGAAATCCACTACAGCGGAGAAGAATTGGCGACCGGATACACGTTGCTGCGCGGCAAGTATCCGCAGTATCAGCGGATCGCCCTCGACGGTCCGGTGGTCAGCGTGGCCATCGCGAAGTGGGCCTCCTGGCAGGCCTGAGCGCAGATTCTCCGAATCCCTTGTGTTCGCTCACCGTAAGGGGAATTGTGGTGTAACACACACTTTGGCGGCTGACAGCCGTCGTGGAAGGGAACGTCATGGCTGACAAGACGACAAATTCCCAGGGCGCCGGAGCCGCCCCGACCGCGGACAGTCCGGCCGCCATCCGCAACGTGGTGCTGGTGGGCCCATCGGGTGGCGGCAAGACAACACTCGTCGAGGCGCTCCTGGTGGCCTCGGGCGTCCTCACCAGAGCGGGTTCCGTGCAGGACGGCAGCACGGTGTGCGACAGCGACGAGGCCGAGATCTCCCAACAACGTTCCGTGGGCCTGGCACTCGCGTCGCTGCGCCACGACGGCATCAAGGTGAACCTCATCGACACACCCGGTTACGCGGACTTCGTCGGCGAACTGCGCGCGGGGCTGCGTGCCGCGGATTGTGCGCTGTTCGTCATCGCCGCGAACGAGGGAGTCGACGAACCCACCAAGGCGCTGTGGCACGAGTGCGACCAGGTCGGCATGCCGCGCGCCGTCGTCATCACCAAGCTCGACCACGCCCGCGCGAACTACGCCAATGCGTTGGCATCCGCACAGCAGGCGTTCGGCGACAAGGTGCTCCCGCTGTACCTGCCCGCCGGGCGGGCGAAGCCGGCCGGCAACCAAGCCGAGTCGCCGTGCACGGGGCTGATCGGGCTGCTGTCGCAGACGCACTACGAATACGCCGACGGCAGGCGCACCGACACCCACGATCCCGACGCCTCGTACGGTGACGCGATCTCCGAGCACCGCGGCGCACTGATCGAGGGCATCATCGAGGAGTCCGAGGACGAGACGCTCATGGAGCGCTACCTCGGTGGCGAGGAGATCGACCAGTCGGTGCTCATCGACGATCTGGAGAAGGCCGTCGCCAGGGCGACGTTTTTTCCCGCGCTTCCGGTCTGCAGCGGCACTGCCGTCGGCACGCTCGAGTTGCTCGAGATCATCACCGCAGGATTCCCCCCGCCGCCCGAGCACCGGCTGCCCGAGGTCTTCACGCCGCAGGGCAAGCCTCGCGCCGAGCTTCCGTGTGACCCGAACGGTCCGCTGCTCGCCGAGGTCGTCAAGACCACGTCCGACCCCTATGTGGGACGGGTCAGCCTGGTGCGGGTGTTCTCGGGGACCATCACACCCGACTCGACGGTCCATGTGTCCGGCCACTTCTCGTCGTTCTTCGGCGGTAGCGGCTCGCTGACCGGTTCGCTGGCCGCGCACGAGGACCACGACGAGGACGAGCGCATCGGCTCGCTGTCGTTCCCGCTCGGCAAGCAGCAGCGGCCCGCACCGTCGGTGATCGCCGGCGACATCTGCGCGATCGGGCGGCTCAGCCGCGCCGAAACCGGCGACACGCTGTCCGACAAGGCCGATCCGCTCGTGCTGCGGCCGTGGAGCATGCCCGAACCGCTGCTGCCCATCGCGGTGCAACCGAGGGCCAAGACCGACGAGGACAAACTGTCCGGCGGGCTGCAGCGGTTGGCCGCCGAGGACCCGACGCTGCGCATCGAGCAGAACCCCGAGACGCACCAGATCGTGCTCTGGACCATGGGCGAAGCGCACGCCAGCGTCGTCCTCGACGCACTCTCGCGTCGCTACGGCGTCGCCGTCGACACCGTCGAGTTGCGCATTCCACTACGAGAAACGTTCGGCGGCAAGGCAAAAGGCCACGGCAGGCACGTCAAACAGTCCGGCGGACACGGCCAGTACGCGGTATGTGACATCGAGGTCGAGCCGCTGCCCGAGGGTGCCGGTTTCGAGTTCGTCGACAAGGTGGTCGGCGGCGCGGTGCCCCGGCAGTTCATCCCGAGCGTCGAGAAGGGCGTGCGGGCGCAGATGGAGAAGGGCGTCGGCCCCGGCTACCCCGTCGTCGACGTCCGCGTCACGCTGTTCGACGGTAAGGCCCACAGCGTCGACTCGTCGGACTTCGCCTTTCAGATGGCGGGGGCGCTGGCCCTGCGGGAGGCGGCCGCGGCCACGAAGATCAACCTGCTCGAACCCGTCGACGAGGTGTCGGTGCTGATTCCCGACGATTTCGTCGGATCGATCATGGGCGATCTGGCCGGGCGACGGGGTCGGGTGCTGGGCACCGAAAAGGTCGGCGACGACCGCACACTGGTCAAGGCCGAGATCCCCGAGGTCGAACTCACCCGCTACGCCATCGATCTGCGCTCGCTGGCCCACGGCGCGGGCACGTTCACCAGGACCTTCGCCCGCTACGAGCCGATGCCCGAGCACGCTGCGGCGAAGGTCACATCGTCGGTGTAAGCCCGCCGTTCGGCGTCGGGACGCCCCGGGTGACAGCCGATTCTGCAGGCGCTGTCAGAAGGTTCTCAGGTGGCGTCCCTAGCGTCGCCGCAATGAGAGACCGAACGCATCTTCTGGCTCACGTGGTCGTGACCGGGATACTGGCGGTCACCATGCTGATCGCCACCTGGCTCTGCCTGTTCAACGGCTCGATCTGAGCGTCACCGGGGCGGGTCCCCGCGCCAGCTGAAACTGTTGACGTATTTGCCCATGTCCAAGGCGATTTGGAGATTCGCGCCCGACGGTTTACCGAACCCGAAATCCGGGCCGAACTGGTGGTAAGGCCCCACCGCCGCGGCGACCAACGCCAGGTCGTTCTTCACCGCGACCATCACCAGCACCCGCATGCGCAGATAGTTGCTGTTGGCGCCCTGCGGCCAACAGTCGGCGACTTCGCCGTAGCCCGCCTCGTAGCCGACCATCGCGTTGGGGATCTCGTAGGCGGTCCGGGTATCGGGAAAGGTGGTCGCCACCAACGACTTCGCGATCTCGCGCGGGGACCGGCCCCCGGCGGGTTCGCTGAACAACTGCAGCGTTCCGCCGTCTCCAGCGAGCAGTTCGGCGGTCACCCCGTTGGGCTTGGTGCTCACCCGGTATGCCGACTCCGGCGCAGGATAGGACACCGAGAACGCACCGTCGGGCGCGGTGAAGCGCGGATTGATGGACACCGGGGTACCGGTCGGCGGGCGCCCGCAGTCGGGCGGGCAGACGTAGCGCACCGGCGGCTTGGCGATCCACGCCGACACCCCGACCAGGACGACGGCGAGCGAGGCGATCACGACGAACCACGCCAGGACGAGCCGCGTACGCGAGGTCCGCCGCGGCGGCGGTGCCGCATACGATCCGGCCGGAACCGCGTATCCTGGAAAGAATTTCGTCGGCGCGCTCATTCCGGGTCACCGCGCACCGGCCGCGTTTCGCGCCGCGACCGGCGTGACGAGCGTGAGGACGCGCGGGTGGCCACCCCGCAGGCCGGGCAGAACGCCATGTCCGGAACGACGTGACCGCAGTGCGGGCACAGCAGCGGTTCGTCCGCGCGGATCTCGTCATGCGCCTCGTGCAGCAACGCCAGGTGCAGTCCGACGCGCAGAAGCAGCAGTGCCGTGACAGCGAGGGCGAGGTACAACGCGAGCATCAGCGATTGCGGGAAGTGGGCGACGTCGATCAACCCCAGCGCCAGGTACACCACCAGCACCGCGACCGCGAAGCCGATCAGGACCGCGCGCACCACGCCCGGATGTTGGTCGCGCTTGCTCGGCGGCCGCGTGAACCACAGTGCCGCGCCGATCAATCCGCCGGCCGCGGCCGCCGTCAACGGCGCCGCGAGTCCCCGGATGCCCGCCTCGACCATCAGGCTCTCCATCGGACGCTTGCTCACCACGCCGGTGCCGAACTGGGGCGCCAGCCGGGTCAGCGTGGCCGCGGCGGTGAAGCTCAACGCGCCGAGCGCCCCGATCATGAAGCCGTCGAGCGCTTCTCGTGACGACGGGCGCACTATCCGGACCAGGAAGGCGGGCAACAGCATCAGGATGACCCCGGCGAGCGGAATCACGATGCCCATGCGCAGCATTCGCGCACCGACGATCGCCGATCCGAGCGCGACGCCATAGGACTTGGCGAAGGCCGCGCCCGTGAGCAGCGCCCAGCCCACGGCGAGCCCGACCGCCAGGCTGACCGTGAGAACCAGTGTGCCGACGGGAAAGTCGCGGAACGCATCGGACTCGCGCAGATACAGAACGAACAACAGCGGGAGCCCGAGTGCGGCGACGGTCACCAGCGCGGCGGGCAACCGCAGAAGCGTGAAGGCCGTCAGGACCGCCACCAACACCAGGAGCCCGATCCGGAACGCCGAGCGCGAGCGCTGCGGCAGGTGCGGGAACAGCGAGCTCGCGACCGACAGCTGCAGCAGATGCTCGTCGGGGGCGGCGCCGAAATCGCGCAGCCGCAACCAGTCCGGGCCCTCGCGCGGCCGTGGGGCCAGATGACAGCCGCACAGTCCGCAGTACTCACCCGCGGGCACGTCGACCTTGCAGACCCGGCACTCGGTGGTGGGCACGCCGTCGTCGTCGCCGGTGCTCATGCGGCCGCCTTCTGCAGTATCAGCACGTTGCGGACGAGGTTGTCGACGTCCGGCGTACCGAGCCCGGACACGAGGTCATAGCCGGGCGTGGCGTCGGCGACGGCGTTGCCGCCGAGGGTCACGTCGCGGAACGCCGGCAGCGGGGCGCCCGCCGCGATCCGGTACAGCAGCGGGTTCAAATCCCCGAGCGGGCGTCCGCCGTTGGCGAGCAGGTACTGGTTCATCACCGCGGCCAGCCCCGCCCAGATCGGGGCCGACTGCGACGTGCCGCCACCGACCAGCGGTGTCTGCTGAAAGACGATGCGCACCCCCGTGAACGGGTCCGCGACGGCCGCGACGTCCGGGGTCAGCCGACGGCCGGGGTCGCGGTCGGGCAGCACCCCGCGTTGCCAGTCCGGACGGTCGAACACCGCCGAGACGCCGCCGCCGGTGCCCACCGACAGCGGCACGTCGAACCACGCCTGTTCGGACAACCAGCGGCCCTCGGAATCCGTCGACAGGGTGGTGCCGCCGACGTCGGTCATCTCCGGGAGCGAGGCGATCGAGTCGAGCCCCACGTCGTTGTCGCCCGGCGGTGAGGACCAGTCGTCGCCACCCTTGCATTCGAGGCCCGCGAGGTCGCCGCTGGCGTTGAAGGCCGACGTGCCGTGTGACTGTGCGGCGGCAAGCGCCGACCGGACGGGGGCCAGGTCGGCGGCGGTGATCAATTTGTCGCAACCCCAGCCGATCGAGAAGCTCCACACCGCGCCGGGATACCGCCGGTCGGTCTCCTCGAGCAGTTGGCCGATCCGCTCGAACGCCCCGTCGGCGGTGACGGTCGGCAGGGCGCTGACCACGACCTTGCGCGCATCGGGCGCGATGGCGTGCGCCACCTCGAGGTCCATCGTGGCTTCCCCGCGCGGTTCGTCGAGTTCGCCGACCACCTCGGGAGTGAAGCGCGGCAGATCATAGGTGTCGGCGAAGGTGTCGAGATCGGCCTGGTCGAAGCCGTCGAAGGTGAAGAAGACGATCGTGGTGCCCTTGCCGGTGTAACCGTCGGCGGCCAACCGTGCGGCGTTGTAGGTGTTGAGCAGCGCCTGGGGTGTCAGGCCCTTGTCCGGCACGTCGAGCGGCACGTCGAGCGGCAGCGGCGGAGTGTGCGAGGAGTGATGCGGCACGTAACCGAGGATGCGGCCCACCGCAGAAACCGCGTCGTGCAACGCATTCGGCACCGCGGGCTGCTGCGGCGACGCGTAGAAGACCTGACCACGTCGCCCGCGGTAGTCGTGCACCTCCACGTCGAACGCCTCGGCGACGGATGCCGCCGGACCTTCGACAACGGCCCACCGGTACCCCGGTCGCCAGCGGACCGACAACCCGCGCTCGTCGGCCCAGGCGTACACCGAGGCGGGACGGTCCTCGTCGTGCAGCGCCATCGTCAGCTGGACGCCGTCGTCCCGCGAGGGCCCGAGGTCGGCCGAGCTCGCCAACAGATAGGAGTACGGTCCGGCGATCACCTCGCCGCCGCTGCGCGCCGGGGCGGGGCGCAGATCGGAGACGAACACGAATACGCCCGCCGCGATCAGCGCCAGCACGCCGAGATGCCGCGCACCCACGGAAGCCAGGGTATTTCGGGCCCGGCCCGGCGGGTGGCTAGTTGTCGCCCGGGATCGCCGTCGGCGCGGGCGGTGCCTTCACCGTCGGCGAGAAGGGGTTCGGCCCGGGCGAGATGCGCGGCGCCTTGTCGGTGGTCTCGACCGGCGGAGGCGGCGGGGCCGGCTCGGTCGTCGTCGTCGTCGTGGTGGTCGTTGTCGTCGTGGTGGTCTCCACCGGCGCCGTCTCCTCGGTGGAGCAGGATGCGCTGAACATGACCATCGCGATCGCGGCGGCACCACCCGCGACGGCGGCGAAGCGTCGACCGAACTGAGCTGACCTCATGTTGAGTCCTAACTGATCCCGACCGATGCCAGGAATTCAAGATCAACCCGGCTGTTTCGAACTCTATCGGAAGATCCGAACCGTCGCTCGGTTCGACATCGCAGCTAGAGACCTACGAACCGGACTTGAGCGCGCTCAATGCCTCGTCCAGCGTGGAGAACAGCGAGAACACCTGATCGAGGCCGGTCAGCTGGATGGGCCGGCTGGTCGCAGGGCCGTCGGCCACCACAGCGAAGCGCGCGGACTTGCTCACGGTTTCGTGCGTCGCAACCAGCGCCTGCAGCCCCGCGGAGGCGAGGAAATCCACCGTCAGCAGGTCGACGACCAGCGCAGAGGGCTCCTGCGTCAGCGCCTCGGTGATCGCCGCCTGGAACGTCGGAACCGTGGCGAGGTCGACGTCGCCGCCGACCGTCAACACGGCGATTCCGTCCTCGTGCGAGATCGAGGTGGTTATCGGGTCATTACGTGACAACGGTGGTCCTCCGGTCGGCGCCGCCACTACGACGGCAATGGGGCGAGCTTAACCCGTCGCGCCCGGCGATAGATCAGTGCTTCAGGGGATCATGCTGCGATACGCAGGCTAGTGTCGATGACATAATTGTGCGCTCGGTGGTTCCAGTGTGAGCGCGAGCTGGGAGGACCGACGGCCTCGAACATGACCGACCCCGTTGACTTCTACCAACGCTATGAACGCGAACGAGCGCGCGCGGACGACCTCGCCGATCGCGATGTCTTCCGCAGCGCTCTGGTCAATTCGTTGCAGGAAGGCTTCTTCGTCACCGATGCCACCGGGGCGGTGGTCGAGATCAACGACGCCTTCGCCGAGATCACCGGATACGGCCAGGAGGGCCTGCCGTATCCGATGCCGCACCCGTGGGCGGTCGACGAGGTGGCGGCGGACGAACGCAGGGCCGCGCTGGTCCGCGACGGCAGCCTGATCGCCGAGACTCGGATCCGGCACCGCGACGGGCGGTTGCGGTGGGTCGCGATCAGCGTCAACGCGGTCCCCGACCACAGCTCGCGTCGCGGCCTGTACGTGGGCACCATCCGCGACGTCACCGCACCCCGCGCCGCCGCGGAGCGCGACCGGGCCATGGCGCGGTTGGCGACGGCCGTGAGTGTCGCCAAGAACGTCGACGAGGTGCTGGCGATCACGCTGGCGCAGTGCCGCATCCCGCTGGACGCGCAGCGGCTCATCGCGGTCACGTGGCCGAAGGCCGATGGCCAGGAGCCGACGGTGCGGGTCGCCGGTGAACCGGAGGTCACCTCGTGGAGGGACCTCGACGAAGACTGGCGCCGCACGTTCGAGGATGCCCGCACGTGGATCCCGCTGACCGTGACGCCGGTCGGGGCGGCGCCCAGTGCGGGCACGACCCGGGGTTTCGTCACCGTTCTCTCCGGGGCGCGAGACATGGTGCTCTGCCTCGAGCACCGCTTCCCGCGGGTGGTCAGTGCGGAGGACCGCCGCCTGGTCTCGGCGCTCGTCGGCCATCTCAGCTCGGCCATGCAACACGTCCGGCAGTTCGAGGGCGCGAGGGAGACGTCGCTGACGCTGCAGCGGTCGCTGCTGGCGCCGATCGATCTGCCGCCCGGGTTCGCCGTCCGCTATGAGCCTGCCGTGCATCCGCTGGAGATCGGCGGTGACTTCTACGACGTGCTTCCCGTCGGTGAGGACCGGATCGGGATCGTGGTCGGAGATTGCGTGGGCCGCGGACTGTCGGCGGCGGCGGTGATGGGGCAGTTGCGGGCGTCGACGCGCGCGCTGTTGCTCACCGGGGCGCAACCGTCGGCGGTGCTCGAACATCTCGACTCGGTCGCGGAGTTCATCCCGGACGCCTACTGCACCACCGTCTTCGTCGCGATCGTCGACACCGTGGCGGCGACCGTGGAGTACAGCAGCGCCGGTCACGTGCCACCGGTGCTGGTGTCCGAGGCCGCGCCCCCGCAACTGCTCGACAAGGCGTGTTCGGTCCCACTGGCCGTCAGACACGCCCGTCCGCGACCACAGACGACGCAGTCGCTGCGCCCCGGTTCCACGCTGATGCTCTACACCGACGGCTTGGTCGAACGGCGTGACCGCCCGATCGACACCCAGATCGACCGGATGTCGGCCGTGCTCACCGATACCGCTCGCCTGCCGATCGAGGACGTCGCCGACACGGTCCTGGGAAGATTGGCCCCCGACAGCGGATTCGACGACGATGTCGCGATCGTGATCTACCGGACCCCGCGGGCATCCCTGGTTATCGACGACACCGCCACCGCGCCGAAACTGACTGAAATCCGGCACCGGTTGGCCGCCTGGCTCGCGGCCAACGGCGCCTCCGAGTCGTCGGTGTCGGATCTCATCCTCGTCGTGAACGAGGCCTGTTCGAACTGCGTCGAGCATGCCTACCGCGGGCGCGAACCCGGACGCATGCGTGTCGAGGCGGAGATTCACGACGCCGCTATCCACGTGCGCGTCACCGACTTCGGGTCCTGGAAGGCGCCGCCAACCGATCCCGGGACCCGCGGCCGCGGTCTGCTGCTGATGCGCGCCGTCAGCGATCACGTGGACCTCGAGGGCACCTCGACGGGCACCACCGTGGATATGACGTTTCAATTACCGGAGATTCGCGTTTGAACCAGCTCTGTCTGCCACGGCACCGTCCTCGTGGTATTACAACTATTGGCAACGAACGTCTGTCGGGAAGAGGCAGCGATGCGGACTGTGGCGCATGCCCGGAGGCGGTGGGGCCTCTAGCACACTGGGAGGTTCTGTGAACGAATTCGCTCACACTGCCGTTCACTGGTCTGCCACGTTGAGGGCAAAAGGCTGAAAGTGGTGACCCGCAACCAGTTCCGGCTCGAGTCCGGGAGCGATGGCGTGTCGCCCGTCGTCTCCGCTGTCGGCGAGATCGACCTCGCCAACGTCAACGAGTTCAGCACCGTGCTGTCGCGTGCTGCGGCGGACAATTCCTCCGTCACCGTCGACCTCACGGGGGTGACGTACTGCGACAGCGCCGCCCTGCGTGAGCTGTTCTCCGTTGCCGCGAACACCAAACTCGACCTGGTGGTGCCCGCGAACGGCCCGATCACCACGCTGCTCGGCATCTCCGGTCTCGACAAGGTCGCGACGGTCACCGTCGTCGATTGAGCGGATTGCCGTGCCCACACCCAGCTTTCAGCCTCGCCAGCATCCCGAGTTGATCACGCTGTTGCACCGCATCCTCGAACGCCTACAGGCCGATACTCCGAACTCTCTCGGTGTGGCCGCCACCGTCCACGACAGGGGGCTCAACGAGGATCCGTCAACACTCGCGGCGCTCGGTGTCGAAGAGGAGATGGTCGCCGCGCAACTGTCCGGTCTGGGCGGGCCGGTCGCCGACGCCCTGACACACCAGGTGCCGGTGTTGAGCCTCGACCTGTGGACCGATGAACGCTGGCCGGACCTGAGCTTCGACGCGGCGTCTTCGGTCGCGGACGGGAGCGCCGGTGACCTGAAGGCCGTTCACGGTGCGGCGGCGGTGCCGGGCTACTGGCGCGAGGACGCGGCGATCGTGTTGTCGTGCACGTTGTCCGAGCCGGCCTCGGCGGTCACGATCACCACGCTGATCGCCTACGAGCAGCTGGTCTCCGCCGCGTTGGTCACGACCGCCGCACAGAACGAGGCCGCGTTAGAGGATCTGCTGGCTGCGCTGCAGTCGCGCGGCGCGATCGAACAGGCCAAGGGTGCACTTATGGGTTTGTGCGGCTGCGACGCCGAACAGGCGTGGAGCATCTTGCGCAGGGCGAGTCAGGAGTTCAACGTGAAGCTCCGCGAACTGGCGGTCGCGCTGCTGGAGCACGTCAGCGGTTCGCCGGCCCAGCAGCCGGGGATCGGCGAGCCGATCGCTCCGCATCGATCCGCACGCGACGCCGCCGGCCTCCTGTGGTCGGCGATGGCGAAGGACGCGGGCAAACCGGGACCGTAGCGAGCCGTCGAACGGTCAGGCCCCGCGCTGCGCCGCCGCTGCTGCCTCGGCCTCGAGTTGCTCCTCGAGCGCGCCCTCGTCGCGGCCCAGTGCGACCGTCGCGGCCGCCATCGCGACGACCGCGGCCGCGATCGCGATGGCCTTCACACCGCCGACGGTCATGTGCTCGCCCAGCACCACCGCGCCGAGCACGACGGCGACGACGGGTTCGAGCACCAGCATCGTCGGGACCGAGGTCTGCAGGGAGCCGGCGTGGAATGCGGATTGCTGAAGGAACACCGCAAGAACCCCCAGCACGAGGAGCAGGTACAGCGCCGGGGTGGTCAGCACCTTGCCGACGCCGCCGTTCGCGAGAAGGAACATCACGATCTTGGTCAGCAGCGCGACGACCCCGAACAACAATCCGACCGCGACCGCGAGCAGCACCGCGCGTTTCCACGCGTTGGTGCGGACCGCCAGGAGCACGCACGCCGTCACGGCGCCCGTGCAGACGACCGCGACCGTTAGCGAGAGCGGCACCGAGGTCTCGTAGTCACCGGGTCGGGTCTTGGCCAGCACCACGAACACCGCGAGGGCCGCGGTGAGTAGCAACGCCCACATCCACTCGGCGCGGGTGACCCGGCGGTTGGCGAGCCGGGCGCTCAGCGGCAGCGCGAACAGCAGGGCCGAGACCAGGATGGGCTGCACCAGCAGCAGCGAGCCCTTGATCAGAGCGAGGGCCTGGAAGCCGTAGCCCGCGAGCGCGGCGGCCGTCCCGGCCCACCACAGGGGCCGGCGCAGCAGCGTCATCACCATCACGGTGCTGACGCCGTGCTCTTCGGGGACGTCCATGGTGGCGCGTTGACGCACCACGATCCCGATCGCCAAGAAGACCGCGGCGAGAAGGGCGAGGAGGACGACCAGCCCCTGATCTACCATGCCTGGCCTACCAAAGCGTCTCGCTCCTTCCCGGCCATGGTGCGCACATCGGACAAGCACAACATATGGACCGTGAGCCTGCGCGCTGGCTCTGCGGCGGCCATGTGCGAGGTTTGGTGCCCGCACTATCGGGGCATCAAACCGATCATGAATTTGCGACGTGTGCTTGTGCTGGTCGGTGCGGTGGCCCTGTTGGTCGGGGTCGTCGCGATGCTCGTTCCGGTGTCGATCGGCGGACCCGAAGGTCAGAAGATCTCCTGCGGCAACGCCATCGCCGCGGACGACTCGGCCGCCAGCCAGGCCAATGCCAACGATCCGAATCAGCTGAAGAACCTGCCGATCATCGACGAGCTGACCGCGGATCCGCCGGACTACGTCGCGCAATGCCATTCGGCGGTGTCCAGCCGTCGCGCCTGGTCGATTCCCGTCGCGATCGTGGGCCTGGTGGTGCTGGCCGGCGGCTTCCTGGTCGGTGGGCGCACCGCGGGGGCGGGCTGACGGCCGAGCACCGCGCGCGGGCGCGACGCTAGCTGACCGGCGACGCTAGCTGGCCTCGCGGCCCCCGGCGACCACGCGCAGCAACGGTGCCTCTCGTTCGGGTGCGATCCGATCGTTGACGGTTGCCACGACCGTGTCGACCCGGTCGACCGCACGGTCGCACAGACCGCGGACCTTGTCGCTGGCGGTGTCGACCTCGTCGGCCGCGCTCAACAGGTAGGCACGGACGTTGACGCGTAGTCGCTCGCCGGCGGACCGCACGCGGCGGCGCAACCGATCGTCGATCTCGACCGTGAGGTAGGGCATCACGCGGAGCTTCATGGACCCACCCTAGCCGCGGGCCGGCTCTCCGCGGTCTGAGCGAGCGGGCGGCCCGCGGACTCCCGCAACGTGAAGATCGTCGCGAGCGAGACGACGGCGGCGGCGATCAGATACCAGGCGGGAGCCAGGCTGTTGCCGGTCTCGGCGGTCAGCCAGGTGACGACGTACGGGGTGGTGCCGCCGAAGCCGGCGACGCAGATGTTGTAGCCGATCGAGAAGCCGCTGTAGCGGACGGCGGTGGCGAACAGTTCGACGCCCGCAGACACCGCGGTGGAGACGTAGATCGACTCGATGACGGCAAGGCCGCAGTGGGCGGCGATCGCGGCGACCAGCGACCCGGAGTTCAGCAGAAGAAACAGCGGATAGCCGAGCACCGCGAACGCCACCGAACCGGCGATGAGCATCGGGCGGCGGCCGATCCGGTCCGACAGCGCGGCCAGCGGCAGGATCAGTATCAGCGCGACGAGGCTGGCCAGCGTGATGGACAGGAAGGCGTCGGTTTTCGAGAACTCGAGCGTCTTGATGAAGTAGGTCGGCAGGAACGTGAACACGACGTAGTAGCCGATGTTGAAGACGATGAACAGCCCGATGACTTGCAGAATCGGCCGCCAGGACGTCGTGAACGCCTCGCGCAGCGGCGATTCGGCGACCCGGTCGGTCTTGCTGAGTTCGGCGAAGTGGGGTGTGTCGTCGAGGCGCAGGCGGATGTAGAGGCCGACGAGACCCAGCGGTCCGGCGATCAGAAACGGGATGCGCCACCCGTAGCTCTCCATCGCCGCGGCGGGCAGGAGCGCCTGCAGAAGTGTCACGGTGATCGAGCCGAGAAGGAAGCCCAGCACGCCGGACCACACCATGAACGTGATGGTCAGTCCGCGGCGGCGTTCGGAGGCGAACTCGGCGAGATAGACGGCGCCGCCGCCGTATTCGCCGCCTGCCGAGAAACCCTGCAGGCAGCGCAGGAGCAGGAGCAGCAACGGCGCCGCGACACCGATCGACGCATACGTGGGCAGCACGCCGATGAGCACGGTCGCGCCCGACATCAGCAGGATCACCAACGCCAGCACCCGTTGCCTGCCGAGCTTGTCGCCGAGGGGGCCGAAGACGAAGCCGCCGAGCGGACGCATGAAGAAGGCGGCCGCGAAGATCGCGAACGTGTTCAGCAGCGCCGCGGTCTCGTTGCCCGCCGGAAAGAAGTTCGCCGCGATGAACGTCGCCAGGAAGCCGTAGATCGCGAAGTCGAACCACTCGACGGCGTTTCCGATCGACGCGCCGGTGACCGCCTTCCGCACATCGCTTGGCATCCGACCTCCCGAAAGTAAGCGCTGCGCTGAGCAATTCGCTTACCGGGCCGGTAAGCGCCCTACGACGATATCGGGCGCATCGGCGATGCAGCCACCGATCCTCGCTCACGCTGGCTACCCGCGGCGCTCACGCTGACCCGCGGCGCTCCCCGCTGACCACCCGCGGCGCTCCCGCTACCCATCCTGATCCTCCGGCGGCGGGTCGGTGTTGCCGCGCAGCAGCTCCTCCGGGTGGTGCAGGCGGTTGACTTCGGGCGGATGGATGTCGTTACTCCAGGCCAGCCGGCCGGCGTCGGTGACGACCGTGCGCCAGCGACCCTCGCTGACCGCGGTGTGGTGGGGCCCGCAGCAGAAGAACAACTTGTCGGCGTCGGTGGCACCATCGTCGGCCCACTCCGGGCTGTGATGCACCTCGGAGTGATAACCCGGTTCGGTACAACCCGGCCGAGTGCAACCGCCGTCGCGCGCGTAGCAGATGATCCGCTGATCGGCGGTGGCTATCCGTTTCTGTCGACCGAGATAGATCGGACGGTCGGAGTGGTCGTCGAAGACGGCCAGGTAGTGGATCGCGTCGGTGGCCATCCGGATCAGGTCGCGCATCGGCAGTGCGGTGTCTCCGCCCGTGCGCGCCGGTCCCGGCATCGACACGGACGGGTCGACGACCGCGTGGGCCGCCTGGTTCAACTCTCCCAGCGTGGTTCGGACGACGACGGTGACGGCGTGGCCGCGATGCGTTCCGAACTCACCCGACGCGATACCGGCCTTCAACCCGAGTTTGACGCCGTCGTGGCAGCGTTGGGCCATCGACCGGTCGTCTCGCATCTCGGCGACACTGCCGTCGGGCAGATGCCGGCCCGGCCGAACCGCGGCCGTCGCAGTTTCGACGTAGCAACGGGTTTCGGGATCGATCCATCCCGTGAGCCGGGACATTCCGTCGCGTCCCTGCGGACCGAGTTGCAGCCCGCGGCGCCGCGCGCGATCGTTCTCGTCGTAATGCCCGTCGGGATTGAAGATCTCGTCGATGCGCCGACCGACGACGCGCACCGCTTCGGCGTCGCTCTTACTCGCCTCGCGCACGAGACTCGCTTCGACCTCTGTGCGGTCAGCCACCGAGGTGTTTGACGGCAACCTGTCCATGCACTCGGTGATCACTCGCAGGTGGTCCTCGCCAATGGTGCCCGCCTCGACGGCGTCGGCGACCGTCGGTAGCTCCGGAGGTATCGGCGTGCCGGTCAGGGCGGCGCTCGGCCGGATCCTCGCCGCGACCTTGAACCGGCGCCGGATCTCTCTCGGCGCAATTCGCAACCGGGCCCACAGCTTGTCGATCACGTCGGGGTCGGCGCTCTCGTCGGGCGGGCGGGTGAGATCCGCGAACACCCGGTACATCAAGCCTCGGTTCACCCGGTACTGGGTTTCCAACCGTTCCGCCATCATCACCCGGAACGGGCTGCCCACATCATCGGTGGACAACTCTCGAAGCTCATCCTGCGCGGCGTCGATCTGGTCCAGCAGCGCGAGACCTCGCTCCCGCGCCACCGCTCCAGTGATGAAACCCGCCATAGGTCAACGCTATCCACGACCCGGACACAACGAGACCGCTCAGCGCGGCATGACCGAATCTGTGGATGAACCCGACGTTGGGGATAACCCCGCAGCCCCACCGGATTTTGTCGGTGGCCTGTGCTAGGCGGATCGGTGCCCTGTGCTAGGCGGATCGGTGCCTTGTGCTAGGCGGATCCGTGCCTTGAGGTAGGCGGATCGGTGCCTTGTGCTAGGCGAATCAGAGCTCTCTACCGGACGCTTCCGAACGCGATCCGCCCAACCAGAACGGTCGCGTCGCCAGCGCCACGGCGCCCAACACCGCGAGCGGGGCCACCAACGGCACCCACGGCAGCGACGGCGCCAACACCACCGCCGCCAGCGCAACGGCCGTGAACACCAACGCCGAAACGACCGTCGGCGCCGTGACGTCGCTCGTATGCCGCAGCACCAGGTACCCCGCCCCCGCCAATCCGCACAGCGCCGCAAGGACCGGGCTCGCGGACGCGATGACGATCACCGCGGCCGTCGACAACACCGCCACCGTTGCGGCGACTCGAAACCAATTGCCCAGCAACACCATCAGCACCGCGAACCCGCACACAAAGAGCGCCGCATCGTCGGCCGGCAACGCCGCTGCCGCCACCATGACGAGGCCGAACGCGGTCGACAGCGCGCGGTTCACCGTCGCCTCCGCACGGGCCTGCGGTGGTCTGGCACCAGTTGCATCGCCTGGTCGAGCGAGTCGTCCTCACGCCACGCCACGATGTCGACGCCGACGGTACCCATGTCCCGATACATGAACGACCTTTGCAACGACCACATCCGGGCCACCAACGCGTCGCAACCCTCCTCGAACGGGGCGCCCTGCAGGACGTCGACGGCCACCACCGTGTGGCCACGCTTGCACAGGTCGATCAACGCGAGCGCGAACTCGGTGTCGAGCATCGTCGAGAACGCGACGACGATCGCGCCCGGCGGAACCGCCGCCCGCGGCGCCAGCGTCCCCGACGTGGTGTCGTAACCTCCGCTGACGCCCAGCATCGCGTCGAGCACCCGGTAGAACTGCCTGCGTCCGATGTCCGCGCTCAGCCAGCGTGGGTTCCGATCGCCGAGCGCGACGACGCCCGCCCGGTCACCGCTGCGCAGCGCGCTCTGCACCACCTGCACCGCGCCGCGGGCCGTGCGCTCGGTCGCCTCGGTCGCAGGCCCCGCGGGTTGCGCGTAATTGTCGATCAGCACCACCACATCGGCCGCGCGGTCGGTCAGCCGTTCGGTGACGTGCAGGCTGCCCCGGCGCGCGCTGACCGGCCAATTGACCGTCCGCAGTTGATCTCCCGGCACGTACCGACGCACATCGGCGTATTCGACACCGGGTCCCGTGTGCCGGGTCAGGTGCGTGCCCAGACGATCGAGCAGTTCGGTGCGCGGGATCGCGGTCGACTGCGGCGGCGCCATCGGGAACACGAAGACGTCCGCGGCGTCGACCACCCCGATCCCCTCGACCAGGCCGCCCCGTGCCATCACCGTCAGATGCGCCTGGAGCGGGTAGCGGCCCCAGCGTTCCGCGGTCGCCACGACGGTCTGCCTGTCCTCGCGCTCCCGCGACTCGACCTCCAGCGTCAGTCCGGCCAAGCCGCCGCTGAGCAACTTGACCGCCTCGCCGTCGGCCTCCGCCCACATCGTGATCCGCGTCGGCTCGCCCTCGAAGCACCGGTGAACTCCAGGATCGGCGCACACGCGGACCGTCGGGACCGTTCGCTGCCATCCGACCGAACACAGCACCCCGATGAAGGGTGCGGCGAACGCGATCAGCTGCCAGCGGCCCCCGAGCACCGCGACCGCCATCACCACCACCGCGCAGGTCAACAGTGCGCGAGCCAGAGGTGAGGCCCGCCAACGCAACTCGGCTTCGCTGCGACGGGATTCGATCACGTGTTCGTCCGTGGCACCGGTAACCGCCGCAGGAGCTCGTCGACGACGTCGCTGCCGCGGACCCGTCGTACCCACATCTCCGGCCGCAGCGTGATCCGATGTGCGATGGCCGGAACGGCAAGCGATTTCACGTCCTCGGGCACGACGTAGTCGCGGCCCTGCAGCAGCGCCCGGGCCCGGGCGAGCTGCACCAGGTCGAGTTCGGCCCGCGGACTGGCACCCACCGCGATCTGCGGGTGCTGTCGCGTGGCGGTGGCCAACGACACCACGTAGCGCAGTACGTCGTCGTGCACCGTGACCTGTTCCACCGACTCGCGCATCGCGACCAGATCGCGCGCGTCCACCACCTGCGCGACGGTCGGCTCGGCCGAACCCCGGTCGATGCGGCGGCGCAACATCGAGGCCTCCTCCTGTTCGGAGAGGTACCGCAGTTCGAGCCGGATCGTGAAGCGGTCGAGCTGGGCCTCGGGCAGCGGATAGGTGCCCTCGTACTCGATAGGGTTGTCGGTCGCCAGCACGATGAACGGGGCGGGCAGCGCGTGCGTGGCGCCGTCGATGCTCACCTGGCTCTCGGCCATCGCCTCGAGCAGTGCCGCTTGGGTTTTCGGCGGTGTCCGGTTGATCTCGTCGGCGAGAAGCAGGTTCGTGAAGATCGGGCCGCGACGGAATTCGAAATGGCCCGACTGCATGTCGTACACGGTCGACCCGAGCAGGTCGGCGGGCAGCAGGTCCGGGGTGAACTGCACGCGCTTGAACTCCAGTCCCAGCGCCGCGGCGAACGACCTGGCGATCAGCGTCTTACCGAGGCCGGGCAGGTCCTCGATCAACACGTGCCCGCCGGCCAACACCGTCGTCAGGATCAACGCGAGCGCCCCCCGCTTGCCGACCACCACCCGCCCGATTTCGTCGAGCACGGCCTCGCAGTTCGCGGTGGTGGTGGCCGCCGGCAGTCCCGTCGTCATACCCGCTCCAACCGTTGCAGGATCTCGTCCAGCGTCGCGCGGCCCGGACCGGGCGTGTCCGTTCCGCGTTCGGCGACGTTCTCGGGATTGACCCAGGCCCACAGGTCCGGGCCGAACAGCATCTCGCCGGTGGCGTGGTAGGCGACGCGATTACGGTTTCGCCGTTGACCCGTGGCCAATTCGAACTGCCGCGCCAGCATCGGACGCAGGTGGCGGTCCCAGTCGGTGCGGGTGGCCTCCGCACGGCTGATCAAGGTCTCGGTACGCGACCGCCAACGACGCAGCGACTTGGCCGCATCGTCGGAAAGTGTTTGTTCATCGCCGGTTTCGGCCTCCTGGGCCAGTTGCCATCGCAGGCCCAACAATGCCAATGCAAGCGCGGTTCCGGATACGACGAGAATGAGCTCGCGGTCGCGGCTGACGACGGCCAGCAATTCCGCCCCCGCGACCAACAGAAACGCCGCTGCCACAGACTTTCTCACGAGGCCACCTCGGAAACTCGCTGCGGCAGTTCGGTCAGCACCCGGTTGAGCACCCGAACCGCAGCGTCGCGGTGCCGCTCGCTCATCACGTGTGGTGAGAATCGCGCCTCCTCGAACAACTCAACGAGCTCGGTGGCGCTGTCCGAACGCAGCGCGCCGCTGGCGACCGCCCGCGCCAGCACCTCGGTCGGGGTGTCACACGCCTGCGGCACCGCCCCGGGAACCCTCGTCAGTTCGCGTTCCATCGCGGCGTAGCAGGCGATGATCGCCTCCCGGGGTTCGCGGCTCAGGTCACCGATCTCGGCCAGCCCTACCTCGGCCGCCCTCGCGAGCGTTGTCGTGGCCGTCGGTGCCGCCACGGGGGCGTCCGGCGCCTCGACGTATGCCGCGCTCGGACGGGGCCCCTGCCGCCGCGACGCGACCGCCGTTCCCACGACGATCAGCGCCATCAACAGCAGCATCGGCGGGATCAGGTAGTTCACCACGTTGCCGTCGGAGCCGTCCTCGACGGGCGGACGGGGGTCGGCCGGGTCACCGGTGGCCACGTCGTCGGGCGTGACCGGCGGCGGCGCCGTTTCGGTCGGCATTGGCAGCGACAACCGCGACAACAGCGCGACCACGGATACCAGCGCGATGAGCGCCACCAGCGCGACGAGCGCGAACCGCCATGACGGCCGCTCTCCCGAACGTTCGCTCCTCGGCAGGTCCCCCATGGGGGCGGGGAGCGGCCGTCTGTCCCGCATCCGCACGACGATCGCGAAGCCGATGATCGCCACCGCCGCGCACAGCAGCACGACGACCGCGGTCAGGGCCACCGGATTGCTCTCGCGTGGCTCCACCCGTTCGGCGGTCCGCTCCACGCCCGGGACATAGCCGCGCAGCGCCCAGGCGGCAAGCACCATGAGCGTGATCACCGCGATCACGCGTCGCGTCGACGTGCCGGTGGTGCCCATGGCCCTGTGGCCATCCTGACACGGATGGCCTCCGGCCCGATACGTTCGACAACTATGAGCATCACACTGCACGAGTCCCGCGTCGCCGGGGCGCTCGACCGGATGTACGCCGAAGCCCGCTATCAGATGGAGGCGCTGCGGCGCGCCGACTTCGCCCGCCTGTCGGAGGCGACCCCGCAGGAGCGCGCCGACGCCCTGAGCGACTTCTACCTGCCGGTGACCCCGGAGGCGGGCCGGCTGCTGTACGCGCTCGTGCGGGCGAGTAAACCCACTACCGTCGTCGAGTTCGGGATGTCCCTCGGCATCTCCGCGATCCATCTGGCCTCGGCGGTGAAGGACAACGGCCGCGGCGAGGTCATCACCACCGAACTCAGCGCGGCCAAAGTGTCCGCCGCGACGAACACGTTCGTCGACATCGGTCTCGACGACGTCATCACGGTGCTGGCGGGCGACGCGCTGCACACTCTGCAAACGCTGGCAGGCACAGTCGATTTCGTGTTACTGGATGGCTGGAAAGAACTGTATCTACCGGTGCTCGAACTGGTTCAGCCGCGCCTGAGACCGGGCGCGCTGGTCGTCGCCGACAACACCTCGATGGACGAACTCGTCCCGTATCTCGACTTCGTCCGCGACCCGGCCAACGGTTACGTCAGCGTCCCGATCCCGGCGCGGGAGAGCGACAGCATGGAGATCAGTTGTCGCGCGGTCACTTAGCGCGCCGAAGCCGGGTCTTGGCCTCTTTGACCGCGGCCGCGGCGTCACGGCTGGCCTGTTTACCCTTGTCGTAGGCGTCCTCTGCGGAGGCCAGCCCGCGCTCGGCTTCCTGCAGCCTGCGCTGGGCATCCTGGTGTCGTAGCCGCGCGGCGGCCAGGTCGGACTGCAGTTCGGACAGCGCATCGTCGGCCTCGGCCTTGGTGCGCTCGGCGGCGGCCAGTTCGGCGCGCACCCGCTGCAGTTCCCGTCGTGCTGCGGCGTCCTCGGTGTCGCCTTCGTCGCCCTTCTTCTTCTCCGCCTGTTCGGCTTCGGGCTTTGGTTTGCGACGGGTGGTGGGGCTGAAAACAATTGCGGTGTCGCCGAATTCACCGAACCCCGACCACTCCTCGGCCTTGGTCAGTCGGCCCAGCCGATCGGCGACGTCGGGGTCGGCGACCGCGGCCTGCAGGGTGCCGGTGACGTCGTCGCGCAGCGCTCCGGCCGGATTCTTGAGCCCGGCCTCCTCGAACGCCGCGCGGGTGAGATCGTTGACCAGCCGGCGCTGTTCGCCGGAGAGCTCCCGGATGCGTTCGCCGTCCATCGCCGCGTGCGCGTCACGCAACCGCTCGCCGAGCCCCTTCAGCCGGCTCTTGACGTCCTCGTCGCCGAGCGCGAGCCGATTGACCACCCACGCGGCGGTCGTCGGCTTGCGCGCGGCCGAGATCCGCTTACCCGCCTCGGCGTCGCCGCGCTTCTTGGCCTCGCCGGCCAACTTGGTCCGCAACGCGGTGAAGTCCTCGGGCCTGGCGGCATACAGTTCGTCGAGCGCATCGTGGGCCATCGCCTCATCCTCCCAAAAACTTCCCAAACCTTCGCAGACCGAAGCCATCCCCCGCGATGAGCCGCGAACCAGGCCGTCCTCGGCGATGATCATCGGGTGCACACAGCGCCGGGTACCGCCTCGCTGCGTCCGACCGTGGTGGTCGCAGCGCTCGGCGTGGTGTTCGGCGACATCGGCACCAGCCCGATCTACACCATCCAGACCGTGTTCAATCCGCGCGATCCGCATCCGGTTCCCGTCGCGCACAGCCACGTCTACGGCGTCGTCTCGCTGATCTTCTGGTCGGTGATGATCATCGTCACGCTCACCTACGTCACGTTGGTGATGCGCGCCGACAACCGCGGCGAGGGCGGGATCATGGCGCTGATCACCTTGTTGCGCCGCTACACCGGCCGGCACGGACGACGCGTGACGGCGACGCTGGCCGCGCTGGGACTCTTCGGCGCGGCACTGTTCTTCGGCGACAGCATGATCACGCCCGCGATCTCAGTGCTGTCGGCCGTCGAGGGCCTCAAGGTGGTCGACCCCGGACTCGGTGACTTCGTCGTTCCCGTCACCGCGGTGATCATCGCTGCGCTGTTCTCGGTGCAGCGTCGCGGCACCGCGACGATCGGGCGGTTCTTCGGTCCGGTGATGATCCTGTGGTTCACCACGATCGGGGTGTGCGGGGTGCGGGGCATCGCCGGGCACCCGCAGATACTCAAGGCGTTGTCGCCCACCTACGCGCTGACGTTCATCGCCGAGCACTTTCACATCGGGTTCTTCGCGCTGGCCGCGATCGTCCTCGCGGTGACCGGCGCCGAGGCGCTCTACGCCGATATGGGTCATTTCGGCAGGCGTGCAATCACTTTCGGGTGGCTCGGGCTGGTCCTGCCCGCGTGCACACTGAGCTACTTCGGCCAGGGCGCGCTGGTGCTGGGTGACGAGTCGACGGTGGCCGCTCCGTTCTTCCTGTTGGCTCCGGAGTGGGGCCGAATCCCGTTAGTGCTGTTGGCCACCGCCGCGACCGTCATCGCCTCCCAGGCGGTGATCACCGGCGCGTTCTCGGTCACGGCGCAGGCCGCGCGGCTCGGTTATCTGCCGCGCCTGCGCATCGAGCACACCTCGGCCTCGACCATCGGGCAGATCTACGTGCCGTGGATCAACGGCGCACTGCTGCTGGGCGTGCTGATTCTCGTGTTCGCCTTCCGCAGTTCGGCGTCGCTGGCCTATGCGTTCGGCATGGCGGTGACGGGCACCATCACGATCACCACGACGCTGTTCTTCTACTACGCGCGCACGCGGTGGCGGTGGCCGCTGTGGGCGGTGCTGCCCGGGGCGGGCGCGCTGCTCGTCGTCGACCTGATGTTCTTCGGCGCCAACCTGACCAAGCTGGTGCACGGTGCGTGGTTGCCGCTGACGATCGCCGTCGCGGCGTTCACGGTGATGACCACCTGGCAGCGCGGCCGCGCGATCGTCACCGCCGCACGCGAACGCGCCGAAGGCTCGTTGCGCGGGTTCGTCGACGGCCTGGCACATCGCGATCCGCCACTGGTCCGCCTACCGGGCACCGCCGTGTTCCTGAACCGGGGCCGGCACACCGCGCCGCTGGCCATGCGCGCCAACGTCGAACACAACCACGTGCTCGCCGAACACGTGCTGATCGTCTCCATCAAGACCGAGACGGTGCCGCGCGTCCCGGACTCCGAGCGGCTGTCGCACGACGACCTCGGCTACACCCGGGACGGGATCGTCCACGTGGTGGCCCGGTTCGGCTACATGGAACGGCCGAACGTTCCGCGGGCCCTCGCCCTCCTCGACCCGGCGGACACCGAGGGCCTGATCGACCTGGACCACGCGTCGTACTTCCTGTCCAAGCTCGAGCTGTGCCCCGGCGACGCCCCCACCATGGCGCCGTGGCGCAAACGGCTGTTCATCGCGACGTCGCACATCACCGCCGACGCCGCCGCGCACTTCGGGCTGCCGCTGGACCGCACCGTGATCGTCGGTTCTCGCATCCAGCTCTGACGGGCTCAGGCCAGGCCGAGCGACGCCAGCAGGTCGGCGGTGCGCCACCAGATCAACACCGCGAAGACCACGAGCGCCGCCGCACTCGCCCCGGCCTGCACCAGGTTGCGCGATCCGCGCGGCGCATACACGTAGGCCGTGGCGATCGCCGCGCCGGTGACCAGGCCGCCGATGTGGCCTTGCCAGCTGATGTTCTGCGAGCTCACCAGCGGGATGATGAACGTGAACGCCAGGTTGATCGCGATGATCGCGACCACGAACCGCACGTCCATGTTCAACCGCTTGCCGACGACGAAGATCGCGCCGAACAACCCGAACACCGCGCCGGAGGCTCCCGCGGTCTGCGCGACCGGCGACGACAGCAGGTAAACCAGGACCGATCCGCCGAGCGCGCTCAACAGGTAGAGGCCCGAGAACCGCAGCCGGCCCAACGCCGCCTCCAGCGGGGGTCCGACGACGTACAGGGCCCACATGTTGAACAAGATGTGCGCGGGCCCGTAGTGCAGGAACGCCGACGTCAGCAGGCGATAGAGCTCGCCGTCGGCGACGGCGTAGGACTGCAGCACCAGTTCGCGCTGTAGGCCGGGAACCGCCATCTGCAGCACGAACATCACCACGTTCGCGGCGATCAGCACGTAGGTGACCATCGGCTTGTCCGTCGGCACCCCGCCGAACTGGGTGCGCACCTGCCGGACCTGCTGTTTGCCGGCGTTCACACACTCCACGCACTGATGGCCGACCGCCGCATCCCGCATGCACTCTCCGCAGATGTAGCGGCCGCACCGCGCGCAGCGCACGTAGGTCACGCGGTCGGGGTGGCGGTAGCACGTCGGCGTCACCGGAGGGGTGAAACCGGGTTGTGGTCCTGTCACAGCGTTCCGAACAATTCGATCCAGTTGCCGTCGGGGTCGGCGACGAACATCCAGCCCATCCCCGGCACCGGCGCGAACTCGGTCAGCGGTTCGACGACGTCGTACTGCGAGGACGCGAACGCCTCGGCGACGCCGCGCAGGTTCTTGACCCCTACGGTGAAGTACCGGATGCCGGCCTGCGCCCTGCCGCCGCCCGCCGCCGCGGGTGCCGGAGGCGGGGTGTCGTAGGTGACGAGTTTGACCACGCTGTCGCCCAGTGAGTAGCGCCGCTGAGAACCGCCGGGGAACTCGATCTCGCCCTGGGGCTCGAGTTCGAGGAAGCCTTCGTAGAAGGCGACCATCTCGTCGCGGTTGGTGGTGACGAGCCCGACTTCGACACCGGGGCTCAGCAGGTCCAGCTTCACGGCTACCACCTTAGATTCACCGTCGTCCGCCGCCCGCGCGGATAACAATTCGGTCACCGTGCACATCACGATCAAATAAGTAACACCAGCAAATTCTGAGAGTTTTCTTCGACTCTGGTTGCAGGCTTATCGAATTCGACCGGAATTGCGGCGCAGATCACGCCGGATCGGTGTAACGCCTGCATGCGGTCCGCTTTCGGGTCTCGCTGCGGCGTTTATCGCTGTTTGCCATGGGTACCTTGGTTTTCGGGGACGGGGGAATCAGCGACAAACGCAATGAAGGAAGAAACCGATATGAAATTCCGTGGTATCGCCGCGCGCCGGCAGATCGCCGGCGCCTGTGCCGCCAGCCTGCTCGGCGGCCTGGCCGCAGCAACCATCGCCGCGCCGTCGGCGATGGCCGCACCGGACTGCAGCGCAAGCGCCGTGTCCGGCACCGTCAGCTCCGTGACGGGTGCGGCCCGTTCGTACCTGGACAGCCATCCGGGCGCGAACCAGGCCGTGAGCACCGCGTTCAGCCAGCCTCGTAACGAGGCCTCGGCGACCCTGCGCGGGTACTTCAACGCCAACCCGCAGGAGTACTACGACCTGCGTGGCATCCTGTCGCCCATCGGCGACGTGCAGCGCACCTGCAACATCTCAGCGCTGCCGCCGGAGCTGGCGTCGGCCTACGACGAGTTCATGGCCGGCTGAGTGCGGTCGTAGCTCAATGAATGAGACCCGTCGTCGCAGCTCCGCGCTGCGGCGACGGGTTTTTTTCCATTTCCGCCCGGCTGTCCGTTTAGACTGGCTCGCATGACTTTGCCGCGACTCGCCGCCGTCACCGCGACGGCGCTCCTCGCCCTCGGCGGGCTGGGTGTCGCGCAGGCCCAGCCGGGAGAACCGCACCACACCGATACGACGGCGCCCGGTCCGCCCGCTGCGCCGGGACCGCCGCCCGCGGCTCCCCTGACGGCCATCGACAAGGACGGCACCTACCAGGTCGGCACCGAGATCCTGCCGGGCACGTACGCGTCGGCGGGCCCCGTCGACGGCGGCGCCTGCTATTGGAAGCGGGACAACAACGACGAGGTGCCCGACAACGCGCTGACCAAGAAGCCACAGGTGGTCCGCATCGAAGCCACCGACACGGCGTTCACCACCCGCGATTGCCAGCCGTGGCAGCAGACCACCGCGGCGCCGCCGCCGCAGGCCTCCCCCACCGACCTGCTCGGCCAGCTCGGCTCGTTCATCGGCAAGGGGATCCTCAACGGCGGCCCCCGCTAGCCTGGCGGAGTGGTCGACCTCCACCCCAACCTCGCCGCACTGCGCCCGCTGCTCGGCGTCTGGACCGGCCGCGGCGCCGGTGAGTACCCCACCATCGAATCGTTCGATTACACCGAGCAGATCGCGTTCGACCACGTCGGCAAGCCGTTTTTGACCTACCGGCAGAAGACCGCCGCCGACGACGGCCGGCCGCTGCACGCCGAGACGGGATATCTGCGGGTGCCGTCGCCCGGGCGCGCCGAATGGGTGCTCGCCCATCCGACCGGAATCACCGAGGTCGAGGAGGGCACGCTCGTGGTCAGCGGCTCCGTGATCGAGCTCGAGTTGACCGCCACGACGATCGGCCTCACCTCGACAGCGAAAGATGTTGCCGCGCTGCGTCGGTCATTTCGCATCGACGGCGACGAGCTCGTCTACGAGGTGCAGATGGCCGCGATGGGCCAGCCCCTGCAGCATCATCTGGGCGCGACCCTGCACAGGACGGCCGAATGACGGAGTCCGACGGCAGGATTCGGGTGCCCGCCGACCTCGACGCCGTGACCGCGGTGGGTGTGGAGGATCACTCCGACGTCGACCCCGCGGCGATCGAGCGCATCTGGCAGGCCGCCCGCCACTGGTATCGCGCCGGTATGCATCCCGCGATCCAGGTCTGCCTGCGCCACAACGGCAAGGTCGTGCTGAACCGGGCGATCGGCCACGGTTGGGGTAACGGTCCGGCCGATCCTCCTGACGCGGAGAAGGTCCCGGTGACCACGGAGACGCCGTTTTGCGCGTACTCGGCGGCCAAGGCGATCACGACGACCGTCGTGCACATGCTCGTGGAGCGGGGCGTCTTCTCCCTCGACGACCGGGTCTGCGACTACCTGCCGAGCTACACCAGCCACGGTAAGCACCGCACCACGATCCGGCACGTGATGACCCACAGCGCGGGCATCCCTATCCACACCGGCCCGCGCCCGGACCTGCGCCGCATGGACGACAGCGAGTACACCCGCGAGAAACTCGGCGAGCTCAAGCCGCTGTACCGTCCCGGCCTGGTGCACATCTACCACGGCCTGACGTGGGGGCCGCTGATGCGTGAGATCGTCGGGGCCGCCGCCGGGCGCAACATCCGCGACATCCTGGCGTCCGAGGTCCTCGAACCGCTGGGCTTCCGGTGGACGAATTACGGCGTTGCCGCACAGGATGTTCCGCTGGTCGCGCCGAGCCACGCCACCGGCAAGGAGCTACCGCAGCCCGCCGCCACCGTGTTCCGGCTGGCGGTCGGCGGGTCGCTGTACAAGATCATCCCGTTCTCCAACAGCCCGCAGTACCTGACCAGCGTGCTCCCGTCGTCGAACACCGTCTCGACGGCCGACGAGCTGTCCCGGTTCGCCGAATTGCTGCGCCGCGGAGGTGAACTCGACGGCGTGCGGATCATGGCGCCGGAGACGCTGCGCGCGGCGACCGCGGAATGCCGCCGGCTACGGCCCGACGTCGCGGTGGGATTGGCGCCGCTGCGCTGGGGCACCGGTTTCATGCTGGGGTCGAAACGGTTCGGGCCGTTCGGCCGCAACGCACCGGAGGCATTCGGTCATACGGGCCTGACGAACATCGCCGTGTGGGCCGATCCCCAGCGCAACCTCGCCGCGGGGGTGATCAGCAGCGGTAAGCCCGGCCCGCACCGCGAGGCCAACCGCTATGCGGCCCTGCTGGACACGATCGCGGCCGAGCTGCCGCGAAACTGAGGTTGTGCTCGACGAAACGCCGAAAATTCGCGCAAATCTTCAGTTTCGCGGAGCCGTCTCCGGCCGCACGCCGCGGTAGAAGCCGCGCCAGACGATCCACGGCATCAGCACCCGGTCGATGGACCAGCCGGGGAACCGGAACGCCTGCCCCTTCGGGGTGAACACCTCGAGCCCGTCCGGCTGCGGTCCGAGCACCGAACCCCACCGCCGGGTCGCCGGCCGGTAGGCCCGCAGCGGTTTACCCGCGAGGTGTGCGCGGACGTTGTGGGCGAGCAGCCCGTCGGCGCGGTTGCGGGCCGAGCTGCGCAGCGGGTCGGTCGCGGCGACGTCCCCGATCGCGAAGACGCCCGGCGCCGACGGCACGCGCAGTTCGGGCGTGACCCGCACGAAACCGCGCTCGTCGAGCAGTTCGTCCGGAAGCCACCCGGTGTTGGGCGTGACCCGGCCGATGGCCCACAGCACCGCGTCGGCGGTGGCCGCCGGCTGCCCGGTGCTCCACTGCACCGGCGCGTCGGTGATCTCGTCGCACGCGAACCCGTCCGGCAGCACCGCCCGGTGCCCCGCATGCAGTCCGACGCCGAGGTCGGCCAGTTGCCTGCTGATGCGTTCCCAGACCCGCGGATGATGCTGCGCCAGAGCGCGTTCGCCGGGGAAGAAGAGGTCGACGCGTTTGTCGGGCCAGGTCTTCGCGAGGTTGGCGGCGCTGCTGACCGCCGCCGCGCCCCCGCCGACGACGATCACCGAACGGGCGGACGCCAGGCGCTCGTGTGCGGCATCGAGCTCGTGCGTGATCTCGTCGGCCCACTGCAGCTGCGGCCGTCGCCAGAAACCGTTGCTGACGCCGGTCGAGATCACCAGCGCGTCATAGGGTTCGACGACGACGGAGCCGTCCACGCCCGTGACGAGCACCTCTCGCGCCGCGAGGTCGAGTCCGGTCAGGATGCCGTGCACGGTGCGGACGCGGTCGAGGCCGTTGAACCTGTGGAACGGAATCCAGTTGTACCGTGCCCACTCCTGCGGCCTGCTGATGCGCATGCCGAGTTCCTGCCCGCTGAGCAACCCCGGTTTGGCGGAGATGCCGACGACGTCGGTGTGCCGCGCGAGCTTGATAGCGGTCAACACGCCGCTGTCGCCGAGGCCCGCGACGACCACCCGCGGACGGTTCACCGCCCGATCCCGACGTGTCGCATTCGGTCACCCTAGCGATCGGGCAGGCTGCCGACCTCCAGACCCGCGATCTCGGACTCGCCGTCGAAGACCACCCTGCCGAAATCTCTGACCACGCACCGCAACCGGCCGCCGAGATGCTCGAAGTCGGTGTCGACGTTGCGCCGTTCGGCAGGCAGCGGAACCGGAAGCACGTGCGGATCGAGATGTGTTCCGTCGCCGTGCAATTCGACCTGGTAGCGCAGCGAGGTGGCACGCAGGGTCCACGTCCCGTCCCCGATGTCCGAGCGCACCCAGGCGGTCGGCGGGGTCAGGCGCAGCACCTTGTTTCCCAGCCGGACGACGACGCCGGCCACGTCCTGTTTGAGCGGTCCGAGCGCCAGCAGCCCGCCGGAGAACGCGACCGACACGTCGGCGTCGCCGAAGTCGTGCGCCTGCCCCCACCACCAACGCTCCGGGAACCCGGCGCCCCAGTTGCGTTCGGTGTAGAGCTTGGCGCCGTCGAATTCCCACCGCTCGTCGTCGAATTCGACGGTGCCGGTGGCGCAACCGCCGAGGCGGTACGGATGCCAGTACTGGTTGAGGAACGGCACGACCGACGCGACCCCGCCGCCGGCCAGGGCCTTGGGCCACCGCACCGGATCATCGAACTTCATGTCGACGCGCACACCGGGAAGGTCGACGCGCAGCCGGTCGTAGGTCGCGTGGAACCGTCCGTCATCGGCGCCGAGCCGGAACGGGTCCGCGCCGGCGCCGGCCCCGTCGAGCGCCGCGCTGTACACGCGGTCGCCGGGGTGCAGGGCGACCGCGGTCGTCGACCAGTCGCCGTCGGGATGCTTGTTGACGCTGAACAGGGCCACCACGACGCGCCCCGTCGCCGAATCGGTCAGCCGCCAGAACCAGCCCTCCATCTCGGTGCCGTGGGAGGTCAGGGGGTCGCCGAAGGGCAGGTCGGCCCCGGTGCGCCGATACAGGTTTGCGAACGGGCCCGCGATGAGCCTCGTCGCGTCCCGGGTGGTGTCGAGGGCGGTCATGACCGCTACGTTGACGGTTCGGCCGAGACGCAAACCCTCAGCCGGGCGGATCGAGCCGCACCCGGTACATCGTGGGCCAGTACTTGCCGGTCAGCAGGTATTCGTCGCCCCCGAGGTGGGCGATGCCGTTGAGCACCTTCTCCCGGTCGTCACCCTGGCCGGGCCACAGTCCCGCGGCGTCGACGACGGTGTTCACCGTGCCCGTCGCCGGGTCGATGCGCACGATGTCGTTCGAGTGCCAGACGTTGGCCCACACCTGGCCGTCGACGCATTCCAGCTCGTTGAGGTTGCGCAGCGGTTGACCGTCGCGGGTCACGTTGACCGAACCGGTCTCGGCGAAGGTCGCCGGGTCGTGGAAGCGCAGCCGGTCGGTGCCGTCGCTGCGAACGAGCCGGTCGCCGTCGCGGCACAGGCCCCAGCCCTCGCCGTCGACCGCCGCCTCCCGCACGGGGGTCAGCGTGGCCTTGTCCCATTCGACGGCCACCCCGTCGCGCCACGTCAGTTCCCAGATCCGGTCGTCGACGACCGTGATCCCCTCGCCGTAGTAGTCGTTGGGCGCGGGTGCCGCGCGGCGCACCGCGCCGGTGGCGGGGTCGAGCTCGCGCACCTGGGACCTGCCGATGATGCCCGTGCCCTCGTACAGACTTCCTTCGCTGAGCTCGAGCCCCTGTGTCCATGCCGTGGCGTCGTGCGGAATCTCGGCCAACACAACGGGTTTGATGACGGGCGCCGGGCCCGACGGGGCAGGGGTGTCGCTCTGGGCGGTCGGCGACGGGCCACCGCACGACACGGTCGCGACGGCGAGCAGGACGGCGGCCGCGCGGCGGGCCACGGAGGCATACATAGGGCATATGCCTACCCGATGGAGCGCGCGCCTGTCAGCCGGTCAGCGCCTTGTCGATCGCACGGTAGATGCGCTGCTCGCTGACCGGGCGCGGCGTGCCCAGCTGCTGCGCCCACAGGCTGACGCGCAGTTCTTCGATCTGCCGGCCGATGTCGCGGATGTCGACGCCGCCGGCGCGTGCGGGAGACAGCGCCCGCATCAGTTCGTCGTACGCGTCCTCGACGGCATGCACGCGGTCCATCCGCTCGCGGTCGGCGGCCAAACCGTGCGGTAGCCGCTCCAGCCGCCTGCCGATCGCCAGGAGATAGCGGGTCAGGTCGGCCAGGTGGGCCGCGCCGGTGGCGCCGACGAACCCGCGCGGCAGCAGCCGGTCGAGCTGGGCTCGGATGTCGGCGATGGCATCGGCCTGCGCGGCGGAGGGCGTCGGCGGCAGCGCGACCTCGACGTCGTGTGCCGCGGCGAGCACCTTCTCCACACGCGTGACGATGCCCGCCGTGGTGGCCACCAGTTCGGCGGCGACACGGTCGCGCAGCGCTTCGAACTCCTCGCGGGTCCACGCCGGAGCGGGCGCGAGCATGTCGGTCGCGGCATCGGCGCAATCCTCGAGCAGCGCCTGCAGCGAGCCGTCAGGGTTCGAGCCGAGCACGAGCTTGGTGCGCGGCTGCAGTTGCCGCTCAACGGCTTTCACCGGAGAGGACACCGCCAGGCGCAGCAACCTGCGGGTGCCCGCACCCATCGCCGCCTGTTGTTCGGCCGCGGTCGGAAACACATGCAGGTCGGCGGCCGCACCCGCGTCGACCAGCGCCGGATATCCGCGCACGGTGTGGCCGGCCACGACGCGTTCGACGGTCCGCGGCAGCTCGTCGAGATCCTCGGGCCACGTGCGCAGCCCGGTGCGGTCCAACTCGCCGGCGACCGCGTCGGCGACCGCACGCCGGACCGGAGCGGCGAGTTCGTGTTGCAGCGCGTCGAGGTCCTTACCGCGGGCCAGTTCGGTGCCGTCGGCACCTTCGACGGCGAAGGTGACGCGCAGGTGCGACGGCAGCTTGTCGAGGTCGAAGGCGTCGACCGGCACCAGAACGCCGGTGCGGCGGTGCAGTTCGCGCTGCACGGCCTCCAGCAGCGGTTCGGCGCCGGGCGTGATCGCCGCCAGCACCGCACGCGCGGTGTCCGGCGCGGGAACGAAGTTGCGGCGCAACGCCTTCGGCAGGGAGCGGATCAACGCGGTGATCAACTCTTCACGCAGCGCCGGTACCTGCCAGGCGAACTCGTCGCCGCCGAGGCGGGCCAGCACTTCGACGGGGACGTGCACCGTCACCCCGTCGTCCTCGGCGCCGGGCTCGAAGCGGTAGCTCAGCGGCAGCGCCAGGTCCCCTGCGTGCCAGGCATCGGGCTGTCCGTCGTCCGCGTCCTCGGTTCGCAGCAGGTCGTCTCGGGTGAACGTGAGCAGTTCGGGCGTGAGGTGGCGCTGCTTCTTCCACCACGCGTCGAAGTGCCGCGCGGACACCACATCCGCCGGAATCCGGGCGTCGTAGAGGGCGAAGACCTCGGCATCGCCGACGAGCAGGTCGCGCCTGCGGGCCTTTTCCTCCAGTTCCTCGAGTTCCTCACGCAGGCGGGCGTTGTCGCGGAAGAAGTGGTGCCGGGTCTGCCAGTCCCCCTCCACGAGCGCATGCCGGATGAACAACTCGCGGGCCAGTTCCGGTTCGATCTGCGAATAGCCGACGGGGCGGCGCGGCACCAGCGGCAATCCGTAGAGCGTCACCCGCTCGTAGGCCATCACCGCCCCGCGCCTGGCGTCCCAGTGCGGTTCGCTGTAGGTCCGCTGCACGAGATCGCCCGCGATGCGCTCGACCGTTTCGGGTTGGATGCGGGCGCCGATGCGACCGAACAGCCTGCTGGTCTCCACCAGGTCGGCGACGACGATCCAGCGGGGCGGGCGCTTGGTGAGCACCGAACCGGGCGCCAGCACGAACTTCGCGTTGCGCGCGCCCTGGTAGTCGCGGCCCTCGCCGTCACGCAGCCCGATATGCGACAGCAGGCCGGCCAGCAGCGCGGCGTGCACGGCGGCCGGGTCGGCGGGTTCGGGGTCGCTCGACTCGGTGATTCCGAGGTCCCTGGCGATGCTGCGCAGTTGTCCGACGAGGTCCTGCCATTCCCTGATCCGCAGGTAGTGCAGGAACTCGTCGCGGCACATCCGGCGAAACGCGTTGCCGGACAGTTCCTTACGCTGTTCGCCGAGATAGCGCCAGAGGTTCAGGTAGGACATGAAGTCCGAATGCTCGTCGGCGAACCTGGCGTGCTTCTGCCGCGCGGCCTCCTCGCGGTCGGCGGGCCGCTCCCGCGGATCGGGAATCGACAGCGCGGCGGCCAGCACCAGGATCTCCCGTACGCAGCCCTCGGCATCGGCCTGCAGGATCATGCGGCCCAACCGCGGGTCGACGGGTAGCTGCGCGAGCCTGCGGCCGACATCGGTGATGGCGCCGCCCAGGTTCGATTCGCCGGCGGCGATGTCGAATGCGCCGAGTTCCTGCAGCAGCTGCACACCGTCGCGGATGGCGCGCCGGTCGGGCGGGTCGAGGAACGGAAAGTTCTCGATATCACCGAGGTTCAGGGCGGCCATCTGCAGGATGACGGCGGCGAGGTTGGTGCGCAGGATCTCTGGATCGGTGTAGCGGGGGCGAGCCTCGAAATCCTCCTGCGAGTACAGCCGGATGCACACGCCGGGCGCCGTGCGCCCCGAGCGGCCCGCGCGCTGCGCGGCCGACGCCTGCGAAATCGACTCGATCGGCAACCGTTGCACCTTGGTTCGGCGGCTGTAGCGCGATATGCGCGCGGTCCCCGGATCGACGACGTAGCGGATGCCGGGCACCGTCAGAGATGTTTCGGCGACGTTCGTCGCGAGGACGATGCGACGGCCGGTGTGGGGAGGCTGGAACACCCGCTGCTGTTCGGCCGTCGGCAGCCGCGCGTACAGCGGAAGCACCTCGGTGTTGTGCAAGCCGCGCAGGGCTTCTGCGGTGTCGCGGATCTCGCGCTCACCGGACAGGAACACCAGCACGTCGCCCGGCGGCTCGCTCTCCAGCTCGTGAACGGCGTCGACGATCGCCTCGGTCTGGTCCCGCATCTCGGTGCGGACCACCTCGTGGTCGGGGTCGTCGGGGTCATCGGCGTCGTCGGCCGGTACGGCGACTTCCAAAGGTCGATAGCGGATTTCGACCGGATAGGTGCGCCCGGACACCTCGACGATCGGCGCACCGTCGAAATGCTCGGCGAACCGCTCCGGTTCGATCGTCGCCGAGGTGACGATGAGTTTGAGGTCGGGGCGCCGCGGCAGCAGCCCGCGCAGGTAGCCGAGCAGGAAGTCGATGTTGAGGCTGCGCTCGTGGGCCTCGTCGAGGATCAGGGTGTCGTAGCGCAACAGCCGGCGGTCCCGCTGGATCTCGGCGAGCAGGATGCCGTCGGTCATCAGCTTCACCAGGGTGCGGTCGCCGGCCTGGTCGGTGAAGCGCACCGTGTAGCCGATGGTGTCGCCCAGCGGGCTGCCCACTTCGTCGGCGATGCGCCGGGCGACGGTGCGCGCGGCCAGGCGCCGCGGCTGGGTGTGCCCGATCGTGCCGCGCACCCCGCGGCCGATGTCGAGGCAGATCTTCGGCAGCTGCGTCGTCTTGCCCGAACCGGTTTCGCCCGCGACGATCACCACCTGGTTCTGGTTGATCGCCCTGGCGATCTCGTCGCGGCGGTCGCTGACCGGCAGGTCGGGATAGGAGATCGACGGAACGGCCGCGGTGCGCGTCGCGACGAGTCCCTCCGCCGCGGCGATCTGTTCGGCGAGCTTGGCGATCTTCTCCGGGCCGGCGCCGCGCAGTTGGCGCAGGCGCCTTCCGAACCGGGCCGCATCGCGGATCGTCAGCCCGTCGAGGCGCTTGCGGAGCTGCGCGACAGAGGGCCCGGACACTCCGGCCAGGATAGGCGTCCGGTCAGGGGGCCGGCAGGTCGGCGTCGGCGCCGGCGCTCGACGTGGTGCCGGTCCAGTTGGCCAGCAGCTGCAGCGCGGTCTCCGACGGCGAGCCCGGATCGGCGGTGTAGATGCACAGCGTCTGGTCGGGATCGCCCAGCACGGCGACGCTCTCGTAGTTCACCGTCAGATCGCCGACCAGCGGGTGGTGGTAGCGCTTGGTCCCGTGGGTGCGTTCGCGCACGTTGTGGTCGGCCCACCACCGCCGGAACTCCTCGCTCTTGACGGCGAGCTCACCGACGAGCTCGGTCAGCAGCGGATCGTCGGGGTGCCTGCCGGCGTCGAGGCGCAGGATCGCGACGTTGTCGCGGGCGACGTCCTCCCAGTCGGCGAACAGCTCCCGCGAGGACTCGTCAAGGAATGTGAACCGCAACAGGTTTCGCTCCCGCGGCGGCAGCGCCTCGAAGTCGCCCATCAGCGCTCGCGCCAGCCGGTTGGCCGCCAGCATGTCCATCCGCCGGCCGAACACGAACGCGGGCGCAACATCGTCGAGCGTCTCCAGCACCCGGCGGACACCCGGGCGCACCCGCTGCACCGGTGCCGGGCGGCGCCGGGCGCGACGCGTCTTCGTGCGCGCGATCTGGAACAGATACGACCGCTCGACGTCGTCGAGGTGCAGCGCGCGGGCGACCGCGTCGAGCACCTCGTCGGAGACGTTGAGGTGGCGGCCCTGCTCGAGGCGGGTGTAGTAGTCCACGCTCACCCCGGCCAGTTGGGCGACCTCCTCGCGCCGCAGCCCGGGCACCCGGCGCACCCGCCCCGACCCGCCGATCTCGACGTCCTCGACGCGCAGACGCGCCCGTCGCGTCCGCAGGAACTCCTTGAGCTCGGCGTTGTGATCCATGGCTCCAGTGTGGGCGCCGCGAACCCGTCGCACCGGGTCAAACGTGGGACCGCCAGACCCAGGAACGCCCATCCCAGGCATAGCGGGGCTCGTTTTGGCTGCTCAGAACGCCGCGCGCGGTTGTTGAGTCGAGTGAGCGGCACTACCGCCGACACCGACGAAAGGAATCCGCCATGACTCACACCACCCCGACCACCCAGACCCTGTCCGGTCGCGTCGCCGTCATCACCGGCGCGTCGAGCGGCATCGGTGAGGCCACCGCCAAGCGGCTCGCCGCGTCCGGCGCCAGGGTCGCGCTGCTGGCCCGTCGGGCCGACCGCCTAGAGAAGCTCGCCGCCGAGATCGCCGAGGCCGGCGGCGCCGCGCTCGCGCTGCCACTGGACGTCACCGACGCCGACGCCGTGCGCGCCGCCGCGGAGCGAGTGGCCGCCGAATGGGGCCCGGCCGACGTGCTGTTCAACAACGCCGGGGTCATGCTGCCCGCCGCGATCGACGAACAGCGTTTCGACCAGTGGCAGCAGCAGATCGACCTGAACATCACCGGATTGATGAACGCGATCGGTGCGTTCGTCCCGCAGCTGGTGGCCTCCGCCGCCGACAGGGGCGTCGCCGACCTGATCAACACCTCGTCGATCGCCGCGCAGAACATCTTCCCCAACTTCGCGGTGTACTCGGGCACGAAGGCGTACGTGACGCACATGTCGCGCACGCTACGCGCCGAGCTCGGCGCCAAGAACGTCCGCGTCTCGGCCGTCGAGCCCGGCATCGTCGAAACCGAACTGCAGGGTCACGTCACCGATCCCGGCGCCCAGGAGTGGCTGGACGGCACGCGCGATCAGATCGACTGGCTCGCACCGGATGACGTCGCCGAGGCGATCGAATTCCTGGTGTCCCAGCCGGCGCGGGTGAACGTACAGCAGCTGACGATCATGCCGACGCGTCAGGCGTCGTGAGAGGAGCGGATGCGGTGCGGTCCTACGCGGGCCGCACCGTACCGCCGTGTCCCGCGGCCGCGTAAGCGTCACGGGCCGAGGCGATCTCGTCACAGAGGCGTTCGGCGTCGGTGTACAACCCGCCGAAGATGGCCCACTGGGTCGGGCGGTCGAGTTCCCGACTCTGAACGTGTGCGGTCAATTCGTCGAAGGCCGAACGGCACCGGTCGGCCTCCTCGGCCAGTGGCCTGCCGCTGACATCGGCGCCGGTGTGCATCTGGCCCGCGACCGTCACGGCGTCGCGCACGGCGGCCAGGAGATCGCCGAAGCGCCTGAGGAATTCGTCGTGTTGCGCACCCGACTCGTCCCGTGCCACGGCGCGCACCAACCCCGTGGCCACCCAACGCAACTCCTCGCCGATCCGCTCGAGCGCGTTGATCGTCACCCGGTGCCCCCATACCCCGGTGTCGGCGCGGACCAGCAACCGGCGCAGGTTGAGCTTCGTCGTGCGCACGGCGTGGTCGAGCGTGTGACGGGCCTGCGCGGCTTTGTTCGGAAGCGTGTCGGCACGCCACCGCCAGTCGCGCGCATCGTCTTCACTCACATCGCCTCCCGCCAAGCCGTCGACCATGTCCGACAGCAGGTCGACGATCGACCCGCTGACCGATTCGACCGCGTAGCGCGCGCTGCGGTACCGGAGCGGCGGCGCGACCACCAACGTCACGACGATCGCCACGGCGGCGCCCAACAGGACCATGCCAGCGATCGACGGAAGGGGGCTGCCGGCCGATGCGCCGCCGGAGGGCAGCGCGAACGCTCCGTAGGCGAAGATCGCCGCCACCGCGACGTTGATCCCCTGACTGCCCAACCGGTGCCACCGTCCGATCACGAGCGCGAGGCCGAGGATCGCCGGGAACAGCCACAGCTCGACACCCCACACCCACACCGCCGCGCCCGCGAGGCCGATGCCGGCCAGCATCGCCGCCGTGTAGCGAACGGCCTTCGCGACCGAGTCCGCGATGGTGATTTCGACCAGCATCAGCGCGGAGAACGCCGCGAAGGTGGCGTGGGAGGAGCCGAACACCTTGGTGGCGATCAGCCAGGCTGTGGCGCAGGCGATGACGGCCTTCAGCAACGCGAGGGCCGTCTCGCGGTCGAGCCTCACCTGATTCACGGCGCGCCGGGCACGGGGTATGAGAATGCCCACCACGTGGTCAGGCCTTCCCGCTGCCGGCGGGGCCTAACCGTCAGGACTTGTCCGGCGACCAGTACTCGAGCATCTCGGCGAACGTCTCGAACGCCGGAACGGAGACGCCGTAGGTCGCCTCGAGGTGGATACTCAGCGGGAAACCGAGGTCGGCGACGCCGTCGATGACGCGCTTGTACAGGTCGACCATCAGTTTTCGCTTCTCCGCAGGCTCCGTGGCCGCGAGCTTCTTGACGAACTCCTGCTCCGCGGCGACGGCAGCGTTGCCCGGATCCTGGATGAGCCAGTTGATCAGGCCGACCTTGCTCTCCATCTTCGGCACGAAGCCGAAGGACAGCAGGATCTCCGGACGGTGCTCGGTTTCCTTGGCGAAGTCGCGCAGGAACCCGACGATCGCGTCGGAGTAGAGCAGCTGGGTCATCCCGTAGGTGGCGCCCTGGTCGCACTTGAACCGGAACCGGCCCTGCTCGCCGTCCCGGGTGGGGATGAGGATCGCCCCGCGGTTGGGAACCACGTCGGCGTAGAGCGACAACGCGTCGGTCGGGGCTACGCCGGTGCCTTCGCCGTCGTTCATCGTGCGCGGCACGCCCACGAACGCGATGCCGTCGAAGCCGGCGCTGGACAGGTCGGTCAGGCGGCGCCGCAACGTCGGTTCGTCCATGAACGCGGTCACCTGCGTGCACAGGCCGTTCATCCCGGACAGCTCGGGGGTGATGATCGCCCAGAAGTCGAGCACGTCCATCTTGGGCTTCATCTCGATGGGACGGTCGTCGTCCTCTTCGATCATGCCCGGGATCATCACGTGCCTGATGCGGCCCTCGAGACCCGTCTCGGCGGAGCACCGCAACACCTTCTGCGCATCCTCCAACGCCTGCTCGTGCCCGCGCTCGACATTCGGCGGCACGAGCTCGAGCGCGATGGTGTTCAGCGTCACCGGGCTCTCCTCATCAGACGTTCACTTCCGCGCGGCAGGATGCGCGCCCTCTCGGGAAGCCTCACCATACAGACAGCGCCGCCGAGGTCCCCGGTCATGCCGCCGCGGTGCGTGCGCGCTGGCCGCCGTTCGTGAATCCGGCGACGCCATCGGGCCCCGGACCGTCGTCGGATTCACACTGAGGACGCGGCAATGCTGCTCGTACTGTGGAAGGGGTGAGCATCGCACCCGCCGCCGTCACCTTCGCCGACCGCTACGCCAGCGACCTACCCGAGCTGGCGGTCCGGTGGCAGGCCGAAGCGGTGCCCGACCCGCGGCTGCTCGTCCTCAACGAACCGCTCGCCGCCGAACTCGGCCTCGACGCCGGTTGGCTGCGCGGGCCCGAGGGGCTGCGGCTGCTAGTCGGCACGCTGGTCCCCGACGGCGCCGATCCGGTCGCGCAGGCCTACGCCGGACACCAGTTCGGCGGGTACGTTCCGCGGCTCGGCGACGGGCGCGCGCTGCTGCTCGGCGAGCTCACCACGACCTCCGGCGAGCTTCGCGACGTGCATCTGAAGGGGTCCGGCGCGACGCCGTTCGCCCGCGGCGGCGACGGGCTCGCTGCCGTCGGCCCGATGCTGCGCGAATACATCGTCAGCGAGGCGATGCACGCGCTCGGCGTCCCGACCACACGCTCGCTTGCGGTCGTCGGCACCGGGCGGCAGGTGCAACGCGAGACCCCGCTGCCGGGCGCGGTGCTGACGCGGGTGGCCAGTAGCCATCTGCGCGTGGGCACGTTCCAGTACGCCGCGAACACTGGCGACGCCGACCTCCTGAGGCGCCTGGCCGACCACGCGATCGAACGGCATCATCCCCAGGCCGCCGAGGCGGGCAACCGCTACGTCGCGTTCTTCGAAACGGTGATCGCGGTTCAGGCGGCGCTGGTCGCCAAGTGGATGCTGGTCGGTTTCGTCCACGGCGTGATGAACACCGACAACATGACGATCTCCGGCGAGACCATCGACTACGGGCCGTGCGCGTTCATGGAGGCCTACGACCCCGAAACCGTGTTCAGCTCGATCGACTCGTGGGGCCGCTACGCCTACGGCAACCAGCCGTCGATCGCGGTGTGGAACCTGGCCCGGTTGGCCGAGGCGCTGCTGCCGTTGTTCGCCGACGATCAGCAGCAGGCGATCGCCATCGCCGAAGGCAGCCTCGGCGGTTTCGCGCCGAAGTTCCAGGAGGCGTTGTCGACGGGCATGTGCGCCAAGCTCGGGCTGACGGACACCCCGGAAGAGATCGCGGTGCCGTTGATGAATGACCTGATCGCGCAGTTGCACCAGAGCCACGTCGATTTCACGTCGTTCTTCCGTCATCTGGGGCAGGCGGCCCGCGGCGACGACGAACCCGCGCGCGGCCTGTTCCTCGATCTCGCCGCGTTCGACGATTGGCTGGCGCGGTGGCACGCGCTGCGGCCGGACGCGACGGTGATGGACCGCGCCAACCCCGTCTACATTCCGCGCAACCATCTCGTCGAGGAGGCGCTCACCGCCGCGACCGCCGGTGACCTCGACCCGCTGTACGGGCTTTTGGACGCCGTGACGGCGCCGTACGACGAGCGCCCGGGTTTGCAGCGCTACGCCGAGCCCGCACCGGAGGACTTCGGGAAGTACCGAACCTTCTGTGGGACCTGACGACGCGGCCCTAGACTGCGTCCATGACTTTGCGACGGTGTTTGATCGCGGGGCTTTTCGCGGCCGCGCTGACGGCCGCACCCGTTTCGCCCGTCGTCGCCGCGGCCCAGCCCGGTAACTGCTGCTGCCCGCCGGGCCAGACCGGCGTCATCTACGGGTGCGCGTCGTTCTGCGTCGACGGCAAGGCGCTCGACACCAGCACCGGGCTGTGCGTGCCGGCGCCTCCGCCGTACCCGCATCCTCCGATCAGCTAGCGACCGAGGCGTCACGGCCGGGCCGACGGTTAGGCCCGCGCGGGGTCGGCAATTCAAGATCCATGTCCGACGAACCGCTGCGCCGCGACCTGCTGCAGGAATTGCTCCACGCGTACGGACCCTGCGGGCAGGAAGACGCCGTGCGGGAGGTGTGTCGCCGCGAGTTGGAACCGCACGTCGACGAGATGTGGATCGACGAGGCGGGGAATCTGATCGGGCTCATCCACGGCAAGGACCGGCAGGCACCGGCGACCCGCGTGATGGCGCACATGGACGAGCTGTCGATGCTCGTCAAGCGGATCAACGCCGACGGGACGCTCAACATGACGCCGCTGGGCACGATGTATCCGGGGAACTTCGGCCTCGGCCCGGTCGAGTTGCTCGGCGAGCACCGCGCGGTGTGCGGCGTCCTGACGCTCGGCTCGGAGCACACCACCAAGGAGAGCCAACAGATCTGGGAGACGAAGCCGGATCAGGGCGATCAGGCGCTGGATTGGCTGCACGTATACGTCTTCACCGGCCACAGCCCCGACGACCTCGCCGACGCGGGGATCCGACCGGGCACCCGCGCGTGTGTCCATCGGAGCAAACGGACCCTGATCGACGTCGGCGCCGTCTATCTCGGGTGCTACTTCATGGACGACCGCGCCGCGGTGACCGCACTGCTCGGCGTGGCCGGCAGGCTCGCCCCGGACGAAGGACGCCCCGCTCGCGACACCTATCTCGTCTTCACCACCAGTGAGGAGATCGGCGGCGTCGGAGGCTCGTACGCCAGCCGCACGCTGCCCGGCGACCTCACCCTGGCGCTCGAGGTCGGTCCGACGGAAGAGGAGTACGGGACCACGTGCAGCGGTGGGCCGATCGTCGCGTACAGCGACGCCGAGAGCGTCTACGACAAAGCGGTCGCCGACGCGCTGCTCTCCGCCGCCACCGCCGTCGGCCTGTCGCCGCAGCCGGCGGTGCTGGGCGCGTTCGAATCCGACGCCTCGCACGCGAAAGGCAGCGGGCTCACACCGCGGGCCGGCCTGCTGTGCCTGCCCACGCTCAGCACACACGGTTACGAAGTCATTGCGCGGCGGGCGATTCCGGATATGGCGGCGACGCTCGTCGAGTTCCTGGGCCGCGGCGGGTGACGATCAGCCGTCGAGTTCGCCTGCTATTCCCCGCTCGATCGCGGCACGAACACGCTCGGGCAGCACGATCAACCCGTCGAGTTCACGACGCGCGAGCTCGTAGCCGCGCTCGCGTTCCTGCGGCGTGGCCGCGGTGTCGGCCGCGACGCGCAGCATGCTCTGGGCGCGGGCGATGCGCTGCTGGTCCTGCGCGGAGAAATCGCCGCGCCGACGACGGACCGCCTCGCTTTCGGCGGCCTCGAACGCGGTGACGTAGTCGGTGACCGCATCGACGTAGTCGCGCGCCGCTTGGGGGTCGTCGACGAGATCCTCGGCCTGGGCGGGACGCAGCAGGTCCGCACGCAGTTTGGTCCGGTGGAACCGTTCGGTCAACGGGTCGCGCATATCCGTCATGAGCGGATAGTCGAGCAGCTTCGCGACGTCGAGCTCGTACTCTAGCCAGCGGGTGTCGGTGCCGTCGTGTGCCTTCACCGCCCGCGCGATCGCCTGCCATTGCACCGCGGGGTTGGCCGCACGCTGCGGCGGTTCGGCGGAGATCTCCTCGCGCCCACCGCCCTGCCGTGCGCGCGCGGCCAGAACCGCCCGCCAACCCCCGTAGAGCACGCCGACGAGCGGAACGAGCACGATCAGCAGCTCGAGCAGGCGGATGATCAGGCCCATGCAGCCAGGATGCCACCGGGTCCGAAACCGCCGGTGGCACGCGCAAGATTGCGTCTAGGGCGGTGGATTCGGCGCGTCCACGACCCTGGACGCAAAATCGGCGACGTCCGGCCGTCAGGCGTCGGTGCCCGGGCCGTATGCCCGTGCGATGTCGGGCGAATCGAGCCAGCCCGAGTAGGTCGGCCGCTGCGGCCACCCCTCGGGCGAATCCTGCCACTCCTCCTGGCGGCCCCACGGCAGGATGTCGATGAGACCGAACGTGTGGCTGAGTTGTTCGGTGCCGCGGCCGTTGGTGTGCCACGTCCGGTACACGGCATCACCATTTCGCAGGAACACGTTGACGCCGAAGCCCTCTCCGGGTCCGGCATCCATGTCGGCGCCGAACGAGCTCTCCGCCGACGAGTACCAGTCCATGCGGTTGCCGACCTTGGTCCGGTACGCCAGCGCCTCCTCGATCGGACCGTTGGTGACGATGACGAAGCGGGCGTCGTAGCTGTCGAGGAACTCCAGGCGGGTGAACTGCGAGGTGAAGCCGGTGCAGCCGCCGCACTGCCACTCCTCGCCGTCGGTCCACATGTGGTTGTAGACGATCAGCTGGGAGCGTCCCTCGAACACGTCGGCGAGGCGCACGGGGCCGTGCTCGCCCATCAGCGTGTAGTCGGGCATCCGGACCATGGGCAACCGCCTGCGCTGGGCGGCGATGGCGTCCAGTTCACGCGTCGCCGCCTTCTCGCGGCGGCGCAGGTCTTCGAGGGCGGCGCGCCACGTCGGCTGGTCGACGACGGGCGGTAGGGCGGCCGGTTGAGTCGTGACGGTCATCGGGTGTCCTCCTGCGAGTGGTGATGCTCTTGCAGGAGTAGACCGACTCAGCGGCCGAAAGTCATCGTTACTTGCTCTTCTTGCCGCCGCCGGAGTTCTTGCCGCCCTTCTTCGATGCATCGGGCGTGTTCGCGATGGCCGCCGCGCGGGACTTGCTCATGCCCTTGTCGCGCAGGCCCTCGTACTGTTTGTCGTTCTTGACGCTCGGACCGTGATCCTTTGCCATGTTGACCCTCCTCGGAGTGGAAGCGCATGCACGCATGCGTCCGTACCGAGTACCCGCGAGCGTGCGTGTGTGCACACGACACACCGCAAGAATCCGGACAGTGTGTGGTCGCTCGCACCCCGCGAGCGACCACAGATCACCGCATGACGTGCGGATACTGCTTGGCCGGGTGAACGTCGAACATGTCCCGATACGACGGCGGCTGACGGTCGCCGTCGTCCTTGATGCCGTACTTGACGGCCAACTCCGCGCCGATGAGCGTCTGGCCGCTGACCTCCATCAGGTCCGCGTCCGTGTACAGCGCCCAGATGACATGCCCGGTGAGTTCGGGTGTTTCGGCGGTATCGAGGATGTGGCCGAACTTCTCGGGATTGCTCGCGATGATCCCGCGGACTCGCTCGGTCAGCAGCGATCCCATCCAGATCGACACCGCGGCGATGCCGAATTCGCGGAAGTCGAACGCCATATCGGCGGCCATCTTGTCCGTGCCGGCCTTCGGGACCCCGTACGCCGGGCCGAACGCGTAATGCACCGCACCCGACGACGACGTGAACGCCACCAGGCCACGACGCTGCGGCAGCATCAACGGCGCGGCGTAGACGGTCGCGACATAGCTGCTGCGCAAGCCGACGTCGAGGGTGTCCATGACGTTCAGCGGCTCTTCCCAGAACTTCGTGCGGCCCATCATCTCGTCGCGGATCAACGCGGCGTTGTTGACCAATATGTCGATGCGGCCCTGTTCGCGCGCGACCTGATCGAAGAACTCCCTGACTTGATCGTCGTCGCCGTGGTCGACGCGGAAGGCGATGCCTTTACCTCCCGCGTCGGTGACCGCTTGCGCGGTCTCGTCGATGGTGCCCGAGAGTTTCGAACCCGCTGTGTCCCGGCCGTTCTGGGTGCGGCCGGTGACATAGACCGTGCATCCGTGGCTGCCCAACGCTCGTGCGATACCGGCGCCCGCACCGCGGCTGGCCCCCGTCACCACCGCGACGGTCTCGGTCACGTCATCACTCTCCTCAATCGTCGACCCGCGGTCGAGGCCGCTGGTCGAACCTGGTTAGCCGCCGACCGGATCATCGACGGCTGACGACCGCGGGCATGGTGTCCCACCCGCGCACGGTGGACGACCGTGAGCGGCGGGCGTTTTCGAGGTCGATGTCCCACTCGGGCCAGCGCTTGAGCACCTCCTCCAACGCGATCCGGCCCTCCAACCGGGCCAGCGGTGCACCGACGCAGAAGTGCGCCCCGCGGCCGAATGTCAAATGCCCGCCGGGCTTGCGGTGGATGTCGAAGCGGTCGGGGTCGGCGAAGTGGCGCTCGTCGCGATTGGCCGATGCCAGCATCATCAACAGCGCGCTGCCGGCGGGCACGGTTTGTCCCTGGAACTGCACGTCCTCGGTGGCCACGTAGCGCGCAACGTGCGGACCCGGCGGCTCGTAGCGCAACAGTTCTTCGATGGCGCCCGGCACCAGGGACAGATCGGCGGCCAGCTGCTTGCGCTGATCGGGGTGCTCGGCGAGCACCTTGCCCATCCAGCCGAACAGCCTTCCGGTCGTCTCGACGCCCGCACCGGCCACAACGGCCAGAAAAACGACGATCTCCTCTTTGGTGAGTCCGCGGACAGCGCCCGTCTCATCGGTGAACTCCACGTTGAGCAGTTCGGTGATCAGGTCATCGGACGGGTTGTCCTCGCGCCACGCAACGTAATCGGCGAACATGTCGCCGTCGAAGTAGTGGTCCTTGTCCACCGGCAACGGCTTGCCCGGCTCGTTGCGCAGCGTCTCATGGGCGTGGGCTCGGACCGCCGGCTGTTCGGCGTCGGGGATACCGACCAGCATGCCGATCGTCTTCATGGGCAGTTCGGCGCCGAGGTCGACCACGAAATCGAAGCGGTCGCCATCGATCAGCGGATCCAGACACGCGACACAGAAGGAGCGGACCTTCTCCTCCACCGCCCTGATCCGCTTGGGTGTGAAGGCCCGGGACACGATCGACCGGTGGATGGTGTGCAGCGGCGGATCCTCGTTGATGAACACCCCCGGCGGCATCACCGGGTCGACCATGACGACCTCGAGAATGTCGCCCTTGGCCGAGCTCAGCCGAGCCGTGTCCCGCAACGCGGCGTCCACGTCGTCGTAGCGGCTGATACCCCAGAAGCCGTGGCGCTCGTTGTGGTACAGCGGAGCCTCGTCACGCAATCTGCGATACGTCGGATACGGATCGAGATCGATTGCGACGTCCCAGGGGTCGTAGTAGAGGTCGCTCACACCGTTTCTCCTCGGAAAGTTTGTACGAGCATATAGCATCGGCTGTACGGTCGTATAGGGACAGATGGGAGCAGCGAGTCGATGGCCAAGCGCCTTATTTTCACCCTGCTGGTGATGAACTCGGTCGGTCACAATTTCCATGGCGGCTGGCGGCATCCGCGCGCCCGTATCCGAGATTTCAAAACCTTCGATCTGTGGACAGACCTGGCGCACAAGGCCGAGGCCGCCAAGATCGACGCATTCTTCTTCACCGACACGCTCGGCGTTCAAGGTGAATACAACGGGTCGAGCGACGTGGTGTTCGAACAGGCCATGAACGTGCCGATCGGCGACTGCACGATGCTGATCCCCGCACTCGCACGCGAGACCGAACACATCGGGTTCCTGTACACGAGTTCGGTGGTCCAGCAGCACCCGTTCGTGTTCGCCAGGCAGGTCTCCACCCTCGACCACCTCAGCGGCGGGCGGGTCGGGTGGAACATCGTCACATCGGCCAACGAACGCGCTTTCGCCAATCTCGGTGTGCCCGGCGGGATGTCACACGACGACCGTTACGAGTGGGCGAAGGAGTACGTCGACGTCGCCTACAAATTATGGGAGGGGTCCTGGGACATCGGCGCGGTCATCGACGACCCGGTCGGCGGTGTCTACACGGATCCGGCGAAGGTACACGAGATCAATCACGTCGGACAGCGCTACAGCGTTCGCGGTTACAACCTGATGGAGCCGTCGCCGCAAAGGGTTCCACTGCTGGCACAGGCCGGCGGCTCGCCAGCGGGCCTCGAATTCGCAGCCAATCACGCCGAACTGATGTTCCTGTCGGCGTTTACTCCGGAGACCATCGCCCAGCAGGTGGCCACCGTGCGGGGCGTGGCACGCCAACGTGGCCGCTCCGACGATGACATCTTGTTCCTGCAGGGTCTGATGTTCGTCGTGGGCTCCACCGACGAGGAGGCCAACCGCAAGTGGATGGAGCTCGAGGAGTGGCGCAGCACCGAGGCGCAGACCGCATACTTCGCCAGCCTCAGCGGCATGGACCTGGGCCAGTAGGACTCCGCCACGCCGCTGGTCGATCTCATCGACGAGATGCCGGGCATTCGCGGAGCGTTCCTGTCCCTGATCAACGCGTGGCCCGAGGGCGGAACACCGACGATCAACGACTTCCTGTCGACAATGTCGTTGCCCCAGATGGTCGTCGGATCGCCGGAGACCATCGCGGGGCGGTTGCTCGAGTTCCAGGCCGCCGGATCCGACGGCTTCCAGATCATGAACATGCTGATGCCGGAGAGCTACGACGATTTCTCCGACCACGTCGTACCCGTGCTCCAGGACAAGGGCCTGATGCAGACCGAGTACCGCCCGGGCACGCTACGGGAGAAGATCTTCGGCGCCGACGATCCCCACATCAGCCCTCGACATCCGGCCTTCGGATATCGAGGCATGTTCAGCTGACGGCCCGCGGGCGCAAACGGGTGGGAGAATGTTCGTCGGTCAATCTGAGAGGTGACGATGGCAGCAGCGCCCCGCCGCGTCGGCGCGGAGACGTCCAAGACGCGTGACACCCTGCTCGACTGTGTCGAGAAGATGATGCTCGAAGAGGGATATGCCAGCGTGAGCTACCGCGCGCTGGCGGCCCGAGCGGGCGTCACCGCAAGCCTGGTGCAGTACTACTTCCCCTCGCTCGACGACATCTTCCTTGCCGCGATCCGCCGTTACTCCGAGCGCAATCTCGCGGTGTTGAGCGAGGCGCTCGAGACGCGGTCCGAGGACCCGTTGCACGCCCTGTGGGAGTACAGCTGGGACGAGGCGACCGGCGCACTGATCACCGAGTTCATGGCCCTTGGCAACCATCGGAAGTCTATCGCCTCGGAGATCGCCGAGGTCACCAACCGGGTCCGCAAGATCCAGGTCGACGCGCTGGCGCAGCGGTACGGCGCTCGCACCCGGTTCGATGGCGACCTGTCGCTGGGCGGCGCCGTCCTGCTGATCACCGGAATCCCCAAGTTCCTCAACCTCGAGGAGGGTGTCGGCGTCGACGCGGCCCACACCGAGGTCGTCAAGGCGGTCGAGAAGTACCTCGACGCGATCGAACCGCGGCCCGCGCGTCGCAAGCCGAAAAAGCGCCCGCCCGCTCACCGTTGACCTTGCTATACGACTGCATGGGTTGTACGTTCGTACAGCAGGCAGTGCTATGGCGAGGGGATGGACGACGTGAACCGCGTGGCAGTGGTCACCGGCGGCGGCTCGGGGCTGGGCCGGTCGATAGCCGAACATCTCGCCCGCGAAGGACATTCCGTCGCGGTTCTGGATGTCAACGGCGACTCCGCATTCCAGGCCGCCGACGATCTGCAGGCAACGGGAGTCCAGGCGGTCGGAATCCACGTCGACGTGTCCGACCAGGACGCCGTCAACCAGGCATTCGAGTCGGCGCGGAAGTCATTGGGCCCCATAGGGATTCTCGTGACCAGCGCGGCGTTGGCCGGGTTCACGAAGTTCGACGAGATCACCCTCGAGGAGTGGAACCGCTACCTCGCGGTCAACCTGACGGGCACCTTCCTGTGTATACAGGCCGCGCTGCCCGACATGGTCGCATCGCAGTGGGGTCGGATCGTGACGATCTCGTCGGCCGCGGGCCAGAACGGCGCCGTCCGTCAGGGTCACTACTCGGCGACCAAGGGTGGGGTCATCGCGATGACCAAAACAGTTGCCGCGGAGTATGCGTCGAGGGGAATCACTGCCAACACCATCCCGCCGTTCGTCATCGACACCCCGATGCTGCGCGAACAACAGCGCGCCAAGAAGCTTCCGCCGGCCGAGATGCTGGTGCGCGCCATTCCCGCCGGACGCCTCGGCACCGGCGACGACGTGGCGGCCACATGTGCGTTCCTGTGCTCGGAGGCAGCGGGTTACGTCACCGGGCAGGTTATCGGGGTCAACGGAGGAGCGGTGTTGTGAGTGCCACCGACAAGATCACACGGCGTGAGTACCACTTCGACCGCCACCGGCCGGAGTACCGCGACCGATTCCTGGACATCACCCACGAGATGCAACGCGAGTGCCCACTCGCTTGGACCGATACCTACGGCGGGCATTGGGTCGCCGCGGGTGGTCACGAAGTCTTCGAACTCGCCCGTTGCCCGTACGTGTCGAACGACCACGACGTGAACAATGAGCGGCGCGGCTACAAGGGCATCTCGATTCCCACCATGCTGGATGCGGGTGAGTTCCGCGGCGGCATGCTGGAGATGGACGACCCCGAGCACCGCTACTATCGCGACGCGTTGAACCCCTACCTGTCCCCTGCCGCGGTCAAGCGGTGGCAGCCGTTCGTCGACGAAGTGGTCCGTGCCTGTCTGGACGAGCATCTCGGCACGGGCAGAATCGATTTCGTCGACGACCTCGCGAACGTAGTGCCCGCGGTGTTGACGCTGGCCATGCTCGGAGTTCCGCTGGCCAAGTGGCGGATCTACAACGAACCCGCGCATGCATCGGTCTACACGCCGCCGGGCTCGCCTGACGCGGATCGCGTTCGGGAGCTGTACATGGCGATGGGCGTCGACCTGTACACCAACCTGGTCGAGATCCGCGAGAACCCGCGTCCGGGCATCATCGACGCGCTCGCCCGGTTACGGGTCAACGGTGAGGCTCCGCCAGATATCGAGCTCATCGGCATGCTCAACCTGCTCATCGGTGGAGGTTTCGATACGACGACGGCTCTGACCGCACACGCGCTCGAGTGGCTCGGCGAGCACACCGACGAACGCGAGCGACTCAGCACGCACCGTACGGCGTTGCTCAATCCGGCCACCGAGGAGTTCCTGCGCTTCTTCACCCCGGCGCCCGGCGATGCCCGGACGATCTCGAAGGATATGGATCTCGACGGAGTCGCTCTCAAAGAAGGGGACCGACTCTGGCTGTCGTGGGCGATGGCGAATCGCGACCCGGCGCTGTTCTCCGATCCCGACGACGTTGTTCTCGACCGGAAAGGCAATCGTCACTTCAGTTTCGGTCTCGGCGTGCACCGATGCATCGGCTCCAACGTCGCCCGCACGGTATTCAAGTCGATGGTGTGCGCGGTGCTCGATCGGATGCCCGATTACCGGTGTGATCCGGACGGCACCGTTCACTACGACACGATCGGCGTCATTCAGGGCATGCGTCACCTGCCCGCGACCTTCACGCCCGGCAGAGCGCTCGGACCGGGTTTGGACGAAACGATCGACCGGTTGCAGCGGATCTGTGATGAGCAGGGCCTGGCCCGCCCTATCACCGAGCGCAAAGAGGCTGCGGTGATCGACTTCTAGCCGGATCAGCCGGGCGGGACGGGCCGCACCTTGTTGTGCACCAACTCGATCAGCTGACCCTCCGGGTCGCGCGCCATGCAGGCGTAGCCACCGCCGGGGTCGGCGACGATCGTGCCGCCCGCGGAGGTGACCGCCTCCTGCGCCGCGGCCACGTCGTCGACCGCTATCGAGAGATGGGTCAGGCCGGCCCCAACCATCGACCGCTCGGGTTCCTCGGGAGCGGGATGTCCGGAGAACGTCAGCAACTGCAGCACGAACCCGTCGTTCTGTAGATAGACGGCCTCGAACCCGATCGGCGGTGACAGCGGCAGCAATCCGGCCGCCATCTCGTCGGGGATCGTCAACCGCTTCACCTCGGCGAAACCCAGCGCCTCGTAGAACCGCTTCGCGGTGTCGAGGTCACGCACCCGCAGGCCGACATGGCTGACTCCCATGTCACACCCCCGCCGGGCCGGGGGCGCCGTGCATGTACAGCGTCTGGCCGGAGCAGAAGCTGGAGGCGTCCGAGGCGAAGAACAACACGCCGTGGCCGATCTCGTCGGGTTCGCCGATGCGACCCGCGCCGTTGGTCTGGCCGATCATGTCGATGTCGAAACCCTGCCGCTGCGCATCGGATTCGAGGCCAGGAGTGCGGATCGCACCACAGGCGATCCCGTTGACCCGCACTCCTTTACGGGTCCACGCCGCCGCCATCGATCCTGTCAGGTTGTTCAGTCCGGCCTTGGCCGCCGCGTACGCCACCGCCTGAGGCATGGCGAGCAGGCTGGCACCCGACGAGATGTTGACGATCGCCCCCTTGCCCTGCTTGATCATCGGCTCGACGGCCGCGCGGGACAGGTACCAGGCGCTGGACAGGTTCAGGTCGAGGACGTGCTGCCACTCGTCGTCGGTCCACTTCATGATCGACTTGGTCTCGCCGCCGCCGGCGTTGTTCACCAGCACATCGACGCGGCCGAACTCGTCGAGGGTGGTGGCGATCAGCGCCCGGCAGGCATCGGCCTCGGTGACGTCGGTCGGCACCGCCAGCGCACGGCGCCCGAGCGCCTCGATCTCGGCGACCGTCGACTTCAGCGGTTCCTCCCGCCGCCCGGCGAGCACGATGTCGGCACCGCGCTCGGCCAGGGTCAGGGCCGACCCCCGCCCTATGCCGGTGCCCCCGCCGGTGATGACGGCGACCCGTCCCTCCATCGAGAATCTGTCTTCCACGGTCATGTCCTTTCTTGGTGGGTCTGTGACGTTGAGCGTCAGCGCAGTTCGTCGACGACAGTGGCGTATCGATCCAGGTAGGCCAACGTGGTGGAGGGATCGTCGCCGTCACGACGGCCGCCGCCCAGCACCGCGCGGTCGATGCCGAGATCCCGGTAGCGGAGCAACTTTTCGGGCTTCGGATCGCCCCACGCCATCACGGTGATATCGAGTGTGGCGGGGTCGCGCCCGGCGTCCTCGGCGGTGTGGCGGTAGTCGGCCAGCGCCTTCGGCAGATCGCGGAATGCGGCGTCGCCGGGCAGCCACCCGTCAGCCCAGCCGAGGCACTCGCGCGTCGCCTTGGGTCCGGTGGTGGCCGCCAGCAGCGGCGGACGGGGTTGCTGGTGGGGTTTTGGGTGGCTCCACACCGGCGCGAAATCGTAGAACTCGCCGTGGTGTTCGGCTTCGTCGTCGCGCCACAACTTCTCGAGTGCGGCCACCATGTCCGCCAGTGCACGGTAGCGGTCCCGCCATGCGATCGAGCTGGTCACCGCGAGTTCGGCGCGCATGCCGACCCCGACGCCGAGCACCAGGCGACCCCGGCTCAGCTGGTCCAGCGTCGCGACTTCCTTTGCGAAGGTGAAGATCTCGCGTTCCAGCGGTAACACCACCGAGGTGCCGACCCGCAGTGTGTCGGTCGCCTGCGCGGCGGCCAGCAGGGACAGCAGCGGATCCCACATCTGCTTCTGCGAAGCGAGCAGACCGCCGGGCACCTGCTCCTTGGCGGCGACGGGAATCTGCGGATGCTCACCGACCCACAGCGACTCGAATCCCCTGGCCTCCAGTTCGGTCGCGAGGACGTCTGGGCGAAGATCGCGCGGGGTGTTCAGCGAGACGAACCCGAGATCCACCGCCACGCTCCTTGCCTGTCTTTACCGCGCCGCCATTCTGCCATACGATCGTACAATGCCATACGTTCGTACAACAGCCTCTCCCGAGGATCTCTATTACGACCCGTACGACGTGGCGATCGACGTCGACCCGTATCCCGTCTACCGCCGCCTGCGGGACGAATCCCCGGTGTACTACAACGAGAAGTTCGAATTCTGGGGGTTGAGCCGGTTCGCCGACGTCGAGACCGCGCTGCGCGATGTGGAGAACCTGAGCTCGGCGAAGGGCGACATCCTCGAGGTGGTCAAGGCCGAACCGGTGATGCCGCTGGGCGTGTTCATCAACGAGGACCCGCCCTTGCACACCGTTCACCGCCTGTTGGTCTCCCGCGCGTTCACGCCGCGCAAGATGGCGGCCATCGAGGATCAGGTGCGGGCGTTCTGCGTGGCCTGCCTCGATCCACTGCGCGACGGCGATCGCTTCGACTTCACCACCGACCTCGGCTCCGAGATGCCGATGCGGGTCATCGGCATGCTCGTCGGTATGCCCGACTCGCTGCAACGCTCGGTCCGCAGCGTCGCCGGCCGTCGGCTCCGCAACAAGCCGGGGGAACCGCTGCCGGTGAGCAAGAAGAATTACTTCAACGGCAACATGTTTCGCGACTATGTTGCGTGGCGGGAGCAGAACCCGTCGGACGATCTGGTCACCGAGTTGCTCAACGTCGAGTTCACCGACGTGGACGGCACCCGGCGGCGGCTGAGCACCGAGGAGCTGCTGGTCTTCCTCGGGGTGATCGCCAACGCGGGTACCGAAACCGTGGGCCGGCTGTTCGGCTGGCTGGGCAAGCTCCTCGGTGAGCACCCCGACCAGCGGCGTGAGCTGAGCCGCGACCCGTCGCTGATCGCCGGCGCCGTCGAGGAGGTGCTGCGCTACGAACCGCCGGTACACCACATCGCGCGCTATGTCGCCAATGACGTTGTGTATCACGGTCAGACGATTCCGGCGGGCAGTGCACTGCTGCTGATGAGCGGCTCGGCGAACCGGGACGACCGCAAGTTCGACGATCCGGACACCTTCGACATTCACCGGGCCGCCAACAACCATCTGTCGTTCGGTCGCGGCACGCACTTCTGCCTCGGCGCCTCGCTGGCGCGGGTCGAGGGGCGGGTCGCGCTCGAGGAGATCCTCAAGCGGTGGCCCGATTGGACCATCGATCTCGAGAACGCACAGCGGGCGCCGACGGCCACCGTGCGCGGCTGGGACTCAATGCCGGCGGTGCTGGGCTGACCTCTCGCCGAGTGTAGGGTTGGGACACGCGATTTCGCGAAGGGCGTGACATAGCCCCACACTCGGCGGGGTTAGGAAGTAACCACCGGCACATTCAGCCGGCTGTCGGGCGTCGACAGCTCCGGAAACTCCATCGGCCAGGCGGCTCTACCGTGCTGGGCGACCCAGACCGTGCCCGTGGCGTCCAGCGGTGACGTCGCGGCCCCCAGCACCGCGTCGGCGATCGCCTCCGGTTCCATCACCGGCACACCGATCTTCTCGACGAGAGCCCGCCGATCACCCAGTGCACCGGTCTCGGTGATGCCCGGGCAGACGGTGTGCACCGCGATCCGCTCTGCGGCGAGACTCGGCGCCACCGACCGCATCAACCCGACGACCGCGTGCTTGCCGAGCGCATAAACCGGGTCGGGATGCCATGGCATCAGGCCCGCCAACGAGGCGGTCGCGATAATGGCCCGGTCGCCGTCACCGCGGCGGCGCATCGTCCGCACGGCCGCCGCGGTGCCGAACACCACCCCGTCGAGGTTCACCCCGACGGAGCGTCGGTAGTCGGCGAGGTCGAGCGCTCCGATGTCGCCCGACCAGCGAATCGTGATGCCGGCGTTGAGGAGTGCGAGATCGAGCCCGTCGAGTTCGGCCGCGCACCGTGCGAACGTCGCCTCCACCTGGTCGGAGTCGGAGACATCGCACGCCACCGCGAGCCCGCCGACCTCGTCCGCCACCGCCGCGGCCGCGCCGGCATCGATGTCGACGACGCACACCCGCATGCCCTCGGCCGAAAGTCGTTGTGCGGCAGCGCGGCCGATACCCGAACCGCCGCCGGTGACGAGCGCGACCCGCCCGGCGAGCTGCATCAGGGCCTCACCACCGGTCGACGGGTTCGCTGTCCATCTGCAGCGGCCGCGCATACGACAGGTCGGTGCGGTCCCATTTGCCCTTGATGAAGCCCTTCACCGCGCCGGACGCCAGTACCGACGAGTCGCCCTGCATCATCCACTCGATCGTGCAGCGCCGCAGCGCGATCTTCCAGACGCCGTCGCGCCGCTCGAGGCGGTCGAGGTAGCGGCCGCCCATCAGCGCGACCACCTTTCCGCCCTTGGCCCGCATCGAGCCCATCACGTAACTCTCGGCATGGGCCACGTCGCCGTCGATCTCGCACGTATGCGTGGTGATGTTGTGCAGGTGGTCCTCGAACACCGCGCTGTGGGCGTCGTTGGCGTACTCGGCGTACTCGGCCCCGACCTTGACCACGGGCCCATGCTCGTCGACACCGTCGGAGAAGTAGACGCTCGACATCAGCTCGGCGTCGTGACGGTCGTGGCCGCGGGCCTGGTTCATCACGCAGTCCAGGATCGCGATCCGGTCCTCGACGTACTGCAGGCGGCTACGCAGCGCGTCGAGATCGTCGGCGGTGGTCATGGCGAGCCCCTTCCCTGGCTTCTTATACGGCCGTACAGCACGTTATACGATCGTATAGCATCGCCTCAACGGGCGGGCCGCCCCGCTAAGGTCGACGGGCAGCAGGACCGCCGAACGGAGGAGCATGCGGCAACCGACCAACGACGTGTGGGAGACGCTGGGCACCGCGCGGGCCATCCGCCGGTTCACCGACGAACCGGTCGACGCGGCCACGCTGGACCGTTGTCTGGAGGCCGCGACGTGGGCGCCCAACGGCGCCAACGCCCAGTTGTGGCGGTTCGTCGTGTTGGACGCACCCGAACAGCGTGCGGTGGTGGCTGAGGCGGCACAGGCCGCGCTGCGGTCCATCGAGTCGATCTACGGCATGAGCAGGCCCGCCGACGACGACACCAGCCGCGCCGCGCGCAACAACCGCGCCACCTACGAACTGCACGACCGCGCCGGTGAACTCACCTCGGTGCTGTTCACCGCGTTCCGCAACGAGTTCGCCTCGGAGTTCCTGCAGGGCGGGTCGATCTTCCCGGCGATGCAGAACTTCTATCTGGCCGCCCGCGCTCAGGGCCTCGGCGCGTGCTTCACCAGTTGGGCGTCCTACGACGGGGAGCAATTGATCCGCGAGGCCGTCGGCGTGCCCGATGAGTGGGTGCTGGCCGGCCACGTCGTCGTCGGGTGGCCGCGTGGCAGGCACGGCCCGGTGCGCCGACGCCCCATCTCCGACGTCGTCTTCCGCAACCACTGGGACGCCGAGCGCAGCGACATCATCTACGGCGCCGGCGCCCGCAAGCGCTGACCCCCTCCTGCGCGAGCGACCGTGTCTGCACCCCGACACGCCGCAAATTGGCGACAATGCGCGGTCGCTCGCGGCGCTCGAGAACCCTCAGACCGCCACCGACAGCCGGGCGGCGGGATGCAACCACGCCGCGACGTTGCGAACGTAGTCCTTGAACACGTCCAGCCGCGACGGGTCGTCCTTGATCTGCGACCCGGGCCGTTCGGTGACGAATGACGGTGCACCGCAATCGACGTCCCAGTTGTAGTCGGCGAAATGATGGAACGTCGACTCGGCAACCGCCCGGCCCATCGGCCTGCCGTCCGGCGCGCGCTCACCGTCGAGCAGGACGGCGAGGTTGAACACCCGGCCGGTCGTGGCGCTTCGGCCCTGTGCCAGGACGGTTGCGTTCGGCACGCCGTCGGCCGTCACCAAGCCTTCGTGCGGATGCGCCGGGAACCACTCGATCCGTCCGCTGGCGGTGCGATCGGTTTTAAGCAGGTCGTGCGCCGGCTCGCACTCGGTGACGGGCTGATAGTCGCCGTTGGCCCCGGAGTGGTAGTTCGGCCACGAGATGTCGGGAGTGTCCCGGTCGTCGCGCATGGTATCCGGATCGACTGTCGGGTCGTGGAATTCGTTGACCAGCCCGAGTGACCCGAGGCGGTTGAGGCAGCAGCCGAGATCCTGGTGATCGCGCGCGGTGAGCACACCACCGCCGGCGCAGCGGAACCGCATGATCGCTGCCGCGTCGGCCGCGGTCAGCCCGTTTCCGACGTCGACGGCCATCAGCCACAACTGGTCATAGCCGAGCTGGTCGAGATGGCTGAGCACCGGGTCGTTCCCCTCGACGCGATCGCGGGCGACGACCTGGTGGCCGGCGGCGCGCAGTTCGTCGGCCAGCAACGAGAACCTCGAGACATCCCAGTCGTCGGGATGAGCGCAGATCGTCGTCTGCAGCAGAATCCTGGACATCCGAAAATCACCTCTGCACAGAAGAATCGGCGGGTACCCGCAGATGCTTGCGCGCCTCGAGTTCTGCTTCGTCGACGAGCACCAGCATCGGCTGGTCCGGAGTGCACAGCATGGTCACGGTGAAACGGCACCGCATGTCGTCGCGGTTGTTTCCGTCCGAGTAGTGGATGACGTCGCCCCCGGGTTCCCAGAACGCCTCGCCCGCCCGGATCACCCGCGGCGGCTGCCCTTCGAGCTCGAACAGCATCTCGCCTTCGAGCATGTAGCCGAACGCGGGGCCACCGGGGTGCCGGTGCGGCGGGGCGCCGGGACTTCCCGGCGGGTAGTCGATGACGACGGTCATGGCGTGCGCACCGCCTGGGATGAACGGTGGCTGCGCCTCCTGCACAACCGTGAACGCGTCCTCCCAGGAGGTGTCGTGCGTGGTGGTCATTGTCGTCCTCCTCCAGTGGATTTCGATAGGTCAGGCCGCCGAGCCGCCACCGTCGGCGTGCAGCACCGAGCCGGTGATGAAGCTCGCTCGCGGCGAGGCCAGGAACAGCACCGCCTCGGCGATCTCGCGGGGTTTCGCCGTGCGGCCGAGCGGAAGCGAGCGGCCGAGCTCCTCGTTCGTCTCACCCCATTCGGCCTCCACGCCTTCGGTTCTCGTCGGCCCGGGAGCAACGCTGTTGACGCGAATTCCGCCGGGCCCGAATTCGGCGGCCCAGGTGCGGGTGAGGGATTCGACGGCCGCCTTCGATGCGCTGTACACACCGGCGCCGGGTACGCCTTTCGACGCGACCATCGTCGTGACGTTGACGATCGAGCCGTGGCCGCGCCCGAGCATCCCCGGCACCAAGCCCGCCGCCAGGAAGTACAGGCCGCGGACGTTGGTGTCGAAGGTCCGCTCGAACGCGCCAACCTGCTGGTCGACGGTCAGGGCCGCCGGGAAGTCGGCGGCGTTGTTGACCAGAATGTCGATGTCGCCGGCCTGTTCGATCAGCGAGGCGACCGAATCCATGTCCGAGAGGTCGGCCTGCACGAAGCGCACATTGCCGTCAATGCACGACACCGTCCGCTCGCCACGTTCGGCATTGCGACCCGTGACGATGACCGCTGCGCCCTCCCGCGCGAACAACCGTGCGCACGCGAGCCCAATCCCGGCCGTTCCGCCGGTGATCAAGACGTTTTTGTAAGCCAATTCCATTGCTGATCCTTTGCTCAGGCGATGCAGGGTTCGGGCGCTGCGGAGCGGTCATGCGCGAGGTGGGCGAGCGCGATACGCAGACGCCGGCGCGCGCGGGACACCCGCGACATCACGGTGCCCATCGGGATGTCGAGGATTTCGGCCGTCTCGGCGTAGGTGTAGCCCTCGATGTCTGCGTAGAACAGCACCTCGCGAAAGCCTTCGGGCATGGCGGCCATCGCGGCTTTGACATCACCGTCGGGCATCGCGTCGAGAACCTCGGCCTCGGCGGAACGCAGTCCGCCCTGCCGGGCCGCGGTCCCGGCCAACTCGCCGTCGGTCATGTTGTCGGCCGAAACCTCCGTCACGCGGCGCTGTTTCGCGCGGTGCGTGCTGACCCACCGGTTGTAGAGGATGCGAAACAGCCACGCCTTGAGGTTGCTGCCCTCCTGGAAGGAGGCGAACCCGGCGTAGGCGTGCAGCAGGGTGTCCTGAAGCAGGTCCTCGGCGTCCGCGTCGTTGCGGGTCAGCCGGCGTGCGCCCCGGGTCAGCACCTCGAACAGCGGCTCGGCTTCGCGCGCGAACCGCGCGGCGAGTTCTCGGTCCGGGCTGATCATGGCGGGAAGGGACGTGATGGTCATGATCCGATCTCCTCGAGTCGCTGGTGTCACCACTCACGTTCGTCGCCGCCGCGATGAAGGGGACCCTTGAAAACCCGTAGTCCGTGGTTTGTGGTCCGTAGTGGGTCAGTCGCCGACGAAACTGACCGTCTCCTCGAACGGGGCACGCCCGGTGCGGATGTAAACCTCGTCGGGGTCCCGGTAGCCGATCGACATGCCGCAGAACAGCATGAGCTCGTCGGGCGGTTCCACGACGTCGGCGACGGTTTCGCGAACCTGGGACCAGGCCATCTGCGGGCAGCTGTCCAAGCCCTCGGCCCGCAGGAGCAGCATCACCGTCTGCAGATACATCCCGACGTCCGCCCACTGCGGCCGGCCGAGATCCCGGTCGATGTAACAGAACAGCGCCACGGGGGCGCCGAAGCAGTCCCAGTTGGCGATCGCGGCCCGCTGCCGGGCTTCCCAGTCCTCACGCTCGATGCCGAGCGCGCTGTACCGTTCCCGGCCGAACGCCGACCGGCGCTCGCCGTACGGCGACTTCAGCTCGGGCGGATACAGCTGATACTCCCGCTCGTCCCACGGGTCGCCGGCGGCCACCCGCTCGGTGGCGAGCTTCTTGAGTCGTTGCAGGGGTTCACCGGTCACGACGTAAATGCGCCACGGCTGCAGGTTCGATCCCGACGGCGACCACCTGGCGGCGTCGAGCACCCGCTCGAGCACCTCCAGGGGGACGGGCTCGTCGGTGAAGCCCCGCACCGCTCGCCTGCTCTTGACCGCGTCGTAGACGTTCACTTTGACCTGCTTCCTGTTCGGAGCCTTTTCGGCTGCTACTTGAAGCCTGCCAAGACGCGCATCTCCTCGAACCCTGGAAAGCGCGTGGTCAGTGCGGATTACGAACTCCGCGGATGTCGACGGTTCAGCTCGCCCACGACACCGCGCGCAGCTGCCTGCGCGAGGTGATCCCGAGCTTGACGAACACCTTGCGCAGATGCCATTCGACGGTGTGCGTGCTGATGAACAGCTGCGCGCCGATCTCCTGATTCGTCAAGCCGTCGGCGGCGAGCCTGGCGATCTGGGCTTCCTGCGCGGTCAAGTCACCGCCACCCGCCGTCGCCTGCTGCTTGCGCACCTTCTCTCCGGTGGCCACCAGTTCGCGGCGCGTGCGTTCGGCGAAGGCCTGCGCACCGATCCGCGTGAAAGTCTCGTGCGCGTCGGTCAGTTCGCGGCGCGCGTCGGTCCGCCTGTTGGCCCGGCGCAGCCATTCGCCGTACAGCAGCCGCGCCCGCGCGAGATGCACGACGATTCCCGCGCGGCCCAGCCGCTCGATCGCCTCGGTGAACAACCGGTCGGCGTCGTCATCGCCGGCCACCAGAGCCCGCGCGTTGGCCAACGCCCCGAGTCCCCAGTCGGTGCCGCTGGCACCCGCCCGCTCCTCGAACCGGTCAAGGGCCCGTTTGGCGATGTCACCGTTGCCGGTTCGCGTCGCGGCCTCGATGAGCTCGAACAGGCACCATCCGTGAATCCCGAAGTCGTCGTAGTCGCACGCGTCGCGTGCGGCGGCCAGCGCCTCCTCGTAACGGCCGAGCCCGTTGTACAGCAACGCGGTCGCATAGCCGGTGAGCCCCAGCACGCGTCCCTCACCCCTGGCGATTCCGTCGGCGGCCGCGCTCGCGAGCAGCGGCCCCGCCTCCGCGGCGTCGCCGCGCCACGCGGTCAACAACACCCAGTGGTACCGAACCGGCGACTTGTGGTCGGTGGCCGCCGTGATCGACGCCGCCTCTTCGAGAAGCTCCACCGCCGAGGAGAATTCGCCTGCAAGGGTGTGCACACCGGCTCGGTAGACGAGGGCCCGCGGGAGGCCTGCGAGCGCCCCGGATGCGCGGGCATAGCGCACCGCGGCGGTCGACAGCTTGCGCAAGATCCGCTCGTCCCACAACTCGTGGGCCGAGGACTCCTGCAGGATCGGGAATCCGGGCACCTTCAACCAGCGTCCGACCGCGGTCTCATCGGACTCCGCTTGTTCGCACATCGCGTCCAGTCCCGCGCGCAGCGCGGCCCAGCCCTGCCCGACCCCGCCGGTGATCCGCTCGGCTATCCCCTTGAGCAGGTGGTCGATCGCGCGCGGTAACTCCGGTACACCCTGCAGCGCCGTTCGTGCGTCCTCCGCGGCGCGCATGAGGGCCCCGGGTTCGCCGAGTCGGCCGGCGTACATCAACGCCGCGATCCCCTCGAGATAGCTCTCCCGCGACGAGTAGCCGTCGACGCCGTCGAGGCGTCGCGCCGCGTCGAGAAGCGGCAGTGCGGTCTCCGCGAGCCGCGGCGCACCGCTTTCCCCGGCTCGGCTCCGGACGAAGTCCATCTGCGCCCGCAACCGCGCGACCATCGCCCGCTGCAGATCGGACAGCGCACCGAGTTCGGCGATCGCGAGAAGTTCGTGCGCCTCCTCCGGCGCGGCGGCGTCGCGTTTGGCGTAGGCGGCCGCCAGCGCCCTGGCGCCGCGCAGTGCCGGGTCGGAGGTCAGCGCGGTGGCGCGCTCCAGAAACGTTGCCGCCGCGGCTATCCCGCCTCTGCCCTGGGCGCGCAAGGCAGAGTCCTCCAGGTCCGAGGCGATCGCCTCGTCGGGTCCCGCCGCAGCGTTGGCCGCATGCCAGGCACGACGGTCGGGATCGGTCTTCGGGTCTGTCGCATCGGCGAGGGCCCGATGGACGGCGCGGCGGTCGGCCAGGTCGGCCGCGCGGTAGGCCGCCGACCGGATCAACGGGTGGTGGAATCGCATCCGTGGGCCGAACTCGATCAGGCCGCCGGCCTCGGCAGGTGCCAGATCGTCTACCGGAATGCCCAATTGCGCTGCGGCACTGAGGAACAGCGCCGCATCGCCGATCGGCTCGGCGGCGGCGACCAACAGCAGCTGCCGGGTCGGCCTCGGCAACGACTGAATGCGGCCGATGAAGCCTTGTTCGACCGCCGCCGCCGACGACCGCTTTCCGGATATCCAGAAACCACCCGAGAGTTCGGTCGCCGACACGCTGCGCGGCACTTCGAGGATGGCCAGGGGAATGCCGCGGGTCTCGGCGACGATGCGATCACGCACACGGGGGTCGATACCGCCGAACATCACCGATTCCAACAGTTCTCGCGCATCGGTGTCCGACAGCCCCGTGACCGCCAATTCGGGTAGCCCGGAGAGCAGTTCGGGTTGGTCGCGCACCGCGAACACGAGACCGACCGGCTCGGCGAGCAATCGTCGAGCGATGAAGCCGAGCGTCTGCACCGAAACCTGGTCCAGCCACTGCGCATCATCGACGATGCACAGCACCGGTTGTTCGTCACCTGCGGCGGCCAACACGCTCAGCACCGCGAGGCCGACGAGGAACCGGTCCGGTGTCTCGCCGATGCCCCGGCCGAACGCGACGTTGAGGGCCTCGCGCTGCGGTTCGGGAATCGCGTCGAGATGCGTCATCAGCGGCGCGCACAGCTGTTGCAGGCCTGCGAACGCGAGCTCCATATCCGATTCCACCCCGACGACATGGACGATCTGGAATCCGGACGCGGTGTCGCAGACGTAGTCGAGCAGGGCCGTCTTACCGACACCCGCCTCGCCGCGCAGCACCAGCACCTGGCAACTGCCCGATTTCACGGTCGCAACGAGGTTTTCCAGCGCCTCGCACTCGTGGGCACGGCCGCGGAGGGCTTGTGCTCCACCCTGGCCAGACATAGACACCACCGCGCTCTGGGTGGACCCGCGACGGTCGCCGGCTACCCGATCTGATCTTGGATCGTACGAGCCGTGCGCCGACGGGTCCATACCGCGATTTGTGAGTGATTCCGTTCGCTCACCGGACGTTTTCACTCACAAATCGCCTCAGGCCGTCGCGGCGGTCGCCAGGATCCAGTCCTCGAACCGGGTGTCGAACAGCGTCGCGGCCGGGCCGGGCACCAGGGTGCGCTCGCCGAGGTCGATGCCCCAGTACTTCGCCGCCGGGTCGGCGACGACCCGGCGGGTATCGCCACGGGCGGTCAGCGCGGTCCGGATCAGGTCGGGCAGCAACACCTCGACAGGTCCTCCGATCTCGACGATGCGGTTCACCGGCTCGTTCACCGCGGCGATGGCCAGGCCTGCGGCGACGTCGGCGGCGGCCATCGGCCGGAAGTACGCCGGCGGCATCCGCACGGTGTCGCCGTCGGTGGCCGAGTCGGCGAGCGTCGGGAGGAACTCGAAGAACTGGGTGGCATGCACGATCGTGAACGGGATCGGCCCGTCGCCGATCAGCCGTTCCTGGTCGAGCTTGGCCTGGAAGTAGCCGCTCTGCGGGGCCATTTGATCGGTACCCACCACCGACAGCGCGACGTGGTGGCCGACGCCGGCGTCCTGCTCGGCGGCAAGCAGATTCGTGGTCGCCGCGCGGAAGAACTCCTGGGCCGAGTCGTCGAGCTGCGGTGAGTTCGACACGTCGACCACCACCGCGGCGCCCTCCAGCGCGTCGCGCAGGCCCTCGCCGGTGAACGTGTTCACGCCCGTCGACGGCGCCGCGGCGACCGTGTCGTGGCCCTGCTGATCCAGGATCTGCACCAGTTTGGAACCGATGAGGCCGGTTCCGCCGATGACGACGATCTTCATGACGAGCCTTCCGTTTGTCCGACAGCTTCCTGCCCGTCAGAACGGATGATGGCTCACCGACTCATCCCCGCGCCCCAAATTCGCGCGAGCGACCGTGTCTGGACGCGATACGCCGCGCTCAGCCGACATTCCGCGGTCGCTCGCGGCAGTTGAGCGTCCCGTCAGAACGCGTAGCGCACCCGACACGTCGGCAGCGTGGCGGCGATCAGGTCGGTCAGCTCGCTGACCCAGCGGCCCTTCCACGGGCTCTTGTAGCGCACGTTCCACTGCCCGCTCTGGCTGCGCTTGGGCTGCTGCAGGTCGGGGCGCCACAGCAGGTCCTCGCCCTTGGGGTGCCAGCCGAGGTTGACGTCGTGCAGGCCCTCGTTGTGGGTGAGGAAGATGATCTCGGCCCCCAGCTGCCGCTTGGTGCGCTCGGATGTGCCGTCGGCGATCTGCTCGAGCAGTTCGGCCCAGTCGGCGAGCCAATTCTCGTGTACGACAACGGGACTGAAATTGAGGTGGACCTCGTAGCCGGCCTCGACGAAATCGTCGATCGCGGCGATCCGGTAGGCGATCTTCGACGTGCGCACGTCGACCACCCGCGACGTCTCGGCGGGCATGAGGCTGAACCGCACCCGCGTGCCGCCGCGCGGGTCGTAGTCGAGCAGGTCGCGGTTGACGAGCTTGGTCGCGAAGCTGGCCTTGGCGTTGGGAATCCGCGCGAACAGCTCGACCAGATCGCGGACGTTGTCGGAGACCATCGCATCCACCGAACAATCGCTGTTCTCACCGATGTCGTACACCCAGTCGACGGGATCGCACTGGTTCGGCTCCGGCTTCACGCCTTGGCGCGCGGCGTGGCGTTCGAGGTATCCGGTGATCTTCTCGATGTTGGTGAACACCGTGATCGGATTGGCGTACCCCTTGCGCCGCGGCACGTAGCAGTACGAGCACGCCATCGCGCATCCGTTAGCGGTCGACGGGGCGATCCAGTCGCTGGACCGCTCGTTACGCCGCGCGCTCAAGCTCTTCTTCTCGCCGAGCACCAGGACTTCGCGCTTGTTGCGAACCCAGTCCTCGACGTTGCCCTCGTTTCCGTACAGTCCCGAAATCGCCTGGTGCGACAGCACCTGGATGCGTTCGGCGTCGGGGAAGCGCTCCAGGACCTGGCGGGCGCGGGGGAACCGTTCGATGTCGGGTTCGTGGTAGATCCGCTTGATGTCGAGGAGCCGGTCCGCGAGGGCGATCGGTGTGCGCCGCGTCACGGCATCGTGGTCGGCGATCGTCATGTCTCGTTCAACGTACGCCGGCCGCGGACCGATTCATCTGATCTAGTTGACGGCCAATGATGTTCGTCACTCTGACGGAGGAAGTCGGCGATGTCCTGCGCGATCGGCGAGGCCTGCTGCCGAAACGCCCGGAGCGGCCCGATCAGCGGCTCGTCGTAGCCGGCGAACCACAGCCCCGGCGCTGCGCTGGGAAGCCCGTTGACCGTCGGGCGGCCCTCGTCGTCCAGCACGTCGTGGTGGCCCACGAGCGGTTCGAGTCCGCGCCGGTAGCCGGTGGCGGCGATCACCACGTCCGGTGTCAGTGCGTTGCCGCCGGCCAACACCACGCGGTCGCCGTCGAACGAGTCGACCGCGGGCACGATTTCGATGCGCCCCGCCTTGACCTGTGGGACCAGATCGTCACCGATCGTCGGGATCTGCTCGTCGGTCAACAGCGCCGAGTAAATCCCCCGCCGCGGCTCGGGCAGACCCTCGCGGCCCAGATCGCCGAACCACACCCTGCGCATCAGCGTCGCCGCCCGATCCAGCACCGGCACCGGCAGGCGTTCGAACGCGGCACTGAAGGTGTCGACCGGGATTCCGGCGGCCGACCGCGGCACGAAATGCGGCGGTGTGCGCACCGCCATCCGGACCCGGCGGGCGCCCCCGTCGCTC
>NZ_CVTB01000123.1 GCF_001050015.1 Mycolicibacterium malmesburyense
CATTTACTGACGTGGGCGCTCTTCGATAGGGGATTTTCGTCAGAATTGAGACCGGGGTTTTTTTTGTTTTGTTTTTTGAAAGTGGGCTTTTTTTGAAAAGACTTGCTTTTTTAACTATTTTTTTCTTTTTTTGCGCTGCTTGTAGGAGGGCGATCTTTAGCAGAGACATTTCGCGGGCCTTTGTCTGTATGTGGCACGGTTTTGGGGTTTCTGCGTGCAGTGGCAGGCGGGCGAGGGCGCATCAAACTTGGCAAACATTT
>NZ_CVTB01000124.1 GCF_001050015.1 Mycolicibacterium malmesburyense
AATAGATAAAGAAGCTGAGGTACAGAATATTACTTGGTCATAAAAGGAACACATTTGAATCAGTTCTAATGAGGTGGATGAAACTGGAGCCTATTACACAGAACGAAGTAAGTCAGAAAGAAAAACACTAATATCATCTACTAATGCATATATATGGAATTTAGAAAGATGGTAATGATAACCCTGTATGCAAGACAGCAAAAGAGACACAGATGTATAGAACAGTCTTTTGAACTCTGTGGGAGAGGGCAAGGGTGGG
>NZ_CVTB01000125.1 GCF_001050015.1 Mycolicibacterium malmesburyense
TCCTCATATGGAACAAATACTTCATGAAAACTTTCTGCCATGCCTAATACTTTAGAACTATCTAAGATAGTTTGACAAACCTTATCTTCACTTCCAGACGATACCTGAATAATATACCATTCATACTTCATAAATTACTCCAAGTACTATCTTTATTAACCTCAAAAACAAAAAATCCACACAGCAAAATAAAATAGACATAAAAATAATTATTAATACTACTATAAACAAAAACCCAATAACTTCATTTTTAGAAGC
>NZ_CVTB01000126.1 GCF_001050015.1 Mycolicibacterium malmesburyense
CTTGGAGGATGGGGCGGCCTTGGAGGATTCGGTTCCTACGGTCCCGTCTCTGGAAGTCTCGGTAGCCTCGGAACAACCTCAAGCTCGGGCGTTCTTTCTGGCGCTGGATTAGGAGGAGTATCTGGGACAAGAGTTACTGGATCAGGTCTTCTCACACCAGCTGGCATGCCCACCCTTTCCGGGTCTGTTGTTGGCGCTAAGGGAGTCAAGGGGGTCGTGGTTTGAAAAGCAAGTTATTTCCCCTTTTTCATCAGATA
>NZ_CVTB01000127.1 GCF_001050015.1 Mycolicibacterium malmesburyense
TGAATTTTCATATTTGGTTGGCATTTCTTGTGTTTTGTTTTTTCGTTATTAGTTCATATTTAATATCAAGCTTTTTACTAGGGAATCACTTGCAACCCTAGCTTACCTTTGGGATGTGAGACACTCAGCTGCTCAGTCACCAAGTCATTCATTCAGTCATTCAGGTGTGGCATTTAGGTGAAGAAACAATTGGGGTGCTAAGTGCCACATTACAGCTTAGTTTATTTTCTTCTGGCTATTTTTATTTTCATCAAGA
>NZ_CVTB01000128.1 GCF_001050015.1 Mycolicibacterium malmesburyense
GTGTCAATGCAGCCTGCTGGCAGTCAGCGCCAAGGCTGGGGTGTTCACCGAGATCCTAGGGCCCACAGGGGCCGAGTTCCGTTCAGGTAACAGCTTCCTCCAAGTGCCTGGCTCAGACATACGTTCCGGAGCCCAAGGGTGACCGCAGGGCACTCAGCCATCACAGACAGTGATGGGTCGGTTCTTGGAAACACATCCACACCCGTGTCAGAACCTGTATTTTAACCAGATCGCAGGTATTTCATGCATATTACAG
>NZ_CVTB01000129.1 GCF_001050015.1 Mycolicibacterium malmesburyense
TACATTAAATTACAATGTAATTTAATTGTCTGTTAGGGGATAAATTTGCGATTTATCCTTAACATAAATGATTTGGTTCACAGCTTTAGGTCTATCAACAATGGCGTTCAACTTAAACGGTTTCGTTTAATCGACAGAGACCCTTAGTATTAATTATCTTTTTATTTAGGTAAAGCAACAACGTACTAAGAAAACCAGGTGAATTGCGAGAAACCTACATAGTATTTTTTATTGCAGTTTATTACTAAAATTTAA
>NZ_CVTB01000130.1 GCF_001050015.1 Mycolicibacterium malmesburyense
CTCCAGTTCGCCGGGCATTCAACATAAAAACTGATAGCACCCGGAGTTCCGGAAACGAAATTTGCATATACCCATTGCTCACGAAAAAAAATGTCCTTGTCGATATAGGGATGAATCGCTTGGTGTACCTCATCTACTGCGAAAACTTGACCTTTCTCTCCCATATTGCAGTCGCGGCACGATGGAACTAAATTAATAGGCATCACCGAAAATTCAGGATAATGTGCAATAGGAAGAAAATGATCTATATTTTTT
>NZ_CVTB01000131.1 GCF_001050015.1 Mycolicibacterium malmesburyense
TTGTGAACACTGTGGTGTGTGAAACGGTGAAAGTCTTCAGTTAACTTGTCTTGGTGCCATATAGGAAGGAGGGGATGAAGATCTTCCCGTTTTGTGCAAAAATCTGAAAAATGCTGCTTTCACACTCTTCTAACCTCTTCTGACTCTTCGGCTCTTGTCTTTCTCCTTATTCTTCTTTTCTTCTTGTTCTTTTGTCTCGGAAACGGAATCTTTGTCTTTTTCACCATTCTCCCTTTCTTTCTCCTTCTTCTC
>NZ_CVTB01000132.1 GCF_001050015.1 Mycolicibacterium malmesburyense
GCATCTATTTTAATTCCTAAAGATGGAACTGGTCATGAGTGAATAACATCTATGGATGAAATTAAATATTTAATGTTAGTATTAATTGGAATAACTAAATTATTATCTGTATCTAAAAGTCGGAATGAATTTTTAGTTATTTCTATTTCTGGAATTATAAATGAATCAAATTCTTTATTAAAGTCTGAGTATTCATAAGATCAGTATCATTGATGCCCAAGAATTTTAATAGAAATTTGTGAATTAAATGTT
>NZ_CVTB01000133.1 GCF_001050015.1 Mycolicibacterium malmesburyense
GCCCAGGCCTCAGCCAGACTGCTGGCGACCGACGGTGCGACGCTGTACTTGCTGGGGCGATCCATGAAGCGGCTGGAAGCGACGCGCGATCGAATTCATGAGGCCGCGCCGGACGCGGAGATCGTGCTGCAGAAGGGGGACCCCGAAGACGAGGACACCGTGAAAGCGGCGGCACAGTCCGCCCACGATGTCCACGGCCGGTTGAACATCGTCATCGGCACGGTGGCCAGCGGCGGCACGGGCCCGCTCGTCGAACAGGACCTCGAAACCTTCACGAATTTCGTGATGGGCAACCTGCGTTCGAACTTTCTGGCGTTGCGCTATTCGGCGCCGCTGATGACGGACGGCGGCTCGATCGTGTTCATCTCGTCGACATCCGCCAAGATTCCGATGGAGGGGCTGGGTCACTACTCTGCGGGCAAGGCCGCGCTCGAGATGTTCATTCGTGTCGCCGCCTCCGAACTGGGCCCGCGCGGCATCCGAGTCAACGCGGTACGTCCGGGTTTGACGGAAGCGGCCACCACTCAGGGCTACATCCACCTCGAGGAATTGACGAGCAGCTTCCTGGAACGGGTACCGCTGGGCAGGCTGGGTGTTTCCGATGACATCGCTCCCGGCGTGCGCTACCTGGCAGGACCGGAATCCGGCTGGATGACGGGGCAGAGCTTCGCGATCGACGGAGGCAATGAGGTGCGGGGCGCACCCCGCGGACCGATGTTCACGGTCTAACCGAAGTCCAGCGCGTTGCGGGGGGCGGTGATCGGCAGATCCAGCGACGTTGCGATTCCCGGCGCCGCGTCGACGACGTAGGGGATGGCGTTGACGACCCGCATGGCCGTCGCCTCCATCGCGTTGGCGTTGGCCGACTCTGGCGTGTCCTCGGTGCCGAGGTTCAGGTCACACCGGATGTGAGGTTGCCCGTCGATGATCAGCCGGTAGGTGCCGTTGGGCGCCGAGGCCCACTCGGGTGCCAGGTCGGGGGCCATCCGATTGATGTGCTCGATGGTGATCACGGGGTGGCCGTCGACGATTCCGGTGGTCTCGGCCCGCACCGCACCGCAGGTTCCCGCGGGAATGGTTCCACACGCGACATGCAGATCTCGCGGGGTGAGCACCCGCTCGTAGGACTCGGTGACCTTCTCGAGCTCAACACCAAGAGCTTTGGCCACCAACCCGATCGGCGGTCCCCAGGCGAACTGTTGGGCACCGTCGAGTTCGAGGAGCGGCGTGAAATCAAGCGGCTTGCCGAAGCCCATGGCGTCGATCATGAGGTCCCGGTTGGGGTATGCCGAGTAGTCGAAGATCTCCTGCGCCCGTATGGATCGGATGGTGTTCGACAGCGTGCTCAGCAGCACCGCGAGCTGGTCGCCGGCGAAACCGGGTTCGATACCCGACGTGTAGATCGTGGCTCCTCCGGACAACGCGGCGGCCCGGACCTGATCGGCCAGCTGCGGGATCCATCTGTCGGGGAACATCATTCCCGGGGTGTTGGTGGTCACCACGTTGAGCCCGGCATTGAGCAGACGGACGTAGTCGCGCACCGCTGCGGCATCCATCTCCGGGCTGGCCGCGCCGTAGACCACGCAATCGGGCCTGGCGGCGATGATGTCGTCGAGATCACCCGTGGTGATCACCCCGATCGGGCCCAACCCGACGATCTCGCCGGCGTCGCGTCCGACCTTCTCGGGGCTGTGTACCCACACCCCGACCAGGTCCAGGTGCGGCCGTCGGACGATCGCGCGGATCGACAGGCTGCTGATCCAACCGGTCGATATGACGGCGACGCGTAATGGCTTGTCAGTCACGGATTGAGCTCCTTCGGTATCCCAGAGCGGGGATCGGGGAGGTGGCCCGGTTCCAATGCCTCGTCGCGAATGTACCGGAGCGAGAATGCAAGTTTCCGAAAATGGAAAACCATCTTCGCGAGATTTGCCGGGCGCCCCACGGTGTCAGGGCCTAACGCCGGCGCTGCCGCCTCACCTCTCGGCCAAGAGATCACTGAGCTGCTTGGCGAGGTCCGACTTCTTGACCTTGCCCGTGGCGGTGAACGGCAGCGCCTCTTTGTCGGTGACCCAAATGAACTTCGGGACCTTGTATGCCGACAGGCGGTCGCGGACATCTGCCCGCAGCGCTTCGGCATCCAACAGTGCGTCGCCGCGCGGAACCACCGCGGCGGCCACGATCGTTCCGTTGTGGCCGTCCTCGGCACCGACGACATACGCCTCGAGAACGCCGTCGCAACCGGACAGGGCCGATTCGACTTCTCCCGGTGTGACGTTGGTGCCGCCACTGGTTTTGATCAGGTCGCCCAGCCGCCCGGTGAAGGTGATCCAGCCGTCGTCGTACTGAATTCCGCAATCGCCCGTTCGGTAGTAGCCGTCGGGAGTGAACACGTCCTCCCGCTCCCGCTTGTACAGCCGCTGCATGAGCGAGTAGCCACGCACCCAGATCTCGCCGTTGTTGCCCGGGGGAACAGGGTCTCCCGTCTCTGGGTCGACGAGCACATGCGACAACCCCTCGATCGAATAGCCGCCCGTCACCGAGCGATCGGCCGGCTGCGGTGGATACGGGTCGACGCCGATGTGATTGCCGCAGAGTTCGGTCATCCCCAGCGCATTGGGTCCCTTTGGCCGGCGTTCGGGGGGCACCATGGCGGGCATGCTGGTGCGCTGCAACGAGCTGAGGTCGCGCCGCGCGAAGTCCGGGTGCTCGGCCAGCGACTTGCCTTGCTGCGGCCAACCGAGCGTGATGGTCGCGCGATGACGCTCGATCAACTCCAGCGCGTCAGCGGCGTCGAACGCCGGCTGGGTCACCAGCGTCGCACCGTGGTGGATCACCGCATGGATGCCGGTGATCAGGCCGCCGACCCAGAAGAACGGCATTGCCGTGAACATCACCGTGGTGTTCGTGACGCCGTAATCAAAGGTCAGGTTGTACGTGTGACGCACCAACGTACCGTGTGTGTGCACAGGGCCTTTCGGGTCTCCAGTGCTGCCCGAGGTGTAGATGATCATCGCGTCGTCGGCCGGCGTCACGCACGACTCGACCTCCGCCAAGAAGTCGGCGCCGTACCGCTCATCCGCGCTGACCGGCAGCGTCGTCGCCCACGGCCGATCGCAGCGTCCCCACACTGCGATCGTGCGCAGAAACGGCGCGCCCGACACGGCCAGCCTTCCGGGACTGCCCTGGCCGGCGAGGCCGGGCAGCGCCTCCTCGAGGCGGTCGAGGAAGCTGTGGCCACGGAAGCTCGACTGGGCGAGGATTGCGCGCAGATCGGCGTGCCGGGCGGTCCATGCCAGCTCAGACGCCTTGTAGAACGTGTTCAGCGGCACCGCGACCGCGCCGATACGCGTGATGGCGAACCAGGCGACCGCCCAGTCGACGCTGTTGGGCATCAGGATGCCGACGTGGTCGCCCTTGCCGAAGCCCTGGTCGAGCAGCGCCGTCGCCAACCGCGCAGACTGCTGGTCCAGGTCGGCGTAGGTCAGCGTCTGACCATCCGATACCAGAAACGGCTTGTCTCCGAACCGCGCCGCAGACGATCTGACGAGGGCGGGGATCGTGGGCGTGAGTGTCGGGAAAGGCACGAGGTCGATTCCTTAGCGGTCCTGCGCTGGGACGGGCTGGCCCCCACAGGATAGCCATCGTCACCGGAAACGAGAATATCGGTTCTCGCTGGATGTCCCTGGCTATTAGACTCCGGCCATGTCGATGTCCGACCGGGTGGATCGACTCGAGTCCAGCATCGAGATCGCCCAACTGCCCAGCCGCTACGCCATGGCACTCGATGCGCGGGATCTCGATGCACTGGTGGCGTTGTTCGTCGACGACGTGCCCGCCGGGTCGCACGGCATCGGTAGGGCGGCGCTCAGGCAGTGGTACGACGAGGTGCTTCGCAGGTTCTATCGCAGCATCCATTTGATCTGCGGGCATGCATTCGATTTCGCCGATCCCGACCATGCGACGGGGTCGACCTACTGCCGGGCCGAGCATGAGGACGGCGACGGGTGGTATGTCATCACGATGCGCTACGACGACGTCTACGAGCGCCGCGACGGTGCCTGGTACTTCGTCAAGCGACGCGAGCATCCCTGGTACTCCGTCGACGTGACCGAGCGGCCCGGCCCGGAATTCATCCGGTGGCCCACCGATGTACCGCTGCGCGCACAGATGCCACACCGCATGCCGACCTGGCGGGCATTCTGGGACAGCGGTGACCCGGCGCTTCCCGAGCGCCTGTCTAGGCGGCCGTAGCGCGCACGCAACCCCCCACGATAGTGTGATTCTCAAATCTGAAAATGCCCGTTAACGCCTGTAGGAGGACGACATTTCCGTCGATAACGTGCTCAGCGGAGTTCGGGTGCTCGAGGTCGCCGCATGGACATTCGTGCCGTCGGCTGGTGCAGTGCTCGCCGAGTGGGGTGCCGAGGTCATCAAGGTCGAACCGCGTGACGGCGGTGATCCGCAGCGTGGCCTCGTCACCATGGGGATCGTCGATGAGGGTGGTGGTTCGGTCAACTACATGATCGAGATCCCGAATCGCGGCAAGAAGTCGATCGGTGTCGACCTGAGCACGCCTGGCGGTCGGGACGTGGTGCACGCGCTGGCCAAGACCTGCGATGTGTTTCTGACCAGCTATCTACCGGATCGCCGCCGGAGGTTCGGTATCGACGTCGACGACATCCGGGCGGTCAATCCGAGCATTGTGTATGTGCGGGGATCCGGCCACGGCCCCAAGGGGCCGGACGCGGACAAGCCGGGCTACGACGGTGTCTCGTACTGGGCGCGCGGCGGGATCGCCACCGCGCTGACGGAGGAGAAGGACGAGCTCGTCCGTTCCCGCCCGGCATTCGGTGACCTCCTCGGCGGCATGACCATCGCAGGCGGTATCGCCGCGGCGCTGTACAAGAAGGCGACGACCGGCGAGGGGTCGGTCGTGGACGTGTCGCTGCTCGGACTTGCGGCCTGGAACCTCAGCCCCGACGTCGCGGTGAGCCAAATCCACGGTGGCAGCGCCATTCCCAAGTTCGGTCATGCGGACGCACCCAATCCGCTTGTGGGGACGTACCGCACGAAGGACGGACGCTACGTCCAGTTGATGATGCTTCAACTCGACAAGTTCTACGCCGAAGCGATGCACGTGATCGGGCTTCCGGATCTGATCGATGACCCGCGCTTCGCCGACCCGGCATCACGATTCGAGAACCGGGTCACCCTCATCGCCTTGCTCGACGAGGCATTCGCCAAGCGCACCCTGTCCGAGTGGCGGGAGACGCTGGCACCGCTCTCGGGTGCGTGGGGGATCGTGCAGACCCCGGGTGAACTCTGCGACGACCCCGCCGTCACAGCCAACGGATATGTCGCCCATACCCAGACCGTCAGCGGAGTGCCGTTCTCGCTGCCCACCAATCCCGTTCAGTTCAACGAGCGGTCGGTTACCCCCGGTGGCGCGCCCGAGCACGGTCAGCACACGGAGGAACTACTCATGGACGCCGGGATCGAGTGGGACACCATCGAAGAACTCAAGGAGTCTGGGGCGATCCTGTGAATGCGCCCTCGCACGAGGTCGATGGACGGCCCGTCGAGTTCGACCCGTTCTCGCAAGACTTCTTCGACGGCGCGTACGACACCTACCGTCGCCTGCGCAACGAGGCCCCGATCTACTACAGCAACAAGTGGGACTTCTGGGCGCTGACGCGCTACGACGACGTGGCACCAGCCACCAAGGACCACGAGACCTTCTCGTCGGCCAAGGGCGCCACCCTCGACATGGTCAAGGCGCACGACGACGCCATCCCGGTGCCGAAGGTGATCATCTCGATGGATCCGCCGGAGCATCAGAAGATGCGGCGGCTGGTCAGTAACGTCTTCACCCCTCGCGCGATCGCCGCGCTGGAGGACATGGTGCGCGAGAAGGTGTATGAGCGCATCGAAGCGTTGAATCCCGAGCAGTTCGACGCCGTCGCCGACTTTTCGGCGCTGTTTCCGAACGAGGTCATCACGACCATGCTCGGCGTGCCGAAGGAGGACCGGGACCAGATCCGGCGCTGGCTGGATCTTCTGCTCGAGCGCCGTCCCGGTGAGATCGCCGTTCCCAGAGAGGGATACGAGGCCTCGATGAATACCGGCCTCTACTATTATGACCTCGTGCAGCAGCGCCGCGCGGCGCCGCAGGACGACATGATCAGCCGTCTCATCGAGACCGAGATCGAGCGCGATGGCGTGGTGGAGAAGCTCACCGATGTCGACATCACGGGCTTCGCCACGATGCTCGGAGGCGCCGGCGCGGAAACGGTCACCAAACTGGTGGGAAATGCAATTGTCGCGTTCGCCGACTTCCCCCATCAGTGGCGCAAACTTCGCGATGACCGCAGCAAGATCCCTGCCGCGGTCGAGGAACTACTGCGTTATGAGGCGCCGTCGCAGTATCAGGTCCGCACCGCGACGCGCGACGCCACCTACTACGGCACCACGATTCCGAAGGATGCCGCCGTGTTGCTCGTGACAGGTTCCGCCCTGCGCGACGAGCGGATGTTCGACGACCCCGACCGCCTCGACATCGACCGCGATCGCAAGATGGGCTTCAACCTCGCCTTCGGTTACGGCGTGCACAGTTGTCTCGGCGCCGCATTGGCGCGTATGGAAAGCCGCATCGCGCTCGATGCGCTGCTCGACTTCATCCCCGAATACGAGGTCGACCGTGACGGCCTCCGGCGCGTGGCGATGTCCAACGTGTGTGGCTATTCCAACGTCCCGGTGCGCCGAACGGGTTGAACCCGTATCGCTACCGTCGGCGTCGACCGCTGTCGACGAATCCGTTCACGGCGTAGGCGCGTACGAATCCGGCCACGGTGTCGTCGTCGCGCATGTCGATCACTGCTGACGGAGTCGTGAACAGTGAGAACAACATTCGCGCGAACCACTCACATGCCGACGGTACGTCGAGGTCCGAGCGGACCTCGCCGGTCAGCTTGGCAGCGGTCACGTACGGGGTCAGAAAATCGGCGCATTCCTTCAGGAGCGTAGCGGCGTTCTTGGTCATCATGAGGCTGACTTCCGCTGCGTCGAAGTACACCTCGGGTTCGATCACCCGACGCGCCTGGGCCACGAAGACCGCGGCGCGCGTCAACCGCCCCTCCAGCGTGCTGCCCCCGTGGCGGTCGATGGCCTTGGCCATGTTGCGGTAGAACCGTTGCGACGCCGCCTCGGCGCACGCTTCGACGACCGTCTCCTTGTCCCGGAAGTACTCGTAGAAGGTGCTGCGCGACACGTCGGCCGCGCGGGCGATGTCGACGATGGTCGTCTTGGCCAGCCCGCGCGTGCGGAAGCAGGAGAAGGCGGCCGAGATGATGGCATCCCGGGTGTCTACCTCCACCGACTGGGTCATGTCAGACGCCACCGCACGACATTAACCGCTCAGCGGTCCGGGGCGAGGATGAGGCCGCTGGTCGGGACGCCGGTGCCAGAGGTCACCAGTACATGTTCGACGTCGTCGACCTGGTTGTATGAGGTGCCGCGGATCTGGCGGACGCCCTCGGTGATGCCGTTCATCCCGTGGATATAAGCCTCGCCCAGCAGTCCGCCGTTGGTGTTGATGGGCATCCTGCCGCCCAGCGAGAGTTCGTCGACGGACACGAAGTCCTTGGCCTCACCGCGCCCGCAGAATCCGAGTTCCTCGAGTTGCGTGAACACGAACGGGGTGAAGTGGTCGTAGAGGAAGGCGGTCGAGATGTCGTCGGACTTCAATCCTGAGTTGCGCCAGAGCTTGTCGCCGACCACGCCCATCTCGGGCAGGCCGGTGATGTCGTCGCGGTAGTAACTGGTCATGACCTCGCCGTCGTATGCGGCGCCCTGGGCAGCGGCCGTGATCACGGCAGGGGGCTTGGCGAGATCACGCGCCCGCTCGACACTGGTCACCACCATCGCCACCCCGCCGTCGCTCTCCTGACAGCAGTCGAGCAGGCGCAACACCGGCTCGATGATCCAGCGTGATTCCTGGTGCTGTTCGAGGGTGATCGGCTTGTCGTAGAACCAGGCGTCGGGATTCCTGGCCGCATGCTTGCGGTCGATGACGGAGATCTTGCCGAAGTCGGCGTTGGTGACGCCGTACGTGCTCATGTAGCGCTGAGCGTGCAGGGCAACCCACGCGGCCGGTGTCATGAAGCCGAACGGCGCATACGGGGCCATCCACAGCGGGGTGACGCCGGGCTGGCGACCGGCGCCGCCGAACCGAAACCCGGAGCGCTCGTTGAAAGCCCGGTAGCACACGACGGCCTCCGCCGCACCCGTCGCGACCGCCATCGCGGCCTGCATCACGGTGCCCGCGGCGGCACCGCCTCCGTGCGGCACCCGGGTGAAGAAGGTGAGGTTCTCGATACCCACGTTGCGGGCGACCTCGATCTCCTCGTTCTCGTCGACGGAGAACGTCACCATGCCGTCGATGTCCTTGGGGCTCAAGCCCGCATCTTCGATGGCCGCCTTGACCGCTTCACAGGCCAGTTGCATCTCGGTCCGCCCGGATTCCTTGGAGAATTCGGTCTGACCGATGCCGACGAGCGCGGCCCTGCCGCCGATGCCGTCCTTGGTCATGCCTCGACACCCTCGAGCAGGTTCAGCACCGCCGTGCCCTTCACGTGATCGCCCAGGCTGTTGGTGCCTTTGAAGGTGACCTCGACGAGCCCCTCGCCGTCCGCCGAGGACTTGTCGGTGACGCTGCCTTCGAACCGCAGCGGGTCGTTCGGATAGGCCGGCACACCGAGCCGGATGGACAGCTTCTTGACCATGGCCTCGGGTCCCGCCCAGTCGTGCAGAAACTTCACACACAGCCCGTTGGTCGTCAGGATGTTGAGGAAGATGTCTTTGGAGCCTTGGGAATTGGCGAAGTCGCGGTCGTGGTGCACCGGCATGTAGTCACGGGACGCGATCGCACCGGCGACGATCAACGTGGTGGTGACGGGAACGTCGAGCGGCGTCACCTGGTCGCCGACGTTGACGTCGTTGAACGCGAGCGTGGTGGTGCGCTTCAGGGTCGAGGTCATTGGTTTGGTCCTTCCGCGTATGCGTTGCCGAGCCGGGACAGCTGTTGTGACGCCGATCCGAGCGCGAGTTCAATCTGCTTGGCCCACAGGAAGTAGCGGGACAGGGGGTAGGTGACGTCAATGCCCATGCCGCCGTGTACCTGCTGCGCGGACGCGGTGACCCGCGCTCCTGCCTCGGCGGCCCAGAACTTGGCGATTGCCGCTTCGCGCTCGGCGGGCCTGCCTTCGGCGATCAGCCAGGCCGCATGCCACGTGGTCCAGCGGATCGCTTCGGTGTCGATGAATGCGTCGGCCAAACGCTGTTGTACGGCCTGAAACGATCCGATGGGGCGGCCGAACTGCTCACGTTCGCTGGTGTAGGACGCGGCCAGCTTCAGCGCACGGTCGGCGACGCCGATCTGCATCGCGCACAACCCCACCAGCGCCCTGCTGTACAGCGCGCGGACGATGTCGGCATCGGCTCGCTCGGTCAGCCGCGACCCGATGGCATCGGTCAATTCGACGTCGGCGAAGGGCTCACCGTTGGTCGTGGACGCCGGCGTGACATCCACGCCGGTGTCGTCGGTTTCGACGACGAACAAGCCGGGTCCGTCGTCCGTCGTGGCCGATACGACGATGGCCGACGCGATCTGCGCCGCGGACACCAACTCTTTGGCGCCGGTGAGCCGCCAGCCCTTCCCGTCGGCCCGCGCGGTGGTCCGCGGTGCGGTCGGATCGGAACGACCGGGTTCGACGAGCGCGGCGGTCAACAGGGTGCTGCCGTCGACCACCCCGGGCAGCCACCGCCGCTGAAGCCCCGAATCACCGTGCCGGGCAATGGTATCGGCACCGAGGACGAGTGTCGCGTACACCGGGACCGGCGCAACGCTGTACCCGACCTCGCTGAGCAGCACTCCCAACTCGAGGAAGCCCCCGCCGGTACCGCCGACGGATTCCGGCAGCGCGATTCCGAGCAGGTCGGCCGACGCCAACTCGGCCCACAGTGCGGCGTCATACCGCACCTCGCCGGCTTCGAGCTCGGTCAGATGCTCCGGTGTGACGCGGTGCTCGAAGAGCTGTCGGGCGACCTTGGCGACGGTCTCCTGCTCTTCGGTGAAGGTGAAATCCATGCGTGGCTTCCTCTAGTTCAGCGCGCCGGCCGAAACTGGTGCAACACCAGCTCTTCTCCGCTTGGCAGTGCTTCGAAGGTCTCGTAGAAGACTTCGACGGGCATTCCGACCTCGATCGCCTCGGGTTCGATATCGCAGAGGTTCGACACGATGCGAACGCCTTCGTCGAGTTCGATCAGCGCGACGACGTAGGGATATTCGAGAAAGGGCAGGGGCGGGTACTTCGGCATCACAAAGCTGTAGACCGTCCCGCGTCCGCTGGAAACGACGTAGTCCCAGTTGACTGACTGGCAGCCACCGCACATCGGTCGCGGCGGGACGCGGAAGGTCTTGCAGTCGGTACAGCGCTGGATGCGGAGCTCGTGCTCCTTGAGCCCGGACCAGAAGAACTCCGTGTCGGGACTGATCGAGGGGGCGAGTCTGCTGGCCATCAATCACTCCCACCCGTCTTGAAACGCAGGGTGCGAAACCACTGGCGGCCGATGACTTCCCCATTCTGATCGCGGTAGGTGGTCACCCATGTGACGAAGAACCCGTTGCCCATGGCCGTCTTCTTCTCATCGGAGATCGAGTCGAAGACCGTCTCGGAGGTGATCTCGTCTCCCACCCGGGGGTAGCGCTCGATCTCGAACTCGGAGTTCGTCGCGATGATGCCGGTGTAGCCGGCGTCGGAGAGAAACTGCAGCGGATTCTCACCCTTCATTTCGATCGGCACACCGCCGCGCTCGTGGATGCCCTCCAGCTTCGGTGGCGGCATCGTCCACGTCTGCAGCATCACCGGCGGTGACACGATGTCGCCGTAGCGGGAGTTCTTCGCGAACTCGGGGTCGAGGTAGGCCGGGTTCATGTCACCCAGGGCATACGCCCAGTGCCGGATCATCGCGGCATTCACCGGATCCGGCGCGCGCACCGGCTTGCCGACGCCGTCGGTGGGCTTGCCGATGAGCGCATCGAGGCGTTCGCGCAGTTCGTCTTTCGCTGTGGTCACTGCTGGTTTCCTTTCTCAGGACGCTCGCATGTCACGGGGTGCGCGTGGCATCCCAAGGCCCGCCATGGCGATGATGTCTCGTTGCAGTTCGTTTGCGCCGCCGCCGAAGGTGTTGATGACGGCCAGGCGGTAGGCGCTTTCGAGTTCACCCTTCAGGGGCGCGTCGGAGCCCTTCCGGGTGCCGGCCTGGCCGACGACGTCGAGGAGCTCGCGAGCCACCTGCTGTGTCAGTTCAGTTCCGAAAACCTTTGCGGCGGAGGCTTCTCCCATACCGAGTACGCCGGAGCTCATGTTGCTGTTGACCCGCAGGTTCAACAACCGGTAGGCAGCGACCTGTGCCTCGACGCGCGCGAGGGCCTGTTGGACCCACGGCTGGTCGATGACGCGTCCGCCGTCCAGCGGCGTGGTCCTGGCCCACTGGACGGTCTTGGCGAACAACGGCTCGAGTGCGCCGAGGTTGCCGAGCGCGGCACGCTCCAGGTTCAGCTGGTTGGTCACCAGCTTCCAGCCTTGGTTCTCGCCCAGCACGATCGCGCTCTCGGGTACCCGCACGTCGTCGTAGAACGTGTAATAGGTCGACACGCCGGGCATGGTGTGTAGTGGCTTCCACGAGAACCCCGGCGAGTCGGTGGGCACGATGAATACGGTGATGCCCTTGTGTTTCTTGGCTTCTGGATCGGTGCGCGCCGCGAGCCAGATGTAGTCGGCGAACTCCGCGCCGCTGGTGAACATCTTCGAGCCGTTGATGACGAACTCATTGCCGTCGCGCACCGCGGTCGTCCGCAGCGAGGCGAGGTCGCTTCCCGCGCCTGGCTCGGAGTAACCGATCGCGAAGTCAACGGCGCCCTTGAGTATTGCGGGAAGGAACTTCTGCTTCTGTTCCTCGGTGCCGTACTGGATCAGAGTGGGTCCGACGGTGTTGAGCGTGATCATCGGCAGCGGTGCATGCACACGGCGCGCCTCCTCGCTGAAGATGTACTGCTCCAGCGCGGTCAGCCCGCGTCCGCCGTACTCCACGGGCCACGCGACGCCGAGCAGACCGGCCTCGCCGAGGGCGCGCCTGCACTCGGTCATCGCCGCGCCACCCTCCATCAGGCCGGAGACCGCCGCACGCCGCTCGGGGGTCATCACCGCCTCGAGGCGCTCCCGGAACTCCGCGCGGAGTCGCTCCTGTTCGGGGGTGTAGTCGAAGTCCATCACACACTCGCTTTCAGGCGCACCGGCATGCGTTTGACGCCCGGCACCATGGTGGCGCGCAGGCGGGTCACGTCCCCGGTCAGCTCGATGCTCGGATAGGTACCGAAGAGCACCTCGAACATGATCCTGGCCTCGAGCCGTGCCAGTTGAGCGCCCAGACACGCATGTTCACCGGCGCCGAAGGCGATGTGCGGGTTCGGGTTCCGGGTGATGTCGAATTCCTCGCTTGTCGGTCCGAAGATCTCCTCATCGCGGTTGGCCGCGCCGTACAGCATCACCACCGTGTCGCCGGCCTGAATCTTCTGCCCGCGGATCTCGACGTCGGCGGTCGCCCTTCGCGCCATGTGCGTCACCGGACTGGTGAAGCGCAGCATCTCCTCGACAGCGCAGGTCAGCAGCGACGGGTCCGAACGAAGCAGTGCGAACTGATCGGGATGATCCAGCAACACAGCCGTACCGAGCGCGATGAGGTTGCGGGTGGTCTCGTTTCCGGCCACCAGGAGAAGGAAGGAGAAGTTGAGCAGATCGGCGTCGGTGAGGCGCTCCCCGTCGACTTCGGCGGCGGCCAGGATGCTCAACAGATCGTCTTGTCCGGAGACATCGCCGGAGCGCCGGGCCTCGATCAGCTTGGTGAAGTATTCGTAGAGCTGACCGAGCGCCACCAGGTGATCCAGCTCGATGTCGGGGTCGGCGGTGCCCACGGCGGCATCGGACCAGGTGCGGAACTTCTCCCAGTCTTCCGGCGCGGCGCCGAGCATTTCGGCGATCATCCGGGTGGGCAGGGGAGCCGCGATCTCCTCGGCGAATTCGTACTCGCGGGAGGGGTCGATGCCGTTGACTATGCCGTCGACGATCCGCCGGATCGTGGGCTCCAGCAACGACACCTGACGGCGGGTGAATCCCGCGTTGATGAGCTTGCGCAGCTGCCGGTGCCGCGGCGGATCGGTGAAGATCAGGTTGCCTTCTTGAACAGGCTCGGGCTGGCTGGGATCGGGAATGGTGATGCCCTGCGTCGACGAGAACAACATCGGGTGGCCCGAGACGAAGCGCACGTCCTCGTACTTGGTCAACGCCCAGAAGTTCGTGACGTCGTTCCACACCACCGGAGTCGTCGCGCGCAGTTCCCGGTAGGCCGGGTATGGGTCGCCGGCGTAGAAGTCCGGCGAGTGCAGAGGATGAGCGGAGGTCGGTCGGGGCGTGGATTCAGTGGGCACGCAAACTCTCCTCAACACATCAGGCATCGGACAGATTAGGCAGGAATGTCCGGTAAGACTGTGTCTACAGCACGTGAGATGACCGTGTCAATGAACATCGCCGCAGGACAATGGCCTCGAACGTTGACTACGCGCCCACGGCCGGTGTACACACAAGGCGCAGATGTAGGGCATTTCGGGCATCGGCGAGATGACTCGACGGCCCACAGCCGTAACCAGGAAGGTCCAGTGATCTGATGGCCGCATCCACCCTCGTCGACGACTACGACCTCTACATCAACGGCAGTTGGGTGAAGCCGGAAGGCGGCAGATACGACGTTATCGATCCGGCGACCGAGGCCGTGATCGCGTCGGCGCCGGACTCCGGGGGGGCGCAGGTCGAACAGGCGATCGCCGCCGCGCGAACCGCGTTCGACACCGGGCCGTGGGCGACGGCCACACCGCAGGAGCGGTCCCGGTGCCTGCAGCAGTTGAGCGATGCGTTGCTGGCCCATGGTGACGAGATCTATGCGCTCGCGCAGTCCGAGTGGGGTTGCACAGCAAACGAACGGCTGATCCACGTCGACGGTCCCGCATTCATGGCCGGGCACTCCGCCGAGCTCGCGCTCGAGCCGGCCGAGGCGCCGATGGACGCGTGGGGGGCGGCGGGTACCACGCTGTTGCGGTACGAACCTCTCGGCGTGGTGGCGATCATGACGCCGTGGAACTTCCCCCACACCCTCAACGTGATGAAAGTGGGTGCGGCGCTGGCCGCGGGCAACACGGTTGTGCTGAAACCGTCACCGCTGACGCCGCTCGCCGGGCTGGCCCTGGCACGGATCATCGACGACGAGACCGATATTCCGCCCGGAGTAGTCAACGTCGTCACGCCCACCGGCATCGATGCGAGCAAGGTGCTGACCCTGGACCCGCGAGTGGACATGGTGAGCTTCACCGGCAGCTCCGCGGTCGGCCGCGACGTGATGGCGGGCGCGGCGAAGACGATGAAGCGGATCCTGCTCGAATGCGGCGGCAAGTCGGCGTCTGTTCTGCTCGACGATGTCGAGGTCACCGACGAACTGCTGGAACGGCTGTTGTTCGAAGGGTGCACGCTGCATGCGGGGCAGGCGTGCATCCTCAACAGCCGGCTCGTGGTGCCCGCCGCACTGCACGACGAGGTCGTCACCCGGCTCGCCGACCTGGCGCGCGCCGTGACGGTCGGCAATCCCGCCGACGACGGGGTGGACATGGGGCCGCTGATCAGCAGGGAACACCTCGAGCGGGTGGAGGGCTTCGTGCAACGGGCCGAGTCCGATGGCGCGAAGGTGGTGACAGGTGGCGGCCGTCCCGAAAACCACTCGGGTGGGTTCTATTTCGAGCCGACGATACTGACCGACACCAGCCCCGATTCGTATATCGCGCAGGAGGAGGTGTTCGGTCCCGTATTGACCGTCCTGCGCTATGACGGCGACGACGAGGCGGTGGCGGTGGCGAACAACTCTGCGTACGGGCTCGGCGGTGCGGTGTGGGGCGCCGATGTCGAACGCGCCGTCGGCATCGCACGACGCATCAGGACGGGCCAGGTCTCGATCAACGGCACCATCCCCGGCGACGCCCCGTTCGGCGGGTTCAAACAGAGCGGCATCGGTCGCGAGGGCGGGGTCATGGGATTGCGTGCGTATATGGAACCCAAGGCGATCGGGGTTCCGGCGTGAGCGACGCTTGCGAGCGAACCATCGATCCAGGCGAAGCCCTGGCCGGACTGCGGGTCGTCGAACTGGGCAGCGACATCGCGGCGCCGTACTGCACCAAGCTCCTGGCCGACCTCGGTGCCGAGGTGTGCAAGATCGAACCGCCGGCGGGTGATCCGCTACGCGCGTGGGGGCCGTTTCGCGAGGGTTCGCGGGAACACGGCGGGTTGTTCGAGTACCTCAACGCCGGAAAGCTCGGTCTGACACTGGATTTGCGCACCGCTGCCGGCATTGAACAAGCTCACGAACTGATCTCCGGGGCCGACCTACTGGTCGAGGATCTGCCCGCCGGGTCGGCCGAGCGATTCGACTGGGGACTCGATCGCGATTCACTGCAACAGATCAACAGCGACCTCGTCGTCGTGAGGGTCTCGGACTACGGGCAGGAGGGTCCCCGGCGCGACCAGCCGTCGACGTCACTGACCCTGCAAGCGGCGTCGGGCTGGGTGAACCTCAGGGAGTTCGGCCGACCGCCTGTGCAGGCCGGAGCGCGCATACCGGAGTACATCGCGGGAGGCTACGCGGCGCTCGCGGCGCTGACCGCCCTGCGCATCGCGGATGCCGAACCGGATCGGCTCGTGGAGGCCGACGTCTCGGCGTACGAGTCGTTGTTGTGCACGCTGCCCTATCCGATGCTGATGGCCGAGCGGCTGAAAAGCATGGGTCTGCCGACGAATTCGAAGGCCGCACCGATGCTGGGCATCGTCCGCGCGGCCGACGGCTGGATCGGCATCAACTGTCTGACCGGACAGCACTGGCTCGACGTCTGCGCGATGATGGGGCTCCCCGAATTCGGCGAACACCAGCTCGCGATCATGTTGGGCGGGCCCGAACGCGATGAGTTCTTCGCGAAGGCGCAGCCATGGCTGGACTCGATCTCGGTCGGCGACCTCGTCGAGCTGAGCCAGGCCATGCGGATCCCGGCCGCCCCCATCAACGACGGCTCGTCGATCGAGGACTGCCCGCAATACCGCGACCGCGGCTTCTTCGTGGACGGCGGACCCGAGGATGCGCGGTTTCGACGGCCAGGGGCACCGTTCCGGTTGTCGAGGACGCCAGTGGGTGCGCCGCGGCCCGCCCCGACTCTGGGGACGACGGGGGTCACCCGGTGGGAGGCGCCGGAGCGGCGCAAGGCCGAAGCCGAAGCCGAAAGCGATGCATCGCAACCGTTCGCGGGACTGAAAGTCTTCGACCTCAGCACGTTCTGGGCCGGAGCGTATCTCACCTGCTATCTCGGCGCGTTCGGTGCCGACGTCGTCAAGGTCGAGTCGATTCAGCGCCCCGACGGGCACCGGTACTCGGGTTCGTTGTTGCGCAACAGCGACGACTGGTACGAGATCGGGCCGTTGTGGCAGGGCACGAACCTCAACAAGCGCGACATCACTCTTGACCTCGGTACCGAGGCCGGCCGGGAATTGGCGTTGCGCCTCGCGGCCGACGCGGACGTGGTGATCGAGAATTTCTCGCCGCGGGTGGTCGAACAGTTCGGGTTGGACTACGACTCTTTGGTCCAGATCAATCCGGATGTGGTCATGGTTCGCATGCCCGGGTTCGGCCTCGAGGGTCCATGGCGGGATTACGTCGGCTGGGCCCTGAACATCGAACAGCTGGCCGGGATGTCCGCGGTGACCGGCTACGCCGACGGCCCCCCGTGCAACCTGCAGGGTCCGGCCGACCCGATCGCAGGCGTTCATGCCACGGTGGCGCTCCTCGCAGCGCTCGAACACCGGCGCCGAACCGGTGAGGGCCAGCTGATCGAGGTGGCGCAGATCGAGGTCGGCGCGGCGGTGACGGCCGAACCCGTCATCGAGTATTCGTTGACCGGACGGGTGCGCGAACGCGAGGGCAATCGGCACCGCCGATACGCACAGGGCGTCTATCCCGCTGCCGGAGAGGACGATTGGGTGGCGCTGTCGGTGCGCGACGACGCCGACTGGGCAGCCGTGACCGACGCGATCGGCCGCCCTGAATTGCGTGACGACCCGAGATTCGCGTCGGCGGAGGCGAGGTTGCGCCACCACGGGGAGTTCGACGAGGTGATCGCGGAGTGCACGGCCACGCGGCAGGCCGACGATATCGCCGAAGCGTTGCTCCAACGCGGCGTGCCGGCGCAGCGGCTGATGACCGCCGACCGGATGTACGACGTCGACCAACTCGATGCACGCGGGTTCTATGAAGACCTGGATCATCCGATCGCCGGTCGGCAGCGGTATCCCGGGTGGCCGTTCCGGGTCACGCCGGGGCCGTCGCGCCACCACCGCACCCCGTCACCGACTCTCGGTCAACACAACGATGAGGTACTCGGCGCGCTGGGGCTTACCGGGGAGGAGATCGCCGCCCTTCGCGAGCGACGCGTCATCGGCGAACGACTGCTGGAGTGATGCTTTCAGTCGACCATCGCAGCGATGGTGTCGACGACGCAGGCCGGCCGTTCGGAGCCCTCGACCTCGACGGTGACCCGCACCGTGGCCCTGGCGCCGTTGTTGGTGCGGTCCACCTTGATCAGTTCCGCGCCCGCGCGGATGCGGGAGTCGACGGGAACGGGTGCCGGGAACCGTAGTTTGTCCACGCCGTAATTCACCTGCATCGACAATCCGGTCACCCTGTAGATCTGTTGGACGAGGATGGGCACCAACGACAGTGTGAGATAGCCGTGGGCAATGGTCTTGCCGTAGGGTCCTTTTGCCGCCTTCTCGGCATCCACGTGGATCCACTGGTGGTCACCCGTGGCCTCGGCGAACAGATCGATCTCCCTCTGGGTGACCTGGCGCCATCCGCTGTACCCCAGATGCTCGCCGACGTGCTCCTCGAAGGCGGCGATCCCGTCGTACTCCGTCGGCGACACGGTCGTCTGGTTCACGCCGGGACCTTTTGGAGGCCCAGTTGTTCGATGGCGTTGCCGCCCATGATCTTTGCCTTAGCGGTCTCCGACAAACCCTCCAGTCGGTCGACGAAGCTCAGCGGATCGCCGATGCCCTCGGGGTGTGGGAAGTCCGAGCCGAACATCACGTGGTCCTCACCCATGATCTCGACGATCCCCTTGATGTCGTCCTCGAGGAACGGGTGAATGTAGACGTTGCGCTTGAACACCTCGACGGGATGCTCGTCGAACTCCTTGGGCATCGTCCGATAGGCCTTGTCCAACAGGCGCAGAAGGTTTCGCACCCAGCCGCTGCCGTTCTCTACCACGAGGACCTTCAGGTCGGGGAAGCGCGAGAGCGCGCCGTGGCAGATCAGCGCGGCCAGGGTGTCCTCCATCGCCCGGAAGCCCATCACCACCTCGCGCAGTGCGCTGGGTTTGAAGGAGAGGTACTCGTCGCCGCCCTCCCATTCCATGAGGTGCTTCTGGTAGCCGCTGTCTGCCGCGTGGAACGTCACGGGAATGCCGGCGTCGACTACCTCCTGCCAGAACGGGTCGTACTCCGGCAGGCCCATCGAGCGCGAACCCCCGAATCGGCTCGGCACCGGGGCAGGCCGCACGAGGAAGGTCTTCATCCCGCGCTCGAGGCACCAGCGGAACTCCTTGATGGCCTCGTCGACCAGCGGCAGGCAGATCACCGGCGTGGCGAAGATTCGGTCTTGATAGTTGAAGGTCCAGTGTTCGTGCATCCACTCGTTGAGCGCGTGGATGATCGCATGGGTCAGGACGACGTCGTCGGTGGTGCGTTCCTCGATGAGGCTGGCCAGCGTGGGGTACATGACGCACTGGTCGATGCCGAGTTCGTCCATCAGCTCCAGCCGGGGTGCGGGCGCCTGAAAGGCCGGGATGACTTCCATTGGCTCCCCGACGAACTCGCGGAAGTTCAGCCCCTCGGGGTTGTTGCCGAGGAAGTAGTCCTCCGCGCTGCCCGGGCGGGCGACGCGTTCGAATGTGGGGTTGGGGATCATGTGGCTGATGTGGTCCTTGACGACCAACTTGGGCCGCCCGTTGACCTCGACGTAGCCGACCTTGCCGCGGTGCTGCTTCGGCAGATACTTGGTGAGCGCGTCGGTCGTCTCGTACATGTGGTTGTCGATGTCGAAGACCGGGTACGGCAGGGACCGGGTAGGCATGTGGGCCGACCTCCTAAGAGCAGCGGATATGATCATTTACGGCTGGTGAGAACGACGTTATCACCATGCGTTGGCGACATCCATATGGGCTCAGGTGCCGATTTCCTTCCAGGCTTGGACGACGTCGTCCGTCGTCGTCACCGTCGCGAGCAGCGCCAATGAGTTGTCGATGACCGACTCCGCGTACTCCCGCGGATACCCGCTCACCGCGTCGCGCGGCAGCACGAACTGGTAACTGCGATTGACGGCGTCCATGACGAAGTTCGGGATCGCGATGTTGACTGAAACACCAACACCCACAATGGTTTTGATGTTCAGATTCCGAAGGACCGAGTCGAGATCCGTCCCGGTCATGGGCCCGACGCCATGCAGGCGGGTGAGGACGATGTCGCTAGGGGCCTGATTCAGTTCCGGCAGTACCGAGGCGCCCGGACTTCCGGGCGTCAGGTCCGCGGCGAAGGACTTCCCCGCCATGAACAGCCTGGCGTTGGTGTTCGAACCGCGGTTGTCGGGGCGCTTCTGGATCAGGCAGTGCACCACTGTCACCCCCGCCGCTCGCGCCGCATCGAGCAGTCGCGCGATGTTCGGGATCGCCTCGCGGCGTGCCTCTTCTGCCAGCATCGGTAGACCGGCTTGCGGGCCGATCACTCCGCCCTGGCACTCCTGGGTGACCAGCGCGGTCGTGGCGGGATTGAGGAGGTCGTGCAGGCGTGGTTGCGGCATGAGAACACACGTTATCGTGCAGCGGCAACTTGTGTTTACATCGGAGGCAAAATGGACAGCTGGGAGCTCGAAGTCCGAGAGTCGGTTCGGCAGACGATATCCGACTACACCGCGGCCACGGATCGGTTCGATCTCCGTGCGCTGGCGCAGTGCTTCGAACCCGACGGCGTCCTCGAGGTCAGCGGTGGTGACGAGCCGCTGAAAGGGCCAGGGGCGATCGAAGCGGGTCTGGGTGCCGTCATGGCCGGGGAGCCGGATACCGCGCGGCCAGCGGTGTCACACGTCCGCCACCACGTATCGAGTATCCGGTTCGGGCAGGTGTCGCGCGATCGCGTCGAGGTGAGCAGCTATTTCGCCGTGCACACCGACATCGGGCTCGACCACTGGGGCCGGTACCGGGACGTCCTGGTACCCCGCGACGACCGATGGCTGTTCGCGCACAGGCGCATCAGTGTCGACGGCTTCGCAACGGGCAGCCTTATGCGATGAACTCCCTGGCGAACGCCCGCGCTTGATCGATCACCTCGGCGCGGTCGGCGCCCTGAGGGGCGATGGTCAACCATGTCACGCCCATGGCTTCGAGCCTCGCGATGGTGGCGTGTCGTTCGTCGGCGGACTTGCTGTCGTCGAGCAGGTTCCCCGCCGAGAAACAGATGTCCAGCGGCTCGGTTCGCCCCACTTCAGCAGCGTATTTCTTGGCCCACACGATCGCGGCCTCGAGGTCCTCGAGGGAGGAGATCTCCGCGGTTCGTGACGCCGCCGCGTAGCCGAAGGTGTTGAACGGCGCCCACCCCTGGGCGCGCGACACCGCGCGACGCACAGCGGGCTTGCTGTTGCCCCCCACCCAGATGGGCGGCGCCGCAGGCACCGGTCGCAGACGCACCCCGCGCGCGGCGAACGACGACCCTTCGTAGGCGACGTCATCTCCGGTCATCACCCGGCTCAGGACGTCGAGCGCCTCGTCCAGCAGCGCACCCCGAGCGTCGAAATCGATTCCGAGCGCCTTGAACTCCGGTTTCAGATAGCCGGCGGCCGTGCCGAGGATGAGGCGGCCGCCGGACAGGACGGCGAGGCTCTGAATCGACTTCGCGCCCAGGAAGGGGTTGCGATAGGCGGCGATGTAGACATTGGTCAGCAGCTTCACGTCGGTGGTGGCCGCTGCGGCGAACGAAAGCGCGACGAACGGATCAAGGGCGTGGTGGCCGCCGTGGTCGAGCCACTTGGCATCGGGAGCCGGGTGGTCGGTGACGTGCACAGCGGCGAATCCGCTGGACTCGGCGGCGCGCGCTATCTCGGCGATCGCTTCGGCAGTGACGAACTCCGATGCTTCCTCCACCCGCTGAGTGGGGATTTCGAGCGAATATGAAACGGTCACGGTTGTCCTTCCGGCTGGTGGCTTGATGATGTGACGAGGTCTGCCAGGCGTTGTGCGTGGTAGTCGGGGGTGCCGAAGATCAGTTGGGTGGCTTTCGCGCGACGGACGTAGAGGTGTGCGTCGTGCTCCCAGGTGAATCCGATTCCGCCGTGGATCCGCATGTTGTCCAGCGCCGCCTGAAGAAACGCCTCCGAACAGGACATCTTGGCCACCGAAGCCGCCACCGCCCGGTCCTCACCGTCGGGCAGTCCGGCGGCGTGTCGCACGGCCGATCGCGCCCCCTCGACCTGCACGAGCATGTCCGCGCAGCGATGTTTGACGGCCTGGAAGCTGCCGATGGCACGGCCGAATTGGATGCGTTCTTTCGCATAGCCCACGGCCATGTCCAGGCATCGCTGCGCCCCTCCGAGCTGTTCGGCGGCCAGCGCGATGACCGCGACTCGGTGTGCGCGCTCGAGGGCGGGCGCGGCGGCGCCGTCGGTCCCGATGAGCCGCGCGGGGACGGCTTCGAAGTCCAGCTTCGCGATCTTGCGCGTCCGGTCGAGCGTCGCCAACGGTTCGCGGCTGAGGCCGTCGGCGTCTCCGTCCACCGCGAAAAGCGATGCACCTGCAGCTGTATTCGCCGCTACCAGAACGGTATTGGCCGTATGGCCGTCGATGACGAGTGCGGCGTTCCCGTGGAGCCGATAAGAGGGACCGTCGCTGTGCGCCGACAGCGTCACGGCGTCGGGGTCCCATGGATCGAGGCTCCCGTTGAAGATCACGGTGGCGGTCCCCGACCCGTCGACGAGCGCGGGTAGGTAGTCCCGCATCGCGGCCGTGTCACCGCTGGCGAGCAGCGTGGGGATCGCGAGCGCCACGGTGGAGAAGAACGGGGCGCATACCAGGGCCGCGCCCATCTCTTCGAAGACGACCGTGAGTTCGGGCACGCCCGCGCCCGCACCCCCGAACTCCTCGGGCACGGCGATCGCGGCCAGGCCGAGGTCGGCGGTCAACTCGTGCCAAACCCGCTCGTCATAGCCGGGCACAGAATCCATCGCGGTTCGCACGGCGCTGCTCGGCGACCTGGCAGTGAGGAAATCGCGGACTGCTCGGCGCAGGTCGCGGTGATCCTCCGCCTCAGCAGTGGACATACCGACCTCCCACTGCGACGACGGCGAATACCGTTGCTGCAGTCATGTTTTCCTTCCGCACTGGCGCGGTGACCGTCGCCGCGGCGATGGGTCCGACGGAGGCGGTACTCGTTCGAGACAACCCCGGATAGGCATTACCGATCGAGGATAGTATCTTTTCCTGAAAGGGAGAATAAGCATTCTCGCACGAAGGAGCGGCGCGGTGACGACCATTGACTACGGCATTTTCGACTGCGACACGCACTGCTATGAGACGCGCGACGCCTTCACCCGGTACCTACCCGAGGAGTTCAAGGACCGGGCCATCACGACGGTGCGGGGCGCTGACGGTGTGGAGGTGATTCTCGCCGGTCACCGCGTCGCGACTTTCAACAGCGAAGGCGGCCTCGGCCTGGACGTGGCCTATCGCCCCGGTTCGCTGAAGGAGATGCTGCGCCAGATGGGGTCGGGCAACCCCGAGGAGTCCTATGAGCCGCAGCCCATGCAGCCGGAATACATCGAACGTTCCGCGCGGCTTGCTGTGATGGCCAAACAGAACGTCGAGCGCATGGTGATCTATCCGAGCGGAATGGCGCTGGCCGCCGAACACTACGTCGACGACACAGCGGCGCTGTACGCGAACCTGCGGTCGTTCAACCGCTGGATCGACGACGAGTGGGGCTTCGACTTCGAGGGCCGCATCTACGCGACCGCACTGTTGTCGCTGCGCGACCTCGATTCGGCGATCGCCGAGACCGAAGCGATCATCGCGGAGGGCGCGAAGTTCGTGATGCTGCCGACCGGACCCGCCTATGGGCGGTCGCCGGGCGATCCGTATTTCGACCCGGTGTACGCCCGGCTGCAGGAGGCCGGCTGCGTGCTCGTGTACCACATCATGCCGTTCTGGTACTTCAACGCGATCTCGCCTGCCTGGGGGCACAACCCCGACCCGGCGTCCTGGCACATGTCGGCATGGCAGTGGATGAACATCTACGGTCAGCGGCCGATCGAGGACACGCTCTCGGCGTTGATCTTCGACAACCTCTTCGGCCGCTTCCCGAAACTCAACGTGTTGGTCGCCGAGCACGGCGCCGAGTGGGTGCCGTTCTTCCTCAAGCACATGGACAAGAGCCGCGGCATGGGCCGCAACGGCCCGTGGATCGGAGGCAAGCTGACCGAGCGGCCGTCGAACATCTTCCGGCAACACGTCCGCGTTGTGCCATACCCCGAGGACGACATCCCGGGCATCGTCACCAGCCTGGGTTACGACGACGTGCTGGTGATGGGCTCGGACTTCCCGCACGCCGAGGGGCTGGCCGAACCGGCGGACTTCCTCAAACTCCTCGACCCGCTCGACGACGCGGCGAAGCGACGCATCATGCGCGACAACGCCGAACAGCTGCTGCTGCGGAGCTGACCACCGGTGGGCACTGAGGGAGATGCCGCCCTCGACGATGCAGTCGATATCGAACTGGTACGTGGCGCGGCGCGAGACTTCCTGGCCGGGTGCGGAACGCACGACACTCTCAAAGACCTCGCGGCGATGGACTGGACGGGACTGCTGGTCGACGAGGATCTCGGGGGCAGCGGGTGGCGCCCCGTGGAGACGACGGTCATCGCCGAGGAACTCGGACGGGCGGGAAACTCGACGCACTGGCTCGGCAGCGTCCTCGCTGCTGCGGCGTTGAGTTCGGCGCCGCGCGAGGCGCGTGACCGGTGGTTGCCCGCCATGCTCGACGGGACCGGTGCGGCGGCCTGCGCCTTGGCCGCTGATGTCACGCGAGTGTCGGGCGCCGAGTCGGCGGATATCATTGTCACGTTCGGCGGCAACGGGATTCAGTTGTTCGAGGCGGCCAACACCCTGCCGCGGGAAGCCGACGAAGAGCTGTTGGACGTCAACCGGCCGGTGTGGCGTGTCGAACTCTCCGGAGCGCAGAACGTGCCCATCGGTGGACCCGAGCGAGCGGAGCAACTACTCGCACTGGCCAGGATCCTGCTGAGTGCGGATTCGCTCGGTGCGCTGTCGGCCACCTTCGAGCGGCTGGTCAGCTATCTCAAGGAACGAATCGCCTTCGGTGCGCCGATCGCGAGTTTTCAAGCCGTACAACACCGTTTGGTTGAGTTGTTGGTGTTCGAGGCGAAGGCCCGCGCAGCTCTCACCAAGGCGGCCCGCGCGCTGTCCGCCGGAAGCACCACGAGCGATGCGGTCACACTGTCGGTCGTGGCGCATTCCTTCATCGCGGCGAACGCCACCGCGGCCGTCGATGAGTGCATGCAACTATCGGGTGGCATCGGATTCACCTGGGAATACCCGCTGCATCATGAGCTACGCCGAGTGTTCACGAATGCGTGCCTACTCGGCACGGCGCGCTCCAGTCGCGCCCTGTTCGCAGACAGGGCCGGCTGGTGAGCGCCGCGGGAACCCGGCCCACAGAGGCCGAGCTCACCGAGTTCCGAGACCGCGTCCGGGCACACATCGCCGAACATGCACCACCGATCGAGGCCCGGGAGGGACACCGGGCGCCGGAGACCGGCGAGCAAGGGGCACTGCTGCGCACCTGGTTCGCCTCGCTGTTCGACGCGGGATTCGTCGGCGCGGACTGGCCCGTCGAATACGGCGGCCGCGCCGATCACCACCCACTGCACGATCGGATCGTCTCCGAGGAGATCCTGCGCGCCCGCGCTCCGCGCCCCGTCGATCAGGTCAACCTGGCGGCCCACGTGCTGCTGCATTTCGGATCCGATGAGCAGAAATCCGCTCTGCTGCCGCCGATCCGGAGCAGCGAGCACATCTGGTGCCAGCTGCTCAGCGAGCCCGATGCGGGCAGCGACATCGCCGCCGTGCGCTGTAAGGGTACGCAACGACCCGACGGGTCGTGGGTGATCGACGGGCAGAAGACGTGGATCACCGACGGGCACTGGGCCGACATGGGCCTGGCGCTGATCCGCACCGACCCGGCGTCGTCGCGTCATCACGGGCTGTCCGCATTCATCGTGCCGTTGGCCTCACCGGGCATCGAGATCCGGCCGATCCGGACGATCAACGAGGCGATCGAGGTCAACGAGGTCTTCTTCGATGATGTGACGATCCCTCCCGACAGCCTGATCGGGGAGACCGGCCAGGGTTGGTCGATCATCATGGCGGGCCTGGACTTCGAACGGTTCGGCATCGGCGGCAACGTCATCCTGCTCGAACTTCTCATCGACGATCTGGTCACGGTGGCCCGTCACGGTCGCATCGACGACCTGCCGGCACTGCAACACGCCGACATCCGGCACCAGGTCGCGGAGTTGGCCGTCGAGGTCGAAGTCGCGAAGGCCTTCATCGACGACCATGTCGAACGCCTGGTGGCCGGCAACGAGCAGACGGGGGACGGTTCCATCGCCAAGCTCAGTTTCGCCGAGACGTATCACCGGGTTTCGGCCTACGGCGTACAGCTCTCGACGATGGTCTGCACCGTCGCCGCCGATCCGGATGTGGCGCTTGCCAAACAGCGTCTGAAAGAATGCTGGCTGTGGTCCCGTGCATACACCGTGTCCGGTGGCAGCTCTGAGATGATGCGCAACATCCTGGCCAAACGACGCCTCCTGCTACCGACTCACTGATGGCGCAAACCTATTGGGGTTTGATCCAAGCGGCGGCCCAGAACCACCCCGACCGCGTGGTACTCGTCGACGACTACGGTCGCAGCCTGACCAACAGCCAGTTGCACGATGCGGCGGAGCGCACCGCCGCCGCACTGTTCGAACGTGGGGTCACCAAAGGCACCGTGGTCACGTGGCAGTTGCCGACCACACTGGAGACGATGGTGGTGATGGCGTCCCTGACCCATCTGGGCGCGGTCCAGAACCCTGTGCTGCCGATCTGGCGCGAGAGCGAGGTCCGTTTCGTCACTGCGCAGCTCGGCACCGAGGTCTTCATCGTTCCCGGTGTGTGGCGCGGATTCGACCACGTCGCGCTCGCCGACGAGCTGATACGCGAACAGCCGATGACGGTCGTGGTGGTCGACCACGGCGCGCCGATCACCGGGGAACTCCGGCTGCCGTCGGGTGATCCGGCGCTTCTGCCGGCGCCGCCGACGGACGCCGAGGATGCGCGGTGGGTGTACTACTCATCGGGCACGACCGCGTCGCCGAAAGGTATCCGGCACTGTGATCGCTCGGTGATCGCCGGGTCGGCCGGGGTGGTGGGAATGTTCGGCGCCTCGAACAACGACATCAACCCGATCGCGTTTCCGGTCTCGCACATCGGCGGCGCCGCGATGCTGGCCGCCAGCCTGCTCACCGGTATGCGCCTGGTCCTGTTCGACACCTTCGATCCGGTCTCCACTCCGAAGGCGGTGGCCGCGCACCGTCCGACGATGCTCGGTTCGGCCACTCCGTTCTTCGTCGCCTACATGGCCGCGCAGCGGGAACACGGAGCCGAACCGCTCTTCCCCGATCTGCGCGGGTGTGTCGGGGGCGGCGCGCCGATCACACCCGAGCTGGGACGTCAAGCACGCGAGACGCTTTCGGTAGCGGGAATCGCGAATTCATGGGGCCTGACCGAATTTCCGGTGGTGACCTCGCCGCCGCCGGACGGTGAACCCGAGGTTCTCGACCACAGCGTCGGACGGCCCGTGCCGGGGGTCGCGATACGCGTGGTCGACGAAAACGAGCGCGAGGTGGGGGCGGGCGAGGAAGGCGAACTGCGCCTCAAGGGTCCCCAGTGCTTCCTCGGCTACGTCGATGCGTCGCTGGACGCCGATGCCTTCGACGCCGACGGGTGGTTCCGCAGCGGTGACCGGGGCCGGATCGACCACGACGGCAACGTCGCGATCACCGGGCGCATCAAGGACGCCATCATCCGCAACGCGGAGAACATCTCTGCGCTGGAGATCGAGGGCGTCTTGGCCAGCCATCCCGCCGTCGACGACGTCGCGGTCATCGGGGTGCCGGATCCGCGCACCGGCGAACGGGTGTGCGCCGTCGTGGTGGCCCAACCCGGCACCAAGGTGACGCTGTCCATGCTGGCCGAGCACTGCCGGGCGCAGGGACTGAGCAAGCACAAGTCTCCGGAGAGCCTGCAGCTGGTGGAGTCGTTGCCGCGCAACCTCACCGGTAAGGTCTTGAAGAACGAGTTGCGCTCTCGGTTCGGCGAACTCGGCTAAACGCCGATCAGTTGTTTGAGGTTGCCGCCCATCACCCGGGCGGTGGTCTCGGCAGGCAGGCCCTCGAGTTCCTTGACGAAGTCCGCGGGTTCGGCGAGGCCTTCCGGATGTGGGTAGTCCGAACCGAACATCACGCGGTCGACGCCGAGTATGTCGATGAGGTGCGACATGTCTTCCTCATGGAACGGGTTCACCCAGACGTGCCTGCGGAAGACGTCGCTGGGATGCTCGCTGAAGTCGTACGGCCGCTTGTGGTACACGCGGTCGAAGACGTCCACCAACCGGTGCGCCCAGGAACCCCCGTTTTCGATCACCCCGATGCGTACCCCGGGAAAGCGCTCGAACACGCCGTGAGCGATGAAGGCAGCGAGGGTATCGAAGATGTTCCGGCTCTCCTCATAGATGAAACCCCGGAGCTTGCTCAGCGCGAATCCGTTGAACTCCGCCGGGTCCTCCCAGTCGTCGACATAGCGCTCATAGCCGGAGTCCGAGTTGTGCATCTGCACCGAGATGCCCGACGACTCGACCAGCCGCCAGAAGTCATCGAACTCGGGCAGAGCGGCCGAGCGCGAGGTGCCGTCTTCGCGCGGGACCGGGGCCGGACGGATCAGTACCGTCCTGGCGCCGTTGTCCAGGCACCATTCGAGTTCCTTCACACCCAGCGCGGGATCGTTGAGCGAGATGGCCGGGACGGGGAAGATCCGGTTCTGGTAGTTGAACGTCCAGTCTTCGAGCAGCCAGCGGTTGAACGCGTGAGTGATTGCGTGGGTGAGTTCGGTATCCGACTTCGTGCGTTCCTCGAGCATGCCCGCCGTGGTCGGGAACATCACCGCGCCATCGACGCCCTGGCGATCCATCAACGCCAGGCGCAGGTCGGGGCGTCGGAACTCGTCGGGACACTTGATGGGCGCGGCCAGTTCCCTCAGTGTCTTGCCTTCCGGATTGATGCCCCGGAAGTAATCGGCCCATGCGCCCGGCGTCGGGATCACCTCGTAGGTCGGATTGGGGATGGTTTCGGTGATCTGACCGAGGATCTGTAGTTTCTTGCGGCCCTTGACGTCGACGAATTTCAATGCCTCCGAGTACTTCTCGGGCAGATACCGCGTGTAGGCGTCGATGGTCTCGTACATGTGGTTGTCGGCATCCCACACTTCGAACTTTTTGGCGCTCACCCGTCGGCTCCTCTCGGACCATGCATCCATCAACGGTAACGATGTTATCGCAAGAAGAGAAGATAGATTCTCACCGGGCTGGTTCCGCGACGGGAAAACCGTTTACCTCAGGTGAAGGCCGGAGCCACGAACCGTCGAAGCATCTCCCGTTCCGTGCCGGGGTCTGAGGGAGGCCAGAACGCCAACGATACGACGATGCGCACGACCCACTGCGCCGCCAGCGGATCGTCGCCTGTGATGCCGGTCAGGTCGGCGGCGAGCCGGCTGAGCATGGGAGACGAGTGGAGGTCGGCCAATCCCGGTGCCTTCGGTGCATGGAGCGCGAGTTTGCGAATCGGGTCGGATCTGATCTGCTCTAGGGCGACTTCGATGGCGGCAGTGACGCGATCCGAACCGCTGAGTCCGTCGACCGCGTGCCGGACCGTCTCGATCACGCCGGCCGCGAGCCGCATCAGAACCGCGTCCCGGATCTCGGCCTTCCCTCCCGCGTACCGGTATACGGTCGCCCGCGAACAGTGCAGCCGCGCGGCGAGCTTGTCGATGTCGAGGGCATCGAGCCCGTCGGAGATGACCAGCTCGGTGGCGGCGGCATGGATCCGGTCCGCCGCCGCGGTGCGGCGGTCGCGGCCCATCACCCAGTCGTCGGGCACCGGCACCAGCCTCCTCCTCCGAGAACGACCATGATCTCAGATCTGAGACAAACTACGGAGCATGTTCCAGCATTTCCGCAGCTTGCGGCAATGCGGTGAGACATCCGCGTGTGAAATCGTCGATAGCGCATTTCGACTTCGTCTTCATCCGTTGACGCGATGCGAGGTCGTCGCTCAGCGTTGGGGCATGAATGTCGTGGATGGCGAGCTCGGGATCGCGCTGTTCGAGGATCGGTTCATCCAAGACCCTCAGCCGCTGTACGCGCGGATGCACCAGACCGGACCCGTCCACCGCATCGGAGACTCCGGATTCTTCGCCGTGAGTGGCTGGGGTGCGGTGAACGAGGCGGTCGCGCGCTGCGACGACTTCTCGTCGAATCTGACGGCGACGATGACATTTCAAGACGGCTCGGTATCCGCATTCCCGATGGGTGAACTCGGCGGGCCAATGCAGGTATTGGCGACCGCTGACGATCCCGCACACGCCATTCACCGGAAGACGCTGTTACCTCAGCTGGCCGTCAAGCGAATTCGCGATCTCGAACCGTTCATCGCAGACACGTCCGCCGACATCTTCGACTCCTGTGTTCGGGGCGGCGAGATCGACTGGATGGCGGCCATGGCGAACCGGTTGCCGATGATGGTCGTCTGCCGAATCATCGGTGTTCCCGCTTCCGATGTCGACATGCTCACCCGGTTGGGCTACTCCGCCACCCAGTTCGTCGAGGGGCTGGTGACCGAGGAGCAATTGGCGGCAGCGGGTAAGGACGTCATGGAGCTCGGCGCTTACATCACCGAACAGTTCGGCCAGGCCTCGCCTGCCGAGCAGGACAGTCTGCTGGGCGATCTGGCCGCGGCGTGTGCCGAGGGGATCGTGGACCACACCGGGGCGTTGGCCATGTTGATCACGCTCTTCAGCGCCGGCGGGGAATCGACCGCGTCACTGATCGGCTCGGCCGCCTGGATCCTCGCCACCCAGAAGCACATTCAACGACAGCTGCGCGACCGGCCCGAACTGCTGGGGGCGTTCCTCGAGGAGGTCCTTCGCTTCGAGCCTCCGTTCCGCGGCCACTATCGCCATGTCACGCGCGACACCGAGCTGTGCGGCGCGGAGCTCCCCGCCGGATCGCGGCTGTTGCTGCTGTGGGGTGCGGCCAATCGCGATCCGGCACACTTCGACGAACCCGACACCTTCCGGCTCGACCGGGTGGGCGCCAAAGGACACATCGCCTTTGGTAAGGGCGCCCACTTCTGCGTGGGGGCGTCGTTGGCGCGGCTGGAGGCCAGAATCGTGATCGGCCAACTGATCCAGCGCACCTCCAACATCGATGCCCCAGACATCGGCCGCTGGCTGCCGAGCCTGTTGGTGCGTCGACTCGAGCGACTGGACCTCGTGCTCGCTGGGCGCAGTTGACGACAGCCGCGCTAAAGACTGGTGAAGTGCCCGCCATCGATACCCAATGTCTGTCCGGTGACGTAGCGCGCCGCAGGGCCGACCAGGAAGGCGACGGCGGCACCGATGTCGCGCTCCGGGTCACCGATACGCCCCAGCGGGATTCGTCGCGCTAGCCGCTCTTCCATGGCCGGCTCGGCCTCGATCGCGGCGGTCATGGCCGGTGAATAGGCCAGGGGCGAAACGATGTTGACGGTGATTCCGTAGGGCGCCCACTCCCGCGCCAGGCTCTTGGCGAAGCCGCGCAGTGCTCCCTTCATCGTGGCGTAGAGCGGCAGCGTCGCACTGCCTTCCGTGCCCGCCGGCGAGGTCATCACGATGAAGGTCCCGCCGCCCTCCCGCAGCGCAGGCAAGGCCGAGACCGCGCAGTCGTGGGCACCGCCCAGCGACACCGAGGAGTGGTGTGTCCACAGCGCGCGGTCGACGTCGGTCAACTGGTGCGGTTGGCTGGACAGATTGCTCGTGGCGTTGTGCACCACCGCGTCGAGTCGTCCGGTCGTCGTCACGGCGAGGTCGACGGCTCGGGCAACGGAGTCGGAGTCGGTTACGTCACAGCGCGCCCACGTCGCGTGATGACCCCGTGCGGCGATCTCGTCGACGACCGCCTGCCCGGTCTCGGACCTGCTGGCGACGACGACATGGGCGCCCTCGGAGGCCAGTGCCATCGCAATGCCGCGGCCCACCCCGCCGCCGGCACCGGTGACCATGGCGGTCATGCCGGTGAGGTTCATGGCAACATCACCGATCCGCCGTCGGCGACGATCGTCTCTCCGGCGAGATGGACGAGGTCGGGCCGAAGCAGGAACTTCACCGACGCGGCGACGGTGTGCATCAGGGTCGAGTCGGCCTTGACGGCCGCGGCGGTCAGATGCCCGGTCGCGGTGGCGTCGTCGGAGAACATGGACAGTGGCACGGCGACGAGGTTGGCGCCGACGCCCTGCGAAGCCCACTGCCGGGCAGCCGATTTCACCATCGCGCGGATACCCTCCACCGCGGTTGTGTACCCGACGAGCCCCGGGGCACCCGCCATCCCAATCGTGGGAACAACGACGACGATCCGTCCGCCGGCCGAGAAGCCCGCCCGTGCCTGTTGCAGCGCGGTGAGCGTACGCCACATCGATTCGTCGACGAGACGACGCCAATCATCACCGCTGAGAGCTACTGCGTCGACCGGCGACGGGCAGGGATCCATGACGATGACCGCGCACGTGCTGTTCGCGGGTAGCTCGGCCCCCGGCGCCACGGTGACCGCGCCGAGTTCCGTTGCGAGCGCGTGTGAGAGCTGACCCGGCAGGCCCACCACCGCTGTGGAGGAGGCCATGTCACCGGCTCGACTGGGATGCGACGCGTTCTTCGTGAATCCTGACCAGTTCGCGGAACCCGATGCTTTCGTACCTCGGCTTGGGCTGGACGCCCCACTCGTCGCGCGCGGTCTGCTGGCCGGCCGCTTCGGGTGCGCCCCCGAACGGTGGGCCGCCGATCGGATAGGGCTGTTGGCACTCCAGACTGTCATCGGAGAAGCGCACCTTCAAAAGCTCGCTGCAGATCTCGTTCAGCGACAACGTCGGCCACCCGTACCAGACCGCCATCACCGGAACGGTCAGCGACCCCTCGATGACCAGGCCGAACAGGCATACCAACAGGCCGCGCTTGAGCCACTTGTGCATTCGCGCCCAGGTGGGGGTGGTACCCAAGGGTAGCGACTCGGCCGAATCCTTCGGCTCCACAGCGGAGTTGGTCACGATGATCCTTTCTCGGCTGCTAGTCGGAGAAGATTTCGCGGTTGACGGTGTGCAAGTACGGGATGGCCAGGAAGGGCGTGATGTAGAAGATGTTGAACGCCCACCATCCGAACACCGGGAGTCCGACCGCCGTGTACCGGACGTCGGCGTACATCGTCATGTTGAGGATGTATCCGGTCCACACGATGATCCCGAACCAGCACGTCACGATGGTCCACTGGTGGCCCCATCGTTTCATCTGCAACAGCGCGATCGCGGCCGCGATCCGCATGGGGAAGGCGATCAGCACGCACACCATCACCCAGGCCTTCTCGCCCGGTGCACCCGCACCGCCGATCCAGAGTTCGTTGTAATGCCAGAAGTAGCCCGCGTCGATGAGGTTGCCCCATGCGGTGAAGACCGTGCGCGTGATCAAAGCGTGGTTGGCGAACAGGTCCAGAGCCCAGCCGATACTGTTGAGCGCGGCGTCGAGGATGATGACGTATCCGATGAGCGTCACCATCATCGGCCGGACCGACAAGCCGTCGCGCTGGGCCTTGCGCAACAGATAGATGCCACGGCAGAACACGGGTAGACCGATGATGCCGAGAACCAGGGTGCCCATGAGCGCGGTGCCGGCGATGCACCATCGATCGGCGCGTCGTTGGGCCGCCCGCGTCTGTTCCTCGTGCTCATCCATGGTGAGCGACTGGTTTCCGCTTATCGATGTCATCGGGTCACCAGTCCCGGGTGAAGAACATCTGAACCTGAATCGCGAACATCGCGATCAGCACGCCGTAGATGAAGATCTGAAACGCGATCAAACCGCGCTTACGCCGTCGATCCTGATCATCCATGATTCTCCTCACCGGGCTCGATCAGAACGTGCCGATGTTGCCCAGCATCCAGTAGAAAAACGCGACGAGTCCGCACATGACGACCCAGGTCACGGTCAGTCGGACCAGTTCCTGCCACATCGATGGCTCCTTCGTCCGCGAAAGCACAATGCCGACAGAGAGTAGCACCGTTCTCAGAAACGAGAAGAGCTATTTCCGGTCGAGACGAAGGGGGCGCCGGTCGGCCGCGCCGGCCCCGGATTACGCGTCGGTGAGGGTGAGAAGTTCGCGCTTGACAACCTTGCCGACGTGGTTGCGCGGCAGTCGTTCGACGAAGACCACCCGCACAGGAACACGGTAGGGGGTCAGGCGCTCGCGACACCACGTGATCAGTTCATCCTCGCTCACCCGGTCATCGGCGCGCACGACGAATGCCCACGGAACCTCGCCGAGTCGTTCGTCGGGAACGCCGACCACGGCTGCCTCGCGCACGCGGTCGGCGGCCAGAAGCACCTCTTCGACGGTGCCGGGGAACACCTTGAGCCCGCCGCGGTTGATCATGTCCGAGACGCGCCCGTCCAGCCACAGGAATCCGTCGTCGTCGAACCAACCGAGGTCGCCGGTGTGAAACCACCCGTCATCGGTGAGCCTGTCGAGGAACGCGGGGTCGATCTTGCGGGCGGCCGTCGTCGGTGTGCGGACCATGACCTCGTCGTCCGCGATCGTGACATCAATGCCCGGAAGCGGGCGTCCGACGGAACCGAGTTTCGTCTCCCCCCATTCGCGGGCGTCGGCGGCCGACCATCCGACGACCTCGCCACCGAGTTCCGTTTGGCCGTAGGAGTTCAGGACGAGCACACCGAACTTGTCGCGGAAGCGGGCCGCGTGGACGGGAGACAGGGGAGCGGTGATCGAGCGGACGATCTTCAGAGGGGACAGGTCGGTGACCGAATCGTCGTGGAGCACCATCGTCAACGCGGCGGGTGGCAGGACCGTGGATCGCAGTTGGTGGCGCTTCACCAGCGCTGCGAAGTCCGCGGCCGAGAACCTGTCCATCAACACGACACCGGAGCCCGCGCGAAAGGCGAAGAGCACCTGGTAGATACCCGCCCACAAGGACATTGAGAGCGGCACCAGGTTGGGCATCGGCGCCGTGTTCCGGGGGCCCCGCTTCGACCCCCGAAGCTTCTCCAGTAGCCGGTCGATCAGGTCCAGCACCGTGGAGTGGCGCAGCGGCACCGGCTTCGGCGGACCTGTCGTGCCCGAGGTGAACTGCAACAGCGCCACATCGTCGTCGTACCGCCGAGCCTCGTCGGCCGAGTTCGAGTGCGGCGTGACCGACCACGCCAAGCTCGACCCGGTGACGACCGGTAACGCGAAGTCCGAGAAGCGACGGGCCAGTTCGGGCGTCGTGATCACCGCGACCGGTTCGAGGGTTTGGAGCGCAGCGGCCACCTCGGCGTCGGCAGCCCTGGGATTGAGCGGTGTGTAGACACCACCGGAACGCCAGACACCGAACAGCGCCGCGACCGTGGTGGCGTCGTTGGGCAGCATCGCCGCGACCACCTGACCGGCCGTCAGCCCACCTTCGGTGAGAACCGCCGCCAGGCGGTCCGCACTTGCGAGCAGGTCTGCCCGAGACACGTCGACCGCCAGGGTGTGCACCGCGATGTCCGGCAGATCGTCCAGCAGGTCGGAGAGGCTCACGAGTCCGGCTCCAGGGGGAGCCAGCGTGGTGTTCGCTTGTCGGCGAACGCTTTCGGACCCTCGTCCTGATCCGGATGGCCCCACATCGACGTCAGGTGCTTGGCCCCCTCACGGCAAGCGTCGGTCAGCCCGTGCTCGAGCGCTCCCCAGAGCGCACGTTTGGTGGCCCGCATCGCGGCCGGTGAGTTTCTGGCGACCTTCTCGGCGAGCTCTTGGGCGACATCGCGAAGCGTGTCGGGCGGGTCGACGATCTGGCTGATCATGCCGAGCTCATATGCGCGCTGCGCGGTGAGTCGTTCGTGGCTGCCGAGCAGCGCCATCCGTAACACCGCCTCGGCGGGCATCTTGCGCATCAGTGCGATCGTCTCCAGGGCGCTGACCTGGCCGATGGAGACGTGCGGGTCGACGAAGGTGGCATCCGACGCCGCGATCACGATGTCGGCGTCGGCGACCCAGTGCAGTCCGCCCCCGGCGCACACGCCGTTGACCGCGGTGATCACGGGCTTGCCCACATTGCAGTGCCAGCCGGTCAGATTCAGGTCCAGCGTCTGCATGGTTTCCTGGTACTGCTTGATCCCCTCACCGTCGAGATCGTCGACGTCGGCGCCGACCTGAAAGGCCCTGCCGTTGCCCGTGTGCACGATGACCCGCACCTCGGGGTCGGCGTCCAACTCGGCCCATGCGGTGGGGAATTCCTTGCGCATCAGCGCGTCGTACGCGTTGAGTCGATCGGGCCGGTTGTTGATGATCCAGCCGACGGGGCCGCGCCGTTCGACGATCAACCTCTGATAGCTCACGAAGCCTCCACCGGTTCGAGCGGTTGCCAGGCGGCCGGGCGCTTTTCCCGCCACGCGCGTACGCCCTCGGCATGGTCGGGGTGGTTCCGCAACCGCCAGATCTCCTCCGCGGCCGCAGCCTTGGCCTCCGACAGCCCGACTTCCAGGGAATGCCACAACGCCTTCTTGGTGGCCCGCATGGCGGTGGGCGAGTTGGTCGCGACCGCGGCCGCCAACGCGGCGGCCGCCACCCGTAGCTCGCCGGCCGCCACGACCTGCGAGACGATACCCAACTCGTATGCGCGCTGGGCCGATATCCGCTCACCCTTGCCGCTCAACGTCATCCGCGTGATGGCTTCCATGGGCGACTTCCGCAGCAGGGTGATGGCCTCGTAGGCGACCGCCTGCCCCACCGAGACATGCGGGTCGACGAATGTCGCTTCGTCCGCGGCGATGACGATGTCCGCGTCGGCGACCAGATGCAGACCACCGCCCGCACACACCCCGTTCACCGCGGCGATCACCGGCTTCCACACACCGCAGTGCCAGGAGGAGATCTTCAGCTCGGCATCGCGCGTGCGGCGGGAATGGCGTCGCATGGCCTGCTTGTCGCGCGCGACCTGGACCACATCCATCCCGGTACAGAACGCCTTGCCGTTCGCGACGTTGACGATCACGTGCACGTCGGGGTCGGCATCCAGCTGCGCCCACGCGGTCTCGAGTTCGTCCAGCATCAACGCGTCGAACGCATTGCCTGCCTCGGGCCGATTCAGCACGAGCCACCCGATGCCCTCCGACGTGTCGACGATCAACCGCTCGTATTCGGTCAAGAGCGCGGAATCTCCTTCCAGGATTTCCCCTTCCACGGATCCGGCTCCTTGGGTAACCCGAGTACGCGCTCGCCGAGGATGTTCTTGTTGATGTCGGTCGTGCCGCCCTCCGTGGCGTTGGCGAGGCTGCGCATCATGCCCTGCACCTCGCGGGGCATCGCGTCCGGATCGTCGGTGGCGGGCCACGCCACCGCGGCGGTGCCCAACAGGTCGACCATGAGATCCTGGGTCTGCTGGTTGAGCGTGGCCTGGTGGACCTTGCCGATCGAGGAAGCAGCACCGGGGGATTGGCCGGCCGAGAGTGCCGCGCGGACACGGGCGTTGGTCCATCCGCGGATCTGTTCTTGCGCCCAGAGCCGCATGATCTTGTTGCGTATCAGGGGGTCGTCCCATCGGCCGGTTTCCCTGGCCAGTGAGATCAGCCGTTCCGCACCGGACCCGCCGAGCCTGCCCATGCCGCCCGATCCGGAGCCCGAAACCATCTGACGCTCACTCGACAGGGTGGACGCGCTGACCCGCCATCCGTCGTTGACCTCTCCGACCCGGTGGGCGTCCGGCACCCGCGCGCCGTCGAGGAAGACCTCGTTGAACTCCGCCTCACCGGTGATCTGGCGCAGCGGCCGCACCGCGACGCCGGGTTGGTGCATGTCGAGCAGGAAGTACGTGATGCCTTTGTGTTTCGGCTGATCGGGATCGGTGCGGGCGAGCAGGATCGCGAAGTCCGCCTCATCCGCCCAGGTTGTCCACACCTTCTGTCCGGAGATCACCCATTGGTCGCCGTCGCGCACCGCCCGGGTCGCCAACGACGCGAGGTCTGAGCCCGCGCCGGGCTCGCTGAAGAGCTGACACCACTTCTCCTCGTTTCGGACGATAGGCGGTAGGAAGCGTCGCCGTTGCTCTTCGGTTCCGTGGTGCAAGAGCGCAGCAGCGGCGTTGTTGAGACCCAACGGATTGAGCCGGGTCAGCCGCAGCGGCGCGAGCACGTTCTCGATGGCGCGAGCCACGTCGTTACCGATACCGAGCCCGCCGTGTTCGGGGCGCCAGGTCGGCGCCACCAGGCCGCTTCGGGCAAAGGTCGGGTACCACCGCCGGTAATCGGCGGGGCTCCGCGCGGCTCTCAGGGCGGCAGGGCCCTCGGCCGCCGCTGCGCGCCATTGGGCCGGAACCTCCGCCGCGACCCACTGTCGCACCACCTCGACGGCATCGTCGGCCGCGGTGTCCGCACTGATGGGTAGTGCTGTCATCTTCGCCTCAACGACCCTCGAACTCCGCTGGCCGCTTGTCCCGGAAGGCGGCCAGGCCTTCCTTGAAGTCCTCGCTGCGACTGGATAATTCGAGTGCCATCGCCTCGTTCTGAAGGTGGCGATCGAGATCCAGGCCATTGCCGCTGTGCAGCAGCCACTTGGTGAGGCCGAGTGCCACCGTGGGTGCGGCGGCGAGTCGGTTGACGAGATCCGTTGCCGCATCCTCGAGTTCAGTGCCGGGATAGGCGCCGTGGATGATGCCCCATTGCGCGGCGGTGGTGCCGGACAGTTCCTCGCCGAGCATCAACAGCTGGCGGGTGCGGACCATCCCGACGAGTCGAGGCAGGAGCCAGGCCGCACCGCTGTCGGGCGTGAAGCCGCGCGCCATGAAGGGTTCCCAAAACACCGCGTCCGAGGCCGCCAGGCAGAAGTCGGACGCCAACGCGAGGTGGAAACCCAGGCCGGCCGCCCAGCCGCGAACCACAGCGACGACGGGCACCTGGGTCTCGAGCAGCAAGGGGATGAGCCTGTTGGCCTTGTTGGGCAGCCGCCGCTGCGTGCTCCCCACGCGCGGTTTGCGTTCCGACGTGGCGTTGTTGGCCACCAGATCGGCGCCGGCGCAAAAGTCCGGACCTTCGGCGTCGATACGGATGACGCGAACCGATTCGTCGGTGCCGCACCGGGACAGGTGCCCGATCATCGCGTCGAGCATGGTGTCGTTGACCGCGTTGCGGCGGTCCGCCCGGTCCAGGGTCAGCCGCAGAACCGGGCCCTGTTGTTCGGCCCGGAGTCCGGGAACGTTCGGATACGTCACGGAAGGCTCACTGTTCGGTGAATCGGTTTGAGACCGCCACCAGCAGATCGGCGAGGTCGGTCGCCCCGCCGGGCGGTTCCGGCAGGCGGACGGGGCCCCGCTGCCTGCTGGGCAACAGGATCGTGGCGTGTCCCGGCGTGGTGACTTGGCCGCGGTGATTGGTCGCCGCGAGGTCCAGGTCCACCGCCGGACGGTCCCCGTCGGCCAGGTACTTGCGGGTGACGGTGCCGGTGATGGTGTGCAGATCGCCGACGTAGTTGAACAACCGGAACTCACAATCCAGTTTCCACAGCCAGGCATCGTCGCCCATCCAGTCCGTGCACAGATGGATGAGCCACGTCTCGCGCATGCGACCGTAGTCGAATGTCGTCGGGTTGCCCGCGTTGCGCGCGGCGCTCGGGTCCCAGTGCACCCGCTGTTGGACGTCGGGGACTCCGTGCTCGTTGGGTGTGTAAAACCGCGGAATCCGTTGCTTGTTCTGCCAGGCCAGCCTCAGGGGCCGGACGCCGTACATGCCCATGCCCATCCCGACGTGCCAGCACACCATGTCGGTGACGGTGAGCGGACCCTTGGTGAGCGGGCCGATCTCGTCTCCCTCGGCGACGTCCTCCCACCAACGCGGTTCGGCGCCTCGGGCCGCCTCGCGGGCATACCGCGCGTCGATCTCGGCGATCTCGTCGGCGCTCCAGGTCTTGACGTCCACGTCTTCGTACTTCTTGCGTCCCCTGGCCTTGCTGCGTTCGGTGCGAATCATGTTCCGGTACTGGCCGCCGAGTATGACGCCGACGTCGTCGGCGAACACCTGCGCCGACCATTCGTGCACAGCCCGGGCGGCGAACTCACTGCTCTTGTCCAGCGCGGCGACAAGGGCGTTGCGCCGGAAGACTCGGCGGTTCGCGCGCAGCGGCGCCCACCACTCGCGCGACGACCCCCCATAGAAGGCGTGAACACCGCGCAGCGGGTCACCGGTGGTCAGCTCCCGGTCCTCCTCGGAGGGTTCGGTGACCTCGTCCTCGCCGATCAACGTGTCGCCGCCGATCAGCGCGGGCGGCGCGATCGGTTCACCCCAGACCGACTTCGTCGCGTATTCGGGATCGGACCAGAGCGGGTTCGCGTCGCCGTAGCTTTCCGCCACGATGCGGAAGGTGTCCTCGTTGGGCCGGCGGTAATGCGGGGGTTGAGTGTGTGGCACGGCGACGCCGATGCGAGCGCGCAACCTGGCCAAACCCTCATCCGTGATTTGGCCCGTTGCCGAGGACTGGGTCACGCATGCCTCCTCAGTTCGGGCCTCCTCAGTTCGGCACAAATTGTCCCGGGGACGTCGGCGGAAATTAAGATACCCGAAAAACGGAAACGTCGTTAACGCAGGGGTGAGCGAGTTGACTCAAGAGCGGTCGGGCATCGAGAGCACGGTCGGATCCGATGGTGTCTGCCGGATCACCATCGACCGTGCCGATGCCGCAAACGCGTTGTCCCCGTTGGCACGTGAAGCTCTGACGGACGCGTTCGAGAAGGCCGATGACGATCCTTCGGTGCGAAGCGTGTTGTTGCGGGCGACGGGGGACCGGCACTTCTGCTCGGGTGCGGGTTTGGGCCCGCAATCCGCACAGCCCACCGCGGAGAAGAAGCCCGGAGACGTCGCGTTGATGCTGCAGAAGGGTTATCAGCGACTGATCTGCGCGGTGCTCGATTGTGACAAGCCGGTGGTCGCCGCGGTCAAGGGTGTGGCTGCGGGTGCCGGCGCCAGCCTGGTGCTCGCCTGCGATCTGGTCGTCATGTCCACCGAGGCGCGCCTGGTGGAGGCATTCGTGCACCGCGGCATCCTGCCGGACGCGGGCGCGATACATCTGCTGACCAGGATCGTCGGACTGCGCAAGGCCGCCGAACTCCTGATGCTCGGAGAACCCATCGACGCCGCGACCTGCGAGCGCCTCACGTTGGTGAACCGTGTCGTGGCACCGGAGGAGACCGACGCGGTCGCCGAGGAGCTGGCCCGGCGCCTGGCCGCGGGCCCAACCGTCATGCTGACACTGACCAAGCGCCTGTTGTCCGTGTCGTCGGAATCGAGCCGCGACCGGGCCTTCGAACAGGAGGCATGGGCGCAGGAGGTGGTGTCGTGGACCGCCGACCTGCAGGAGGGTCTACGGTCGTTCGCAGAGCGCCGACCGCCGAACTTTCAGGGCCGCTGACGGTCACCCGTTCGCGGGACCGCCACGAATGGTGAAGGTGGTGCTGTCGTCGATCTCGTCGATCGCCTCTGCCACCAATTCAGCTGTGAGTGAGCGGTTCTCGATTCCCTTGGTGACACCGATGAACACCCGCGACACTTTGCCCGCGCCCACCGAATAGATGTGAGCTGTGCGATCGCAATCCCGGTGCGACAGATAGACCACCACGGGTGTCACCAACTCCGGGTCCATCGCCTTGCCCGCCTCACCCATGATGTCCTCAGTCATCCGGGTGCGCGCGATCGGCGCGACGGCGTTGATGGCGATGCCGTTTCGCGCACCCTCGATCGCCAGCACATGCATCATCCCGACCAGCCCCATCTTCGCGGCGCCGTAATTCGCCTGCCCGAAGTTACCGAACAGACCTGTGCCGGAGGTGGTTTGAACGATCCGCCCGTAGTTCCGCTCGCGCATGATGGGCCATGCGGCGCGGGTGACGTTGAAAGCGCCGGCCAGGTGGACCGAGATCACCGCGTCCACCTGCTCGGCGGTCATGTTCTTGAACGCTGCATCGCGGAGGATGCCCGCGTTGTTGACGAGGATGTCGAGCCGACCGAAGGCGTCCATCGCCGCCGCGACGATCGCCGCGCCACCGTCCTCCGTCGCAACGGAGTCGCCGTTGGCGATCGCGGTGCCGCCCGCGGCGGTGATCTCGTCGACGACCGCCTGCGCCGCCGAGATCGAGGCGCCCTGTCCGTCGACCGCGGTGCCGAGGTCGTTGACCACGACGCGGGCGCCGCGACGGGCGAGTTCGAGTGCATGACAGCGGCCGAGTCCTCCGCCCGCACCGGTGACAACGGCAACCTGATCATCGAAGGTCAATGGTGACATGCCCGAGAGGTTACATTTACGTTGACGAGAATCTGCATTTGCATCGGAGGACACCATGAGCGCGGCCACCGAGCTGCTGCGACACGCGCGGGAACGAGCGGGCGGTCTCAGGGCCCGCTACCGTGCCGCCGGCTTCTGGTCGGACCTGCCGCTCGACGTCGTACGGTCGGTCGCCCAGCGGCATCCGACACGACCGGCACTGATCGACCGCAGTGCCGAAATCACCTATGCGGCACTGGATGAGCAGGTCGATCGGGCGGCCCGTGCGCTTCGCGACTCCGGTGTCGGCGCGGCGACGCCCGTCGTCGTCGTGGTCGGCAACGACGTCGGCTCGGTCGTCGCGGTGCACGCCGCCATTCGTGTCGACGCGGTGATACTGCTCGCGCCGCGCAGCGCGGGCGCGACACAAGTCGCCGACATCGTGGCCCGCACCGGGGCCCGGTTCGGCCTGGCCCCGCACTGGTCTCCCGCCGGCGACGCGCCCCTGCGGGACGCGTGTGCCTGGGTTGACATCTTCCGCACCTCGGAGGCATCGGTAAGCGGCGGGCCCGAGCGGCCCGCCGACGAACCGTCCTTCGTTCTCTACACTTCCGGCACGACGTCCCGGCCGAAGGGTGTCATCCATTCGCTGAGCACCCTTACCAAGGCATCGGCCAACTACATCGCCGCCGCCGGACTCGGCGGGGACGATCGCATCTTCCTCATCAGCCCGCTCGCCTCGGTGACCGGTGTGCTGCAGGCTCTGTTCATCGGGCCCATGCTCGCCGTGCCGGTGGTGCTCGAGGATCGGTGGGATCCCGCCGCGACGTGTGACCTTCTGTTGTCCTCGGGCGCAACGTGGTACGGCGGTCCGGACCGGCTGCTCGACCGGCTGCTCGACGAAGCGGTCGCCAAGGGGAGCGTCGTGCCGCTGCGGGCGGTGTATCTCGGTGGCACTATGCTCGACAGGCGCATCGTCGAACGGGTTGAAGACGATTTCGGCATCGTCGTGATGCGGGCGTACGGATCGTCGGAGGTGCCGGTGAGCACGTCGGGGCTGCGCGCCGAGAGGAGGGCGGTACGTCACGCGGATGACGGTGTCGCGCTGCAGGACGTCGATGTTCGGGTGGGTTCGGCGGCGGACCCGGGCGAGTGTTGTATCAAGGGCCCGCACACCTTCCTCGGTTACACGGACACCGAGGACGATCGGAACGCGTTCGACGGGGAGTGGTTCCGGACCGGTGACGTGGCCGAGGTCAGCGATCACCGCGTGCGCATCGTGGGCCGCATCAAGGACATCGTCATCCGCAATGGAATGAAGATCCCCGCGGCGGAGGTCGAGGAGGCGGTGGCGCGGATCCCGGGTGTGCGAGAGTGCGCGGCCTACTCGGTTCCCGACGCCACCACCGGAGAACGGCTGGCGGTGGCCATGGTGCTCGATGACGGCGTCGAGATGTCGCTCGCCGACGTGGCGGACGCTCTGCTCGGGACGGGAATGCCGAAGTACAAGCTGCCCGAGGAGTTGGTGTTCTGGGACGAGCCCCTGCCGCTCAACGCCAACGGCAAGGTGCCACGCAACGCCCTCGAGGCACGTTCGGAGGGTCGGCCGCGGTTACTCGCCGACCGCCTCACCGCTGCCGATTGACCGGTCGAAAAACCGGTACGACGAATCCGTCGTCGTCCTCTCGGAAGCCGATCTCCAGTTCCATGCCCGCACTGAGCCGCTCGGCCGAACAGTCGACGACCTCGGTCATCAGGCGGGGGCCCTCCTCGAGGTCGACCATCGCGACGACGTAGGGCACGGTGTCGAACGGCGCGACGTTCTGGTGGACGACGCTCCACGTGTAGAGCCGCGATCGCCCGGCGGCCGGCGTGAGACGCACGTCCTCGCTCCAACAGTGCGGGCAGAAGGGCCGGACGTACAACGAGTTGCGGCCGCAGGAGCCGCATGCATTGATCATCAGCGTGCGATCCTGAACCGCCGCCCACCAGCTGTCGCTGTCGCTGTCGATGGTCGGGCGGTTCGGGCCGGTGGGCGTCTGCATCACTGCCTCCCGAGGATCATCGTCGCGCTGTGGCTGAAGAACCCGCCCATCGCGTGCACACATGCCAGGCGCGCCCCCTCGACCTGTCGTTCACCGCATTCGCCGCGCAGTTGCCGAACCGCTTCGACCATCAGGAACATTCCGCGCATCCCGGGATGACACGACGCCAGCCCGCCGCCGTCGGTGTTGGTGGGCAGCGCGCCGCCCGGACGGAGCGCGCCGGAGCCGATGAACGGACCACCCTCACCCTTGGCGCAGAACCCGAGATCCTCGACGGTCAGCAAGACGGTCGAGGTGAACGAGTCGTAAAGCTGACAGACGTCGATGTCCGCCGGCGTCACCCCCGCTTGCGCAAACGCGCGCGGACCCGATTGTGCGGCAGCCGATGTCGTGAAATCGGGCCACTCGCTCATGCTGACGTGCGATGAGGCGTCTGCGGCGCCGAGTATCCAGATCGGCTCCTTCGCACAGCTTTTCGCCACCCTCTCGCTGGCGAGCACGACCGCGCCGCCGCCGTCGGTTCGCAGACAGACGTGCTTCGACGTGAACGGCTCGGCGAGCATTTGTGCGGCGGCGACATCTTCGGCGGTGATCCGGTCGCGCTCGAAGGCGGCCTCGTTCATGGCCGCCCACTCGTGAGCGGCGACGGCTACCTCGGCCAGTTGCTCCTCTGTCGTCCCGTACTCGATCATGTGGCGCCTGGCCGCCATGGCGTACTTGGCGATCAGCGTGGCGCCGTAGGGCGCTTCGAACTGCATCGCGCCGCCGGTGCTGAGCGCCGCCGCCGAGGCCCGCACCCGGCGCTTGACGTCCGAGCGTGCGGTCGAACCGTACGTCAACAGGGCCACGTCGATCTCGCCCGCCGCGATGGCCGCGGCGGCGTGCCGCCCCATGACCTCCCACGAGGATCCGCCGACGTTGGTGGCGTCGACCCAGGTCGGTCGCAGGCCCAGGTACTCGCTCACCTCGATCGGTGGCAACAGTGTCCCGTGGCCGCCAAAGCCGTCGATGTCGTCCTTCGTCAGGCCGGCGTCTGCGACCGCCCGCCGCGCGGCCTGCGCCATCAGCGCCATCGCCGTCTTGTCGGGCACCCGCCCGCAATCGGACAGCGCGGCGCCGACCAGCGCGACCCGGTTCTCGGACATAGATAATGGTTACCACAAGCGATAATGGCGGTTAACGCCATGGTGGAATCATCGTTCTCGCTCGGTTACCGTGGGTGGGTGCCGGGACCGCTGCGAGATGCCTTGAAGGGCGATCGCCTGGTGCTGTGCCTCGCATTGCTGAACGCCCGCACGCCCGACGTCCCCGCGATCGCGGCAGCCAGCGGATACGACGCCGTCTATGTCGATCTCGAGCACACCTCGTGCTCGCTCGAAACGGCGGAAATGCTCTGTGTGGCCGCACTCGGCGCCGGCATCTCCGGTCTCGTGCGAGTGCCGTCGCGCGATCCCACCGTGATCGCGCGCGTACTCGACGCCGGCGCGGTCGGAGTGATTGTGCCGCATGTGAACTCCGCGCAAGAAGCGCAGGATGTGGTCGACGCGGCCCGTTTCCCACCCGTCGGCCATCGGTCCATCTCCGGACCGAACGCGGTGAGCGGGTACGCTCCTCGCCCTGCCGCCGAGCTCGCGGTCGAACTCGAGCGTCACACCGTGGTGGCGGTGATGATCGAAACGCCCGAGGCGGTGGCGGCTTCCGGCGAGATCGCGGCCGTCGAGGGCGTCGACATCGTGTTACTGGGGCCCAGCGACCTGACGGCCGAGATGGGGATACACGGCCAATATGAGAATGAGCATTTCCACCGTGCAGTAGACTCTGTCGCAGCGGCCTGTCGTGCACACGGCGTGGCGCTGGGAGTGGCTGGCATCAAGTCCATTGACCTGCTGGAACGCTTTGCGGGGCTGGGACTGCGATTCATCTCGGCGGGAACCGACGTCGGGATGATGACCGAGGCCGCCACCGCCCGTGCGCATGCCCTGCGTGAGCTCGAGGGGCGCGCGGCGAGCCGATAACCGAGAGCCTCGTCACGACAACAGGAGGACGGATGCCCACCGCGATCTACACCGAGCAAGTCACCGACCCCATGGCATGGACCGGCGCGGACTTCAGCAGCAAAGACGACTTCGCCTTCGACCTGTCGTCACGCAATGTCGCGGCGCTGGAATCCATTCTGGCCAAGACCGCACACAAGGATCGCGACGACATCACGCCTGAGGATGCCCGGCATCCGGATCTCGACGAGGACCTCGCGCGGCTGTACCGGGAGCTGATGTTCGGACGGGGCTTGGCGTGCGTACGCGGTTTCCCCGTCGAGCAGCATTCGATCGAGGACCTGGAACGCATCTACTGGGCGTTCTGCACACATCTCGGTTACCTGGTGTCGAACAACTCCTTCGGCCACCGCATGGTGCGCGTGCAGGAGGAGGTGCTGCCCAACGGCGTGCAACCGGCGCGTGGCACCAAGTCCCGAGCCGAACTCGCGATGCACAACGATGCGGCGGACATCCTGTCGCTGCTCTGCGTGTACCCCGCGGCCGAGGGTGGTGAGAGCCAGTTCGCCAGCGGCCCGGCCGCGCACAACCGGATCCTCAACGAGCGTCCTGACCTGCTTCCCGTGCTCTACCAAGGCTTCCCGCATCACCGGCGCAGCGAGCAACCCGACGATCAACCGGACGTGACCCCCTACGACGTGCCGGTCTTCTCGCAGATCGACGGTCGCATCTGCATCAATTTCACCTACAGCAGCATCTTGCCCGCCATGCACACCCTCGGCCGCGAGTTCACCCCTGAGCAGAACGAGGCCATCGAGTTGTTGCGCAACATCCTGGTCGAACAGCAGGTCGAGTTCCGGTTGGAGTCCGGTGAGGCCGCCGTCGCCAACAACTTCGCGATGTGCCACTCCCGCTCGGACTTCGTCAGCAGCACCGACCCGAAGAAGGCACGCTGCTTCCTGCGGGCCTGGATGGAGGTTCCGCGCAAGGATCGCCGCCTTCCCGTCGGACGGGAGTACTTCCACATGGAGAACAAAGACCTGCGCCTGGGCTACGACCCCGTTGCGGGCCGCGACGGCGCGATCGCACGCAATGACTACAAGAACGTCGACCCCGCATTGGCCGACATGTTCAAGGCGGCTCAAGCGAAGCCAAAAATCAACCGATGACAACCCGTCCGCGACTGGTCTACGAGAGGTGGACCGATCAGGTCGCAGGAGACATCCTGGCGGAGGGGGACATCGAGCTCGTCAAGCTCGACCTCGAAGCACCCGACGAACAAGGCTGGGACGCACTGGAATCGGCGCACGGATATCAGGTCGCCACCAGAACAGACGTCGCCTCGATCGACGACGGTGCGCAGTGGCTGGCCGGGCGGACCCTGGTGGATCGCTGTCCACAGTTGCTTGCCGTGTGTTCGGCGGGGGCGGGTTACGACGTGATCGACGTCGCGGCGTGCACCCGCGCGGGGGTCGCGGTGTGCAACAACTCCGGTCCCGGCGCCGAGGCGGTCGCCGAACATGCGCTCGGGCTCATGCTCGATCTGGCCAAGAAGATCACCGCCGCCGACCGGGCGCTGCGCAGCGGTCCGCTCGGAGATCGATTGGCGCTGCGAGGCACTCAGCTGTTCGGAAAGACGCTCGGAGTCGTCGGGTTGGGCGCCATCGGTGGGCGGCTCGTTCAGTTGTGCGCCCCGTTCGGGATGGAGGTCCTGGTCTTCGACCCCTACGTCGACGACGCGACCGCCCGCGCCAGGGGCGCGGTTCGGGTGGACCTCTCCGAACTGGTCGAAAGATCCGACTTCGTTCAGGTCACGTGCCCGCTGACCGCTGAGACGCGAGGGTTGTTCGGACGCACGCAATTCGCCGCGATGAAACCGACCGCGTACTTTATCACCACCGCGCGTGGCCCGGTGCACGACGAAGCCGCCCTCTATGACGCCCTGGCCGCCGGTGACATCGCCGGGGCGGGCCTCGACGTGTTCCACGAGGAACCGCCGAGACACGACAACCCGCTGCTGCGGCTCGACAACGTCGTCGCGACACCACATGTCGCGGGTATCACCGCCGAGGCGGCTCGTGATATCGCGGTCGCCACCGCCAGTCAGTGGCAGACGATCTTCTCCGGGGACATGCCACCGCGGTTACTCAACCCGGAAGTGTGGCCCCGCTATTGCGACCGGTTCGAAGAGATCCTGGGCGTCCGGCCGACCGCCCGCGACACGGCAGCTGTGGAGTGAGATGAGCAATTACGACACCGTCACGTTCGAGGTCTCCGGTCACACCGCGTGTGTGACGTTGAACCGGCCCGAGGTGCTGAACGCGATCAACGACGAGATGATCGCCGAACTCGCCGAGGTGTACGCCGAAATCGAACGTTCGCAGGACATCTGGACCGTCATCATCACCGGTGCCGGCCGTGCGCTGTGCGTTGGGGCCGACGTCAACAAGGCGGCCGACCATGACATGGAGAATGCGGCGGGCATCGACAACCAGGGTGAGCCCATCCTCAGCTCCATGCGCCAATGGGATGCGCCGCAGGAGGCGACGCCTCCGTGGCTGCAGATGACCAAGCCGATCATCTGTGCCGTCAACGGGATTGCATGCGGAGCCGGCATGGACCTCGTCACGACCGCCGACATCACGATCGCGTCCGAGCGTGCGACGTTGATGGACCCGCACGTGAGCATCGGCGTCACGTCCGGACGCGAAGGGGTTCGGCTGGCCCGGATCCTGCCGTTGCCGGTCGCCATGCGGTTGATCCTGATGGGCAAGCACGAGCAACTCGACGCCCAGCGCGCCTACGACCTCGGTGTGTTCACCGAGGTGGTGGCCCATGAGACGCTGATGGACCGGGCGTGGGAGGTCGCCGAGATCGTGAATTCCAATGCGCCCCTTGCGGTGCGGGGTTCCCGGATGGCGGTGCGCAAGGGATTGACACTGCCGATATACGAAGCGGAACTGCTCGCCGAGAACTACCGCATGAAGGTGGCCCTGACGAAGGATGCGATCGAGGGCCCGCGCGCCTTCCTGGAGAAGCGCAAACCCGACTGGCAAGCGCGCTGAGAAAAGGCTAGGCCAATCCGAAGAAGTTCTTCGCGTTGGTGGACAACACCTTCCGCTTGGTCTCTTCGTCGAGGCCCTCGGTCGCCTTGTTGGCGACGTCCATGCTGTTGGGCCAATTGGTGTCGTTGTGCGGGTAGTCGGTCTCGAACATCAGCTGGTCGGGTCCGACGAGATCGAGGATGCGGAACGCGACCGGGTCACCGAAGGTGGAGAACCACACCCGGCCGGGCACCTGGGTGCTCGGCGGCTCGGTCAGCAGCGGATGGATCCCACCCCAGGCGCGCCGATCCTCCCAGACCTCGTCGACGCGTTGCAGGTAGTACGGGATCCACCCGGCCTGCGCTTCGGCGAATGCGAGCTTGAGCTTCGGAAATTGCCGCAGCTTGCCGGAGAACAGCCAGTCGACCAGGGCGATGGTGCAGTTGACCGCCATCAGGGCGCTGGTGACGACGTGCGGTGAGTCGGGTGAGGACTTGGTCAGCGACGAACTCGACCCGATGTGCAGCATGATGCCGACGTTGTTGCTCTCGCACGCGGCGAAGAACGGGTCCCAGTACCCGCTGTGGATGGACGGCAGGTCCAGTCGCGAGGGCAGTTCCGAGAAGCACACCGCGGGCATACCTTTGGCCGCTACCCGTTCTACCTCCTTGACGGCGAGATCGACGTCCCACAGCGGGATGATGCCCAGCGGGATGAGCCTGCCGTTCGAGCCGCCTGCCCACTCGTCGATCTGGAAGTCGTTGTAGGCCTGGACGCACAGCAACGCGAGCTCTTTGTCCTTGGCGTAGAGGAATCGCTGACCGCAGAACCGGACCAGTGTGTTGGGGAAGCAGGCGGAGGCCTCGATGCCGGCGACGTCCATGTCCGCGAGCCGGTCGGCCGGTCGATAGCAGCCGGGGCGCATCTCGTCATAGGTGATCGGGTCGGTGGAGAGTTCGTCGAGTTCGTAACCGGCAGCGGCGCTGATGAGCGGAATCGGGATGATCGAGTCCTCGTAATGCCAAATGTCGGCGTCGCGGCCGTCCTCATCCTCGATGAAGGCGACGTCGGAGGTGACCGACGGGTCCATGCGCCCCCGATGCCGGACGATCCGCGGTCCGACGTTGCGATAGCGTTCGGGCAACCGGCTGGTCCACAGGTCGGCCGGTTCCACGAGATGGTCGTCCGGCGACACGATCAGAATGTCTGCGGTCAACGCTGCACTCCTTCGGGAACGGCCTGCGGCACAATCGCGAAACTCTTGTTTCCGCAATCGAGAATCGATGTTTCCACGATAGCGTACAGCCGCCCCCGGCACGCAGGAGACCGCCGGGGAGGCCGATGGAGACCGAAGTCCGGCGGGATCACGCCGATCCGGTCAAGGTGCGCGTGTAGGTAGGCGCGCAGAACCGAGCGGGGAACGCGTATTCTCAAAGCATCATGACTGCTAAGAAGCGGAGTGCCCGCGACTCGGAAGCCGAGCTGGAACTCGTCGAGGCCGAAGTCGAGATGCCGGGCAGCTGGCAGGAACGAACGATCGAGCGGCGACTCAGTCAGGCGCGTGCGCGCGCGCTCGCGCGCAGTTCGAGGTTCCTGGCAACGGCGCTCGAGCTCGTCGAGGAATCCGGCCGCGCCGACTTCACGATCCAGACCCTCATCGACCGTTCGAACCTCAGCCTGCGTGCCTTTTATCAGCATTTCGCGGGTAAGGAAGAGCTGTTGCTGGCGCTCTACGAGAACGCCACCAGTCAGTTCATCGAAGCCATCCGCCACGAGGTGGCGGCCGCGGACGGTCCGATGGAGCAACTCGAGGCGTTCTGCCGCGGGTTCCTCTCGCGTGCGGAGTCGTCCGAGGCCATCGGCGGCCGCGTGATGACGATCTACAACCTGAGCTTGGAGATCGAACGGCCCGCCGACTTCGCCAAGATCTGGGAGCCGCACCAGAAACTGCTCACCAAGATCCTCACGTCGTGTTCCCGCGCCGGGCTGGTCCGCAAGGATCTGACGCCCGCCCAGCTCACCACCTTGCTGAACTCGACGCTCATCGCGCTTGCGCAGATCGGCGTATTTCACCTGGGCGTCAAGGGTGCTGAACTCACCGAGGACCAGCTGTGGGCATGGTGCCTGCAGGCGTTGACCCCGCCCGCGGACACCCCCAAGAAGGCCGTGACCGCCAAGGCCGCGCCGCGGAGGCGCTCCACCCGCAAGGCCAAAGATCTAACGGGGTAGGCCGAGCCCCCGCTGGGCGATGATGGTGCGCTGCACCTCGCTGGTGCCGGCATAGATCGTGGTCCCCAGTGAGAACCGCATGAGGTGCTCGAAGCGGCCACGCTCCGGTGCCGTGGGCTCGAGATAGGACCGCATCGCATCGGGTCCGACGAGTTCGACGATGTCCTGGCTGGCGCGTACGAGTGACTCGGTGGAGAACACTTTGGACATCGGCCCCTCGGCGACCGGCATCTGGCCGTTCTCGGTCATCCACACGCATCGGCGCTGTAGCAGCATCGCCACTTCGAGTTCCATGGCCACCCGCGCGATCCGCCGTCGCACATCGGTTTTGGTGATCTGTGGTGATCCGTCGGGTGTCCGTGCCGAGCGTGCCCATTCCTCGGCGTGGTGCAGGAGCCGGGCGATGTGCGGTCCCCAGCCGGACGCGTGCTCGTCCTGCAACGACAGGCCCAGCACCTGCCAACCGCGGTCCACCTCGCCGATGCGCCATTCGTCGCCGATGCGGACGTCGCTGTAGAAGGTGATGTTGGTTCGCTCGCCGGACAACGTCCACACCGCTTGCGCTTCGAAGCCGTCGGCGCTCGTCGGCACGAGAAACATCGTGAGCCCCTTGTGCTTCGGCTTCTCGGGGCTGGTCCGGGCCAGCAGGAAGACGTAATCGGCGATGTGTCCGTTCGTCGTGAACATCTTGGAGCCGTTGATGACCCAGTCGTCGCCGTCTCGCACCGCCCTGGTCGCCGCGGCCGCGACGTCCGAACCGCATTCCGGTTCGGTGAAACCCAGAGCGATGGTGATATCGCCGCTCGAGGCGCCGGGGAGGATGCGCTCTCTCATAGCGGGTGTGCCGATCTGCCGGATGATCGACGCCACCATCCGGGTGGTCTCGGACAGGTACACCGGCGCGTCCGTCCGCATCAACTCCTCGTTGAGCGCCTGCTCTTCCCACGCGTTGCGATCCTGCCCGCCGAGTTCGGTCGGCCAACCGGGAGCGAAGTAGCCCTTTTCGACAAGCCCTTTGGCGAAACCGTCGTCGTGCGCGACACCGCTGCGGTAGATCCGCTCCTCGACGTCGGGGGTCAACACGTCGTCGAGGTGGCCGCGCACGTCGTTCCGGAAGGCTTCGGTCGCGGCGTCGGATTGAAAATGCATGAGCGGTAACCAATCTGTCGCATACAGGGCGTGCGGACGGCGTAGGCGATAATGTTACTCTCAAAACTGAGAGTAACCATATTCGCATGTGAAGGATGTCCGGTGGACCTGAGCTTGTCCGGCGAGCAGCGACAACTCGTCGACTCCTTCGCGGCGATGTATGCCCGCGAGTCGACGTCGCAACGGGTGCGGGCGGCAGAACCCCTGGGCTTCGATCCAAAGCTGTGGGAGGCCCTCGTCCAAACCGGTGTCATCGAGATGGCGATCGGCGAATCCGACGGTGGCTGGGCGGCTTCCGAGCTCGAGTTGGCGTTGATCGCCGAGCAGTACGGCCGCGCGGTCGCGTCGGCGCCGGTGATCGAGGCACAGATCGCCGCCCGGTTGCTGGCCGCCTGCGACGGCGGCGACCTGCTGCGTGCGACCCTATCGGGCGACAAGCTCGTCAGCTTCGCTCCGCGGGCCTGTGGCGGCGATGTATTGACGCTCGTGCCCGGCGGCGCGGTGGCCGACGCGGTGGTGGCGATGGTCGACGGGCGTCTCGTCGCGTCGTCTGCCACCGACCGAAAGCTCATCTCGAACCACGGGTCCCTGCCGCTTGCCGATGTGGCTCTGCGCGACGTCACCGTTCTCGCCGAGGGTGAGACCGCCCGCCGGTTGTTCTCGAACGCGGTCGACCTGTGGCTCTCGCTCACCGCCGCGGCCCTGGTGGGTGCCGCCGCCAAGGCCGTCGAGATGGGTGTCGAATACGCCAAGCAACGCCACGCGTTCGGCACGCCGATCGGCGCCTTCCAAGCCGTGTCACATCCGCTCGCGGACAGTGCCACCGCGACCGACGGTGCGCGCCTGCTGACATTCGAAGCGGCGTGCGCCTTCACCGATGAACCGCACCGCGTGACCGAGCTGGCCGCGATGGCCTTCGCCTTCGCCTACGAAACCGCGCGCGACGCGACCTATCGCAGCCTGCACGTCCACGGCGGCTACGGCTTCGGGATGGAGGGCGACATCCAGCTGTACTACCGGCGGGTCCGTGGCTGGGCCATGGTGTTCGGCGAGTCGGCGGTCGCCCTGGACCGCGTCGCGGACGCCCGCTACGGGGCGGTCAGCGGCTGAACCTCGTCAGGCCTCGGACCGCACCTGGTCCTTGACCGACAACACGATCGGGGGAGCGGTCCGCCAGTTCGGCACACCCTGCTCCTCGCCGGCGGTCGCACGCTTGTCGTCGCGGACGCCCACCCAGTGCGAATGGTTGAGCTGGTGCAGCGTGAAACACGACTGCAGCGCGTTGTAGAAGCCCATGTTGTCCACCGACTGATTGACCGACTCCTTGATGAGCAGCGCCGCCATCGTCGGGACCGTGGCGATCCGCCGCGCCATTTCCAGTGTGCGATCGGCCAATTCGTCGCGCTTGAAGATCTTGCTCACCATCCCGAGGCGGTACGCCTCTTCGATGTCGATGGCGTCGCCGGTCAACATCAGCTCCTTGGTGCGCCGCGGGCCGAACTCCCAGGGATGGCCGAAGTACTCCATACCGCACATCCCCAACCGGGTCCCCACGACGTCGGCGAAGCGCACCTCCTCGCTGCCCACGATCAGGTCGCACGCCCAAATCAGCATCAGGCCCGCCGAGAACACGTCGCCGTGCACCTGCGCAATCGTGATCTTGCGCAGGTTGCGCCAGCGCAGGTTGTTCTGGAAGAAGTAATGCCATTCCTGCAGCATGATCTTCTCCGCACCCTCCCGGGTGCCGCCGTTGATCGCCGCAGTCGGGTGCTGATCGGGTCCCGGCATGAACTCGGCGCGTGCCTGCTTCGAACCGATGTCATGGCCGGAGGAGAACATCGGGCCCTCGCCCGCGAGGATCACGACGCGGACGTCGTCGTCAGCCTCGGCGCGCCCGAACGCCTCATCGAGCTCGACCAGCATCCCGCGGTTCTGCGCATTGCGCTGTTCCGGACGATTGAGCGAGATGCGGACGATCTGGCCCTCGTCAAAGGTCTCCCACTTCAGGAACTTGTACTCGCTCATCGTGTCCTCCGGTTCTTCCATGGCGACAATGGTGATATCAATATTTGAGAAGGTATGTTCTCACGGGCTGCGGGGGCGGGTCGGAAAGGGTGCACATGTCGGACTGCCAACGTAACCCGCGGGTGATCCTCTGGGGACCGGGGCAGGTCGGTGTCGGCGCTCTGCGTGCGCTGATCGCCCATCCCGGGCTGGAGCTCGCCGGCGTCGTCGTGCACTCCGAGGCCAAAAACGGTATGGACGCCGGTGCGCTGTGCGGCATGCCCGCGACCGGCGTCGTCGCCACCCGTGACATCGACTCAGCGCTGTCGCTGGACGCCGACGTCGTCGCCTATTTCGCGTCGGGCGACTATCGATACGCCGACGCAGCGGAGGACATCGCCCGCTGCCTGCGCGCGGGCAAGAACGTGGTGTGCACGTCCCTGGTTCCGATGTGCTATCCGCCGGCGGCGGACAAGCAGACCGCCGATCTCATCGCCGCCGCGTGCAAGGAGGGCGGCACCAGCTTCTTCAACAGCGGCGTGGATCCCGGCTGGGCCAATGACGTGATCGCCCTGACCATGACGGGCTTCAGCAGCCGCGTCGACACGATCACGATGCAGGAGATCTTGGACTACGCCCCGATCAATCAGCCGGACATCATGTTCGACTTCATGGGATTCGGTCGTCCGCCAGACCATCCGGCGCCGTTGTTCGACCCCGAGCGGCTTGCCGCGCTATGGGCGCCGATCGTCCACTTGGTGGCCGACGGCGTGGGCCTGCCGCTGGATCGCGTGGTCACGACGATCGACAAATGGTTGGCCACAGAGCGTTACGAGGTCGCCTCCGGCCCGATCGAACCGGGAACCATGGGCGGGATGCGTTTCAAGCTGGCGGGCATGGTGGACGGCGAGGAACGGGTTGTGCTCGAGCACATCACTCGCATGGGCGAGGGTTCGGCGCCGGAGTGGCCGCGCCATCCTTCCCCGCACGGCGGGTACCGCGTCATCGTCGACGGCCTTCCGACGTACACCGTGGACATCGAGATGCACGGGCGCGGTAACAACATGCGCGGTTTGACGTACGCCACCGTGATGCGGGAACTGAACGCGATTCCGGCCGTGATCGCCGCGCCGCCGGGTGTGTTGTCGACGCTGGACCTGCCATTGATCACCGGACCCATGCGCGGCGGCACGTGGACCGGCGTCCTGCCCGGCACGGCGCAATGAGCCGGACGCCGGGCGTCCCGGACGACATCTGGACCGTGATGCAGACGGCGTCCGCGGTGCGGCGGTATCGCGACGAACCTGTCGCCGACGTCACGCTCGAGAAGTGTCTGCGCGCGGCCAGCTGGGCGCCGTCGGGCGGCAATCAGCAGCCGTGGCGGTTCGTGGTGTTGCGCTCGGATCGTGCTCGTGCGCTCATCACCGCTGCAGCACACCGGACGTGGGAGGAACTGCAGCAGTTCTACGGTGTCTCGCCGCCCGACGACGGTGCGGGCGACCCGAAATCGCGGGTGCTGAGGTCGATGGCCGAACACATGCGGATCGGCGGTGCCGCACCGGGTCTCGTGCTGTTCTGTGTTCGGCCGCAGCCCGGGGCGTCCGATCTGCAGCAGGGCGGCTCGATCTTCCCCGCGGTGCAGAACTTCCTGCTGGCGGCGCGTGCGCAGGGGTTGGGTGCGGCGATCACGTTGTGGCACAGCAGCTGTGAAGCGCAATTGCGTTCGCTGGTCGGCATTCCCGACGACTGGATGCTGGCGGCGTTGGTGACCGTCGGATGGCCCGCGGGCCGCCACCACACGGTGAGTCGTAAGCCGCTGCCGGAGGTGGCGGTGGTGGACAGCTGGGATCAGCCTTGGCCGTCGGACGATTGACCGAGCTGCTCGAGCGACGCGTCCCGCTTCACGTCGAAACGCACGCTCACCTTCTGAAAACCCTTGGCCCGCTCGGCTTTCGCCCTGCGGGTGTAGGTACGACGGTCTGCGCGCGTCAGATCCACGTCGTCGGTGAACGGGGTCATCAATGAGCGCGGGTACAGCTGGTCGACCCGCACGACGTTGACCTCTGCGCACATCACCAGCGTCACCGAGATCAGGTACAGGAATGCGAGCAGGCCGAGAACCAGCGCGAAGACGCTGTTGGTCGCGCTGGTCGACTTGACGACGTGCGCGACGTAGTTCGCGCCGAACCACTGCAGCAGCTGCCAGATCACCGCGGCCGTCAGCGCACCGGGCAGCACATCGCGGTACGTCACCGACCGGGCGGTGGTGACCCGGAACGCCACCAGGCAGATGACCGCGTTGATCGCGACCGTCGCGACGGTCACGCCGACCTTCCCGAACAATCCCAGGCTCGCGGTCGCGTGCCCGACCGCCGACAACACCGTCGCGGTGATCGCCGCCGATCCGAGCACGAACAACAACAGCAGGCTGCGCAACCGCGACCTGATCGGATCCGGACGATTGTTACGGGGCACCGCCCACACCGAATCCATCGCGTTCTGCAGCGCCTGGCCGACACCGAGGCCGCCGTAGAGGGCGCCAGCGATCCCGACCACGACGGCCGTGACGCCGCCGCTGAGTTGGTCCGGCCGTTGCAGTTGGGTGCCGATGATCGGGAATTGGCTGAACGTGGACTGAAGGATCTGCTGCTGCAGGTCCGGGTGGCCGACGAGCACCACGCCGAGCGCCGTCGTCAACAACAGCAGCAGCGGAAACAGGGATACGAACGCGTAGTAGGTGATCAACGCCGCCAGATAACCGCCCTGGTCGTCGACGTATTTGTAGATCACCGCGATGACGAAGCCGACGCGGCGGTTGCGTCGCTGCAGCCGGTCCAGCCAGCCCACCATATGCGGACCCCCTCGGCCTGGATCCTCGCTGATGGGGTCGGCGATACCCGATTCGCGCCAAGGTCAACCCAAGCCGGCTCAACGCGCCCGCCGCGCCCTCGCCCGGCGTTTGCCCTCGTGCATCGCCGCCACCCGCGCCACGGGGATGGTCCTGCCGTGTTCGATCAGGTCGGGCGGCAGCGTCTGTGGCGCCGGCATCGCCTCCGCCCACGGATCTCGTCCGGCCAGGGCGTCGATCGCGGTGTGCACGGTGAAATCGGCCGGGGTGACGCGGTCCAGGTCCGACCAGTCGACCGGGAAGGACACCGGGGTACCGGGCCGCAGCCGTGGGCTGTAGGCGGCGACGACGGTCGCACCGCCGGATCGGGTCGAGTCGATGAACACCTTTCCTTCGCGGTCCTCGACAATGAAAGCCGTTGTCGTGCTGGAGGGATCGAGCGCCTCGGCACGGGCCGCCAGAGCCCGGGTGGCCGCGGCGACGTCGTCGACCGGCGCGCTGTCGTCGATCGGAACGAACACGTGCACACCCTTGGCCCCGCTGGTCTTCACCGCCCCGGCCAGTCCGCAGTCCGAAAGCGCCTGCCGGACAAGGCCGGCGGCGGTGACGACGGCGGTGAAGTCGCTGTCCGGTGGCGGGTCCAGGTCGAGCACCAGATGCGTTGGGCGATAGATGTTCTCGGCCAAGCCGAGGGTCGGATGGTATTCGACGGCACGCTGGTTGGCCATCCACAGCAGCGTGCGCCGATCGTCGCACAGGGCGTATCGCACCTCGCGGTGCGAGGACTCCGCCCACATCGAAACGGTCTTCACCCAGTCCGGGGTGTACTTCGGAACGTTCTTCTGCATGAACGGCGCCCGCCCGCGCAGCACCCGCAACACCGTCAGGGGCCGCCCCGCGAGACCGGGCAGTATCCGGTCGGACACCGCATCGAGGTAGTCGATCAGATCGCGCTTGGTGGCGCCCGCGTCCGAGGTCAGCGGCTGGTCCAGGTTGGTCAGCTCCACCCCGGCGCGCTGCTCCTCGGCGCTCATCTCACCACCATAGGTGGGGGACCGGCCTCAGATGCTGAGTCGGCGGTAGCGCTGCAGACGCCGGATTCCCGCCGCGGAGACCGCACCGTCGTGCGGCGCGATCGCGGTTCCGAGGCGCGCGCGCACGTTGTCGACGTCGAGGTGCGTCCCGATCGCGACGAGCGCATTGGTCTTCCCGCCGACTCGGGCCGACGACGGTGCGTTCGCGATGTGGACGGACGTGCCGACCACGTTGACCACGTAGCGGCGCGTGCGTTCGCGATATCGGACCGCGACCGTGCCCTTGAGCCGGTACACCCCGGCGGGTGGCTTTTCCAGCAGGTCGATCAGCGTGGCGGGATCGACGCAACCGTCGCCGGTGACGGTCACCGAATCGGCGTGCACGTGGTGTCCGTGGTCGTCGGTGTCGGTGTCGGTGTCGGTGTCCACGAGCAGCTCCCGCAGCGACAGCTGCTCACCGACCGCGGCGGATTCGGCCACGTCGTACAGCAGCGCCGGATCGATGCGCCCGGCCGTGGCACCGACGACGTGGACATCCGGATTTCGTTCGCGCACACGGCTTTCGATTCGGCCGAGGACCGCAGCACGGTCGTTCTCGGAAACTTGGTCGAGCTTGTTGACCACCACCAGCGACGCCGCGCCGTAGCGGGCGGGCGGAGTGGCGTGGTCGTCGACGGTGTCGAAATGGGTGGCGGCGTCGATCACGTCGACGACGCCGCCCGGCCGTATGCGATCCACCCCGCTGAACCGAATGATCCGCGAGATCGCGATCGGGTCGGCTATGCCGCTGGCCTCGATGATGATGGCGTCCAGGCCGAGCTTCGGATCGGCGAGCTTGGCCAGCGCGCCGTCGAGGCCACCTTCGTCGGGTAGGCAGCAGATGCACCCTCCGGCGATCGAGGCCGGCTCGTCGACTTGGCCGGTGACCAGGGCGGCGTCGACGTTGAGTTCGCCGAAGTCGTTGATGATGACGCCGATACGGGCCCCCGGTTGACGCAACACGTGGTTGAGCAGCGTGGTCTTACCGGCGCCGAGGTAGCCGGTCAGGGCGATGGCCGGAATCGTCGTCGCTGTCACGCGACACATGATTGCAGCGTTGCGACCTGTGCGTCCGCCCACAGGGGGTTTCGGACCCGGGCGGACGTGGAACCTTGACACTTGAGAGGAGGCCCGAATGACGGACCACGACAAGGCCGGGCAGGCACGCGAAGGCCTGCTCGACTCGGTGAAGGGCAAGGCCAAAGAGATGTTCGGTGCGATCACCGGGAATGACTCGATGACCGCCGAAGGCCAACTTCAGCAGGCCGAGGCCGAACGCCGTAAAGAGGCCAACACGATCGAAGCGGTCGCCGATGCCGAGGCGCGGGACGCCCGCACCGACGTCGCGGAGGCCAAGCGCGAGGCCGCCAAGGAGCGCACCGAGGTGAATGCCGAGGCCGCCGCCGAAAAGGGCGCGGTCGAGAATCAGAAAGCGGCCCAGAAGCGCGCCGCCGAAGACGCCGTACACCAGCAGCTGGAGCGGGAGCGCGCACAGGCCGATCTCGACGCCGAGCGCAAGGCCCGTGAGGCCCGGATCGAGCAGCGGGCGGAAGTGCATGACGCCGACACCCAGCTCGCCGGAGCGCTCGAAGACCACCGCGAAGCCGTCGAGGAGTCGGCAAGCGCGAAGGCCGAAGCCGCCCGTATCCGGCGGCAGGCCGACAACCTCAACGACAACGCCTGATCAAGGCATAGAAGGAGCTTGACCATGAGCCTCACCGCTATTCCGAAGGCGGTGCTGAGATTTCAGTACCAGGTGGCCCGAATGCCGCTGCAGTTGATCGACGACCGGTTCGTCGCGCGAATGAACGACGAGGCACCCGCCCGCCTGTTCTATGAGCGTTCCCTCGGAATGCTGGACGTCACGGTTGGCGCCGCGCTCGGCGACCAGGAGCTGCAGAAGCGGGGCGCCACCGCCGTCGAGCGCACCGATGCCCTGCGCCGGGCGGCCGAACTCGATGCCGCCGCGGACGAGAACGTCAAGCAGGCGGGCAGGGAGCTGAAGGTCACGCGCGAGAAGGCGCTGCAGGACAAACAGCAGGCCTTCGAAGAGACCGAGGCCGAGGCACGTCAGGCGCGCACCGAGGCGCAGCAGCGCAAGCGCACGGCGGTCGAAGATGCCGAGAAGAAGATCGTCGAGAGCAAGAAGCGGGCCGATGAGATCGCCGCGCAGCGCAAGAAGAACGTCGAGAGCGCGAAGCGCCGCGAAGAAGAGCAGATCGAGGCGGCCGAGCGTGGTGCGGCGAAGGCGGCCACCGCGAAGCTGGCCGACGCGCAGGACAAGCGCGTGGACGCGACGGTGACACGGGCGCAGGCCGACAAGATCGAAGACCTCGCCGACGCTGAGAAGGACAAGCGCAAAGCGGACGGCTAGATCCCGAGCAGCGACTCGATCCAGCCTCGCGCGAAGTAGAGCAGGAAGCCCGCGGCGACCACCCACAACAGTGGGCTGATCTCGCGGGCTTTTCCTGCTGCCGAGCGCAGCACCACCCAGGCGATGAAGCCGACACCGATGCCGTTGGCGATCGAGTACGAGAACGGCATCGTCGCCACCGTCAGCACGACGGGCAGCGCCACCGAGAACTCGGAGATGTCGATGTAGCGCAGGTGCGACACCATCATCGCGCCGACGATCACCAACGCCGCCGCGGCCACCTCGGTGGGTACCACCGAAGCCAGCGGCGAGATGAACATCGCGGCGAGGAACAGCACGCCGGTGACGATGTTCGCCAGCCCGGTGCGGGCGCCCTCTCCGATGCCGGCGCCCGATTCCACGAACACGGTGTTCGACGACGCCGACGATGCACCGCCGACCACGGCGCCCGCACCTTCGACGACGAGGGCCGCCCGCAGCCGCGGGAAGGTGCCTTTCTCGTCGGCCAGTCCGGCCTCCCGCGACAGCCCGGTGAAGGTGCCCATGGCGTCGAAGAAGTTCGCGAACACGAGCGTGAAGACGAACATGGTCGCGGCGATCACGCCGATGCGGCCGAAGCTGTCCATGCTGAAGGCGCCGACGAGCGAGAGATCCGGTAGGGCGAACGGTGAGCCCGACAGGGTGGGCACCGACAGGCTCCAGCCGCCGGGTTTGTCCTCGGCGGATCCGAGGTGCCAGACAGCCTCGATCGCCACCGCAGCCGCCGTCCCGGTGATGAGCCCAATGAGTATGCCGCCCCGTACTTTTCGGGCCACCAGGATGCCCGTCAGCAGCAACGTGAACGCGAAGACGACGGTGGGCACGGTGCTGATTGATCCGCTGCCGTCGCCGCCGAGGCCGACCGGCGGCGACGGTCTTCCGGTCGAACCGATGAACCCCGCATCGACCAGGCCGATGAACAGGATGAACAACCCGATACCGGATGTGATCGCGAGCTTCAGCTGCATCGGCACCGCGTCGAACACCAGACGCCGCAGCCCGGTCGCCGCCAGCACGACGATGATGAGGCCGTTGATCACCACGAGCCCCATGGCCTCGGCCCAGGTGAGGGATCCGACGAGCGTCGTCGCAACGAACGAGTTGATCCCCAGCCCTGCGGCGAACGCGAACGGCATCCGCGCGATCAGGCCGAACAGGATCGTCATCACGCCCGCCGCCAGCGCGGTGACCGCCGAAACCTCGGCGAACTGCAGTCGATCGCCGGTGACATCCTCCGAGCTGGACAGGATGATCGGGTTCAGCACGATGATGTAGGCCATCGCGATGAACGTCACCAGGCCCCCGCGGGCCTCCGCTCCGATTGTCGAGCCACGGGCCGAGATCTCGAAGAAGCGGTCGAGGCGGTTCATCCCTCAGACCCTATGGGGCGCCGTCGACGCGCGTCATCTCGTGCAGGGCCCGCAGGAACGCTCGCCGGTCAGCCGGTGACAACACCGACAGCCACCGTTCCTCACCGCGCTGGATCTCCGTCTGGACCGAGTCCTTCAGGGCGCGACCGGCTTCGGTGATCGCGAGCAGCCGGACACGTCGGTCGGCGGGATCGGGTCGCCGCTCGATGTAGCCCTTCTCCTGCAGCTCGTCGAGCGTGGGGATGATCCGGGTCTTGTCGGCGCCGATGGCTTCGGCGAGCGCGGCCTGGGTGCGCACCGGTGACTCGTCGAGCGCGAGCAGCACGCTGTACCCCCACATCGACGCGCCATGTTCGGCGAGCACCGGGGTTTCGAGCGCGATCAACCGCCGGAGCAGCGGCGCGAGCATCGCCGCGAGGTCGGGTCGTCGCGGCTTCGACGGCATGAGGAGATATTAAGCGTTGACCAATCATGTGCAGACATATATCGTAAGCATATGCATACGAATAATGATCCGCGACCGGCGCACCGGCTCGCGGTCGCCAAGACAGTAGAGACCGCCTCGAAGGTCACAGCCGACGACTTCGATCGCCCGACGCCGTGTGCGGGGTGGAACCTCGCCGATCTGTTGATCCATATGACCGTGCAGCACAAGGGGTTTGCGGCAGCCGCGCGGGGAGCCGGCGCCGACCTTGCGGTGTGGCGGCCGGTGACCGTCGCCGAGGCGGTCCACGCCGACCCCGGCGGCGCGTACGCCGCGGCGGCCAGCGAGGTGCTGGACGCGTTCGCCGCCGACGGTGTGCTGGACGCGACGTTCGCGCTACCCGAGTTCGGACCGGACGCCACTGTTCCGGGAGCGATGGCGATCGGGTTCCATTTCGTCGACTACGTCGTGCACGGGTGGGACCTCGCCCGCAGCATCGGTGTGCCGTTCGTGCTGCCCGCCGAGGTGGTCGAGGCCGTGGTGCCGGTGGCGATGGCGGTTCCCGACGGCGACATCCGCGACGCGGACGATTCGCCGTTCGCGCGTGCGGTGTCCGCCGGGGAGGACTCGAGCGACCTCGATCGGGTGTTGCGTCACCTGGGTCGATCGCCGGGGTGGCGGGCCGAGGGCGTCACCGCGGGTCGATGAGGTCGCGCAGGCTCTCGGCCGGGACGACGGATGCGCCGGCGGCGCGCACCCGCTCGGCGAGTTGCCGGTCGGACGTCGCCACGCTGATGTCGTCCGGCCGATCGTCGGCGCGGATCAGGCGGACGATCTCGTCGTCCGCCGAGTTGGCCGTGGCGCGCGGGGCATGCGCGACCGTGACGACCGTCGACGCGATCGGTGGCTCCGGAGGGCGTTCGAACACGACCGTGACGTCGTCACCCTGAGGCCGCCAGGCTTCCAGCCGCTCGACGAGGGTCACCATGGCGCGGTGGCGATCACGCCACCAGCCGTCGGGGCGCGACCCGATCACGTTCATCCCGTCGACGATCCAGCGCATCGTTCGTCGAGGACGGGCTTCGGCCGAAAGGGGCCGGATCAGCAGGCGTGCCCGGTCTGCTTGGCCGCCGGATGCCGACGGCCAAGCAGGTAACCGAGCCAACGAATATCGAGAAGCACCTGGGTCGCCTTCCGCTATGCAGTCTTCTGGGTCAACAGCGGCAGCAGTCGGCGCCGTTCTTCGATATTTTCCGCGAAGTGGTGAAGCGCGTCGGGCACACATGCGGTAATCGGCACGCTCACGCCAGAACCGCGCAAAACTCGTTGCACGTCGTCGCTGGCGATAACGGTCCAATCGACCTCGGTGTGATAGCAGCATTCATCGATGTCGTACAACAACGAAATAAGTTGCTCCGCACACGACCTCACGCCACTCAAATCGAGCACGAATGGCTTCTCGGCCAAAACGAATCGGCGGGCGAACGCGGTGATCCGTTCGATGTTCCGGTCATCGATGATGCCGTCGACGGTCACGACTGTCGCCAGTTGGCGGCACACCGCATGAAGCTGGGCACCGGCGCAGTCAAATGTCGGATTCCCGTACATCACTGCCTCCTTGAGTTGGTCAGCTTCGTTGATGACACCCAACTTAAGTCGTGAGATTAAGGCCACTGGCAACGGCGGCTAATACTTCGGTAAGAAGAAAAACTTGCGTTGGCCAGCAAATGAATCAACCACCGCGCAGCCATTGCGGGCCCGAATAGTTCTCCCAGGGGCTGTAATCGGCGAGCAATTCGGTCTGCGCGGGCCGCTCGTCCTCGGGCACGTGCTGAAGATTGATCCGAATGCGGTACCAGATCGAACTGGGTCCGCGCATACCGTCGACCAGAACGTCTGCGGGTTCGAGCTTTTCGGCCACCGACGGATGGCGCCGACGCCATTCGTCCAACGCCGCCATCGCCTCGTCTTTGGTCTTGGTGCGAGCGATTTCGATCAGCGGCTTCGAGGAGACCCGGCGGCCGCTGGCTCCGCTCGACCGCTTGGCGCCGCGAGGAGCCTTCTCCGCCGGGCCCAACCGGTCGGCGAGGTCCAGGAGCGCGTCCAGCGATCCGGGAGCGTCGTCGATGCCCTCCCACGGGTCACCGATTTCGGCGAATCGCCGTGGCACCGTCGCGATCGTGAACTCCTCCGGGCGGCAGCCACCGACCTCGCTCCAGAGCAGCGGCGTCGACACCCGGGCGTCCGGCGTCGCGCGCACCGAATAGGCCGAGGCGATCGTCCGGTCGAACGCGTTCTGGTTGAAGTCGACGAAGACGCCCTCGCGTTCCTCCTTCCACCAGCGCGCGGTGGCGATGTCGGGGGCGCGGCGTTCGACCTCGCGGGCCACCGCCTGCGCCGCGAGGCGGACGAACTTGAACGGCCAGCGGCGCTCGATCCGCGCGTAGATGTGGAAACCCTTTGATCCCGACGTCTTGGGCCAGGCCGTCAACCCGTGGTCCTCGAGCACCTCGCGCGCCACCATCGCGACGTCGATGATCTGCGGCCATTGGACACCCGGCAGAGGATCGAGGTCGACGCGCAGTTCGTCGGGGTGGGCCAGGTCGTCGGCCCGCACCGGGTGGGGGTTGAGGTCGACGCATCCGAGGTTGACCGCCCAGACCAGGCCGGCCGCGTCGCGCAGCACCGCTTCGGCCGCCGAGGCCCCTGACGCGTATTTCAGCTCGGCGACGTCGACGAAGTCGGGGCGGTTCTTCGGCGCGCGCTTCTGGAACACCGCCTCCTCGGTGATGCCCTTGACGAACCGCTTGAGGATCATCGGCCGGTCGCGCACCCCGCGCAGGGCGCCGTCGGCGACGCTGAGGTAGTAGTGCATCAGGTCGGACTTCGTGACGCCGATACCGGGGAAGACGACCTTGTCGGGATGAGTGATGGGCACCCGGTGACCGTCGACCTCCAGATACCGGGGCGCGGCCATAACGTCATGCTAGTTTCCCGGCCGTACTGCGACGCGGGTCACATATGGTGGTTGTCATGGCCAGACTCTCCGAGCTCCCGTCGCAAGCGTTCGCCAAGGCTCAACAACTCGTCGAACGCGGGTCGGCCGAGCTGCACTACGCCGCGAAGATGTTCGGGGCCGGTGCGTTCAAGATCGAACCCCCGCAGAACGTCGCCGCGATGCTCGCCGACATCCGGCGGTGGGGTGAATTCGGGATGATTCCGGCGCTCAACGCCCGTCGCCACCCGAACCGCACCGCGATCATCGACGACTTCGGGGAGATGACCTTCAAAGAGCTCGACGACGCCGCGCACTCGGTGGCCAACGGCCTGCTGGAAAAGGGAGTCAAGGGTGGTGACGGCGTCGCGATCCTGGCCCGCAACCACCGGTGGTTCCTCGTCGCGCTGTACGGCGCCGCCCGAACCGGCGCCCGGATCATCCTGCTCAACAGCGAGTTCTCCGGCCCCCAGGTCAAAGAGGTGTCCGAACGCGAGGGCGCCAAGCTGATCATCTACGACGACGAGTACTGCCAGGCGGTGTCCAAGGCCGACCCCCCGCTGGGCAAACTGCGCGCGCTGGGCGTGAACCCCGATAAGGACGAACCGTCGCCCAGTACCGACGAGACCCTCGAGGACTTCGTCTCCCACCACTCGGGCAAGCCCGCGCCGAAAGCGACCAAGCACTCGTCGGTGATCATCCTGACCAGCGGTACGACGGGAACACCCAAGGGCGCCAACAGAAGTACGCCGCCCACCCTCGCCCCCATCGGCGGCGTGCTGTCGCATGTGCCGTTCAGGGGCGGCGAGGTCACCGCGCTTCCCGCGCCGATGTTCCACGCATTGGGTTTCCTGCACGCGACGATCGCGATGATGCTGGGCACCACGCTGGTGTTGCGCCGAAAATTCAAGCCCGCCAAGGTGCTCGAGGACATCGAGAAGCACAAGGTGACCGCCGTCGTGGTGGTCCCGGTGATGTTGTCGCGCATGCTCGATGCGCTCGACGGGATGGACCGCAAGCCCGACCTGTCGTCGTTGCGGATCGTGTTCGTGTCGGGGTCGCAGCTCGGCGCGGAGATGGCACAGCGCGCGCTCAAGACGCTCGGGCCCGTCATCTACAACCTGTACGGATCGACCGAGATCGCGTTCGCGACCATCGCGCGGCCGCAGGATCTGGAGAAGAACCCGGCCACCGTCGGACCCGTGGTGAAGGGCGTGAAGGTCAAGATCCTCGACGATGACGGCAACGAACTGCCGCAGGGCGAGGTCGGGCGGATCTTCGTCGGCAACTTCTTCCCGTTCGAGGGCTACACCGGCGGTGGCCACAAGCAGATCATCGACGGGCTGATGTCCTCGGGCGACGTGGGCTACTTCGACGAGAACGGCCTGCTCTACGTCAGCGGCCGCGACGACGAGATGATCGTGTCCGGCGGCGAGAACGTCTTCCCGGCCGAGGTGGAGGACCTGATCAGCGGACACCCCGAGGTCGTCGAGGCCACCGCGGTGGGCGTCGAGGACAAGGAGTGGGGCCATCGGCTGCGGGCTTTCGTGGTCAAGACCGACGGCGCCTCGATCGGCGAGGACGAGATCAAGGGTTACGTCCGCGAGCATCTGGCCCGTTACAAGGTGCCCCGCGAGGTCGTCTTCCTCGACGAGCTGCCGCGCAACCCGACCGGCAAGATCCTGAAGCGCGAGCTCCGGGAGATGGACGTCGACGGAGGCGGCGAGAAGGCCAAAGCCGAGGGCGGCGGCGAAAAGGCCCCGTCACAGGAGGCCGACGAGAAGGCGGACGCCAACCAGTCGGAATAGTCGCGCCGCTGCGGCGACGACGGGAGCCGCGGTGCGCCTCGACGGCGGTTACGTGGATTCGATCTGCCCTAATCGGCCATTGCCGCCGCGCCGGGAATCCCCAGGCACACCAGCATCAGCAGGAGCAGAAACCATCCGGCGCCCTGCCATTGCACCCAGGCGCCCTCGGCCTTCCACTCGCGGTAGGTCCGGATGAAGGCTCCCACCCCGCCGAGGAACAGGATCGCGGGCACGGTGGAGGCCGCGACGATCGAGGTCTTCGAAACGACCGCATAGATGACGAAGGCGACGGCGGCAATGGCGACCACCACCGCCGCGTAGGTGGCGGCGGCCCGGAACGCTTTCGGCCGGTCCCAGCGCTTCTCGACGTCGTTGGTCATGACTGACTTGTTGCCTACGGTGCGATCGTTAAACGCCCGTCAGGGGCCGTTGATGTACCACGACAGGCATCCGGGGATGTCCCGGCAGGCGATCACGGCGGTCTGGTCGGGCGGGCCTCCGCGGACCTTCGGTGGCCGGGGACCGAAGTTGCACGACTTCAGCCACGGGTTTCCCGGCATGACGCCGGGATAGCAGGGCGCGGCCTGGTCTCGTGGCGCCGGATCGCCGGCAAGGGCAGCCGGTGTCAGCAACAGTCCGAACATCGCCGCGGCGCCGATAACGACGCGGGTGACACGGACAATCGGGCCGCTCATCACCTGTCCCAACGCTAGAACGCAACCGTAGATTTCAGGCTACGCCGTTTCGGCAACGCTTTCACGGATCGCGCGGCAATCCCAGGAGGCGTTCGGCGATGATGTTGAGCTGCACTTCGGTCGTGCCGCCGTAGATCGTCGTGGCCCTGCTGCCGAGCAGGTACTCAGCCCACCGGCCGGGCTCCTGCTTCGGATCCCCGATCGCGGCGTCGGTGCCGAACGACGACACCGCGAACTCCGCGTAGCCCTGACCGGTCTTCATCGACAGCAGCTTCGAAATCGCCGCCGCCGGCATCGGATCGCCACCGGCCAGCGTGAGCAGCGTCGAGCGCATGTTGAGCACCTTGGCGGCATGCCCCTCGGCGATGAGCCTGCCCGCATGGTTCTGCTCGATCTGGTCGAACTGACCGTCCGACAGGAACTCGATGAAGTCGGCCAGGCTGGCCAGGAACGGCGGCTCACTGCTGCCGATCGACACCCGCTCGTTGGTCAGCGTGTTGCGGCTGACCTCCCAGCCCCGGTTGACCTCGCCGAGCACCATCTCGTCGGGCACGAACACGTCGTCGATGAACACCGTGTTGAACATCGCGTTGCCGGTGAGCTCGCGCAACGGCTTGACCTCGACGCCCTCACTGGCCATGTCCAGCAGGAAGTAGGTGATGCCATTGTGTTTCGGCGCGTTCGGATCGGTGCGCGCCAGCAGCGCGCCCCACTGTGAGTACTGCGCGCCGGTGGTCCAGATCTTCTGGCCGGTGATCCGCCAGCCGCCGTCGACCTTGGTCGCCTTGGTCGTCAGGCTGGCCAGGTCCGACCCAGCGCCGGGCTCGGAAAACAGCTGGCACCAGATCATTTCGCCGCGGAACGTCGGCGGCAGGAAGCGCTGCTTCTGCACGTCCGTGCCGAACGCGACGATCGAGGGGATGATCCACGCGGCGATGCCCATCTGCGGGCGCTTGACGCGGCCGGTGTCGAATTCCTGGGCGATGATGATCTGCTCGACGGGTCCGGCGGCGCGTCCCCACGGCTTGGGCAGATGCGGCTGCACCCAGCCGCCCTCGGCGATCGCGACGTTGCGCTCCTCGCGTGAAATGGCTTTCAGCGCAGCCACTTCCGCGCGGATCTCGTCGCGCAGCTTCTCGGTCTCGGGATCGAGGTCGATGTTGAGCTTGCGCATTCCGGTGCTGGTAGCGACGTCGACGACCTGCTGCGGGTAGTCGGCGTGCCTGCCGAAACCGGCTGCCAGCACCAGCGCCCGCCGGTAGTAGACGTTGGTGTCGTGCTCCCAGGTGAAGCCGATGCCACCGTGCACCTGGATGCAGTCCTGGGCGCAGTGCTGAGCGGCCTCGGGTGCCAGCGTGGCCGCCACGGCCGCGGCGAACTCGAAAGCCGCTTCGTCCGAACCCGTTTCGCGATACTCGTCGATGGCGCGGACCGCATCCCATACGGCGGCAGTGGCGCGCTCGGTCTCGGCGATCATCCCGGCGCACTTGTGCTTGATGGCCTGGAACTGGCCGATGGGCCGGCCGAACTGCTCACGGATCTTGGCGTAGGCGGCGGCGGTGTCGGTGGCCCACCGGGCGACGCCGACGCACTCCGCCGACAGCAGGGTCGAGATCAACGCACGGGCCAGGGGGCGGCTCAGGTTGCTGAGCACCCGGTCGTCGCTCACTTCGACGGCGTTCGCGCGCACGTGCGCGACCGGCCGCAGCGGGTCGAGGCTGGGGACGGGCTCGATCTCGAGCTGATCGGCGTCCAGCACGACCCACTCTTCGCCGCTCTCGATCGCGACCGGGAGCACCAGCAGCGACGCCTGGGCGGCGGCGGGCACGGTGCGCACCTCGCCGCGGATGACCAGGCCGGCGTCGTCACCCTCGCCGTGCCGGGTGGCGGTCAGGCCCGAGTCGATGGCGTAGGTCGCGATCGCCGCACCGGAGGCCAGGTCGCCCAGCTGCGGGGCGTCGGCGTCGTGGGCGGCGATCAGCGCGCTGGCAATGGCGGAGGGCACGAACGGTCCCGGCACCGCGCCGTAGCCGAACTCGGCGACCACGATGGCCAGCTCGAGGATGCCGAAACCTTGTCCGCCAACGTCTTCGGACAGGTGGACACCCTGAAGGCCCTGCTCGGCCGCGGCCTTCCAGTAGGGCGGCGGATTCGGGATCGGTGTCTCCAACGCTTCGTGCAGCACCTCGGACGGCGCCACCCGAGCGACGAAGGACCGCACCGAGTCGGCCAGGTCGTTGTGCTCAGGATTGATTGCGATGGGCATACCTGCACCTCACTGTGACGGAGTCTCCCTATTAACCGGTCGGTTGGGAGACACGATACCGTTCACGACGTTGGCCAGTTCACGGCCGTCCCGCAGCCGGCGGCAGTTGTCCACACCGTGCTCGAGGTACCGCCGCATCGTGTCCGCGGTGTACCAGGTGACGTGCGGGGTGAGCACGACGTTGTCGAGACGGAGCAGCGGGTTGTCGGGCGCGACGGGTTCGGCGGCGAACACGTCCAGACCCGCCGCCGCCAACCGGCCCGTGCTCAGCGCCTCGACGAGGGCGGGTTCGTCGACGATGGGGCCGCGGCTGGTGTTGACCAGGACCGCGCCGGGCTTCATATCGTCCAGCGCCGCGCGGTCGATCATGCCCGCCGTGGCATCGGTCAGCGGGAGATGCAGCGAGACGATGTCGCTGGCGCCCAGCAGGTCGGGCAGCGTCCGCCAGTCGGGGCTGCCGTCGTCGCGCGTGCTGGTGTGCACGACGTCGGCGTCCATCGCCCGCACGATCCGCTCCACCCGCGTCGCGACGTTGCCGTAGCCGATCAAACCCACGGTGCAGCCACCGATGTCGCGCACGGTCTCGCCGAGGCTGGGGTCCGATGGCCATCCCCGGCCTTCGCGGGTCGCGCCGTCCAGTTCCGTCAGTCGGCGCAGCGCGGCCAGCATCAGCAACACGGTGCCCTCGGCGACCGACGGGGCGTTCGCACCCGGCATGTTGGCCACGGCGATGCCCAGGTCGGTCGCGCTCGCCACGTCGATGGTGTTGACCCCCGCGCCCATCTTGTGCACGAGCCGACAGCGTCGCGCGCGGACGAGATCATCGCCGGAGATCGGCCGGAGCACGTGCCAGATCACGTCGGCCTCGGGAAGCTCGCGGTAGAAGGCGGCGTCGTCGTCCTCGGCGCAGTAGCGGATGTCGAGCCAATCGGACTGTGGCGCAACGAAGTCGATCGCCTTGGCGCCGGGAGTGAAATGAGCGAGGACCCGCAGTGGCCCGACTGCTACCGCCACCGCTTCGCGATCCACTTCGCGATGGTATCGGCTTGTTCGCTGCGCGCCCCCGGGGTGGTGAAGTAATGGTCGGTGTCGATCGAACACTTAGCTTTGTCCGTGCTGGCCAACGCGTGGTAGATGTGCTGCGCGTCGGACGGGAACACGCCGGTGTCCTGATCGGCGTTGATGACCAGCGCCGGGCAGGTGATCCGGTTGAGATGCGGTTCGGCGCGCGTCTGCGCGTATCGCAGGCTCCACATGCCGATCCAATTGCGCAGTGTGCAGGCCGCCGCGATGCCGCGGGCAGATCGGTTGGCCTGCACGGGGACTCCGGCGTAGCACATGTTCGCGGGCCGTTTCGTCGGCTCCAGCGTCGCGTCGACCATGCGCGGATCGGCCCACGTCCGCATCACCGTGAACGGCCGGTCGGAGAACCCCGCGGCCCGCACGCGCTCGAGTTCGGCCTCGGCCCAATCCGTGATGGCGTGATTCCGGGCGATCTGGGCGGCGCGGTACCGTTCGACGAAGGCGGTCTCGAATGGGGGACCGTTGCGTTGGTCGAAGAGGTCGAGCTCGGGATCGGTTGCCACGGCGTCGGTTTCGTCGATGACGGACGCGTCCATCCACGCGGTGAGCACATCGGGGCGGCCGGGATGCGCCGCGGTCGATACATAGCCGTCGGCGGGTGACAGGTCGTTGAGTCCGGCCGCCGGGCGCATGCCGGGCAGCGGCGTCACGTGCGGGTCGACGGTCTGCGCCTGATAGGCCGCCATCAGCGATCCACCACCGGAGTTCCCGAGCAGCACAACGGTTTCCACGCCCTGGACCTCGCGCAGCCACTGTACACCGACGCCGATGTCGACGAGCGCGTGGTCGAGCAGGAAGCTGCTCTCGAACCCGCGATAGCGCGTGTTCCAGCCCAGGAATCCGATTCCTCGGGTGGCCATGTAATCGGCGAGATAGTGCTCCGAGAAGTCGATCTGGTAATGGGTGGCGATCATCGCGACCTTCGGTCTTCGCCCGACGCCGCGGTGGTAGATGCCCTGGCACGGGTGGCCACCGGCACCGGCGCGGCGGGCGGTGGGCGAGTCCAGGCCGACGAACTCGCGGATGACGCCCGGGGTTGCGGTGGTCGACGGCGTTCTGGTCATTCGAGCCCTCCGGGGTCCACCGAAAAGGCAAGGGATACAGGCTGTTCTGCGATCTTGATGGAAGGCCCGATCGACAGCGGGACGCGCGGGGCGATCGTCATAGCGGTGCCGGTCCGTTCGTCATTGCTCGTGATTGCCCTCGATGCTAAATTCGATTTGCGTTTCTGGCCAGAGATTCGCGCTAGGAGGCGCCCGTGATCAGGCCCGACAATCCCAACACCGAGTTCGAGCTCGGTGGTGTCAACCACGTGGCGCTGGTGTGCTCGGACATGGCGAAGACCGTCGACTTCTACAGCAATGTCCTCGGGATGCCGTTGATCAAATCGCTCGACCTGCCGGGTGGCATGGGTCAACACTTCTTCTTCGACGCCGGGAACGGCGACTGCGTGGCGTTCTTCTGGTTCTCCGACGCGCCCGACCGGGTTCCCGGTATCTCCTCGCCGGAGGCCATTCCGGGTATCGGTGACATCGTCAGCGCGGTCAGCACCATGAACCACCTGGCGTTTCATGTGCCCGCCGAGAAGTTCGACGAGTACCGGGAGCGACTCAAGGCCAAGGGAGTGCGGGTCGGCCCGGTTCTCAACCACGACGACAGCGAGGCCCAGGTTTCGCCGACCGTCCATCCCGGCGTCTACGTCAGGTCGTTCTACTTCCACGACCCCGACGGAATCACGCTCGAATTCGCCTGCTGGACCAAGGAGTTCACCGAGCGCGATGCGAATGCGACTCCCAGGACGGCGGCGGATCGGCGTCCGAGGGTGACGTCTTGATCGGATCAGCTGCCGGTCGTCGGCCGCCCGGAGACCGCGTCGATGTTGGCCGCAAGGCGGTCCACGAGTTGGTCGGCGTCGAGATCGAGCTGCCCCGCCAGCCACGCGCTGATGGTCTGGCCCACACCGCCGACCGTGAAATGCGCGTCCGCCGCGTCGAGTGCGATGTCGCGCGGATCGACGGCGTCCGCGTGCTGCAGCAATAACCCGGCGAACAGCGCCGTGGACTCGGCGCGTTTGCGCACGATGACGGTGTTCGACAACTGAACGCTGAACACCAGGCGGCCCACGCGCGGATCCGCGGCGACGGTTTGCACGATGTTCGCCATCGCCGCACGGGAGCTCTCACGCCGGGGTGCGGCCGCCACGGCCGCCTGGGTCGTCGCTGCGATCTCGGCGATCACCCAGTCGTAGACCTGGGCGGCGAAGTCGTCCTTGTCGGTGAACGTCTCGTAGAAGTACCGGACCCCCAGTCCGGCCTGCGCGCAGATGGCTCGCACCGTCAACTCGGCGGGGGCG
>NZ_CVTB01000134.1 GCF_001050015.1 Mycolicibacterium malmesburyense
ACCCAAATTCCTTGAAAAGAAAGCGAGCTACACCCTAGCACAAGTCCTACAATGCCCTCAGGCAGGGGGCCAGCCACTCCCATTGGAATCGTATCAGGGGTTAATATTGTTGCTAAATCCCTTTACTGTCCGCTTTTTTCTTAGCCTGGGTGAGACCCCCCTGAGGTAGGGTTTTCTCCAAGGAGCACGCTCTGCATATTGTGCACGCAGTCTGTTTTAAAATCTCCACTATTCAAAAAACTTATCTTCCTC
>NZ_CVTB01000135.1 GCF_001050015.1 Mycolicibacterium malmesburyense
TCTTCCGATCTGTGGTAGTGGCAGTGGCCGTTGCGGAGCTGGCTAAACGACATCTGGGCGTAAACGACACCCGATAACTTGCTCTGCTCTTTCCTGCGAGATGGTTCTATCGGACCAAGGCCCAAACGGGTTTAAACGGCTGCCCTCCGCACCCGCACGTGACTACACCGGGTAACGAATGGATTGCGTAATATACCGATTTTTACTTTTTACACTTTTTTGTTTCCTATATGACGCGGACGAAGAGAAAGT
>NZ_CVTB01000136.1 GCF_001050015.1 Mycolicibacterium malmesburyense
TTGGTTGTTTGTGATCAAGCAGTTAGGTCAGTTACTGGTAAGAAGAGTGATGCTAGGCATGTTAAAGATGCTGATGAGCGTAGTAGGAGAAAAGAGGCTACGCCTATAAGTCGTGCTAGATTGTCATTAGTAACTCCAGCAATTAGTCATGGCCAGAAAATTAGTGTGGCTTCTAGTAAAATAGGTGGTATTCATGATACTAATCGTGTTCGTGAAAGTAGAAAAAATGAAAGTAGTGTAGATTGTACTG
>NZ_CVTB01000137.1 GCF_001050015.1 Mycolicibacterium malmesburyense
CACTTGAACATGGAAAATGCGGCAATATAGGCTTCCTAATCTCAGGCATAAAAGAACAACGTTGTGCTATTAATAATGTGTTGTAAATTGCCTCTGGAATATCATGAAACAAGCTACACATCTCTTGTGAAGATTTAAAATAATGTTCTGCTGTAAACATTTTTCTATCTTCCTGAGCAACATAATGGCCATCTGATATACAAGACAATACATCATATGCTGGAAAATCTTCTTTCTTCACAAATAATAC
>NZ_CVTB01000138.1 GCF_001050015.1 Mycolicibacterium malmesburyense
GTGAGTTGTAACACTATCTTTTATACTATTTTGTTGATAGTGGTAACTACAAACCATTTTAAATTATGTGAAAGAATTGTATTTAACGTGGGAGGTGAAAGGGAGGTCTCCCCAAGAAGGAGGTGATCCGGTTAAAGCTGTATCTCTCTGAGACTGCCCAAATCCTGTTAGTTAGAAAATTTGGTAAGTCAACTGCTCATTAACTTAAAACTCTATTATCAAATGTTTCCAGCAAGAGTAAAGAGGGGAA
>NZ_CVTB01000139.1 GCF_001050015.1 Mycolicibacterium malmesburyense
CCCCCTGCCTCTCGGCGGCAGGACAGCTCCAGGGAAGGCCCGGTCTGGCAGGCGCTTTCTGGGCACAAACGGAGCAACACTCTGGCTGTGGAGCTGCCTCCCCAAGCCAGGGGCACCGGGACCCTGATTCCCTCCGTGCGGCGCTTAGTCTGGGCGGGGAAGCCCCAGCTTGGGAATGCAGCCTGGGGCGCTTCCTTTCCCTCGGAAAGAGCTCTCCCCGCGGGAGGCTTTGGCAGTGTGCACACCCCAG
>NZ_CVTB01000140.1 GCF_001050015.1 Mycolicibacterium malmesburyense
TATTGTATGCTCTTGTGCAGTTAATGGAACAAGATTTAGTTTTGGATCCTCAGATGAATCATATAACTTGAGAGTAGGTGGAACAATTCCTGTATTAATGGCAAGTATACAAAATATAGCCTCAACACTTCCAGCAGCTCCAAGTAAATGTCCTATGGAAGATTTTGTTGAAGATATTGGAATCTTATATGTACTATCTTTGAATACTTCTTTTATTGCGTGAATTTCAGTACTGTCTCCAATTGGAGT
>NZ_CVTB01000141.1 GCF_001050015.1 Mycolicibacterium malmesburyense
GTGCACAAAGTCACCAATCCCACGCAGCCCGTCATATTCAACACGCTCGCCGCCCCTGAAAAACAAGATTGTAGGGTATCCACGTAGATGGGCATCCTTGCAGAGGCGCTTGTTGGCCTCGCAGTCGACCTCGCCGACATTGAGCTTCCCCTGCATCTCCTTGGCGAGCTGGACCCAGTTGGGGGCCATAGCTTGACAGTGATGGCACCAGGGCGCGTAGAACTTGATGAACCACGGCTCCTGCGTCA
>NZ_CVTB01000142.1 GCF_001050015.1 Mycolicibacterium malmesburyense
GGCAGGAATCGTGCAGCTCAGCTGGAAATTGTCAAGCAGATGAGCAGACAGTAATCACGCAGCTCAGCAGGCCCTGATCACGTGACTGAGCATGCACTGTTCACGTGGATGATCACACACCTATCACGTGACTGATCATGCACTGATCATGTGACTGATCATGCACTGATGACGTGGCTATAATGCACTGATCACTTGGCTGGACATACACTGATCACGTGCCTGATCATGCACTGATCACGTGGCT
>NZ_CVTB01000143.1 GCF_001050015.1 Mycolicibacterium malmesburyense
AAGGAATTACGTCCTTATGTAGAGAAGCTTATTACTATTGGTAAGGTGTACAGAGAGAAAAATTTAGTATATGGGAAAAGGTTGTTAATATCTAAACTCAAGAACATTGATGCAACTGATAAATTGATAGATGTGTTATCAGTTCGTTATAAAAGTAGAAATGGTGGCTATACTAGAATTATGAAAAATGGGTTTCGTAAAGGTGATTGTGCTCCTATAGCAATTATTGAACTTGTCGATAGGCAG
>NZ_CVTB01000144.1 GCF_001050015.1 Mycolicibacterium malmesburyense
TGCGCATGGACGCGGCGAGCCGATCGAGCGGGGCCAGGCTCGAACGCAACAGCAGCGCGTTGGCGGTCAGGATCACCGCCAAGCCGACGACGAGCACGGGGATCTCGGTCACCTGGATGCGCGAGGAGATGGTGGCGGGCGAGATCGCCAAGGCCAGCGTGCCCAGCGTGAAAATCAGGCCGTTGATCAGGAAAACCCGCCGAAACAGCGCGGTCGCCGGCGTGCGCGCCCGTTTCATTCTCCCAGCGTGAACCGTCCGATCGGGATTTGTCCATACACTTCGTCGACCGCGCCCTATGGGGGTCAGCCCCGATGGCGCACCCGCCGGGAGGCGCACAAACTGTCCTCACCATGCACAACTCCCGCAGCGCGGAGCCCGCCGAACGAGCGGTCGTACACCACATGGCCACCCGGTACGGCGAGCGGCTGACCCTCATCGTCGACGACGACGGCGCCCGCCACCTGCTCGTCGCCGACAGCTGCGGCTTTGACGCGCCCGGGTGGGAGGTCGTCCTCGACCCCGACGACGCCGAGAGGCTGGCCGAGATGCTCACGCTACGTCGAGGAGTCGACGAGCCGAACGGAGATCGAGGACGATGACCCTTACCGCCGACACCCCCGGCACCGGATGGAACGAAGTCATGCAAGCACACGACATCGCCGTGACGCCTCCCACCGTCCGCATGGACGACCCGGTGTCCAAGGCCGTCCAGCTGATGGTGGTCAACCGGCTGCCCGGGCTCGTCGTGGTCGACGCCGACCAGCGCCCCGTCGCGGTGCTGCCCGGCACCCAGGTGCTGCGGCTCACCATCCCCGAGTCCTATCGGGACGATCCGGCTTTGGTGCGCACCGTCGATGAGATCCACGCCGACCTGTTCTGGCACGGACCCGGCAGGCTGACGGTCGGTGACTGCCTGCCGGCACCGGTGGCCAAGCCGGTGACCGTCGCGCCCGATGCCACCCTGCTCGAGATCGCCACGGTGATGGCGACCAAGCGAAGCCCGCTGATCGCGGTCGTCGACCGCGACGGCAAGCTCGTGGGTGCGGTGACCCTGGAGCGGTTGCTCACCAGCTTGGCCGTGGCCGGTCCCAACGACTGATCCCCCGGTTCCGTGCTGGCTCCGCTCCTGGCGCTAGCGATTTTCGTTGTCGCATTCTGGTTCCTGGCGACAGAACGCGCCAACAAGGTCACGACGGTTCTGGTCGCCGGCGGGTTGATGACCCTGCTGGGCCTGGCACCCGGCGACGACGTCTTCTACTCCGAACACGAAGGCATCGACTGGAACGTCATCTTCCTGCTGCTCGGCATGATGGTGATCGTCGGCGTGGTGAAGCAGACCGGCATCTTCGACTTCCTCGCCATCTGGGCGGCAAAACGCGCCAAGGGCAATCCCTTTCGACTCATGGTGATGTTGATGTTGATCACCGCGGTGGCCTCGCCGGTGCTGGACAACGTCACGATCATCATGCTGGTGGCACCGGTGACCCTCGTCATCTGCGACCGGTTGGAGATCGCAGCGCAGCCTTTCATCATCGCCGAGGTACTGGCATCCAACATCGGCGGCGCGGCCACCCTGATCGGCGATCCGCCCAACATCATCATCGGCAGCCGAGCGGGCTTGACGTTCAACGACTTCCTGATCCACATGGCACCGATCGTCGTGATCATCTTCATCTTGTTTGTGTTCTTCACCAAGTTTCTGTTCCGAAAAGATCTGCGCGCCAGCCAGATGCGTGTCGACAAGGTGATGGCGCTGCAGGAACGACGGGCAATCAGGGACTTTCGCCTGCTGGCGCGATCGATGACCGTGCTGGCGCTGGTGATCGTCGGGTTCACCCTCCACTCGGTGCTGCACGTCGCGCCGTCGATCGTCGCGCTGCTCGGCGCGGGCACGATGCTGTTGGTCACCAAGGTCGACGTCAATGAGGTTCTGCCCGAGGTGGAGTGGCCAACCCTGGTCTTCTTCATGGGGCTTTTCGTGATGGTCGCCGGTCTTGTGCACACCGGCGTGATCGGCTGGATCGGCGATCGCGCGGTGCACCTCTTCGGCGACAACTTCTTCCTGGCGGCCACCGGCCTGCTGTTCGGCTCCGCGGTGCTGGGGGCGTTCGTCGACAACATCCCGTACACGGCGACGATGGCGCCGGTGGTCGAGAACATGGCGGCGCAGGCGCCGGACGTTAGTGTCGGCCGGGCCCTGTGGTGGGCGTTCGCACTGGGCGCCTGCTTCTCCGGCAACGGCACGGCGATCGCGGCCAGCGCGAACGTGGTGGCGATCGGCATCGCCCAGCGCGCGGGTTATCGGATCAGCTTCTGGCAGTTCACCCGCTACGGCATCGTCGTCACGCTGCTCAGTACCCTGTTGGCCTGGGTGTACGTCTGGCTGCGATACTTCTGACTCTGTTTTCACCGCGCCCGTTGAACACGCCGGTGAGGGTGTCGCCCGGCGCCCTTTCGAGCTGCACGTCGGCCAATAGGATGTGGGCCTCGTACTGCTTGCCGGCGAACTCGATGCCGACCGCCGTGCGGACAGTGCTGTGCGCGCCGTCGCAGCCGACGACATACTGCGCCCGTATTGACGACCCGTCGGCGCCGCACCGTCACCCCGTCGTCGTCCGAAGCGATTCCGGTCACCTCCGCGCCCCGCACGATCGGCACACCGAGATGGTTGGCGCGGGTCTGCAGCACCTGCTCGGTGCCGCTCTGCGGAACGATCAACAGCATCCCGAAGCGGCTGGCGAGCGTGCCGAGGTTCATCGTCGCGCCGCCCGGCGGTGAGAACTCGCGAACCGGCACCCCCCGCGGCAGCAGATTCTCAGCCAACCCGCGCGCGTCCAGCAGTTCCAGGCTGCGCGCGCGCACCGCGAACGCCCTGGTGATGTTCGGTGTCGAGACACGTTCCTCGAGCACCTGCACGCCGACCCCGCCGAGCGCGAGCTCGCACGCCAGCATCAGCCCGGTCGGGCCGGCGCCGACCACCACGACGTCGGTGGTGCCCACGACGCGGCATCGTAGTCCCGATCGGCCCACGTAGAATGACGATCACCGAAAGCCTTACTCGGCTGACACCCCGACCATCAGTTCCCGGTTGGCGGCCGCGTGCCGACCAACCCGACCGATCGGAGTGCCCTGCTCGCCGTCCTGCTCGCCCACGCGGTCGCCACCGCGCTGGCACCCCTGCTTGTCCACAGGTGGGGGCGCGGCGCGTTCTACCCGCTGGCGCTGGTTCCGCTCTTCTCCCTGGTCTGGGTGGCGCTCAACTGGCCCTCGGCCGGGCAGGCCAGCACCGTCGACGTGCAGTGGGTGCCCGAGCTGTGGATGAACATCACCCTGCGCTTCGACACGCTCGCGGCGATCATGAGCGTGCTGGTGCTCGGCATCGGCGCGCTGGTGCTGTTCTACTGCGCCGACTACTTCCGCCGCCACGACGGCAAGACGGAAAACCGGTTGCCGAGTTTCGCCGCCGAGCTCGTCGCGTTCTCCGGCGCGATGTTCGGCCTGGTCACCAGCGACAACCTGCTCGTGCTCTACGTGTTCTGGGAAATCACCTCGGTGCTGTCGTTCCTGCTGGTCGGCCACTACGCCGAACGCCTCACCAGCAGGCGCGCCGCGACCCAGGCGCTGTTGGTCACGACGTTCGGCGGCCTGGCGATGCTCGTCGGCATCATCGTGCTGGGCAACATGGCGGGCAGCTATCTGCTGTCCGACCTGCTCGCGGCCCCACCGTCCGGGGTCGCCGCATCGGTCGGACTCGTGCTCATCCTGGTCGGCGCCCTGTCGAAGTCGGCGATCGTGCCGCTGCACTTCTGGCTTCCGGGTGCGATGGCCGCACCCACCCCGGTGAGCGCCTACCTGCACGCCGCCGCGATGGTCAAGGCGGGCGTCTACCTGATCGCGCGCATGAGTCCCGGCTTCGCCGACTCTCCGGTGTGGAAGCCGATGGTCGTCTCGCTCGGCCTGCTGACCATGCTGCTGGCCGGCTGGCGTGCGGTTCGCGAATACGACCTCAAGTTGATCCTGGCCTTCGGCACGGTGAGCCAACTCGGGCTGATCACGGTGATGGTCGGCACGGGTGGCGCCGACATGATGCTCGCCGGGCTCGCGATGCTCGTGGCGCACGCCATGTTCAAGGCGTCGCTGTTCATGGTCGTCGGCATCATCGACCACGCCACCGGCACCCGCGACATTCGCAGGCTGGCCTGGCTCGGCGACAGGGCGCGACCGCTGTTGGTCATCGCCATCGGCGCCTCGGCCAGCATGGCGGCGCTTCCCCCGTTCTTCGGCTTCGTGGCCAAGGAAGCCGACCTCGAGACCGTGCTGCACAGCCCCACCCTCGGCGCGTTCGCTCCATTTGTCCTGTTCGGCATCGTCCTCGGCTCGGTGTTCACGACGATCTACAGCCTGCGTTTCCTCTTCGGCGCGTTCGGCCGCAAGGGACAACCCGAGCCGAGCAAACGCGTCACCGAGATGCACCGCCCCGAACGCGCATTCATGGTCGCGCCAGGCATCCTCGCGGCGGCGGGACTGGTCTTCGGGGTCTGGCCCATCGGAATCGGCGACGTGCTCGAGGGTTACGCCGACACGGTGCCCGGCGGCAACAACGAGTACTACCTCGCGCTGTGGCACGGTGTGAACCTGCCGCTGCTGTTGTCGGTGCTGGTGATCGCCACCGGCGTGGCCGCCTTCATCGGGCGCGAGCGGTTGCGCCGGTTCCGCACGATGCGCGAACCGCTGGGCAACGCCGACCACGTCTACGACGCCGTCGTGCGCAGGCTCGACCTGTTCTCGGTCGAGCTCACCGCGGTCACGCAGCGCGGTTCGATCCCTGCCACGCAGTCGGCGATCCTGTCGACGCTGGTGCTGGTGCCGACGATCGTGCTGGCGCTGGGCGCCCGTGACCGCCCGGAGTTCAGGCTGTGGGGCTCCCCGCTGCAGGTGGTCGTCGGCCTGATCATCCTCGCGGCCGCGCTGGGCGCGCTGGTGATGCGCAACCGACTCGCGGCGGTGCTGCTCGTCGGCGTGACGGGGTACGGGTGCGGGGCGATCTTCGCGCTGCACGGCGCACCCGATCTGGCTTTGACGCAGTTCCTGGTCGAGACGTTGACCCTCGTGGTGTTCGTGCTCGTGTTGCGCACGCTGCCCGCCGAAGCGGACCGGGTGCACATCCGGCGGTACCGCTGGCCCCGAGCGGTGCTGGCGCTCGCCGTCGGTGCGACGGTTACCACCACGGCGGTGTACGCGATGGCCGCGCGCACCGGGGTTCCGATCGCCGCCTTGATACCCGACGCGGCCTACTACCGCGGCCACGGCGCCAACGCCGTCAACGTGTTGCTGGTCGACATCCGCGCATGGGACACCATGGGCGAGGTCATGGTGCTGCTGGTCGCGGCCACCGGTGTGGCATCGATGGTGTTCCGGCACAGGCGATTCGGGGCGCCGCCGCGGGTCTCCGATGCCGGCCAGCCCGATATCGGACGGCTGCCGGCGATGGTGAACGTCAGCCCGGCCGCCGGTGAGATCACCTGGCTGCGCGGCAGCGAGCTGCGCGACCCGCGGCACCGGTCGCTGATCCTCGAGGTCGCGACCCGCGTCATCTTCCCGCTGATCATGGTGCTCTCGGCGTACTTCTTCTTCGCCGGACACAACACTCCCGGCGGCGGATTCGCGGGCGGGTTGACCGCGGGGCTGGCGCTGGTGCTGCGCTACCTCGCCGGCGGGCGCTACGAACTCGGCGAGACGCTGCCGCTGGACGCGGGCAAGATCCTCGGGGCGGGCCTGACGCTGGCCGCGGGCACGGCGGTCGCATCGCTTTTCGTGGGGGCGCCAGCGCTGTCGTCGGCGCTGATCGAGGTCGACGTGCCGGTCCTGGGCACCGTCAAGTTCGTCACCGCGTTGTTCTTCGACCTCGGGGTGTACCTGATCGTGGTGGGCCTGGTGCTCGACGTGTTGCGCAGCCTCGGTGCCCGCATCGACGTCGAGTTGGGCCAGGAACAGAGAGCGCCGGTGAGTTCACGATGACGACCTCGCTCGTACCCCTCATGCTTCTTGGTGGTCTCACCAGCGCCGGGGTCTACCTGCTGCTCGAACGCAATTTGACCCGGATGCTGTTGGGGCTGTTGCTGATCAGCAACGCGATCAACCTGTTGATCCTCATCGCCGGAGGCCCCTCCGGAAACCCGCCGATCCGGGGCCGTGGCAGCGACGATCGAGCCACCATCGCGGATCCGTTGGCACAGGGCATGATCCTGACCGCGATCGTCATCACCATGGGCGTCGCGGCGTTCGTGCTGGCGATGGCCTACCGCACCTACCGGCTGACCACGGCGGAGGAAGTGGGCGACGACCCCGAGGACGCCAAGGTCTCCGAACTCGCCGCCAAGGACACCGCCGCCGTCGAGGAGGACCGTCCCCAACCCGAAGCCGCGCGCGACACCGACGCGCCCGACGAGTTGGATGCGCTGCCCGGATACGAGGGGTCGAAGTGAATCTCGAGCACATGACGATGACGGGGGGTCGCGCATGACGTTGGCCGCCACCCTGATCCCCCTGCCCGTGCTGCTCCCGACGCTCGGCGCGGCGACCACGCTGATCGCCGGTCGGCGGCCACGACTGCAACGGCTCATCACCCTCGCCGCGCTCTGCGCGATCGTCGTCGTGTGCGGCGCTCTGCTCTATCTGGCCGACCGTGACGGCACACTGGTGCTCAACGTCGGCGGGTGGGGACAGTCGGTGCCGGGTATGGGGCCGCTGGGCATCACGCTCGTCGTCGACCGTTTGTCGGCGCTGATGCTCGTCGTGTCGTCGATCGTGTTGTTGGCCGTGGTGTTCTACGCCATCGGGCAGGGTGTCCGCGACGGCGACGAACGCCAACCCGTGTCGATCTTCATGCCCACCTATCTGGTGTTGTCGGCGGGCGTGTGCATGGCGTTCCTCGCCGGCGACTTGTTCAACCTCTTCGTCGGCTTCGAGGTGCTGCTGGCCGCGAGCTTCGTGCTGCTGACGATCGGAGCGAGCAAAGACCGTGTCCGCGCGGGCATCTCGTATGTGATGGTCTCGATGGTCGGGTCGCTGATCTTCCTGTTCGGAATCGCGCTGGTCTACGGCGCCACCGGGACGCTGAACCTGGCCGAACTCGCGGTGCGCCTCGACAATGTGTCCGGGGGCATCCGTTCGGCGATGTTCGCGGTGCTGCTGGTGGCGTTCGGCATCAAGGCCGCGGTGTTCCCGCTCTCCGCCTGGCTGCCGGACTCGTATCCGACCGCGCCAGCGCCGGTCACCGCCGTGTTCGCCGGCCTGCTCACCAAGGTCGGCGTCTACTCGATCATTCGCGCGCACTCGCTGCTGTTCCCCAACGGTGGCCTCGATCCGATCCTGTTGGTGGCCGCGTTGTTGACGATGCTGATCGGCATCCTGGGTGCGATCGCGCAGAGCGACATCAAACGACTGCTGTCGTTCACGCTGGTCAGCCACATCGGATACATGGTGTTCGGCATTGCGCTGTCCAACCAACTCGGGATGTCCGGTGCGATTTACTATGTGGCGCACCACATTCTCGTGCAGACCACGCTGTTCTTGGTCGTCGGGCTGATCGAACGCCAGGCGGGGGCGTCGACGTTGGATCGCCTCGGCGGTCTGGCGGCCGCGAGTCCGCTGCTGGCGTTTGTGTTCGTCGTGCCCGCGCTCAATCTCGGTGGCATACCGCCGTTCTCCGGTTTCATCGGCAAGGTGGCGCTGCTCGAGGCCGGCGCACAGGACGGTTCGGTGCTGGCGTGGACGCTGGTCGGTGGCGGCGTGGTGACCAGCCTGCTGACGCTGTATGTGGTGGTCCGGGTGTGGACCAAGGCCTTCTGGCGGTCGCGTGAGGACGCGCCCGAAGGGCATCTGTCCGCGGCGATACCGTCCGCGTTGCTGGACGAACCCGAGGACATCCAGTTCGTCGACCGCGATCACGTCGGCCGCATGCCCGCGGGGATGGTCGGGCCCACGGGTGCGCTGATCGCGGTGGGGCTCGCGCTGACCGTGCTCGCCGGGCCGATCTTCGCGTACAGCGAGCGGGCGTCGAACGAGGTGCTCGATCGGGCGGAGTACATCACGGCCGTGGTGGGGCACCGATGAAGGCATCGAAGACCGCACCGATGAGAAGCCTCGCGTTGCGCATCTGGATCCTCTGCTGGCTGGTGCTCGTCTGGGTCTTGTTGTGGGGCACGTTCTCTGCGGCCAACGTTCTGTCGGGCCTGGCCATCGCGACGTTGATCACGTGGCTGCTGCCGCTGCCCGCCGTACCGGTCGAGGGCAAGGTGCACGTGCTGTCGCTGATCCGGCTCATCCTCACCGTCGCCTACCGGCTGGTGCTGTCGTCGGTACAGGTCGCGCTGCTGTCGTTGAAACCCCGACCACCGCTGTCGGCGGTGCTGCGCGCGCAGCTCTCGGTGAAGTCGGATCTCGTGCTGTCGCTGGCGGTCATCATCTTCAACCTGATTCCGGGATCGATCGTCCTCGAGATCGACCAGACCCGCCGCCTGCTCTACATGCATGTCATCGACGTCGGCTCCGACCGCGCGCTGAGCGCGTTCTACCACCAGGTGGCCGTGATCGAGCGACTGTTGGTCCGGGCCTTCGAACGTCCCGAGGACTGGCGCCCGGCGTATGAGGAGAACGCAGCATGAATACCGTGTGGCTCGTCGCCGCGGTGATGATGACGGCCGCCGCGGCGATCACGATGTTCCGATTGTTGGCCGGGCCGAGCACCCTCGACCGGTTGGTCGCCGTCGACACGCTCATCACGGTGGCGATGTGCGGCATCGGGATCTGGGGCGCCTACAGCCTGGACAGCACCGTGACCTACGGCATGGCGGCGCTGGCGTTGATCAGCTTCGTCGGCACGGTGAGCGTCGCCCGTTTCCGCGTCCCCGACGTCGTAAAGCCGCGCACCGTCCGTCGGGAGCGGCGATGACGGCTCTGGACATCGTCACGAGCGTTCTCGTGCTGGGCGGCTCGACGCTCGCGTTGACCGCAGCGATCGGCGTCGTCCGCTTCCCCGACACCTTGACGCGGATGCACGCGGCGTCCAAGCCGCAGGTGCTGGGGCTCCTGCTGGTGATCATCGGTGCCGGGATCCGGCTACGCGGCAACGCCGATGTCGGAATGCTGGTACTCACCGGTTTGTTCACGGTGATCACCGCTCCCGTGGTGGCGAACCGGGTTGGTCAGCTCGCGTATCGGGAACAGAACGTCCGAGACGATCTGTTGACCGCGGACGAGATTGACGAGTTCGCCGACCAGCCGGGAAGCGGTGCGAATGACCAGGACTGACGACGACAGCTGGGACATCACCGAGAGTGTCGGCGCGACCGCGCTCGGGGTGGCCTGGTCTCGTGCGCAGGAGCAGAACACCGAATGCCCGTTGTTCACCGACCCCTACGCGCAGATGTTCGTCGACGCCGCGGTGGAGCGGGGCTGGGAACTGCCTCCGGCTCATGTGGTCGAGCGGATCCGCGCCATCGGCGGCTACGCCGCATCGCGCACCAAATGGTTCGACGAGTTCTTCATCGCCGCGGGCGCCAACGGCATCGACCAGGCGGTGATTCTCGCGGCCGGCCTCGACGCGCGCGCATGGCGGTTGCCGTGGATCGACGGGACCGTCGTCTACGAGATCGACCAACCGCGCGTGCTGACGTTCAAGGTCGACACTCTGCGCAAGTCCGAAGCCCAGCCGTCCGCCAAGTACGTTCCCGTCCCGATCGATCTTCGCGACGATTGGCCGCGGGCACTGCGTGATGCGGGGTTCGACCCGAGCGAACCGACGGCCTGGGCGGCCGAGGGGCTGCTGCCGTATCTGCCGGCGAGCGGACAGGATCTGTTGTTCGAGCGGATCCAAGAACTGAGCGCGCGGGGCAGTCGCGTCGGCGTGGAGTCGTTCGGCGCGGGGTTCTTCGATCCGGAGTACCTGGCGAGTGGTCGCGAGAAGATGCGCGAGTACCGCCGGCAGGCTGGTCTCGAGGGTGACGACGACGCATTCGACGTCCAGAACCTCTGGTACCTGGAGGAGCGCACCGAGGTGACCGACTGGCTCGCGGACCGCGGTTGGGATGTGTCCTCCGTCAGCGCCGCGGATCTGATGGACCGCTACGGCCGGTGCGCCGTCGGCGAACCCGACGACACCACACCGCGCACGGTGTTCGTCGAGGGGCAGCGGACCTGCTGAACCGCTACTCCCCCGAGGACAACTGGAACTCCACCATCGCGGTGACGGTCTCGACCGCGTCGCTCAACGCAACCAAGCGCTCGGCGGCCGTCGGCGCGGCCAGCACCGCGTAGCGGTCGGCCTGCCCCATGGGCAGCCGGGACGTCAACGCGTACAACCACTTCCCGGCGTCGCCGGAGGCGTCGGCCCCCGCGACGAACTCGCGGCCGTTGACCTCGGCGCCGCGGGCGGCGGCGATCCGCTCGAACAGCGCGATCATGCGGTCCTCGACGTCGCGGATCGCGTCGACCTCGACGGGTGCACCCGGCTGGTCCGGCCACGGTTCGACCGCGGCGCGCGGATACGGGTCGTCGGGCTGCCACTCGATCACCCGGATACGTTCACCCACCGCACATTTCAGGCGGTAGCGGCCGTCACCGAAGTCGGCGACCTCGACGATGCGCGCCAGCGCGCCGACATCGCTGCGGGTGTCCCCGCCACCCACCTCCCGGCCCGCGGTGATCAGCACGACGCCGAACGCCGGATCGTCGGTCGCCAGACAGTCCGATACCAGTGCCCCGTAACGCGGTTCGAAGATGCGCAGTGGCAGTTCCTCGCCCGGCAGCATCGCCACCTGCAACGGGAACATCGGGATGGCCGCCATGGTCTACAACTCCAGTTCGGCGACCAGGGCGTCGACGACGGCCCGCAGATCACCGTCGTGCTCCTCGGCGACGCGGCGCTGTCGTTGGTATGACCCGCCCGAGTGGTATATGTCGGCGACGCGGCGCAGTTCATCAGCGCAGTGCAGTGAGGCGGCCACCGGTTCGAGCCGGTTGAGCAGCTCGTCGAGATCCTCGGTCACCAGACGTTCGTTGCTGTCGGCGTCCTGGATGATGATCGCCTCGAGGCCGTAACGCGCTGCGCGCCATTTGTTCTCCTGCACATGCCAGGGCGGCATGGTCGGCAGCGACTCACCGGCGTCGAGCCGCCGATCCAGGTCGACGACCAGGCAGTGCGTCAACGCCACCAGCGCGCTCAGCTCACGCAGATTCGAGACGCCGTCGAAGATCCGCACCTCCACGGTGCCGATGTGTGGCGAAGGCCGGATGTCCCAACGGATCTCGTTCATGTGGTCGATGATGCCGGTCTTCTTCTGGTCGTAGACGAAGCGTTCCCACTGTGCCCACGTCTGGAAGTGGAACGGCAGCCCGGCCGTCGGCAGCTGCTGAAACATCATCGCCCGATTGGACGCGTAGCCGGTGTCCTCGCCGTCCCAGAACGGGGAGGACGCCGACAGGGCCAACAGATGCGGATAGTGATTGAGCAGCGAGGTGTTGATCGCCATCACCTTGTGCGCGGACCGGACCCCCACATGGACGTGCACGCCCCAGATGAGCATCTGCCTACCCCACCACTGAGTGCGCTTGATCAACTCGGCGTAGCGAGGGGCGTCGGTCAGGCTGCCCGGCGACCACTGCGCGAACGGGTGGGTGCCTGCGCAGAACAAGTTCATCCCGCGGGCCCGCACGATCTCGCGCGCCGTCACCAGCGTCGAACGCAGGTCGTCCATCGCCTCCGGCACCGAATCGCAGATGCCCGTGACGATCTCGACGGTGTTGCGCAGCAGCTCCTTGTGCACGCGCGGATTGTTCTCGCCGAGTTCCTCGATGACCGCGGTGGCCTCGTTGCTCAGATCGCGCGTCGCGGCGTCGACGAGCGCGAATTCCCACTCGACGCCGACCGTCGGTCGCGGCGAGCCGATGAAGTCGATATGGCTGTTAGCCGGTACGGATAACACCGCATGCCACCCGCGATCCGGCGTCACCGGTCGCGAGAGTGGTCGCATCCGGCGGCGGGTCACCGTTGATCTGCTGGTAGCGCTCCGGCGGGATGTTGGCGAAGTTGTCCGCCTTCTCGTGGATGATGATCGCGGTTCCCGCGCCCGACGTGAGCTCCTCGGCGGTGAACGCGTCGGTGGTCGTCACCACCTTCGCCGATCCGTCCTCGCGGACCTGCAGCGACGACAGATCGCCGCTCGCCGGGTGGCCGCTGTGGCCGGGCACCTGGAAGTGCCCACCCGCGGAGTTGAAGTTCCCCGGCGCACCGCCGGTGGGTGCGACCGAGTTCGCCTCGCACTTGCCCACCTGATGAATGTGCATGCCGTGGAAGCCGGGGGTCAGCTTGCCCGAAGTGGACGTCTCGACGGTCACGGTCGCGTAGCCGCCGCTGAACTGGATGTCCGCCGTGGCGACCGGCGTGCCGTCGGCCAGTTTCAGCTCGGCGGTGAGGGTCTCGCCCGCGGCCTGGCCTTCGCCTTGACCCTCGCCTTGGCCCTGCCCACCGCCGTGGCCACCACCGCCCTCACCAGGCGGGGCCGACGGAGACGGAGATCCGGTCCAGACGGGCGGCGGGGTACCGGGCGAGTTGCTGGGCTCCTCGGGCGCCGCGCAGGCGCTCAACGCGAGAGCGGGAACAGCGAACAAGGCGGCAGCGGCGACGGTCTTGAACATGTGCAAGAGCCTAACCGGTGACCACCACGATGACTCCCGGCGGCTGTTCGGCGAGTGCGGGCAGTCGCGGTTCGACGGGCGCCTCGAGCAGGCGACCCACTTCTTCGGCGGCCCTCTGCTCACCGGGCGCGTCGCTGAAGTACACGGTCGTCGCCGTGACGTCCGGCAGTTCGAGGTTGCCGGTCTCGGTGACGTTCCAACCGGCCTCGCGCAGCCGTCCGGCGGTCCCTTCCGCCGCACCCTGCACCTCGGAGATGTTGAAAACCCGCACCTCGGCTTCGGCAGGCTCGGGTGCGGCCGACGTCGTCGGCGTAGTGGTCGTGGTGGTCGTCGCCAGCGGTGGCGCATCATCGTCGTCGTCGCTGTCGGAGCCCATCGCCTGAAACGCGACCAACAGGAACACGACGCCCAGGAAGAGCAGCACCATCACCATGGCGCGCAGGGGCAGCCCCGACGAATCTCGCTGGTTCATTGCGCCCACCTTATCGAGCGGGCCACGCGGCCCGGTTAACTCAGGTGACGTCGAAGCCCAAGCGGCGTGCCGCCCGCGCCTTCTGCCTGCTGGCCCGCAACCGTCGCAACCGTTTGACCAGCATCGGATCGGCGGCGAGCGCCTCAGGCCGGTCGACGAGCGCATTGAGCACCTGGTAGTAGCGGGTGGCCGACATGGAGAACAACTCCTTGATGGCGTCTTCCTTGGAGCCGGCGTACTTCCACCACTGCCGCTCGAACGCGAGAATGTCGTGCTCGCGCCGGGTCAGCCCGTCGGAGAGTTCAGAGTTGTCCCCGGATTGTTCAGTCCGCGCGATCGCGCCGTCCATCTGGCTCTTGGACCCTTCCGACAACTTGAATGACATCGCTGTGGTTCGGCGCTCATTCAACCACGTTATCGGCTGATGAGCCGCTCGACATGCCCGCGAGTCGGCCAGCAAGGATTGCCAACCTAAGATTTTCCGCATGGCAGTCGTTCCGATCCGCATCGTAGGAGATCCCGTCCTGCACACGGCCACCGAGCCGGTGCCGGTCGGAGAGGACGGTTCGCTGCCGCACGATCTCGCGGATCTGATCGCAGACCTGTTCGACACGATGGACGCGGCCAACGGGGTTGGCTTGGCGGCAAATCAAATCGGGGTTTCCAAGCGGGTGTTCGTGTACGACTGCGCGGAGGTGCGCGGCCGCATCACCCGCCGTCGCGGCGTGGTCGTCAACCCCGTGCTGGAGACCTCCGAGGTTCCCGAGACCATGCCGGATCCGGATGACGACGACGAGGGTTGTCTGTCGGTGCCCGGGGAGTCGTTCCCGACGGGGCGAGCGGACTGGGCGCGGGTGACGGGTCTGGACGCCGAGGGCAATCCGATCACCATCGAGGGCACCGACCTGTTCGCGCGGATGTTGCAGCACGAAACCGGTCACCTCGACGGCTTCCTCTATCTGGACCGGTTGGTCGGCAGGCATGCGCGCAGCGCCAAGCGCGCGGTGAAGTCGCACGGCTGGGGCGTGCCGGGGTTGTCGTGGATGCCCGGTAAGGATCCCGATCCGTTCGGTCACTGACCGTGACCGGGCTGCCCGCCGTCGGTACGCGCGTGATGGTGCGCTACCGGCTGCCTGCCGGTTCGACACCGCCGCTGACGGATGTGATCGGGCACGTCGTCGACGCCGGTGCGGCGCTTCGGATCCGCACGAAGGCGGGCGATGTCGTCCGGGTCGCGGTGGCCGATGTCGTGGCCATCAAGACGCTCACCGCCGCGCCGGTGCGCACCGCCGACATCCGCAACACCGAACACGCGGCGGCGCTGGCCTGGCCGGGTGTCGAACAGAAGTGGCTCGGCGGCTGGTTGTTGCGCGCCGCCGGCGGCCATACCCATCGGGCCAATTCCGCTGTCCCCCTTGGTTTCAAGGCCGACGCGACGGCCGCTCCCGAGATCGCCCGGTGGTACGGCGAGCGGGGACTGACGCCGTGGCTGTCGGTACCCGATCGGCTGTTTCGCCCGGCACCCAGATCCACTCACCTCGAAACCGAGGTCATGACAAGCGATTTAGCCGACCCTGCTGTCGATGGGCGGGTGCGGCTGGCCCCGACGCCGGACGCGGAATGGCTGGGCCTGTACCGGCGCGACGTACCGGTCGACGTGTTGACCGCCGTCATCGACGGCGATGTCGCGTTCGCAACGGTTCCCGGCGTGGCGGTCGGCAGGGCCGCGGTGACCTCGGCGCCCGACGGCCGCCGCTGGGTCGGCCTGTCGGCGGTGCGAGTGGACGAGCAGGCCCGCGGCCGCGGATTGGCGCGCGCGCTGTGTTCGACGCTCTTGCAGTGGGGCGCGGAGCAGGGCGCAACCCGCGGATACGCGCAGGTGCTGGTCGACAACGACGTCGCCCTCGGCCTGTACCGGTCGATGGGCTTTGCGACGCAGCACCACAGCCGCTATATCGACGCTCGTAGCCTGTAGGCCATGCGGATCGCCACCTGGAACGTCAACTCGATTCGGGCCCGGGTCGAGCGGCTCACCGACTGGCTCGAGCGCGCCGACGTCGACGTGCTGGCGATGCAGGAGACCAAATGCAACGACGAACAGTTTCCGGTCATGCCCTTCCTGGCCGCCGGCTACGAGGTGACCCACTGCGGGTTCAACCAATGGAACGGCGTGGCGATTGCGTCTCGGGTCGGCATCGACGACGTGCAGGTCGGCTTCGACGATCAACCGACGTGGAGCGACAAGCCGGACGCGGAGGCGGCTGCGGAGGCCCGCGCGCTCGGCGCCACCTGCGACGGTGTCCGGGTGTGGAGCCTGTACGTGCCCAACGGCCGGTATGTCGGTTCGCCGCACTACGACTACAAGCTGGAATGGCTTGACGCGCTCAGCAATACAGCGCAGAAATGGTTGTCCGACGACCCCGGCGCTCAGATCGCGTTGGTCGGCGACTGGAACATCGCGCCGACCGACGAGGACGTCTGGAGTGTGGAGTTCTACCAGGGCAGCACCCACGTCACGCCGCCGGAACGCGAGGCGTTCAACGCGGTGGTCGAAACGGGTTTCGCCGATGTGGTGCGGCCGTTCACTCCCGGACCCGCGGTCTACACCTATTGGGATTACACACAGCTGCGGTTTCCGAAGAACCGTGGCATGCGGATCGATTTCATCCTCGGCTCACCAGCGCTCGCCGAGCGCGTCACGCACGCCGAGATCGTCCGTGACGAACGCAAGAGCGGGAAGGACCGGATCGGAGCGCCCAGCGACCACGCCCCGGTCTTGATCGAACTCGCGTGAACGCGAATTGTCAGAGGGCTCTGGCATAGTCGAACGCATGTTCGAGACAGTCGATCCTGACACCGCGGTCGCCGCAATCGAGGCGAGCCTGCGTGAGGAGTCGACGCTGATGGCTCACCGAATGAAGGCCATCGCCGCAATGTTGGTGTGTCGCACCGCCGAAGCGGAAGGGATCGATCCCGATCCCGGTTGGTCGATGGTGACCGGCTTCGCACGGACTTCCGCCGAAGTCGGTGCCGTGATGAACATGGCTCCGTCCCTGGCCAGTCGCCTTGTCGCTCAGGCTGAGGCGCTCGACACCCGCCTGCCCAGACTCGCTGCCCTGCTCGAGAACGGCGGTGTCGACTGGCGCACAACACAGTTGGTCATCACCCGCACCGAACTCGTCGGCGACGACCTGATCGACAAGGTCGACGTAGCAATTACCGAGAAGCTCACACGTAGGCGGAGCCGAACCGGCAGAACGTCAAGAACATGGTCGACGAGATCGTGCAGAAGGTGGACCCGGAGGGCGCGAAGGAGCGGCGGGAGTCGTCGGAGCGTGACCGCTACGTCACCGTCACCGCGCAACCGGACGGCACGGCCCAGGTGCGTGCCCGCATGTCCTCGAGGGCGGGTGTGGCGTTCGACAAACGCCTCTCCGAACTCGCAATGTCGGTCTGCGCGAGGGATTCCCGTACCGTCACCCAGCGACGCGCCGACGCGGTGGACGCCCTCCGCGAGGGGCGTGGGTTGAGCTGTGACTGCGGTCAGCCCGAATGTCCGGCGCGGCCGCCGGCCGGAGCGGACGCTCAGATGCACACCGTGCTGAACGTGATCGCGAGCGAAGAGACCGTCACGGGTGGCAGCGAACAGCCCGGGTACCTGGAGGGATTCGGCGTGATCGATGCCGAACTGGTCCGGGATATCGCCAAGGACGCGACGGTGTGCCCGCTCGAGCAGCCGACAGTCACCCCGGAGCAGGCGCACCGCTACCAGCCGACAGCGGCGGTCAATCGATGGGTCCGCTTCCGCGACCTGACGTGCCGGTTTCCCGGGTGCGACCGCCCCGCGGCCATCTGCGATCTCGACCATACGACACCGTTCAACCACGCAGACCCGACCGAGGGCGGGTTGACCGTCCCGTCGGGTCTGGCCGACTATTGCCGAGAACACCACCGCCTGAAGACCTTTCACGACGGTCCCGGCGGCTGGCGTGACGAGCAGCTGCCCGATGGAACGATCGTCTGGACATCGCCGACCGGACGGACCTATCGAACGTCGCCCGCGGGGTTCGACCTCTTTCCGCAGATGCGTCCCAGCTGCGCCGAACCCAAACCCCGCAAGCGCGAGAGGGCGACACGGGTCGCCAGGACACGCGCACGGTTGGTGGCTCAGCGGCCGATCAACGCCGAGCTGCGCCGCAGGGGTCGGGAGCGGCGGCGTGAGACCGAGGTCCGTCGATGGCGCAATCGCTCCCGGTTCCTGAAGGTCGTGTTCAAGGGCACGGAACCGAGCAAGAGTCCGTGGTGTCGCTGGATCGACGACCCGTTCGAGCCCGAAGACCTGCCACCCGACTGGGAACCACCACCTCTCCCGCCGCCGGGCCCAGACGATCCGCCGTTCTGCCGATTCTCTCGTCGCCCCCTCCCGCTTCCCCGCCGCCTGCGCTAGCGTGGCAGGCGTCCATACACGGGAGCGCACACCAGTGCGCTGAGAGGACGGGTGGGCCCGTCGACCGTACGAACCTGACCGGGTAATGCCGGCGTAGGGAGATAGATCAGATGACGCACGTCGCGAACGGCTCTGTCACCGTGACCACCGGCCCCATCGAGGGCAGCACGAAGTTCTACCGCGAACTCGACGCGGTACCCGGCGCGAGGGTGCCGTTTCGCCGGGTGCACTTGTCCAACGGCGAACACCTCGACCTCTACGACACCTCCGGCCCGTACACCGACCCGACGGCCACCCTCGATCTTCAGGCTGGGCTATCGCCGCGGCCCGGCGTCGTGCGTGACCGCGGCACCCAGTTGCAGCGGGCCCGTGCCGGCGAGGTCACCGCCGAGATGGCCTTCATCGCCGCACGCGAAGGCGTCTCCCCCGAGCTGGTGCGTGACGAGGTCGCCGCCGGCAGGGCCGTGATCCCCGCCAACCACCACCATCCCGAATCCGAGCCGATGATCATCGGCAAGGCGTTCGCAGTGAAAGTCAATGCCAACATCGGTAATTCGGCGGTAACCAGTTCGATCGCCGAAGAGGTCGACAAGATGGTGTGGGCCACCCGATGGGGCGCCGACACGATCATGGACCTGTCCACCGGCCGCGACATCCACACCACCCGGGAGTGGATCCTGCGCAATTCGCCGGTGCCCGTCGGCACAGTGCCGATCTATCAGGCGCTCGAGAAGGTCAACGGCGATCCCGCCGCACTGACGTGGGAGTTGTACCGCGACACCGTGATCGAACAGTGCGAGCAGGGCGTCGACTACATGACCGTGCACGCCGGTGTGCTGCTACGCTACGTCCCGCTGACGGCCAAGCGCGTCACCGGAATCGTCAGTCGCGGTGGCTCGATCATGGCCGCCTGGTGCCTGGCACACCATCGAGAATCGTTCCTCTACACGCACTTCGACGAATTGTGCGAGATCCTGCAACGCTACGACGTCACGTTCTCGCTCGGCGACGGCCTGCGGCCCGGCTCGATCGCCGACGCCAACGACGCCGCCCAGTTCGCCGAGCTGCGTACCCTCGGCGAACTCACGAAGATCGCGAAATCACATGGCGTGCAGGTGATGATCGAGGGACCCGGCCACGTGCCCATGCACAAGATCGTGGAGAACGTCCGGCTGGAGGAGGAGTGGTGCGAGGAGGCGCCGTTCTACACGCTGGGCCCGCTGGCGACCGACATCGCACCCGCGTACGACCACATCACCAGCGCGATCGGTGCGGCGATCATCGCCCAGGCCGGCACCGCGATGCTGTGTTACGTCACGCCGAAGGAGCACCTGGGCCTGCCCGACCGCAAGGACGTCAAGGACGGGGTCATCGCGTACAAGATCGCCGCGCACGCCGCCGATCTCGCCAAGGGTCACCCGCATGCCCAGGAGCGCGACGACGCGTTGTCCCGCGCGCGCTTCGAATTCCGTTGGAAGGACCAGTTCGCGCTGTCGCTGGATCCCGACACCGCACGCGAGTACCACGACGAGACGCTGCCTGCCGAGCCGGCGAAGACCGCGCACTTCTGCTCAATGTGCGGGCCGAAGTTCTGTTCGATGAGGATCACTCAGGACGTCCGTGAATACGCTGCCGCGCACGGACTCGACAGCGAGGAGGCGATCGAAGCCGCCATGCAGATGGGGATGGCCGAGAAATCACGCGAATTCGCCGAGCACGGCAATCGCGTATACCTTCCGCTGGCATGAGCTATCTGCCGCTGCCCCCACCCGGCGCCACCCCGGCGCGGGTGCTGACGATCGCCGGATCGGACTCCGGCGGAGGTGCGGGTATCCAGGCCGACATGCGCACGTTCGCGCTTCTCGGGGTGCACAGCCTGGTCGCGGTCACCGCCGTCACCATCCAGAACTCGGTCGGCGTCAAGGGGTTTCACGAAGTCCCGCTCGACGTCATCGCCGGGCAGATCGAAGCGGTGGCATCCGACATCGGCGTGCAGGCCGCCAAGACGGGGATGCTGGCGTCCTCGGACATCATCGACACCATCGCCGACACCTGGCGGACCCAAGGCCTGGCCGGTTCGGTGCCGCTCGTCGTCGACCCGGTGTGCGCCTCGATGCACGGCGATCCGCTGCTCCATCCCAGTGCGCTGGATTCGTTGCGGACACAGCTGTTTCCACTGGCCACCCTGGTGACGCCGAACCTCGATGAGGTGCGCCTGCTCGTCGACATCGAGGTCGTCGACGACACCACCCAGCGCGAGGCCGCCCGCGCCCTGCACGCCCTCGGACCACAGTGGGCGCTGGTCAAGGGTGGCCATCTGCGCGCGTCGGCGCAAAGTTCGGATCTGCTTTTCGACGGCAACGAGTTCCACGAGTTCGAGGCCACGCGAATCGACACCGGCCACGATCACGGCGCCGGGGACACACTCGCCGCGGCCGTCGCCAGCGCACTGGCACACGGTTACTCCGTTCCCGACGCCGTCGCGTTCGGAAAGCGCTGGGTCACCGAATGCCTGCGCGCCGCATACCCTCTGGGGCACGGCCACGGCCCGGTGTCGGCGCTGTTCAGGCTGACCGAGTGAGCCTCGAGACGATCGCGGGCGTTGCGCACGAGCCCGACGGGCACCCGGCGGGTGTCGTGGTGCTCACCCACGGCGCCGGTGGCAGCAGGGACGCGCCGCTGCTGGCGCGGATCTGCGACGAGTGGGCCGCACGCGGTTGGCTGGCGGTGCGCTACAACCTGCCGTACCGGCGCCGACGGCCCAAGGGTCCGCCGTCCGGATCGGCCAAGGCCGACCAGGCCGGAGTCGTGGAGGCCATCGACGTGGCCCGCACCCTCGCCGCCGGTCCCGTCATCGCCGGCGGACACTCCTACGGCGGCCGGATGACCTCGATGGCGGTCGCCGACGGGCAGGCCGACGTCGATGTGCTGACGCTGTTCTCCTATCCCTTGCATCCGCCCGGTAAACCGGAACGTGCCCGCACCGAACATCTTCCGCGCATTGCGGTCCCGACGGTCTTCACGCACGGCACCGCCGATCCGTTCGGCTCGATCGACGAGTTACGACCCGCCGCCGCGTTGATCGGTGCACCCACCGAGGTCGTCGAGATCACCGGGGCCCGGCACGATCTGGGATCCAAGACGCTCGATGTGCCCGCGCTGGCGGTGGCTGCGGCATTACGGTTGGTGAGTGCGTCCTAGCCACTGGGTGATCGTCGCGGTCGTCGTGGTCGGCGTCGTCGCGCTGGCGACGATCGGCTGGTTCTACATCGTCCAGCCGCGCATGACGACTCCGGTGCGTGCCGACCTTCTGCGACTCGGCGATTGCGTGCGCACATCCGAGTCCGATGTGCTGCCGCAGGAGGTGAAGCGGGTGACCTGCGACGGACCGCACTACGGCGAGGTTTTCGCGATCGTGCGCGCACCCGATGACCACGAGTATCCCGGCGAGGAGGCCCTGCGGCGGCTCGGCGACCAGTGCAGCGGCAAGCTGTTCGACTACGCGCCGAATATCCCGGAGGGGCCGACCTTTCGGCTCGCGCTCGGCCTGCCGGGTGCGCAGGCGTGGTCGGAAGGGTCGCGGTCAGTCGTCTGCGTCGCGATGGCCAAGCACGAGCGCTGGGGATCGATACGCAGCTAGATGGTGATCGCCGCGCTACGGTTGCTCGCGTGACCACCCCGCCGGGCCCTCCCCCGCCGTACGGGCAGCCGCCTTACGGTGGGCAGCCGCCCTACGGCGGGCAGCCGCCCTACGGCGGGCAGCCGCCCTACGGCGGGCAGCCGCCTTATGGTGGACAGCCGCCGTCCGGTGAGCGTCCGTCATACGGTGGCCCGCCGCCCAATCCGTATCCGCCCGCGCAGGCCTACCCGCCGCCACCCACGGCGAGTTACCCGCCACCGCCGCCGCCCCCGTATGCGGAGCAGGGCTCCTACTACGCCCCACCCCAACAGCGGTCCACGAACTGGTGGGCAGTGGTATCGCTGGTCTTCGGCCTGCTCGGCGGCGTGCTGATCAGCGTGGTCTGCGGCATCGTCGGCTTGAAGAAGGCCAAAGAGGGGCAGGGCGGTCGCGGCATGGCGATCGCGGGCCTGGTGCTGTCGGCGCTGTGGGCGGTGGTGCTCGTCGTCGGCCTGCTGGTCTACTTCCTCGTCGGCAGCGGCACGGTGACCGCGACCGATGTCAAGGAGGGCGACTGTCTGGCGGAGATCCCCGCCAACACCCGGGTGCTGACCGTGAAAACGGTCGGATGTGACGAGGCCCACGCCGGTGAGGTCTTCGCGGTGCTTCAGATGCCCGACGGCGAGTTCCCTGGCCAGGCGGCGATCGACGCCTACGCCGAGAGGTGCAGCCCGGAACTGGCCGCCTACTCGCCAGAGGCGATGACCGACGCCTCCGTCCAGCTCTATGTGCTCTATCCCACTGCGGAGACTTGGGACCAGGGCGACCGGGCCGTGACCTGCATCGCGACGCTCGACCCGCCGCGTACCGGCACGATCAAGAGCTGATATCGCTCCGGCACGCCGACGGGCCGGAACCGCTGGCTGAGGTACCGTTTTCCCATGACTTCGGGACATTTGGACGCCGTCATCGTCGGCGCCGGTTTCGGGGGGATCGGTGCGGCCATCCAGCTCAAGCGGATGGGCTACGAGAACTTCGTCATCCTCGATCGCGAGGACGACCTCGGCGGCACCTGGCACGTCAATCACTACCCGGGCTTGGCGGTCGACGTGCCGACCACCACCTACTCGTACTACTTCGAGCCGAACCCGAACTGGTCGCGGTTGTACTCGACGGGCGACGAGATCAAGCAGTACGCGGCTGACGTCGCCGACAAGTACGACGTGCGTAGGCACATGCGGTTCAACACGCTAGTCGAAGGTGCCTGCTGGGACGACGAGCACCACACGTGGCGGGTGACGTTGGCCGACGGTGAGACGCTGACGGCCCGCTACCTGATCACGGCTACCGGGTTCCTGTCGCAACCGCACACGCCCGAAATCCCGGGTATCGACGACTTCGCGGGCAGGATCATCCACACCACCGCCTGGGACGACGGCTACGACCTTGCCGGTCGCCGCGTGGCGATCATCGGCACCGGTGCCACGGCGGTGCAACTGATTCCGGAACTGGCGAAGAAAGCGTCGGAGTTAACCGTCTACCAACGGACTCCGGTCTGGGTGGTACCCAGGCTCGACTTCCCGATCTCCGACGGCGTCAAGCGGTTGTTCGCCCGGGTTCCCTTCACGCAGCGCGCACTTCGAGCCGTCACCGACGCGATTTACGAGTTCTTCCTCTATGTCGGCCTGCGCCACCGGCAGCTCTTGTTCCGCCGGCTCAACGTCGCGGCATCGGACGTGGCCAAGATGCACCGGTTCTTCTCCGTGCGCGATCGCGAGCTCCGCAAGCAGTTGACTCCCGACTACGACTTCGGCTGCAAACGTCCGACGTTCTCCAACACCTACAATCGTGCATTCACGAAACCGAATGTGCACCTTCAGAGTTCGGGGATCGAACGCATCGAACCCGACGGTGTCGTCGCCGCCGACGGAACGAAGACCCAGATCGACACGCTTATTTTGGCGACCGGCTTCGATCTATGGGAGGCCAACTTTCCGGCGATCGAGATCATCGGACGCAAGGGCCGCAACCTGGGGAAGTGGTGGCGCGAGAATCGGTTCCAGGCTTATCAGGGCGTCACGGTGCCCGACTTCCCCAACTATCTGAGTATGGCGAGCCCGTATGCGTTCCTCGGGCTGAACTTCTTCAATACCGTGGAATATCAGATGCGTCACATGGATCGGCTGTTCAGCGAGGTCAAGCGGCAGGGCGCAACCACATTCGAGGTCACCGAGGAAGCCAACGCTCGCTATCTCGACCGCATGACCAAGCTCATGGGCAAGTCGGTGTTCATGGCGGGCAACTGTGCGGGTTCGCGGTCCTACTATTTCGACCCGAACGGCGAGGCCACGCTGCTGCAGCCGACGTCGACCCGCAAGGCCATCAAGGAGGCATCGCAGTATCCTCTGAGCGACTACCGAATTTCCTGATCAGAGAGGAACATCTGCTGTGTCACTTGAGGAATCGAACAGCGGTTCGCGCGCGGCCACGTTGGCCGGCCTGGGCGTCGCCGGCATCGGTGTCGCGCACTTCGTCAAGCCGGAGCTGTTCGAGTCGGTGACCGTGCAGGCGTTCCCCCGCAACACCCGCCAGTACATCTACGTCAACGGCGGTATCGAGACGGCGCTCGGGCTCGGGCTGGCCGCCCGCAAGACCCGCAAGCTGGCGCTCGTGGGCACGCTCGGCTACCTCGCCTACTTGGCGGGCAACGTGGCGCGCAACCGGTAACCCCCCAACAGCGTCATATCCAGAATCCCCTGCAGGATCGCGCGGTTCTGCGGTGAGTTCGTGTAGCACATCAGCCGGCCCAGGTCGATCACCAGCGACATGGCCGCGTGCACCGCGAACCGCGCCTGGCCGGGCGTCCACTCCGGCCGCACGGCGACCACCAGCTCCACCCACGATTCGACGTTGGCGCGCTGCATGTTTCGCAGGATCTTCTGATCCGTCGGCGACATATTGAGCCGTTCGGTGTAGTAGACGTACTCGAGTTCGGGCTGCGCGAACGACCTGGCGACGTAGGCGTCGATGACGGTGCTGAGCGCGTCCTCGGGATCGGCGATCGCGCCGGTGATCGCCGTGAGCTCCTCGGAGAGCCGGTCGGCCGCACGGCGGAACGCCGCGGCGAGGATGTCGCTCTTGCCTGCGAAGTAACGGTAGATTCCCGACGCGGGCATGCCGACGGCCGCGGCGATGTCCTCCATCCCCGTGTCGCGGTACCCCTTGATGTTGAACAAGCGCATCGACTCATTGAGCAGCGCTTCGTATTTCGACGGCTCGACACCGGTGGCTGCCGGCGCGACCGGCTGCTCGGCGACATCGCCGCCGTCGTCGGGCAGTTCCGTGGCGGTCAGCGAGAGCGCGAGATCGGACAGCAGCGCCCGCACCTGCGCGGCAGGCAGCTTGGCCCGATGGTCGACGATGCTGCCGATGACCGACAGGACGGCGATGGACAGCGTCCACCGTTGCCGCGAGGTCAGCTCCGGTCGCATGGCGTGGATGGGACGCTGGATGCGGTGGTTGACGGTGCGCATCTGCGCGATCAGCGATGCCTGGTCGTCGCCGCGCAGGTATCGCCCCTCCCAGCGGTACAGCCCGCCGGCTTCCCGGTTCGCCATCGCGGTCTCGGTGAGCGCCGCGACCAGCCGGCGCAGTTCGAGCTGGGGGTCGTCGTTCTCGGCCTCGTCGGCGAACGCGGTGGCATCCACCAGCTGCTGACCCAGGTTCAGCACGGCGTCGCGGAACAGGTCGTACTTGCTCGCGTAGTGCCGGTACAGGGCCGCCGCCGAGATGCCGACCCGCGATGCGATGGCCTCCATGCTCACGCCGTAGAAACCCAGTGTGCTGAACGCCTCGGCGGAGGCGCGGGCAATCTGGGCCTTGCGGTCCTTCGGCCGGCGCCGGACCGCGTCACCGCTCGCCGGCCGAGTGCGCGACATGGCAGACACGATATCGGACCGAGCGCCCTCGCACCGGCCTGGTTCGCCTTCTTCGGATCGGCCCGAACTTGCCAGAGCTCACAGAATGGCGATTAACATAATGGAGTGTTCGGCGCGATTCGCAAGTTCCTGGGCTTCCAGGTCACCATCGGCGAGTTGATCACGGTGGCACTCGTCCTCGGCACGCCCTACCTGCTGGTCGGTGTGTTCTGGTCGACCACTCACACCGAACACCTGCGGCAGATGAACGGCGCCGACCTGGTCGTTTCGTATCTCGGGGCGATCGTTTCCTGGCCCGTACTGCTGTTCGCCGACGTCTGCATGACATGAACGGGGGAACACATTGTCCGACCACCACCACCGACTTGCCTGGACCGGCATCATCGCCGCGGTCGTGTTGGCCGGCGCCCTGCTGGCGTTGAACTTTCCGGTGTTCCTGGACAGCTACGACCAATATGGATTCCAGATCAAATGCGGAACCGGCTATCTGTCCGATCTGACGCAGGCGGCCGCGGCCGCCGGTGGCGCCGACTATGTCGACCGGTGTGAAACCGCGTTGCTGACGCGCCGGCTGTGGACCATCCCCCTGGCCCTGCTCGGCGGCGCCGCACTGCTGACGGCCCTCGTCGCGTCGGCGACGACGTCTGCGCGCGAGTCGTTGCAGCAGCACCACCACAACGCCTGATCTAGCATTCCGGCGTGAGCACGCCGGCGGGTCCAGCGCTGCCCCGGCGGCTCGGCACCTTCGACGCGGTGGTCATCGGACTGGGTTCGATGATCGGTGCGGGCATCTTCGTCGCCCTCGGACCCGCCGCCGCGGCAGCCGGTTCAGGACTGCTGATCGGCCTCGCCATCGCCGCCCTCGTCGCCTACTGCAACGCCACCTCGTCCGCGTGGCTGGCCGCCCGATATCCGGAATCGGGCGGCACCTATGTCTACGGGCGTGAGCGGCTCGGCGAGTTCTGGGGATACACCGCCGGGTGGAGCTTCATCGTCGGCAAGACCGCGTCGTGCGCGGCGATGGCGCTGACCGTCGGCTATTACGTATGGCCGCAGGCTGCCCGCGGTATCGCGGTCGGAGCGGTCGCCGCGCTGACCGCCGTGAATTATCTGGGCATCCGGAAGTCGGCGTTGGTGACGCGCATCATCGTCGGTCTGGTGCTGGCGGTGTTGGGCACCGTGGTGGTGACGACCCTCGGTTTCGGGGGCGTCGACACGGCGCGGCTGGCCGTCGGTGCCGACGCCTCGGTCGGCGGCGTTCTGCAAGCCGCCGGGCTGTTGTTCTTCGCGTTCGCCGGTTACGCGCGGATAGCGACGCTGGGCGAGGAGGTTCGCGATCCCGCCCGCACCATTCCGCGCGCGATCCCGCTGGCGCTGGGCATCGCGCTCGTGGTGTACACGCTGGTCGCGGTCGCCGTCCTGACCGAGTTGGGAAGTGCGGCAACGGCTTCGGCGACCGCTCCGCTTGCCGATGCGGTGACCGCGGCCGGCTTCCGCTGGCTCGAGCCGGTCGTGCGGGCCGGTGCCGCGGTGGCGGCGGTCGGGTCGCTGCTGGCGCTCATCCTCGGAGTGTCCCGCACGACGTTGGCGATGGCGCGCGACCGTCACCTGCCCCACATGCTGGCGCGGGTGCACCCGAGATTCGGCAGCCCCCACCGCGCCGAGGTCGTCGTCGGTGTTCTCGTCGCCGCGCTGGCCGCCACCGTCGACCTTCGCCATGCGATCGGGTTCTCCTCGTTCACCGTGCTCGTCTACTACGCGATCGCCAACGCGTCGGCCTGGACCCTCGGCCGCCGAACGGTGCCCGCGGTGGGGCTGGCCGGGTGCCTGCTGCTGGCGGTCCTGCTACCCCTGCCGTCGGTGGTGGCCGGCGCTTGCGTGGTGCTCGCGGGCGCGCTGGCTTACCGTCTTAGACCGTGATCGAGCTGACCTGGAAACACGTCGAGGCGCAGTCCGACGACAACTTCGTCGTCGCGCCCGACGAACGTCTCGGCTGGGGCCGGACGATCGGGCTCGGCGCCCAGCACGTGGTGGCCATGTTCGGCGCCACATTCCTGGTTCCCGTGCTCACCGGCTTTCCGCCCGCGACGACGCTGCTGTTCTCCGGCGTCGGAACGGTGCTGTTCCTGATCATCACGGGCAATCGCCTGCCCAGTTACCTGGGTTCGAGCTTCTCGGTCATCGCACCGGTCACCGCGGCGGTGGCCTCGCACGGAACGGGCAGCGCCCTCGGCGGTCTGGTGGCGGTCGGTCTGGCGCTCGTCGCGATCGGCGGTCTGGTCCACCTGGTCGGCACCCGCTGGCTGGACGTGACCCTGCCCCCCGTCGTCACCGGCGCGATCGTCGCGCTGATCGGGTTCAACCTGGCGCCGTCGGCCAAGGCCAACTTCGAACAGGGTCCGCTGGTGGGGCTCGTCACGCTGGTGCTGCTGGTCGCGACGCTCGCGTTCTTCCGCGGGCTCATCGGCCGGTTGGCGATCTTCCTGGCCGTCCTCGTCGGATACCTTCTCGCGCTGGCGCTCGATGAGATCGACACCGCGGCGATCGCGGCCGCGCCGTGGGTCGGGTTGCCGGAATTCCAGACGCCGACGTTCACCGTCGCGGTGCTGCCGATGTTCCTGCCCGCGGTGATCGCCCTGGTCGCCGAGAACATCGGGCACGTGAAATCGGTCGGACAGATGACCGCCACCGACGTCGATCCAGTGATGGGCCGGGCGCTCGCCGCCGACGGTCTGGCCACGACGCTGGCCGGTTTCGGCGGGGGTTCGGCCACCACCACCTACGCCGAGAACATCGGCGTGATGGCGGCGACCCGGGTGTATTCGACTGCGGCGTACTGGGTTGCCGGCGTCGTGGCGATCCTGCTCTCACTGTGTCCGAAGGTCGGCGCGGCGATTTCGGCGGTCCCGGCGGGCGTGCTCGGCGGTGCGACTGTGGTGTTGTACGGCCTCGTCGGCGTGCTGGGGGTCCGGATCTGGTTGACGAACCGGGTCGACTTCTCCAAGCCGATCAACCAGATGACCGCGGCCATCCCGTTGATCATCGGCATCGCCGACTTCACCTGGAACGCAGGCAGTTTGACCTTCACCGGAATCGCGTTGGGTTCGATCGCCGCGCTCGCGGTGTATCACGGCATGCGGCTGTTGGGGTTCCGGCAGGCTAGCGAGCGGTCCGCTGCCGCTGATCCGGAGGCGGAACGCCGTTGACGCCGTCGATCGACTGCGCGTAGCTCGCGACGGCATAGGCGACCGCGGGACCCAGCACCGACAGCGCATCCCGGTTGACGTTCTCGACCGTGTCGCGCTTGGTTCGATAGTTCGGATCGAAGGGCACTCCCGCCCGGCCGCCCCAGAGCCGGGCCTGGATCTCGGTCTTGCGCTGCGATGAACCGGCGGTCAGCCCGCCGATCGGCACCCCGGCCGTGAGAAACGGGTAATAGTCCGTGAATTGGCTCAGCGGCATGTCTGCGGGCCGCACCCCCGCGAGGTTGAGATAGCCGGCCAGCGTCCGTTCGATACCGGCAGAACCGGCGGGTACGGACCGCGCGGGGATCTCCGGGTTGGGCTGGGCCGTCTGGTCACCGTCGTAGGTGAAATAGCCCGCGTTGGGCGAACCGAGCATGTCGAAGCCGAGATACAGTGCGATGTCGCGCAGTTCGTCCGGCGACAGCGCCTGTACGTACTTCGTCGGCCCGGCCAGACCGTTCTCCTCCGACGCCCAGAACACGAAGCGGACGGCGTTGGTGATCGACGGCTGCGGTCCGAGCGCCGCGGCGGTCTCGAGCAGCGCCGCGATGCCGGTGCCGTCGTCGTTCACCCCGGGGCTGGCGGCGGAGCTGTCGAGATGCGCGCCCGCGAGCACCACGTTGCGGGCGTCGCCGGTCTTGGTCTGCGCGACGAGGTTTCGGGTCTTCTTCATCACCGGTTTACGGTCGAGGACCAGCCGAACCGGTGCGGTGGTGCGGCGCAGCGCGGCGTCGGCGGTGCGGTCGATGACCCCGACCGGGACGGTCAGATCCTGGTAGTAGCCGGGTGTGAACAGGCCGGCGGGGCTGCCGCTGCTGCCCGGCGAGCTGACCACGAGCAGACCGACGGCACCCTCGGATACCGCCGCGTTCTGTTTGGCGACGACCGAACAACCCGTGTCGTCGACGATCGCGATCGCCCCCCGCACCGAGACGCCGTCGTAGTCGGCGGTCCGGCAGCCGGCGGGCCGCGTCGGCCGGAGCGTGACCGCGTTGAGCCCGCCGGGCGGCGTGGTGATCAACAGGGAGGCTTGGTCGACGGGATATTCGCGCCCGCTCGCGCGCATCGAAGGGTTGCCGCCCTGACTGCGGTCGAGCATTTCGAACTCCGGAGTCTCGACGTCGAAACCCTTGTCGCGCAGAAACTGTGCGACGTAGTCGACGGTGGCGTCGTAGCCGGGGGTGCCGTCGGCGCGGTTACCGCCGTGGGTGTCGGCGATCTGCTGCAACTCCTGCAGGTGGGTGTACATGCCGTCCGCGTTGACCTTGTCCGCCACCTCCTGCGGCGACGGCGGTACCGGCTCCGGCGACGAGCAGGACGTCAGGGCCGCGACGAGCCCGACCGCCGCTGCCGCACCGACCGCCCAGGTCTTCATGATGCGAGTGCGTGACGAACGCGTAGGTCGCGAGTCGGAATGCCGTTCGGCCCACCCTGGTCTTGGGCGTAGATGCCGATCGCATACGACACCCCGGCCCCGTGGATGCCGAGTGCGGTGCGGTCGATGTGCTCGAGGTTGTCCGAGGCCTTGTGGTAGTTGGGGTCGAACGGCTGATCCGCTTCACCACCCCACAGCTCGGCTTGTTCGGGCGTCATCTTGGTCTCGGCGCCCGAGAACGTGCCGCCGGCCGGGATGCCGGCCAGGGTGAAGGCGTCGTAGTCCGAGCGTCCGTCGAAGCCGGTGTCCTCCGCCGGTTTTCCGGCAGCGTCGAGATAGTCCACGAGCGTGCGTTCCAGACCCGCCGAACCCTCGGGCACCCGGCTGATCGCGCCCTCCTCGTCGGGCGGCAGCGACTGGTTCCCGTCGTAGGTGAAGTAGCCCGGGTTGGGGGACCCCACCATGTCGTAGTTGAGGTAGAGCGAGATGTCCTTGAGCGCATCGACATCCAGCGACCCCAGATAGTTGTTCGATCCGAACAACCCGACCTCCTCAGCACCCCAGAAACCGAACCGTACCGCGTTCTCGACGTCGGGGGAACCGGCCAACTGCACCGCGGATTCCAGCACGGCCGCCACCCCGGACGCGTTGTCGTTGATGCCCGGCCCCTCCGGGACGCTGTCGAGATGGGCCCCGGCCATCACCACGTTGTGGGTGTCGCCCGTCTTGGTCTGGGCGATGACATTGCGGGTCCGTTCTCGACGCACACCCGCGTTGAGCTTGAGGGTGACGTCGCCCGGTTCGGCGCGCAGGCGTTCGCCTTCGGCCTTGGTGATGCTGACGACCGGGATGGCCGGTTCGGTGTCTTCGCCGAGCGTGCCGCCCATCTCGTCGTTGTCCTCGTTGTTGGCGACGATCAGCGCCACCGCGCCGCGCTCGGCGGCCGCCTCCTGTTTGTCCGAGAACTGGCATTTGCCACGGTCGACGAGCACCACGGCGCCCTCGACGGGCAGGCCGTCGTAATCGGAAGCGGTGCAACCCGGCGAGTCCTCGGCGCGCGCGAGCACGAGCGGACCCGACACCCCGTCGGGCGGCGTGCCGATCGTGAAGTTCAGCGGTCTTGCCTTGACCGGGGTGCCCCTGACCGTCAGCGCGGGTTCGTCGGCGAACGGCAGCCGGACCTCGAATTCCGGTGTCTCAACGTCGAATCCGCTGTCGCGCAGTACGTTCGCCACATAGTCGACGCTGGCGTCGTAACCCGGTGTGCCCAGCGCCCGATTGCCGTCGTGGTCGTCGGCGATCTCCTGCAGCCGCACCAGATGCTGGTACATGGCGTCGGCGGATGTGCGCCCGGCTAGGCCCCTGGCGAAGTCGACGGCGGCCGGGGAGACCCCCGCTTGAGTGGTGGGCGGTTGGACCGTCGGCTGCGGCTCGGTGTCACGGCCGCAGCCTCCGAGCACCACGACGGCGGCGGAGATCAGGGCGATTGTTTTCGAAGTTTTCGAAACCGGTGGTTGGCTCATTGCCCACTACGTTAGCGTCGCCCGGGCGTCAGCCCGTCAGTTGCGCGACGATCAGGCCGGCCACGGCACGCATGCCCGCCGCGTTGGGGTGCAGAGGCGCGGGCCTGCCCGGCCGCAGGAAGTCGAACAACCCGAACCGCGTCGTCCACGGGTCGGCCGACCACGCGTGGTGTGCGCGACTGTGCCCGGCGGCCCGCACCAGTCCGCAGCCGGTCGCCGCGGCGGCCTCGGCGGTCAGCCGCTCCAAGGTGTCGGCGACGTGACGGCCGGTCGCGACGTCGGTGTCGGGCAACGGGGGTGCCGGCACCCCGGGCGGGGGCAGCAGCGTGAGGTAGTCGACGAACAGCACCGTCGCGTGAGGTGCACGGGCACGGATGGTCCGACCGACCTCGACGAGTGAGGCGCCGACCTCGGTCAGCGCCTCGTCGCGGGCCCGCGGGTCGAGATGGGCGCGCAGTACGTTGCCCAGCAGCGGCAGCTTGCGCGCAGGCCGCGGCAGGCCCGCGGCGAACAGCATCGGCACGTAGCCGACGTCGTTTCCGCCGATGGTCACCGTCACCAACTCTTCGGAGCCGTTCAACGCCGAGATCTGCGGCGGCGCACCGTGTTGCGGTTCGTGCAGCACGTTCGCTGTGGTGGCCCCGGAGTACGTCACATCGACGAGGTCGAGGCCCAACTCGGCCGCGACCAGGTGCGCGTAGTTGCGTGCCGAGCGGCCGGCGGCCAATGGTGCGCCTTCGGCGCGGGGACCGATTCCCGGTCCCGCCGCCATCGAACTTCCCAGTGCGACATAGCGGCTCATCGAGCCGGGCTGGACGCCTGCGCCCAGAACCGCTTGGGAATGCGGCCGGCGTGGCGCGCCAGGTGGCCCGCGGTGACCGCGGCCGCCATCGCCGCGGCCATGGTCGGCGGGTCGGCGGCCCGGGTCACGGCGGTGGCCAAAAGCACCGCGTCGCAACCCAGTTCCATCGCCATCGCGGCGTCGCTGGCGGTGCCGATACCGGCGTCGAGCACCACCGGTACCGAGGCGGCGTCGACGATCATCTCGATGTTGTGCGGGTTGGCGATACCCAACCCCGTTCCGATCGGCGAACCCAATGGCATCACCGCCGCGCACCCGATGTCCTCGAGCCGGCGGGCGAGTACCGGATCGTCGTTGGTGTACGGCAGCACGGTGAAACCGTCGTCGACCAATTGCTCGGCGGCCCTGACCAGTTCGACGGCGTCGGGCAGCAGCGTGCGCTCGTCGGCGATCACCTCCAACTTCACCCAGTCGGTGTGCAGCGCCTCACGGGCGAGTTGCGCCGTCATTACCGCCTCGGCGGCGCCGCGGCAACCCGCGGTGTTCGGCAGCGGTGTGATGCCCAGCCGGTTGAGTAACTCGAGCACGCCCGTGCCGCCATCGGCGTCGACGCGCCGCATCGCCACGGTGGTCAGCTCGGTGCCCGACGCGACGAGCGCCTCCTCCAGCACCGCGAGGTTCGCCGCGCCTCCGGTGCCGAGGATGAGTCGCGAGCCGAATTCGCGTCCGGCGATCGTCAGCTTCGTGTCAACCACCCTGCACCGCCGTCACCACCTCGACGCGGGCGCCGTCGGCCAGTGCGGTGTCCCACTCCGACTTCGGCAGCACCGAGAAGTCCAGCGCGACCGCGATGCCCTTCTCCGGGAAGCCGAGGCGTTCCAAGAGCGCGGCGACCGTGGTGGTCGCATCCACTTCCACCGCTTCGTCGTTGACAAGAACCTTCATTGTGTTACTCCAACCGTGACATCGAGTTCGGCCGCGATCCGCTCGGCCGTCCAGGGTGCGAGCAGGAAACCGTTGCGTCCGTGGCCCGCCGCGACCAGTGTCCGCTCGTCGAGGCGTTCGACGAGCGGTAATCCGTCCGGGGTCATCGGCCGCAGGCCCGCGGCGCATTCGGCGAGTTCGTACTCGCCCAGCGACGGCATCACCGCGCATGCGTCGTCGAGCAGTTCGCGCACCCCGGTCACCGCGGGCGCGGTGTCGCGGCCGTGTTCGTACTGCGTCGCGCCGACGACCACCCCGTCGGTCCGCGGCACGAGGTAGACCTGCCTGCCGTGCACCCGGGCCCGAATGACGCGCTGCGGCACCGGCATGCAGCCGCGGCGCCACCGCAGCCGCAACACCTCACCCTTGACCGGCCGGATCGGCAGATCCGGCCACAGCTTGGGTGCATCGATACCGTTGGCGATCACGACGGCGTCCGCCTGCGCTTCGGCGAGGTCGGCGATCGGCGGCGCCCACTGCACACCGAGCCTCTCGCACAGGGCGCCCAGCGCATCCACCAGCAGCCGATTGTCAACGGCCAGTTCGGTTTCGGCGCGGAAGCCGTGCCGGATGCCCTGAGCCAGCAACGGTTCGATATCGCGTGCGGACGTCGTCGCGGTCACCGGATGTCCTTGAGCGGCAAGCCACTCGCCCACCGTCTTGAGGTCCGCCGCGTCGGCGCGGTCGACGGCGACCACGAGCGATTCGCGGGCGGTGACCGCGTCGCCGGGCAGGCCGTCGAGGAAGCCGCCGTGCCACAGATGCAGCGACTCGAGCCCGAGTTGGAGCAGCTTCTCCTCGCCGGGCCAGCCCTCGCTGTGGGGTGCGAGCATGCCGCCCGCGACCCACGACGCGCCGCGTTCGCCGGTGCGATGCACCCGGACGTCCCAGCCCGCGTTCAGCGCGCGTCGCGCCACGGCCAAACCGATGACGCCGCCGCCGATCACGGCCAGGCTTGGTTTCGTCAACATCCCTCCCTTCGCCGGCATGACCCGGATCAGGTGCGACGGTAAGGGCAGGTTCGGATGCCCACTCTCAGTCCCCGTTCCCGGGACTCCCGCGTTCGTCAACCCACCCTACCCGCCGGCTCCATCCCGAACGGCGGGTCGCTAGCGTCGCGGTGTGCACCAACCTCGGGAACGCCTGGCCGGCGCGTCGCTGTACCTGTGCACCGACGCCCGGCGTGACCGCGGCGACCTCGCCGAGTTCGCCGACGCCGCCCTCGCCGGCGGAGTCGACCTCATCCAACTGCGCGACAAGGGCTCGCCGGGCGAACAGCGGTTCGGGCCGCTGGAGGCACGCCAGGAACTCGAGGCGCTCGAGGTGCTCGCGGATGCGGCCCGGCGACACGGCGCGCTGCTGGCCGTCAACGACCGCGCCGACATCGCGCTGGCCGCCGGCGCCGACGTGCTGCATCTGGGCCAGGATGACCTCCCGCTGGCGGTGGCGCGCGACATCCTCGGCGAGAGGCCGGTGATCGGCCGGTCCACCCACGACGCCGGCCAGGTCGCGGCGGCGGTCGACGAGGCCGTCGACTACTTCTGCGTCGGTCCGTGTTGGCCGACGCCGACCAAACCGGGCCGCCCGGCGCCCGGCCTCGACTTGGTCCGGCATACCGCCCAACTGGGTACGGACAAGCCGTGGTTCGCGATCGGCGGCATCGATGCCGACCGGTTGGCGCAGGCGCTGGCGGCCGGCGCGCGACGCGTCGTCGTGGTCCGCGCGATCACCGGCGCCGAGGATCCGCGGGCCGCGGCCGCTCAGTTGAAGGCGGCGCTCACAGCTGCCGGTTGACCAGGAGCGGGATCGAGGCGAACTCGTCGCGCAGCCGTTCCCAGCTGGCAGCGAATCCCGGATGCAGCGGCAGCTCCGCGACCTCGTCGACGGCCACCCAGCGCAGCTCGGCGCTTTCGCGGTTGGGCACCGTGCGCAGCATCTCCGGCGCGTCGGCGATGACCGTGTTGTAGCTCCAGCTGACCCCGTCGCCCGCGACTATCTTGGTCTCCACCACCTTGCGCACCGTCAGCTGCTCGGCGGGCAGCCCCGCCTCCTCGTGCGCCTCGCGGATGGCCGCCTGCTCGGCCGTCTCGTGGCTGTCGCGCGCGCCGCCGGGCAGCCCCCAGGTGTCGCCCTGGTGACTCCACGCCGCGCGGTGCTGGAGCAACACCACGGTGGCGCCGTCGTGACCGGGCGCCCGCAGCAGCAGTCCGGCCGCGCCGTACCTGCCCCAGTAGGCCTGGCCTTGGGAAACCACCCATCCGTCACCGTCGCCGCGCACGCCTCAACAATAGGGCCGCCCCGCCTGCCGGAAACTCTTAGACTTCTTTCATAGAGTGGGAGCGGTCGTAACGACGAGCCGGAAAGCGATGCTGATGAGGTCCGCGCGCACGTGACTGTGGAGTTGGCGCACCCGTCGACGGAGCCGCTCGCGTCGCGGTCGCCGTCGACACCGGCACAGCAACGCTGGTGGTTCCTGTGGACCACGCCGGGCCGGATCCTGACCATCGGGGTCGTGCTGTCCGCGCTCGTCATCGCCAGCGCGTTCGCCACGTCCACCACCATCAACGACCGGCAGCGGGCGCTCATGACGGTGCTCAACCACACCGAGCCGCTGTCGTTCGCCGCCGGTCAGCTCTACACGACGCTGTCGGTGGCCGACGCCGCCGCGGCCACGGCGTTCATTGCGGGCGCGGAGCCGCGCGACGTCAGACAGCGGTACGAACAGGCGATCACCGACGCGTCGGTCGCCGTGACGCGAGCGTCGAGCGGGCTCACCGACGAGGATCTGGTGCAACTGCTCGGGCGCATCAACGCCGAGCTGTCGGTGTACACCGGCCTGGTCGAGACCGCTCGCACCAACAACCGCGCGGGCAATCCGGTCGGGTCGTCGTACCTGTCGGAAGCGTCGGCGTTGATGCAAACGCAGATTCTGCCCGGGGCGCAACAGCTTTATGAGGAGACCTCGGCGCGGGTGGACGCCGAGACCAGCGCGTCCACCCGGATTCCCGGCCCGGTCATCCTGGTGGTCCTGGCGACGCTGTTGTTCGGGGTGTTCGCCAACCGGTGGCTGGCCAGGCGCACGCGAAGGCGGATCAACGTCGGCTTCGTCGCGGGCGGCCTGGCCGTGCTGACCATGTTGATCTGGGTGGGCACGGCGCTGGTCATCTCGACCTCCGACAGCCGCAGCGCCAAGGACACCGCGGCCGAGTCGCTGAAAACCGTGACGAACCTGGCGATCACGGCGCAGCAGGCCCGCGCCGACGAGACGCTGTCGTTGATCCGCCGCGGCGACGAGACCGTGCGCAAGCAGTCGTATTACCAACGCATCGACATGATGCAGCAGCAGCTTTCGGATTACCTGGCCCGCGACGACGCCATCGACAAGACGGACCTGGGTGAGGCCGAGCAATTGTTGAAGCGTTGGCGCGCGGCCGACGATCGGATCAACGCCTACATCAGCGTGGGCAACTACCAGGCCGCCACGCAGGTCGCGCTGGGCACCGGCGAGGACGATTCGACGCCGGCGTTCAACAAGCTCGACGAGGCGTTGAGCCAGGGCATCGAGGAGAGCCGCGGCCAGCTGCGCAACGACATCGTCAACGCCCATCGGGTGCTGTCGGGCGCCACCGTCGGCGCCGCCGTGCTCAGCGTCGTCGCGGCGGTCGCGGTGGCGCTGGGGTTGTGGCCGAGGCTGAGTGAGTACCGGTGATGTGGGGGTACCGCCCGTGCGGAGTGCAGGGGGACGCTAGCGCGAAGAACAGACGGCCGGTGATGAGCGCTTGCGCGAAGAACAGACGGCCGGTGAGGAAGGTCTTCAACATCCTCGCCGCCGCCGCACTGGTGCTCACCGGGTGCGGCCAGGCGGCCTCGGTGACCTCGACACCCAACGTCACGCTTCCCCCGCCCACGCCGGCCGGCATGGAGGAGTTGCCGCCGCAGCCGGTGCGCCCACCCGATGACGAGACCGAGGACTGCGACCGCACCGCGAGCCTGCGGCCGTTCAACAACCGCGCCCAGGCGGACGAGGCCGTCGCGAACATCCGCGCGCGCGGGCGCCTGATCGTCGGTCTGGACATCGGCAGCAACCTGTTCTCGTTCCGCGACCCGATCACCGGCCAGATCACCGGTTTCGACGTCGACATCGCCGGTGAGATCGCCCGCGACATCTTCGGGACGCCGTCGCAGGTGGAGTACCGCATCCTGTCGTCGGCGGACCGCATCGCGGCGCTGCAGAACAACCAGGTCGACGTCGTCGTGAAGACCATGACGATCACCTGCGAGCGCAAGAAGCTGATCGGCTTCTCGACCGCCTACCTGACCGCCAATCAGCGAATCCTCGCGCCGCGCGACTCGACGGTCCGCCAGGCGTCGGATCTGTCCGGTCGCCGCGTGTGCGTCGCGAAGGGCACGACATCGTTGGAGCGGATCCGGCAGATCACGCCGCCGCCGATCATCGTCGGGGTGGTGGCGTGGGCGGACTGCCTGGTCGCGCTGCAGCAGCGGCAGGTCGAGGCGGTCAGCACCGACGACTCGATCCTGGCCGGCCTGGTGTCCCAAGATCCGTATCTGCACATCGTCGGCCCCAGCCTCAACGAAGAGCCCTATGGCATCGGGGTCAACCGGCAGAACACCGGCCTGGTGCGGTTCGTCAACGGCACGCTCGAACGCATCCGCCGCGACGGCACCTGGAACACGTTGTACCGCAAGTGGCTTACGGTGCTCGGTCCGGCACCAGCTCCCCCCGTCGCGAGGTACTCCGACTGATGTCCGAGACCAAGCTGGAAGATTTCGACGACGAGGGCCCCGGCACCCAGCCCGCGAGCTTCGACGACATGGGCATGGATTCGGGTTCGACCGTGCGCCCGATGGCGACCGAGGCGGTGTTCCGCCCGCACTTCGACGACGACGAGGACGCGTCCCTCGGCACCGGGGACACCGAACCGCAGGAGCACGCCACCACCACCACGACGACGAGGGCGCTGTCGCGTACGCGCCGCCTCGGCGGCGGGCTGGTCGAGATTCCGCGGGTGCGGGCCAAGGATCCGCTCGAAGCGTTGATGACGAATCCGGTTGTGGCGGAGAAGAAGCGGTTCTGCTGGAACTGCGGCCGCCCGGTCGGCCGGTCGAGCGGTGACAAGCCGGGCCAGTCCGAGGGTTGGTGCCCGCATTGCGGTAGCCCGTATTCGTTTCTGCCGCAGTTGAACCCTGGCGACATGGTCGCCGATCAGTACGAGATCAAGGGCTGTATCGCGCACGGCGGCCTCGGCTGGGTCTATCTGGCGTTCGACCACAACGTCAACGAACGCCCCGTCGTGCTCAAGGGTCTGGTGCATTCCGGTGACGCCGAGGCGCAGAAGATCGCGATGGCCGAGCGGCAGTTCCTCGCCGAGGTCACCCATCCGGGGATCGTGAAAATCTACAACTTCGTCGAGCACGCCGATCAGCACGGCAACCCGGTCGGCTACATCGTGATGGAGTACGTCGGCGGCACATCGCTCAAACAGGCCAAGGGTGAGAAGCTGCCGGTCGCCCAGGCCATCGGCTACATGCTCGAAATCCTGCCCGCCCTGGCCTATCTGCACTCGATCGGGTTGACCTACAACGACCTCAAGCCCGAGAACATCATGATCACCGAGGAGCAGCTCAAGCTCATCGACCTCGGTGCAGTGTCGACCATCAACTCGTTCGGGTACCTTTACGGCACCCCGGGATATCAGGCACCCGAGATCGTGCGCACCGGGCCGACGGTGGCCACCGACATCTACACCGTCGGGCGCACCCTCGCGGCGCTGACCCTGAAACTGCGCACGCGCAAGGGCCGTTACGTCGACGGATTACCCGAGGACGATCCGGTGCTGTCCGAATACGATTCGTTCGGCCGGGCGCTGCGCCGGGCGATCGACCCGGACCCGCGGCGGCGGTTCGGCAGCGCCGAGGAGATGTCGAGCCAGTTGCTCGGCGTGCTGCGCGAGGTGGTCGCCAAGGACACCGGGTCGCCCAAACCCGGTCTGTCGACGGTGTTCTCGCCGACCCGATTCACGTTCGGCATCGACCTGTTGGTCGCGCACACCGACGTCTATCTCGACGGGCAGGTGCACTCCGAACGGCTGACCGCGCAGGAGATCGTCAGGGCGCTGCCGGTTCCGCTGGTGGATCCAACCGATGTCGGCGCGCCGGTGCTGTCGGCCAGCGTGGTAAGCCAGCCCGTACAGACCCTCGACCAGTTGCGCGCCGCCAGGCACGGCGCGCTGGACTCCGAGGGCATCGATCTGTCGGACTCGGTGGAACTGCCGCTGATGGAGGTGCGGGCCCTGCTCGACCTCGGCGACGTGGCCAAGGCCACCCGCAAGCTCGACGACCTCGCCGAGCGGGTGGGCTGGCCGTGGCGGCTGGTCTGGTTCAAGGCCGTCGCCGAGCTGCTGACCGCCGATTACGACTCGGCGACAAAGCATTTCACCGAGGTGCTCGACACCCTGCCGGGCGAGCTGGCGCCCAAACTGGCCCTGGCGGCCACCGCCGAGCTGGCAGGCACCCCGGACGCGAACAAGTTCTACAACACCGTGTGGTCCACCGACAACGGCGTGATCTCGGCGGGGTTCGGATTGGCTCGCGCGCAATCGGCCGCCGGTGAGCGTGACGAGGCCGTGAAGACCCTCGACAAGGTGCCCGCGATGTCCCGCCACTTCACGACGGCCCGGTTGACCAGTGCGGTCACGCTGCTGTCCGGTCGGTCGTCGAGCGAGATCACCGAACAGCAGATCCGGGACGCCGCACGGCGCGTCGAGGCGCTGCCCGACACCGAGCCGCGGGTGCTGCAGATCCGCGCGCTTGTGCTGGGCACGGCGTTGGACTGGCTGGCCGACAACACCGCGAGCACCAACCACATCCTCGGGTTTCCGTTCACCGAGCACGGGTTGCAGCTGGGCGTGGAGGCCTCGCTGCGGGCCCTCGCGCGGGTGGCGCCGACGCAGGCCCACCGCTACGCGCTGGTCGACCTGGCCAACAGCGTCCGCCCCACCAGCACGTTCTAGTGATCAGGCGACGCTCGCCGTTGCGATCTCGTCGCTCAGCGGCGCGATGGCGGCCAGGATCTCGTCGACCGTCTCCGACGGCACCCCGGCGGCGGCGAGGCTCGCGGCCAGATGGCCGGCGACGAGGTTGAAGTGGTGCACGGTGATGCCGCGGCCCTGGTGCACCTGGCGCATCGGCGCACCGGTATAGGGGTCGGGGCCTCCCAGCGCGGCGGCGAAGAACTCGACCTGCCGACCCTTGAGCCGCGCCATGTTGGTGCCGCTGAAGAACCCGGCCAGCTGATCATCGGCAAGCACTCGGCCGTAGAAGGCCTCGACCACCATTTCGAGGGCCTCGTGCCCGCCGATTCGTTCATAGATGCTCGCCATGGGTGTCCCTTCGTCGCACGGATAGCCCCACTCAAGGCGACGGCGATTGCGCCACGATTTCGGTCGGTTGCCGACCGGGCAAATTCATCCTCACCGCCGCCGCCCGGCGGCAGTGGCACCTACGGAATCAGTGGCCGACGCAGCAAACCCCGGCGCAGCGAGCGCCTGGTTTACAGGATTTGCGCATGTCGTAAGACTCAATGGTCAAGGCGCGGAATCCGTAGTAATCTGCATCACAGGTTGAGGTCACAGCCAACTGCAGAGGTCAAACGGCAACACTCCCGGCTTGCGGCCGAGGAACGGTTAGGTGCCGCTGACGGCATCCGCGGTTTCAATTGCATCTCGACAACAGGAGTGCACCGTGTCCGCTGTAGGAACCTGCCGGGTCTTCCGACCCGACCCCCGGTCCTTCGATCAGTGCGAACACCATCACCGCGCCAGCTTCACCGCGTCCCACCGACATGGTTCGACCGTCCTCGTCACGGTCGAGGGCGAGATCGATGCGACCAACGGCCGCGCTTTGGCGACCTATGTGGAAGGTCAGGTCGCCGGAACCCGGCGGCTGGTGGTCGATCTGCGGCTCGTCGACTTCTTCGGCACCGCCGGCTTCGCCGCACTGCACTACATCAACGTGATCTGCTCCCGGAACGGTATCGACTGGCAGGTGCGCTGCGGCAGGCAGGTCCGACGCCTGCTGGCGATCTGCGCTTCGGCCGAGGAGTTGCCGCTCGAGAAGCCGCGCTCAGTGCTCGACGAGGTGCGTGCAGGCCCGGGCGATCGCAAGCTCCTCATCAGTGGGAACAACTAGCACCGTCGTCCGAGAGCTGTCGGCCGATATCCGCCGGGCCTTCTTCTCGGGGCTGGCGTTGCGAGCCTCGTCGAGCTCTACCCCCAGCGGCGCCATTCCGCTCAACGCGTCGCGACGTACCGCGGCGTCGTTCTCCCCCACCCCCGCGGTGAAGGTGATGACGTCGGTGGTGCCCAACAGCGCCAAGTAGGCACCGATGTACTTGCGCAACCGATGGATGTAGACGTCGTACGCCAGTTGCGCGGACGCGTCCCCGTCATCGATGCACTGGTGCAGCACCCGGAAGTCGACCTCGCCGCCGAGCCCACGGACTCCGGAGCGGCGGTTGAGCATCTCCTCGATGTCCTCGACGCCCATCTTCGCCGTGCGCCACAAATAGAACGGGATGCCGGGATCGATGTCGCCGGAACGGGTTCCCATCACCAGCCCCTCCATCGGGGTCAGCCCCATGGAGGTGTCGATCGGGCGGCCTCCGTCGATCGCCGAGGCCGACGCGCCGTTGCCCAGGTGCAGCACGATCTGGCGCACCGACTTTAACGGAAGCCCGACGAATTCGGCGGCCTGCTGACTGACGTACTCGTGTGAGGTGCCGTGAAATCCGTAGCGTCGGATGTGCCACCGCTCGGCGATGTCACGGTCGATCGCATATGTCGCGGCGGCGGCGGGAAGGTCGTGGAAGAACGCGGTGTCGAAGACCGCGACGTGCGGCAGGTCGGGCAGCGCCTTGCGCGCCTCCTGGATTCCCAGCAGCGCGGGCGGATTGTGCAGCGGGGCAAGGGGTGAGAGCTCGTCGATCCTGGCGACGAGGGCGTCGTCGATGAGGGTCGGCTCGTAGATGTCCGGGCCGCCGTGCACGACGCGGTGGCCGACGGCGATGAGGTCGAGCGCGTCGAGACCCTTACCCGCCTCGGCCATCTGGTCGAACGCCGACTGCAGCGCCTCGGCGTGGTCGCGCACCTGCCCCTCGCCGATGCGCTCGACGATGCCGTCCACCACCATCGTCTCCGAATCCGGTTCGATGACAGCGAATTTGAGCGAGGACGATCCCGAGTTGAGCACCAGGACGCTGCGGGTCATCAGAGCGTCTGCGCCTGGATAGCGGTGATCGCCACCGTGTTGACGATGTCTTCCACCAGCGCCCCGCGCGAGAGGTCGTTGACGGGTTTCTTCAGGCCTTGCAGCACCGGTCCGATGGCGATCGCGCCCGCGCTGCGCTGCACGGCCTTGTAGGTGTTGTTGCCGGTGTTGAGGTCGGGGAAGATCAGCACCGTGGCACGGCCGGCCACCTTAGAATCGGGTCGCTTCGATTCGGCGACGGACGGTTCCACCGCGGCGTCGTACTGGATCGGCCCGTCAACCAACAGGTCGGGTTCCCGCTGCATGACCAATTCCGTTGCCTCCCGGACCTTCTCGACATCGGCGCCGGTTCCGCTGGTTCCCGTCGAATAGGACAGCATGGCCACGCGCGGTTCGATGCCGAAGCTCGCCGCCGTGCGCGCCGACGAGATCGCGATGTCGGCCAGTTGTTCGGAAGTCGGATCCGGCACGATGGCACAGTCGCCGTAGGCCAGCACCCGGTCGGCGAGGCACATCAGGAAGATGCTGGAGACCGTGGAAACGTCGGGCAGCGTCTTGATGATCTCGAAGGCGGGTCGCACGGTGTGCGCGGTGGTGTGTCGTGCGCCGGAGACCATGCCGTCGACGAGGTCGTTGTGTACCAGCATGGTGCCGAAGTACGAGACGTCGTGGATGACCTCACGGGCCTGTTCGACGGTGACGCCCTTGTGCTTGCGCATCTCGGCGTATTGTTCGGCGAACTTGTCGCACAGGTCGCTGGTCTGTGGGTCGAGTACCGTGGCCGCGGAGAGGTCGACACCCAGTTCCGCTGCGCGCGAGCGGATCACGGGCTCCTCACCGAGGATCGTCAGCTCGGCGACACCGCGGTGCAGCAGTCGACCGGCCGCGGTCAGGATGCGGTCGTCGTCGCCCTCGGGCAGCACGATGTGCTTGCGGTCCGAGCGCGCCCAGTCGAGCAGCTTGTAGGTGAACATCTGCGGGGTGACGACCTCGGGGATCGGAATGGCCAGCTGAGCCAGCAGGTCGGCGACGTCGACGTGGGCCTCCATCAGCGCTATGGCCGTGTCGATCTTGCGCACCGAGGTCACCGTCACCCTGCCGCGCGCGGAGGCCACCCGGCTGGCCGTCTCGAAGGTCCGGAACCGAGTGGCGATGATCGGCAGTCGCAAGCCCAGCCCGGCGACCAGCGCGGCGATCGAGGGGTGCAGTTCGATGCCGCCGTTGAGGATGATGCACGACAGCGACGGAAAGCCCTCGGCGGCATGGGCACTCGCGAGCGCGAGGACGACGTCGGATCGGTCGCCGGCGGCGATCACGGCGACGCCCTCGCTGAGTCGTTCGAGGACGCGTTCGGCCGTCATCCCCGCGACCATGAGGTCCATCGCCTCGCGGGACAACAAGGCAGGATCGCCGCTGATCAGTGTGCCCTCGACGGCCTGCTGCAGTTCGGCGACCGAGGCGGCGACCAGCAGCGGTTCCTCGGGCAACGCGTAACACTTGGGGTCGAAACCCTTCAGCGCGTCGAGCACGGCGGGCAGTTCGGCGGGATCGCAGCGGTTGGCCACCACGGCCGCGGTGTACGCGTGCTGGGCGGCGATCTCGCTGAGACAGATGTCGACGATGTGCGCGACGTTCTCGGGGCTGCGGTCCTTCGCCTTGACCGCCAGCACCACCGGCGCGCCGAGGTTGGCCGCGATCCGAGCGTTGGTCGAGAGCTCGCTGGGCGCGGCGACGTCGGTGTAGTCGCTGCCGACGATGAGCACCGCGTCGCACTGGTCGGCCACCCGGTGGTAGCGGTCGACGATCTCGGCGAGCGCGCCGTCGGGGTCGTCATGGAGTTGTTCGTAGCCGACGCCGACGCAATCGTCGTAGGACAGGCCTGCGGTCGTGTGGTCCAGGAGCAGCTCGAGGATGTAGTCGCTGTCCTCGCCGAGGCGGGTGATCGGGCGGAAGACGCCGACCTTGACCACGGTGGCCCTCAACCGGTGCAGGATGCCCAGCGCGATGGTGGATTTTCCGGTGTCCCCCTCGGGGGAGGCGACGTAGATGGCGGATGAGCGCTCGCGCGAAGGCACGGACGCCAGCCTAGGACAATCCCCGGGCCGCGCGGACGCGCGATTTCGGTGTCCGCCCGCTCGTTCGCGACGACGAAATCGGCTGTGGTCGATATACGTCGTGTGATCTAGATCTCAGTTATGTTACTTACGTTTGCGTAACCAATGTTTATTAGCGTATCAACAGATCACAGGGTTGACTAGCCAGTCAATTTACTTGCTTAAACGATTCTAGCAAATTTTAGTCGCGTCCTGGCGGGCGCGGAACCGCAGGCCGGGACGTTTCGGGGAGACGATGACGGACACCGCAGTTCACGCTGAACTCACGTCTGTCAGTGTTGCGCCGCGCCCGCTGCCTCAACAGCCGCCGATCGCGATGGATGCGCGGCGTCGGCCGTCCGTCTCTGCCCTGCCTTTCGGGGCGCGCGTCGCGATCGTCGCCGTACTGGGCTTGACCGGCTACATCTCGGTGTTTGCACAAGCCGTCGTCGATGCGCAGATGGGCTCGCGAACGGCGATCACGGTGGTCGCGCCGGTACTCATGGTGTTGATCACCACCGGCCACCGCAATCCGACGGGCGGCGTCGGCGATGCGGAGTCGGACTGGATCATCGCCCTACTGTTCGGAATCGCCTGCTTCACCGGCATTCACCTGCTCGGCGCGCGCATGCCCACGCTCTCGGGGTTGTGGCAGTTGCAGTCACTCGGTTTCGTCGTGTGGTTCGCGTGTATCTCGACCGTCCTGTTCGGCGCTCGCCACGTGGTGGGGATGTGGAAACTTTGGGTGTTCGCCACCTGTTGCGCCACGCCCTTACCCTTCGTCCTGGTGGTGGCCGCATTGAGCGGCTCCGCCGGCGTCGCCGCGGTGCTCACCGCGGTCGTCGGCGCGGTGGCGGTGTTCCTGGCATCGGAGCAGGCCCCGTTACCGCACCGGCTGATAGCGACAGCCGGCTGTTTTGTGGTGTCCGCTTCGACCGTGACGATCCTCGACGCGCACACCAGCCCGCTCGCCGCGGCCGTCGTCGCGGCAGGTGTCCTTCCCGTGCTCACGGTTGTCCTGCTGCACACGGTGACGCCGGCGACGGAGCCGAGGCCGCACGGCGGGTCCGCGCGTCTGCCGCGTTGTTCGCCGCTGTCACTCGTGGCACTCGCGGCCGTCGCCATTGTCTTGGTGGTCGTGATCCATCCGCAGGCGCGCCCCTCCGAACCGTCCTTGGTCGCCGCCGACTGGCCTTCCCGCGCGGACCTCGGCGTTCCGACGTATTTCCCCTTCATCACACGGTTTCTCGGCGACGACTCCTCGTTGACCCGTTACCGAATTTCCGGAGGGCCTGGACAGCCGGCCGCGGCCGTCGATGTGATCAGCAGCCCCAACTTGGCCTCGCTCGACGACCTCGCCGACGCCGTCTGGTACCCCAGCACGCATCCGGTCGAATACCGACCCGCCCCACCGTCGGCGCACTTCCCGAGCGGCGCGAGGATCGTGCACAGCAACGCGGACGCCGCAACATACAGCGGCGATCAACATTGGTACGCCGTCACATGGATGTGGCGCACGGACACTGCTTATCAGAGGGTCACCGTGATCGTCAGCCAGGCGCTCGACGGAAGCGACATACCGCCCCCGCCCCGACCGATCTCGCTGCTGGACACGTCGATCCGGCCGGCGCTGTGGACCACGCGTCAGCAGCCGCATGTCGACGGGCAGGTCGACCCCGAGGTCATCCGTCGCGCCGATGACGTCGCGCGCCGGCTCGTCGGATCGTTCAAGCCTGCCGGGGCGCCGACCGGTGACTGAGGCTGCCGTACCTGTACCCCTGCCACCAAGCTTCTCGGCGCGCACCGCGCTGAACAACTGGTCGCTGGTCCGGTTCGGTCTGCTCGGCGTAATCGTGGTGGCCGCCGTGGTGAAGGCGCCCGCGCTTTCAGCGCCGCTGTTGACGGGCGTGGTCGCGGCGCTCTATTTGGCGGCCACGGTCGATCGAAACTACCTGCTGTTCAGGGGACTCCGCTCGTCCGCGATGGTCCGGGTGAGCCGCGAGGAAGCGCTGGCGCTGTCCGATGACGAACTTCCGGTTTACACGGTTCTGCTGCCGGTCTACGACGAACCCTCGATCGTGACGAACTTGATCAACGGGGTGGGGAAGCTCGAATATCCCAGGGACAAACTGGAAGTGCTGCTGCTCGTCGAGGAGGACGACGTGGAGACTCAGGCGGCGTTGATCGGCGCCGAACTGGAGTCGGTGAGGGTGGTCCTGGTCCCCCACAGCTTGCCCAAGACCAAGCCCAAGGCCTGCAACTACGGCATGTCCCTGCCCGATCTGCGCGGCGAGATGATGACGATCTATGACGCCGAGGACCTTCCCGATCCGCTGCAGTTGCGCCGCGCCGTGGCGGCGTTCCGCAGCTTGCCGAGCGAGATCGGTTGTCTGCAAGCCCGTCTCGGTTACTTCAACGAGCGGCAGAACCTGCTCACCCGCTGGTTTTCGCTGGAGTACGACCAGTGGTTCGGGATCATCCTGCCCGCCGTCGAGGAGGCCGGCTGCGTGGTGCCCCTGGGCGGCACCTCCAATCACATGCCGACCCGCATCTGGCGTGAGGTCGGCGGTTGGGACGAGTTCAACGTCACTGAGGACGCCGACCTCGGTGTGCGTCTGGCGCGGCACGGTTACCGCACGCTGATCCTCGACTCGATCACGTTGGAGGAGGCTAACTCCGACGTGGTGAACTGGATCAGACAGCGGTCCCGTTGGTACAAGGGCTACTTGCAGACCATGCTGGTGCACCTGCGAAATCCCGGCAGCCTGCGGCGCGAGATCGGACTCCCGGCGATCCTCCGGCTGCTGAGCATGACCGGTGGCGTCCCGTTGGCGGCGGTCTGCAATCTGGTGTTCTGGTTCGCGATGCTGGTGTGGGTGGTCGGACGTCCGGCGGTCATCGCCATGATGTTCCCGCACCTGACCTACTACGTGTGTTTGGCGCTGTTCCTGATCGGCGCACCGCTGTCGGTGTTCTCGGGGCTCATCGTCACGAAGGCGCTCGACAAGCCGCATCTGTGGTCGGCCGCGCTGCTCACCCCGCTGTACTGGCTGCTGCAGTCGATCGCCGCGGTGAAAGCGATCTACCAGTTGGTGTTCCGGCCGTTCTTCTGGGAGAAGACTGTGCACGGTCTGACACGCCCCCACGCTTCATCCCGACTACCTGGAGGCATACGGTGAGAGCGATCATCCGGACCGTAGGCGCACCGCTCACCGTCATCGCGGCAATGTGGGGACAGGTTGTGCTGCCCACGCAGCCCGCCGCAACGGCGGAGCCACTGGGCGCGGCCATCCCGTGGACGGATATGACACCGCCGATTCCGTGGCCGCAGTTGGGACTCTCCGATCGGATCACGTTGACGGGCGCCAACCAGACCACCAGCGTCTCGGTCCCCGTGCCCGCCGGTGTCGTCCCGACGACACTGTCGGGTCAGATCGGGTCGGTGGTCAACGTCGTCGACGGCCGCGTTGACGTCATCAACAGCCGCGGCTCCGTGCTCGGCACCATCGCCGTGCCAAGTGACCTCTCCACCGTTCCCTTCACCCTCGACATCTCCGGCGCCGAGGTCAAAGAGGACAAGGCCGAGCTCGGTTTCGTGTTGCGCGACAGGGCCGCTCCGGCCGATAGCTGCTCCCAACCACCGTCGTTGGTGATCAACCAGCTGGCGGCCGCGTTCTCCGGCCCCACCCCCGCGCCGCAGACGGTCGCCGACTTCCTGCCCGGTTACCTCGACCACGTTCTGATCCGGGTCGGTCCGGCGCCGTCACCGAGCCAACAGCAGGCGGCACTCGACCTGGTCGCCGAACTCACGCAGCTCTACCGCCCGATACCGGTGCACGTCGACGTCGACAGCTCCGACTATCCGCCGCCCCCGTACAGCCCCACGCGACGGGTGATCGAGATCCGCGACGGCGGACCCGCAGCGCTAACGGTCGAGAATCCCGGCACCCCCGAGGCGGTGCTGGCCATCACCGGCACCGGCCCGGAGCTGGTCCAGCAGGTGGACCTGTTCGCCGACCGACGCTTCAGCCTCGCACAAACACCCTCGGCAGCAACACTTTCCGCACTGGAGGACAGGAGTCAGTCGACCAACATCAAGACCTTCGCCCAGCTCGGTATGACCGGTGAAACCTCGGTGCAGGGTGTGACCACGCTGTACGTCGGATTCGACGTGAGCAAGTTCGCGCTCGGACCGATCAGTGACGCCAAGGTCCATCTGAAAGCCAGGTACACGCCCGTGGTTGGGGGCGAGGCCTCGATCCTGATCCGCTCCGGGCCGACGGTGCTGGCCACCCGCGTGCTCGATGAGTCGGGCGTACTGGACGTCACCGGCGAGATCCCACCAGAAGCGGTCACGTCGACGATCGGCATGGCGCTCGAGCTGCGGTACACGCCGCGGCAGGAGTGCGCACCAGCGAATGACCGCATCACCTTCGCACTCGACCCGCAGTCCACGGTCGCCGTGACGCCCGGGTCACACAACCGGGGTGGATTTCCGGTGCTGCCCATGGCTTTCACCCCCGATTTCGATGTGGCGATCGACGACCCAGCCCACCTGACCTACGCCGCGCAGGCGGTCAATCTGATGGGTCAGCAGACGACGGTGGCGTTGCGGCCGCGGCTCACCACGTTCGCCGCCGCCGCCTCGGGCCGCAACGGTCTGCTCGTCGTGACCGACGGCACCAAACTGGCCGACGCGGGATTGGATCCGCCGATCCGGCCAGGCGCGTCGAACACCGTCAACGTCAACGCGAACCCGGACACCGATCTCGATCTGGGCGGTCCGCTCGGTGTGGTCGAGGCGTTCACCCACAACGACCGAATGGTCCTGGCAGCCACGGGGACCGGCGACTGGTCTCTGGTGCGCAATGCCTTCGACCACATCCGCGGTTTGGAGAACCGGTGGGCATCTTTGACCGGCGATGTGGTCGCCACCGGTGCCGCGCACCAGACCGTGAACCTGACCGTGCGCGAAGGCGGCGGTCTTATCAACGAGTATCCCGGGCACGCGTGGAAGTGGTGGGCATGGCTGTCGATGGCCGCAGGCGTCGCCATCATCGTCGCCGCGCTGTTGCTCGTCGCGGTTCGCCGGCGCCGCCGCGCGGGGTGACGTGGTGACTGCACACGCGGTCATCGCAAGCCCCCCGCAGACTGTCGCCATCGTCGAACCCGCATCCGCCACGGGGCCGAGGCGCCCCTGGGGTGTGGCGCTGTTCACGATCCTGGCGTCGCTGTACTTCTCGACGGGCGCGGTACTTGTGTTGCGGTACAACATGTTCGATCCGGATGCACCGAGCCGGGTGGCCAACGCCGGATACGTCGTGATGAGCCGTCAGCCGCATCTGTCGGCGATCGGCTTCGTTTGGAACCCGCTACCCAGCATGGTTCAGATTCCGATCCTGCCTTTCAGCCGGTGGTGGCCGGAACTGAGGACCCACGGTCTGGCCGGCGTCCTGCAGAGTGCGTTGTTCATGGCCGGTGCGGCGATGATGGTGCGGCGAATCGCACTGGACCGCGGGGTGGGTTCCGCATGGCGGTGGCTGGCGGTCGCCTGCTTCGCGCTACAACCGATGATCGTCATTTACGGCGCATCAGGCATGAGCGAGGCTGCCGAGGTGTTCTGTCTCGTCTGGTGCGTGCGCCACCTGCTGCAGTGGGTACGGCTCCAGCGGGTGGGTGATCTCGCCTGGTCCGGAATCGCTTTGGGACTCGGCTACCTCTGCCGCTATGAGACGATCCCCGCCGCCTGCGGGGCCGCGCTCCTGGTCGCGGCGGTCGCATGTCACACCGCCCGGCGTTCGGAACGGTTGAATTCGGCGATCCTCTGCGTGATCATCACGCTGTTTCCGTTGGCGTCGGCGTTCATCGCGTGGGCCGTGACCGGCTGGGTGGTGTCGGGAGAACTGTTCGCGACGCTGTCGTCGCAGTACGGCAACGACAGTCAGGTCAGTGCGGCGATGGAGCGTGGAGGTCCGCGTGGTGAGGCCGCCTCCAGCGACTGGGTGGTGATCGCGGCGCGGCTGCTCGGTATGCAACCCTTCGTGGCTGTGGCCGCCGCGGCCACCGTTGCCTACAGCGTGATGCGGCAGAAGGTCGAGGCGCTGGTTCCCGTCGCCGTCATGGGGCCGGTGCTTGCCTTCGCGATCTGGGGACAGTACACATCGGCGACGTTTGGCTGGTTCCGGTTCTACCTGCTCGCGATACCGCTCGTGATCTGTATCGCGCTGGTGTTGTGGGAGCCGGGACAACAACCCGGAAATCCTCTGTGGCGGGCCGAGACCGCGGCGAGTCGTGCCGGTGCCGCGCTACTGTGCGCGTCACTGATCATCGGAATACCCGTGACCGTTGCGGCGATGTCTGATGAGCGGATCGGCAATCAGCAACTGCAGTTCGGGCTGCGGTCGTTGCTCGATCCGCAGCAGTATCCGCCGACGGAACAGTGGTACCGACGGCTGATGGTCAACGACCGGGCGTTGGCCGACTACTTCGACCGCAAGCAGCTTCCCGACGGCTCGGTGCTGATGGACACGTTCAACACGTGGGGCGTCTGGTTGGCCTCGGATCGGCCCCGGCAGTTCGTAATCACCAGCGACTACGATTTCACCGCCACGTTGAACCGGCCGTGGGACTTCGGCATTCAGTACATCGTTGCGAGCAATCCCGCCATCAGCAACGCCGACGCGTTGAACCTGCGCTACCCGACCCTGTGGCAGGACGGCGCCGGCCTCGGCACACTAGTGCATTCGGTGTACGGCGCGACCGGTGACGAGCGATTCCGGATCTACCGCACGACAGGACGTCCGGCCGCCACCGCGGCTCCCTAACGCGTCAGCTCGCGGTCGGGTCCACCGGAATCTCGACGCTGGCGACCAGCCCGCGGTGGTCCGATCCGCGCAACGCCACGGTGTACACCTCCGTAGCCGCGCAGTTGCGCAGCAGCACATGGTCGATGCCGACCACCGAAGGACGCCACGGCTTGCCGGGATAGCTACGGGTGAGGCCGGCGCCGGCTTGTTCGGCGGCGTCGCGGTAACCCGCGTCCAGCAGGAGCCGGAACGGGCGCATGTCGTAGGTCGCGTTGAAATCGCCCGCCACGACGACGGCACCGGATCCCGCGGTACGGGCCAACTCCCGCAGCGTCTCAGGCAACCGGCCGATGTCGCCCTGGAGCCGGCTCAGCGGCTGCACCAACGGGGCGGCCAAGTGTATGGCGAGCACGCTGACATCGAATCTCACGCCGGGAACCCGGATCTGAGTGAGCAGCATCGGCATCTGATAACCCTCGACTTTGCCGGCGCCCACGATGGGATGGCGGCTCCACACGCCGATCCCCGCCGCCATCGGGCGCGGGTCTATCACCTTGTGCCCGAAAACGGTGTCCAGCCCGGCCGCCGACATGGCCTCGGCCACTTGCGGAGTCAGCTCTTGGACGACGAGCACGTCGGCCGCCGCGGACGCCAAGTGCACCACCGCGCGCGCGTCGGCGCCGCCCATACCGAGGTTGGCGGTGAGCACCCGCAGCGCGGTCGAAGGAACGTCGATCTTCTCCGGACCGAGGTAGCGCGGTGCCAGCACCGCGAGCATCGCCACACACAGCGCCGCAGCCACGATCGTCGCCGCCCACCGTCGCGCCACCGCGAACAGCACCATCGACGCGACCCCCGCGACCGTCAGGTATGGCGATGCCGCGGCGAGCACCAACACGACCTCGTTGTCGACCGGCAGATAACGCGACACCAGCCCAGCGAGCGCCAACCCGAATGCGAGCGCGCCGAGGACCGTCGCCGGTACTCGAATCATGTTGTGTCGGAGTGGTCTGCTGATCAGCCCAGACGGCGCAAACGCGGCTCGAGATCGCGCTTGAACAGTTCGAGGAACCTGCGCTGATCGTGGCCCGGCGCGTGGAACACCAGATGGTTGAGGCCCCAGTCAACGTAGTCCTTGACCTTCTCCACGGCCTCGTCGGGATCCGACGCGACGATCCAACGCTTGGCGACCTGCTCGATCGGCAGTTCGTCGGCGGCCTTCTCCATCTCGATCGGATCGTCGATGGAGTGCTTCTGCTCCGCGGTCAACGACAACGGCGCCCAGAACCGGGTGTTCTCCAGCGCCAGCTCCGGATCGGTGTCGTAGGAGATCTTGATCTCGATCATCCGGTCGATGTCGTCGGCGTTGCGGCCGGCGGCCTCGGCGCCGTCGCGGACCGCGGGAATGAGCTTGTCCTTGTACAGCTCCTCCCCCTTGCCGCTGGTGCAGATGAACCCGTCGCCCGCGCGGCCCGCGTACTTGGCCACCACAGGACCGCCCGCGGCGATGTACACCGGGATACCGCCTTCGGGCACGTCGTAGATCGAGGCGCCCTTCGTGCGGTAGTACTCGCCGTCGAAGTCGACCCGGTCGCCCAGCCACAGCTCGCGCATCAACTTGACCGACTCGCGCAGCCGAGCGAAGCGCTCCTTGAACTCCGGCCAATCACCCTCGTAGCCGGTGGCGATCTCGTTGAGCGCCTCGCCGGTACCCACACCGAGGAAGATCCGGTTCGGATACAGGCACCCCATGGTCGCGAACGCCTGCGCGATCACCGCGGGGTTGTAACGGAACGTCGGGGTCAACACCGACGTGCCGAGGATGAGGTTCTTGGTGCGCTCGCCGACCGCGGTCATCCACGCCAGGGAAAACGGCGCGTGGCCGCCCTCGTGGCGCCACGGCTGGAAGTGGTCGCTGACCGTCGCGCTGTCCATCCCGTGGTCTTCGGCCGCCACGGCCAGCTCGACCAGTTCCCGCGGCGCGAACTGCTCCGCCGACGCCTTATATCCGAGTTTGAGTTCAGCCACGGCTTCGTTTCTACTCCCTTGCTTACACTCGCGGCATGGCAGCAGCCTTGAGCGCCATCACCGACACGGTCCACTTCGCGTTCACCGACCTCGTCAACTGGACGCTCGTGGCCGACGACACGGGCGTGCTGCTCATAGACACCGGCTTCCCCGGCAACCGAGACGACGTGCTGGACTCCCTGCGTCACCTCGGCTTCGGAGTCGACGACCTGCGCGCAATCCTGTTGACCCACGCCCACATCGACCACTTCGGCTCGGCGATCTGGTTCGCGAAAACGCACGGCACGCCGGTCTACTGCCACGCCGCCGAAGTGGGCCACGCCAAGCGGGAGTACCTCGAACAAGCGTCTCCGGCTGACATCGCCAAGCACATCTGGCGGCCGCGCTACCTGACGTGGTCGGTGGCGATCACCCGCAAGGGCGGCATGGTGCGCGACGGCATACCCACCGCGCAGACCCTCACCGAGGACATCGCGGCGACGCTGCCCGGAAAGCCCATGGCGATCCCGACGCCGGGCCACACCGGTGGACACTGCTCGTTTCTGGTCGACGGCGTGCTGGTGAGCGGCGACGCGCTGGTCACCGGTCATCCGCTCTCGACGCGCGGGGGCCCGCAGCTTCTGCCCGGATTGTTCAACCACGACCAGGACGGCTGCGTGCGCAGCCTCTCGGCGCTCGGTCTTCTGGACACCGAGGTGCTGCTGCCCGGCCACGGCCCGGCATGGCGCGGATCGATCCGCGACGCGGCCGAGACCGCGGCGCGCGCTTAGACCAGTTTCTGGTAGCCGAGCAGGAAGACCGCGGTCAGGCACAGCCCGCAGGCGATCACGATGGTCGGCATCAGGATCATGGCGTCGAGTTCGTCGTCGTCGAGCACATCGCTCTCGAAGCGTCCGAACAAAACCCGGGCCAGCCCCGTTCGGCGGAAGGTGTGGACCATGACCCGCACGGGCTTGGTCTCCCGGCGCCGCCCGATGAACACCCGCGACGCCACCCCGAACAGGAACGTCACCAGGCCGCCCGCAACCAGCAGCCAGCCGACCATCGTCTGCGATAACGCCACCTTAACCCCCGGTGCCGCGCGGCTCATCGTGTCTTCGCGCGACACCGCAGCCCAGCCTATAGGCCGGTCAGGGTCTTCAACGCTGGACGAAACTCATCGCAGCACCTTGGCGAACGCCACCGGGAAGACGTCGCCCTCGGCGGGCAGCGGATCGGTCAGCCGCTCATAGCCCGCCGACTCGTACAGCGCCTCCGCTTCGGGTTGGCGGTCACCGGTCGTCAGGTAGACCCGTCGATACCCGCGGGCGAGAATGCGGGCCTCGAGTTCGGCGAGCAGCGCCTTGGCCAGACCCTGTTGACGGTGCCGGCTGTCGGTCCAGATCCGCTTCAGCTCGGCGGTGGTGTCGTCGAACCGACAGAACGCCCCTCCCGTGACCGGCCGGTCGCCGAGCAGGCCGACCACCAGGTCGCCGTGCGGCGGGGCGAACTCGTCGGCCGGATGCCCGCGCAGCCACCTGCTCACCGTCTCCTGACGAGGGCCGTAGCGCTGCGAATACTCGACCGTCAACTCGGTCAGCAACGGCTCCACCAGGGGGTCGTCCTGGCGGACGGCAACGAACTTCAGCGGGGTCGACACGGGCATCATCTAACTGTCAACGCCAACGGGACGCACGCATTCCTGTGCGGCACATCTGCCCAGCCGGATCGGAATCACGCCACTTCCCCGCCAAACTTGACACGTGTAAAGTTTGGTCGCATGGACAACATCAGGGGCAAAACCATCGCGATCACCGGCGCCGCCCGCGGCATCGGCTATGCGACCGCGAAGGCGCTGCTGGCCCGCGGTGCCCGCGTCGTCATCGGCGACCGCGACGTGGCGCTGCAGGAGTCGGCCGTCGCGCAACTGACCAATCTCGGACCCGCCTCGGGCTATCCGCTCGACGTCACCGACCGCGAGTCGTTCGCCGCGTTCCTCGACAAGGCCCGCACCGACGGCGGCGGCCGCATCGACGTACTGATCAACAACGCCGGCGTGATGCCGATCGGCCCATTCGTCGACGAGACCGAGCAGTCGATCCGCTCGACCCTCGAGGTCAACCTGTACGGCGTGATCGCCGGGTGTCAGCTCGTGCTGCCGGAGATGATCGCCCGGCGCAGCGGACACATCATCAACATCGCCTCGCTGTCGGGGCTGATTCCGGTGCCGGGTCAGGTCGTGTACGTGGGCGCGAAGTACGGGGTGGTCGGGTTGACGGCCGCGCTGGCCGACGAGGTCGCGGCGCACAACGTCGACGTGTCGGTGATCATGCCGCCGTTCACCAACACCGAGCTGATCTCGGGCACCAAGAGCGGCGGGGGGATAAAGCCGGTCGAGCCCGAGGACATCGCGGCGGCCATCGTCAAGACCCTCGACAAGCCGAAAACCCATGTCTCCGTGCCGGCTCCGCTGCGCTTCACCGCCCAGGCCGCGCAGATGCTGGGCCCGCGCGGGCGTCGCTGGCTCAACAGCAAGCTCGGACTGGACCGGGTGTTCCTCGACTTCGACACGTCCGCCCGCAAGAAGTACGAGGACCGGGCGCGCACCGCGCAGGGCGTCGTCGAGGAGTGAAACCGCAGCGCTAGACGGGGAACGTCGGCGCCGGGTCGCCCAACCGGTAGGCCTCGATGACGTCGAGGCTCTCGAACAACTCGTCGAAGTTGAACTGGTAGTCGTCGGCGGTGCCGACGAAGACCACGTGCGCGACGTCGGCGTCGTCGTCGGCGGTCAACACCACCGTCGTCACGGACACCAGATCCTCGTCCGGCACCTCGGCCTGCGACGGCGGATAGAACCACAGCGCGGACTCCTCGTCGGAGAGTTCGTCGTCGAACACCCAGCCCCGCTCGGTGATTCGCGCGTCGAAGGCCTCCAGCACCGCCGCGGTCGCGGTCTCCTCGGTCAGCGAATCCATCACATTGTCAGGAATCCAACGGTCGTTGCGAGCGGCCTGCCGCTTACGGCGGCGGGCCTTCTTCGCGTCGCTGCGCCGAGACACCTAACTCAGCGCCTGGTCGAGATCGTTGAGCAGATCGTCGGTTCCCTCCAGGCCCACCGAGATTCGCACCACACCGTCGCCGAGGCCGATCGCGGCGCGGCCCTCCGGACCCATCGCGCGGTGGGTGGTGGTGGCCGGGTGGGTGATCAACGACTTGGCGTCACCGAGGTTGTTCGAGATGTCGACGATGCGCAGCTTATCGAGCACCTCGAACGCGCGCTCCTTCGTTCCGCCCTTCACCTCGAACGTGACAACCGTTCCGCCGCCGGTCATTTGGCGCTTGGCCAGGTCGTACTGCGGATGCGACTCGAGAAACGGGTAGCGCACCCAGCTCACCGCGGGATGGCTCTCGAGGAACTCCGCGATCCGCTGCGCCGACGCGTTCTGGTACTCCACCCGCACCGCGAGCGTCTCCAGCCCCTTGAGCAGCGTCCACGCGTTGAACGGGCTCAGCGCGGGACCGGTGTGGCGCATCAACTTCTGCACCGGCTCGTCGATGTACTGCTCGTCGCCGAGGATCGCCCCGCCGAGCACGCGGCCCTGACCGTCGATGTGCTTGGTGCCCGAGTACACGACCACGTCGGCACCCAGCGGGAAACCCTGCTGCAGGATCGGCGTCGCGAACACGTTGTCCAGCACGACCTTTGCGCCCGCGGCGTGGGCGAGGTCGCACACCGCCGCGATGTCCACCAGCGACTGCATCGGGTTGGACGGCGTCTCGAAGAACACAGCTCGGGTGGGCTTGGAAGAGTCAGACAGGGCCTCTTCCCACTGCGAGAGGTCGTCGCCGTCGACGAACACCGTCTCCACACCCCACCGCGGCAGGATCTCGTCGCACACCACGAAGCAGGAGCCGAACAGGCTGCGCGCGGCTACCAGGCGATCACCGGCACCCAGCAGCGCCCCCAGCGACGTGAACACCGCGGCCATGCCGGTCGCGGTCGCGAAACACGCAGGCGCACCCTCGATCAGGCGCAGCCGCTCCTCGAACATCGAGATCGTCGGATTGCCGTAGCGCGAGTACACATAGCGGTCGATCTCACCGGTGAACGCCTTCTCGGCGTCGGCGGCCGACGCGTAGACATAGCCCGACGTGAGGAACAGACCCTCGGCGGTCTCCTCGAACTCCGACCGCAGCAGCCCACCCCGCACGCCGATGGTGGCCTGGCTGACCCCGTCGGGCAGCGCCGCAGGGGTGCGGACGGACGGGACCGCGTTCTCGGAATGGGAACTCATGACTGCTTCCAGGGAAGTCCGACGGCCTTCCATCCGCTGGCGCCGCGATGCCCGCTCTCGTCGAGGTGGCCCTCGAAACCGTCGAGCACGTTGTACGACGGCGCGATGCCGGCTTCGGTGGCGGCCTCGGCCGCGCCGATCGACCGGTTGCCCGAGCGACACAGGAACACCACGGGGCCCGCCTCGGAACCGGTGTCGGCGATCTCGCGGCGCAGGTCGTCGACGAACGAGTCGTTGTGCTTGCCGTCGGTGCGGTTCCACTCGATGAACACGACCTCGCGCTGCAGCGACGACAGGTCGGGCACGCCGACGAAGCGCCACTCGGCGTCGGTGCGGACGTCCACCAGCACCGCGTTGGGGGTGCCGGTCAGCAGCTTCCAGGCCTCTTCGGGCGTGATGTCTCCGGCATAACTCACGATCGTTGAGTGTCCCACAGCTACCTGGGACCGGGGGAACAGACCTTCCAGGCGTCGCCGTCGCGGATGAACGTCATGTCGACGGCCTTCTTGTCGTCGGGCGCCTTGTCGAAGTGATACGTCACCTTCGCGGTGGCGCGGTCGCCGTCGATCGCGACGTCGGTGACGTCGTCAACGAACCGCTCACCCCGCTTCGCGACGGAATCACGTTGCTCGGCAAGCACTTCGGCCTCGTTATGAGCCTGCGCCGGACAGGTGTAGCCGCGGAAGTCGGCGTAGTTCTGCCGCTGCAGCGCATCGTTCTGTCCGACGGCGGCCCGGGCCACCTGCTGCTCCGGGGGCTCCTCTTCGTTCCCGAACAGGTTCAACAGCCAGATTCCGATCACGACGAGCACAACGAGTGTGAGCGCGATCAGAAACGGCGCCGCGGTCGGCCGGTCGCCCGGCCCCGCTTCCGATTCAGACACCGCTACCAGAGCCTGCGCAGCGCGGCAGTGACGCGTCGGGCGCGGTCACGGGCGACGATCGGATCGGGCGCGGTCGCCAGCGCCACCGCCAGCCGCCGCTTCTCCTCGGTCTCGTCGGGACGGTTGAACAGCGCGACGTCGCTCTCGGCCACCGCGAGCGCCTCGGCCAGCACCGGCTGCGGGTCCCGGCCGCTCGCCGGCGTCGCCTCCGCGCCCGCGTAAACGACCTCCGCGGCGGCGGGCGAGATCATGATCGTGTCGACCGGCAGCCCCAGGATCGCGCGGGCGTGCAACTCGAACTCCGAGAGCCGCTGCGAACGCATCGTGACCAGGCCACTGTCATGCGGGCGCGGGCGCACATTGTCGAAGTAGACCTCGTCACCGCGCACCAGCAGCTCGACACCGAACACCCCGCGCCCGCCGAGCGAGTTCACGATCCGCGCGGCGATCGACTTCGCGGAGTCCAGCGCGGCGGGCGCCAGCCGCTGCGGCTGCCACGACTCGAGCACATCGCCGTCGGCCTGCCGGTGCCCGATCGGCTCGCAGAAGTGCACCGCCGGTCCGGTGGGCCCGACCGTGCGAATGGTCAACAGCGTGACCTCGAAGTCGATCTCGACCACCGATTCGACCATGACGCGGTTGTGCGGGATCCGGCCCGCGGCAACGGCGCGCTGCCACGCCGGCTCGACGTCCTCGGCGCGCACCAGCACCGACTCGCCCTCGCCGGGCGCCGACGCGATCGGCTTGACCACCAGCGGAAAACCGGCATGCCGGGCGACCGCGCTGAGCTCCTCGGCCGATCCCGCGAACCAGAACGGCGCGGTGGGCAGCCCCAGCTCGTCGGAGGCCAACCTGCGCAGGCCCTCCCGGTCCAGGGACAGCCGGGTGCTACGCGGAGTGGGGAACACCTCCGCGGCGCCGCGCTCGGCCACCGCGATCAGCGCGTCGGCCGCGATGACGCCCCCCTCGGCCACCACGTAGCGCGGGTTCTCCTTCTCGATGAGCGCGGTCAACTCCTCGGCGTCGTTCATCTTCGCCACAACCGGCCGGTCGGCGACACCGTGGGCGGGCGCGTCGGCGTAGCGGTCCACGGCGATGACCTCGGTGCCCAACCGCTGAAACGCCAGAGCCAACTCCCGGCTCAATTCACCCGAGCCGAGCAGCATCACCGATGAGCCGCCGGACGGACCGGCGAACGGTTCGGGATCGGTCGCCGGATCGTCGGGATCGACCGCAGTGTCAGGGGTATCAGTCATCGGGGCTCCAGCCTGCCAGACGCCGTCGCGCACCTGGTAACGCCGTCGAGCGGTCGCCGGGCGCACGTGATCTGCTCAGCATGCCGACCAACATACGGGCGGCGGAAGGAAGGCTCGTTATCGCGCGTGCGCGGGCCGGTTGATCACCGGCCGTGGATCGAACTCGACGTCGATGAGGCGACCCTCAACTCGAGATAGCGGACTGTTCGAGCTCCCGACGGAACCGGCGCATGGCGTCGATGAGCGCGCCGAACGTCCGATGCGCAGCGGCCAGGTCGTCATCGGGCAGGCCCACCAGCGCGTCGTGGGTGGTTTCCCCGAGTGGGGTGAAAAAGCCTCGGGCGACGTTCATCCCGTGGTCGGCCACTCGCAGGATCACCTTGCGGCGGTCCCGCGGATCCGATTCGCGCCGAAAGTGGCCCGACGCGATCATCCGCTCGACGAGGTAGGTGATCGCGGCCGCGGACATGCCCATGCGCTTGCGCAGATCCCCCGCCGTCAGCGGCGCCCCCTCGGTCTCGGCGACCATCACGTGCAGCAGCGCGCGAAAGTCGTTGGCCGCGACGTCATGTCGGCTCGCGAACAGCCGGCCGATCTCGTCGGATTCGGCGTTCATCGCCCGCACGTCGGCGGCGATCGAAGCCTCCAACGCGTCGCGGTCCTCTGGCACGCCGAAAGCATAGGCCGAGTCTGAGGGCGTGGTTTGATTATTAGTTAAGTTTTTGAAATATTTGTGGGCATGTCCCGCCGCCTCTCCTGGATCCTCGCGGTGCTCGTCGTGCTGCTGTCCGGCGCACTGATGGGCCTCGTCGGCAGCGACGACTCGAGCGCGCGGTCGCCCGTGCCCGTACCCGACTCCGCCGAATCGGCGCGGTTCGACGAGGTGCGCGCGCAGTTTCCCGGCGGTGACCGCGTTCCCGCGATCGTCGTGGTCACCCGCACCGACGGCGCGCCGCTGAGCCCCGCCGACGTCGAGACCGTCGAACGGAAGTGGCCGGCGGTGCAGGTGTCCCCCGCGGTGCAGGTGTCCGAGGACGGCGCGGCCGCGCTCGCGGTGGTGCCGATGAGCGCCGAGCTCAGCGGCTTCGAACTCACCGACGAGGTCGAGAAGGTCCGCGCGCAGGCCGCCGAGGGCCTGCCCGAGGGTCTGCGCAGCGAGGTCACCGGCGGACCGGCGTTCGGCGCCGACATCGCGAACTCGTTCTCCGGCGCGAACTTCACGCTGCTCGCGGTCACGGCGACGGTGGTCGCGCTGCTGCTGATCATCACCTACCGCTCTCCCGTGTTGTGGCTGGTGCCGCTGGCGGTGATCGGATTCGCCGACCGGGTCGCGGCCGTCCTCGGCACCGCCGTCGCCCAGGCGGTGGGCATGAGCCCGGACGGTTCGACGTCGGGCATCACCAGCGTGCTGGTGTTCGGCGCGGGCACCAACTATGCGCTGCTCCTCATCTCGCGGTATCGGGAAGAGTTGGGCCGCGCCGAGGATCATCACGCTGCGCTGGACACGGCGGTGCGGCGGGCGGGTCCGGCGATCATCGCCAGCAACGCCACCGTGGTGCTGGCGCTCCTGACGCTGGTGTTCGCGTCGTCGCCGAGCGTGCGCAGCCTCGGCGTACAGGCCGCGGCGGGCCTGGTCGTGGCCGTGGTGTTCGTGCTGCTGGTCTTGCCCCCGCTGCTCGGCCTGTTCGGCAAGCGGTTGTTCTGGCCGTTCATCCCGAAGATCGGCGACCGGGTGCTCACCGACAGCGGCGTCTGGCACCGCATCGCGGAGGCCGTGGCCCGCAGGCCGGGCCGCGTCGCGACCACCGCGATCGCCGGCCTGGCGCTGCTGTGCATCGGGTTGTTCGCCACCCCGATCGGGCTGTCGCAGACCGAGCAGTTCCGGGTGCAGGCCGAGTCGGTCAGCGGATACTCGCGGCTGGCCGAGCACTTCCCCAGCGGCCTGACCGATCCCACCCGCGTCATCGCGGCCACCGACCGCGCCGCCGAGGTGCAGCGTGCGATCACCGAAACGCCCGGCGTGGTGTCGGCGAACCCGGCGGGCGAGACCCCCGACGGCCTGACGCAGTGGTCGGTCGTGCTCGACGCCGAACCCGCCTCCGACCGAGCCTTCGAAACCGTTGACGCCCTGCGGACTTCGGTGCGTGCCGCCGATCCCGACGCCTTGGTGGGCGGCTCGGACGCCACCGCCCGTGACGCCAGTGCCGCCGCCTCCCGCGACCGGGCGGTCGTGATACCGGCGATCCTGATCGTGGTGCTCGCGGTGCTGTACGTGCTGCTGCGCGCCGCGCTGGCGCCGCTGATCCTGGTGGCGGTCACGGTGCTGAGCGCCCTGGCCGCGCTGGGCCTGGGCGGGTGGGCCAGCGTGCACGTATTCGGCTTCCCCGCGCTCGACAACACCACTCCGCTGTTCGCGTTTCTGTTCCTCGTCGCGCTCGGCGTGGACTACACGATCTTCCTGGTGACCCGGGCACGTGAGGAGACTCCCGAACACGGCACGCGCGGCGGGATCGTGCGCGCCGTCTCGGCCACCGGTGCGGTGATCACCAGCGCGGGCATCGTGCTGGCCGCGGTGTTCTGCGTGCTCGGTGTGCTGCCGTTGATCGTGCTGACGCAGATCGGCATCATCGTCGGCCTCGGCATTCTGCTCGACACGTTCATCGTGCGCACGGTGATCATCCCGGCGCTGTTCACGCTCATCGGACCGCGCATCTGGTGGCCGGCGCTCAAAGGGCAGGACCCCGCTTCCGACGGCGCGGCAGCACACGGCCGGCATCGCGCGGGACAGGTCGCCGACCCGGGTTAGCGGGTAGCGTCGGGTCATGACGCAAGCACCGGAGCTGCCGCCCCTGCACATGCGTCGCGACGGTTTCGATCCGACGCCGGCGCTGGCCCAGATCCGCGAGAGCGCGGGCGTGCGCACCGTCGTCAACTCCTTCGGCATGACGGTGTACCTGGTCACCCGGCACGACGACGTGAAACAGGTGCTGTCCGATCACGAACGGTTCTCCAACGGGCGGCCTCCGGGGTTTGTGCTCCCAGGTGCGCCCACGCTGTCGGAGGAGGAGCTGGCCAGTTCGCGCGCCGGCAACCTGCTCGGCCTGGATCCACCGGAGCACCAGCGGCTGCGCCGAATGCTCACGCCGGAGTTCACGATCCGGCGGATCAAGCGGCTCGAGCCGCGCATCGTCGAGATCGTCGACGCACACCTGGACATGATGGAAACCGCCGGTGCCCCCGCCGATCTCGTCGAGCACTTCGCACTACCGATCCCCTCGCTGGTCATCTGCGAACTGCTCGGCGTCCCCTATGAAGACCGCGACGACTTCCAGCGCCGCAGCGCGCGCCAACTCGACCTCTCGCTGCCGTTCACCGAGCGGCTCGAGCTCCAGCGGGCGGCCCGCGCGTACATGCGGTCGCTGGTCGAACGGGCGCGGCGACATCCCGGCGACGACATCCTCGGCATGCTGGTCCGCGAGCACGGCGCCGACCTCACCGACGACGAACTTGTCGGCATCGCCGGACTGCTGCTCCTCGCCGGCCACGAGACCACGTCGAACATGCTCGGGCTGGGCACGCTGGCACTGCTGCGGCATCCCGATCAGCTCGCCGCCGTCCGCGACGACCCCGACGCCGTCGGGCCCGCCGTGGAGGAGCTGTTGCGCTGGCTGTCCATCGTGCACAGCGCGATACCACGGATCACGACCACCGACGTCGAGATTGCGGGTGTGTCGATGCCGGCCGGGCAGCTGGTGTTCGCATCGCTGCCGTCGGGTAACCGCGATCCCGACTTCATCGACTCTCCGGACGTGCTCGACATCGGCCGGGGCGCCGCGGGACACCTCGCGTTCGGCCACGGCGTGCACCACTGCCTGGGCGCACCGCTGGCCCGGATGGAGATGCGGGTCGCGTTTCCCGCCCTGCTGCAACGTTTTCCGGCGCTGCGGCTGGCCGAGGATTTCGACGATGTGCAGTTCCGGTCGTTCCACTTCATCTACGGTCTGAAGTCGCTGTCAGTCGATTGGAGGTGACGAGAAGTGAAGGTGCACGCCGACCGCGACGTCTGCATCCAGGCGGGCAATTGCGTGATGTCGGCCGAGGCCGTTTTCGACCAGGACGACGACGGCATCGTCGTGGTGCTGGTGGACGAGGTGCCCGACGACGAGCTCGACCACGCCCGCGAGGCCGTGAAGCTCTGTCCCTCACAGGCTTTGCGCCTGGTCGACTAATCCCCGCGGGTCCGGTGGGTGAGCAGTTGCACGCTGACCACCAGCACCCACGCCGGGAAGATCAGCGTCAGCCACATGCTGACGTCGGCGGCCAACAGCACCCCCACCGCCACGACGTACGTGGTGACGGCCAGCCACCGCGGCGTCAGCCGCGTCCGCAGCCAGATCGTGGCGAGCGAGATCATGAAGACCGCCGCCATGCGCAGCGCATAGGTTTTCGAGATCGTCAACAGCATCATCTGCCCGAACGCGGCGACGCCGGGATACACTGCGGCACCGCTTCGTTCGAGGCCGACACCCACGGCGACCGACGCGAACATCATCGCCAGGAACAGCAGGCCGCTGCCGAGGAACACGGTCGCGAAGAACTTGTCCTCGTATCTGCCCATGCCGTCGCGCAGGACGCCCATGAACCACAGGAACGCGATGCCCGCGAACGGCATGAGGATCGCGGCGATCCGCATGTTGACGCTGTGCTCGCCCACCCACTGCGAGCCCGGTTCCTCGCCGTCGGGCAGGTCGACCCGGAGCAGGACGAGAGCCGTCGCGAACAGCAGCGCGAAGACCACTCCGGCCAGCGCGGCCGAGCGTGGGGTGGTCAGGCGTCGGGGCCGCTGATCAGCCTGCTCGGTCGTCACGCCGTGATCGTGACATCGGGATCGCGACAGTGCGGGCGGATCGCGATTCTTCGTTCGCTTACTGGCCTGTCGGCGCAACTGACCTTACGGCTGCCCGGCGAGCAACTGGATCATCAACCCATTCGCCTCGGCGAGCAGGTTGTCGTCGGGGTCACGCAACTCGGCGTTGACGAACGCCTTGCGCCCCTGGGCTTCCCGCAGCCATCCCCGCGCGGTCAGCTTGGTGTCGATAGGGGTCACCTTGCGATAGTCGACGTGTATGAACCCGGTGCGGCTGATCGGGCGTCCGACGGCGTGGATCACCATGCCGAACATGGAGTCGAACAGCAGCGGCAGCACCCCGCCGTGCACCGCGGAGTTGCCGCCGACGTGGTAGCGGCTGAACGTGACCTCCAGCTCCACCCCGTCGGCCTCGAACTTGGTCACCATCCACGGCGGCATCAGCAGGCTGCCCGCACCGGGCAGGGACGGTGTCCGGTTGGCCGGGCCGACGCCCTCGCCGGCACGGTACGGGTCGAGCAGCTTGACCAGTTCCTCGACCCGGTCGGCGGCCTCGTCCCAGGTGCCCGCATCGGGATCCACCGAGACGGCGAGGTCCTGCGCCTGGCGCATCGCGGTGAGGAAACGCTCGAACCCGGGGCCAGGCTGGGCCGGCTCGTACACCGGGAACCCGCCATGGCGGTCGTATTCGGGGTCGACCCGTCGGGGGTCGAGCCCGTAGTCGGCGCTCATCACGGACTCGCCAGGATGTCGCGGCGCACGATGGTCTGGTCCCGCCCGGGACCGACGCCGATGCACGAAACATGCGCCCCGGCAAGCTCTTCGACCCGCAGCACGTAGTCGCGCGCCTTGGCGGGCAGATCATCGAACTCGCGCGCGCCGGAGATGTCCTCCCACCAGCCGGGCAGCTCCTCGTAGATCGGCTCGGCGTTGGCGATGTCGGACTGGGTCATCGGCATGTCGTCCAACCGCTTTCCGTTGACCCGGTAGCCGACGCACACCGGCACGGTCTCGAGGCTGGACAACACGTCGAGCTTGGTGAGGAAGTAGTCGGTGATCCCGTTGACCCTGGTGGCGTATCGGGCGATGACGGCGTCGAACCATCCGCACCGCCGCCGCCGGCCCGTCGTCACACCGAACTCGCCGCCCGTCTTGGACAGGTATTCGCCCTTCTCGTCGAACAACTCCGTCGGGAACGGCCCCGAACCCACGCGCGTTGTGTAGGCCTTGAGGATGCCGAGCACCGTGGTGATCCGCGTCGGCCCGATACCCGACCCCACGGCGGCGCCGCCGGCCGTCGGATTCGACGACGTCACAAAGGGATACGTGCCGTGGTCGACGTCGAGCAGGGTGCCCTGGGAGCCCTCCAACAGCACCGTCTCGCCCTTCTCCAGCGCGGTGTTGAGCAGGTAGCGGGCGTCGGCGATGCGGTGCTTGAAACCCTCGGCCTGCTCGAGGAGGTTGTCGACCACCTCGGCGGCGTCGAGCGCCTTGCGGTTGTAGATCTTGACCAGCACCTGGTTCTTGAATTCCAGTGCGGCTTCGATCTTCTCGGCCAACAGCACCGGGTCGAGCACGTCGGCCATCCGGATGCCGATGCGCGCGATCTTGTCCTGGTAGCAGGGCCCGATACCGCGTCCGGTGGTGCCGATCTTCTTGCTGCCCGCGTACCGCTCGACGACCTTGTCGATCGCGACGTGGTACGGCATGAGCAGGTGGGCGTCGGCGGAGATCAGCAGCCGCTCGGTGTCGACGCCGCGATCGACCAGCCCCTGCAATTCGGTCAGCAGCACACCGGGGTCGACCACCACGCCGTTGCCGATGACGTTGGTGACGCCGGGCGTGAGGATTCCCGACGGGATGAGGTGCAGAGCGAAGTTCTCACCGGTCGGCAGCACGACGGTGTGGCCGGCGTTGTTGCCGCCCTGATACCGCACCACCCACTGGACACGTCCACCGAGCAGGTCGGTGGCTTTACCTTTGCCCTCGTCGCCCCACTGCGCGCCGATGAGCACGATTGCCGGCATGACTTGGACCTCGCACTTCCGGCTACTCTTGCACCCAAACCTTGTTGTAGCCGGTGAGCCACCCTATCCCAGCACCTGCGAGGAGCCGAACTTGAACACCGCCGACGTCGTGGTGTTGCGTTTCGGCCGGCATCGCCTGCCGCGCGCGCTGCGCGGGCTCCCGGCCGCCGACAGCCCCGATGTTGCCTGCCGACGCCTGATCGTCGTCGGCTCCGAGGCGGACCTGTCGACGGTGCTGACCCAGCTGCTGCGCGCCGACCGACTCGACGTCGAGGTGGCCCACGTGCGGCGCCTTTGGCACGCGCGCCGGGCCCTGCGCGGGCGCGCCACCCGGGTGCCGCTCATCCGCGACGACCGGGGAACCGCGCTGGTCGGTGCCGCATTCTGGCTCGGCGAGAGCGGGCCGGAGAAGGGTTCGCCACCGGTCGAGCTGACCGGCGAGGCCGTGGTCGACGACGAGGTGCTGTTCGACGGGGCGGTGACCGGGGTGCGCATCGAACCGACGCCGACGATGCCGGGCCTGCGCGCGAGCGTGCTGTCCCCCCGCATGCGGCCGCGCCGGTGGGTGACGGGGCGGGCCGCCCAGCTCGGCAGCACCGGCGCGATCGTGGTGCGCGACGGGGTGATGGCCCCGCGTCCGGTCAGGCGCTCGACGTTCTACCGGCACACCGAAGGCTGGCTGCGGGTCCTTTGACCTCCCGGTAGCGTCGACGCGTGAGCGTTCGCCCGCTGCACCAATCGGTGCGGCCCAGCCCCGTCTTCCTGGCCATCGTGGCGGCCACGGTCGCCGGCGGAGCGGTGGCGTGGACCTGTACGACGGAGACCTCGCGGCCCCTGGCCTACGTCGGGGTGTTCACGTTCGTGATCGCGGGCTGGCTGGTGTCGCTGTGCGTGCACGAGTTCGCCCACGCCTACACCGCCTGGCGGTTCGGCGACCGCGACGTCGAGGTGCGGGGCTACCTCACGCTCAACCCGCTGAAGTACTCCCACCCGCTGCTGTCGATCGGGTTGCCGGTGTTGGTCATCGCGATCGGCGGGATCGGCCTGCCCGGAGGCGCGGTGTATGTCCGAACCAATTGGATGACCCCGCGTCAGCGCACGCTGGTCAGCCTGGCCGGGCCGGCCACGAACCTGGTGTTCGCGGCGTTGTTGCTGGTGCTGACCAGCGTGCTCTTCGACCCCGCTCACGGCGTCTTCTGGGCCGGTATGGCCTTCCTCGGGTTCCTGCAGGTGACCGCGTTCGTGCTGAACATGCTTCCGGTGCCCGGGCTCGACGGGTACGGCGCGCTCGAACCGCACCTGAGCCCGCAGACCCAGCGGGCGGTGGCCCCCGCCAAACAATGGGGACTGTTGATCCTGCTGTTGCTGTTGTTCAGCCCCGGCTTGAACCGGTGGTTCTGGCAGCTGGTGCTGTGGTTCTTCGACTTCTCGGGGGTGGCGCGGCCGCTCGTCTGGCTGGGCAGCGATCTGACCCGGTTCTGGTCGGCCTGGTTCTAGCGACACCCACGACGCGCGTGGGCCGCCAGGCGCTTGCAACATATGCGGATTTACGCATATATTTCTGGCATGGACGCCGGGCACGATCACAACAAGGGTGATACTCGCGTCAGCCGGATGGTCATCGCCGCGGCGATCCTCACCACCTTCTTCGTGATCGAGCTCGTCACCGCGCTGCTCATCGACTCGATCGCGCTGCTGGCCGACGCCGGGCACATGCTGACCGACCTGGTCGCGATGTTCATGGGCCTGACCGCGGTGCTGCTCGCCCGCAAGGGCAGCGCCTCCCCGGCCCGCACCTACGGCTGGCACCGCGCCGAGGTGTTCACCGCCGTCGCCAACGCGGTGCTGCTGCTCGGTGTCGCGGGCTTCATCCTGATCGAGGCGATCGAGCGCATCGGCGACGCCCCCGAGGTGCCCGGCGTGCCGATGATCGTCGTGGCGCTGGCCGGGCTGGTGGCCAACGCCGTCGTCGTGCTGCTGCTGCGCTCGCACTCCGAGAAGAGCCTGGCGATCAAGGGCGCCTACATGGAGGTCGTCGCCGACACCGTCGGCAGCATCGGGGTGCTCATCGCGGGCATCGTCACGGTCACGACGCATTGGCCGTACGCCGACGTCGTGGTCGCGGTGTTCGTCGCGCTGTGGGTGTTGCCGCGGGCGTTCTCACTGGCCCGCGCCGCCCTGCGGATCCTGTCGGAGACCTCGCCCGCGCACATCGACGTCGAAGAGCTGCGCACCGCGCTGTGCGCGGTGGAGGGCGTGACCGATGTGCACGATCTGCACGTCTGGACGTTGGTGCCGGGCAAGGACATGGTCACCGCGCACCTGACCAGTGACCGGGATTCGGCGCTGGTGCTCGACGACGCGCGGGCGGTGCTGACCGAACGCGGCCTCGACCACGCGACGGTTCAGGTGGAGCCGGGCGACGGCGCCGGGGACTGCAATTGCGAGGCGGAGTAGTCAGGCCAGCCCGAGTTCGGCCCGCGCCGACGGATCGCAGTCGTCGAGCAGGTCCAGGCAACGCTGGTTCTCGTCGGTTTCCCCGATCGCGTCGGCCGCCCGCGCCAGCGCCGCGACGCAGCGCAGGAATCCGCGGTTGGGCTCGTGGCGGTAGGGCACGGGGCCGAAGCCCTTCCAGCCGTTGCGGCGCAACTGATCCAGCCCGCGGTGATAGCCGGTGCGCGCGTAGGCGTAGGCCGTGATCGCCCTGTCGTCCGCGAGCGCCTCCTCCGCCAGCGTCGCCCACGCGATCGACGCCGAGGGATGCGCGGCCGCCACGATCGCGGGCTTCTCGCCCGATTCGAGTTCGGCTTCCGCTTCGCTGTCGCCGGGCAGCAGTACCGGGTCCGGACCCAGGAGATCACCCATCCCTGTCATGGCCCCCATTGTGCCCGTGCGGGTCGACGCGCTCGGCACCGCACGGGTCCGAGCGCGGACGCATCGGCGATGACTAAGCTTCGCCCGTAGCGTCGTAAGGGAGGACCGCAGCGGGCATGTCGAATCCATCAGGGCCTGACCAGCCGGAAGAGGTTCCGGAGGGGTCGGACGCCTCGGACGTTCACGCCTCCGAGAACCCCGAATCACCCGAGGGCGACGACGCCGCGCCGCCGGACGAGTCCCGGGACGGGGCCGACGGCGAGGTCCGCGAGGGCGAGCCGGTCACCGAGGTGATCGAACCGCACGCCGACCACGAACCCGCGACCGAGGTGATGGCGTCGGCCCAGCCGCCGACGGAGCCGGCGCCGGGCATCGATCAGGGCGAGCGCCGGTTCACCGCGCCGTCGGGATTCGACGCGGGCAGCACGCAGAGGATCGACACCCCGGTCGAACCCGCCACCGAGGTGTTCGCCTCACCCGGTGCCCCCGGGCAGAAACCCGTTGCCCCGCAGGTCATCCCGCCACGGGGCGAAACACCCAGGCCGCCGCAGCAGCGACGCAGCTGGGGTTGGGTGGTGGCCGTGGTGCTCGTCATCGCCGCGCTGGTGGCGATCGCGGTGCTGGGCACGGTGCTGCTGACCCGGGACTCGAAGCCGAAGGTGTCGCAGGAGGAGATGGTCCGCAGCACGATCGAGGAGTTCGACACCGCGATTCAGAACGGGGATCTGGCCACGCTGCGCAGCATCACCTGCGGCAGCAAGCGGGACAGCTACGTCCGGTACGACGACAAGACGTGGGCGGAGATCCACGAACGGGTCGCGGCCGCAAAGCAATATCCGGTGGTGGCGAGCATCGACCAGGTGGTGATCAACGGCGACCACGCCGAGGCGAACGTCACCGCGTTCATGGCCTACGCCCCGCAGACCCGCTCGACGCGCAGTTTCGATCTGGAGTTCCGCGACGAACAGTGGAAGGTCTGCCAGGCGCCCCAGTAGCGGATTCGGTGCACTACCGATCGATGAGCGACGGTTAGCGCACCGAAATCACGAGGATGCGGTGACCGACCGGCCGGCGCTGTGCAGGTCCCGGCACGCCTCGACGACGCGTTCGCTCATCGACGCCTCGGCCTTCTTCAAGTAACTGCGCGGATCGTAGGCCTTCTTGTCGCCGACCTCGCCGTCGATCTTCAGCACGCCGTCGTAGTTGGTGAACATGTGCCCCGCGACCGGCCGGGTGAACGCGTACTGGGTGTCGGTGTCGACGTTCATCTTCACCACGCCGTAGCGCAACGCGTCCTCGATCTCCGATTTCAGCGAACCGGAGCCACCGTGGAACACGAAGTCGAAAGGCTTTGCATCCGCGGGTAATCCGAGTTTGGCGGCCGCGACCTTCTGCCCTTCGTCGAGGATCTCGGGACGGAGTTTGACGTTGCCCGGCTTGTACACTCCGTGCACGTTGCCGAACGTCGCCGCCAGCAGGTACCTGCCGTGTTCGCCGGCGCCGAGCACCTCGACGGTCTTCTCGAAGTCCTCCGCCGTGGTGTAGAGCTTGTCGTTGATCTCGTTGGCGACGCCGTCCTCCTCACCGCCGACAACGCCGATCTCGATCTCCAGCACGATCTTCGCCGCGGCGGCGTCCTTCAGTAATTCCCGTGCGATCTCGAGGTTTTCGTCGAGCGGCACCGCCGAGCCGTCCCACATGTGCGACTGGAACAGCGGCGGCCCGCCGCCGGAGACGCGCTGTTGCGAGATGGCGAGCAGTGGGCGCACGTAGGTGTCGAGCTTGTCCTTGGGGCAGTGATCGGTGTGCAGCGCCACCGTGACCGGGTACCTCTCAGCGATGACGTGGGCGAACTCGGCGAGCGCTACCGCGCCGGTGACCATGTCCTTGACACCGAGACCGGACGCGAATTCGGCTCCGCCCGTTGAGAATTGGATGATTCCGTCGCTGCCGGCGTCGGCGAAGCCCTTGATGGCGGCGTTGACGCTCTCCGACGACGTGCAGTTGATCGCCGGGAATGCGTAGCCGTGCTCCTTGGCCCGGTCGAGCATCTCCCCGTACACCTCGGGCGTTGCGATGGGCATGGGCCCTCCTCCTGCCGGTTTCGGTGATTATCCCACCGCGGCGGCCGGTTCACATGGTCAAGACCATGCGGTACCGCGCGCGGCCCTCCTCCATCGCGGCGAAGGCCTCGGCGGCCTCGGTCAGCGGCTTCTCCTCGATCCTCGCGCGCACCCCGCTCTGCACGGCGAAGTGCATGGTCTCCTCGACGTCGCGCGAGGTGCCCGACGGATGACCGCTGACGCTCAGACCGTCGTTGATCAGCTGGATCGGGGCGATCGGCAACGGGTCGGCGGTGACGCCGATGATGACGAGCTCCCCCTGAGGCGCCAGCCCGCCGACGGTGTCGGCCATCGCCTGCGAGTTGGCCGCGGTCGCCAGCACCACCGCCGCACCCCCGAGGTCCTTGAGCGCCGCGGCGACGTCGACGGCCCTGGAGTCGACGTAATGGTGGGCGCCCAGGTCGCGCGCGTCGGCCTCCTTGTCCGCACCGCGCGCGATGGCCACGGTCTCGAAACCCATCGCCCGCGCGAACTGCACACCGAGATGGCCCAGGCCCCCGACGCCGAGCACCGCCACCAGATCACCGGACTTGGCCTTCGTCTGCCGCAGGCCGTTGAAGGTGGTGACGCCGGCGCAGCCCATCGGCGCGGCCTCGGCGAACGACAGCTCGTCGGGGATGCGGGCCAGCGCCGTGACGGGCGCGACCATCGATTCGGCGTAACCGCCGGGATAGTGCCAGCTGGGCACCTGCATGCGTTCGCACTGCATGAACTGGCCCTTGCGGCAGGGCACGCAGCGGTTGCAGTTGCCGCCGAACCATCCGACCGCGACGCGGTCGCCGACGGCGAAGTCCTCGACGTCGGCGCCCACCTCGGCGATCGTCCCCGCGACCTCGTGACCCAGCGTGATGGGCCAGTTCAGGTTCGGAAAACCGCCGGCAACGAAGCCGTGGTCGGTGCCGCACACGCCGCAGGCGGCGACGGCGATCCGCACGTGCAGCGGCGGCGGCGAGGCCGTCTCGACGTCGGAAAGGGTCAGGGGACCACCAACGGATTCGACCAGAACCGCCTTGTGAGTGGGCATAGACGAACAGTAGTGACGCAGGACGGCGGTCCACACCCCCTGCGCGCGACGAAGGGGGTCGCCGCCGCGCCGGTATCTTGGTGAGCCATGACCACCTCGGCCCTCGCGGCGACCGACCAGTTGGCGCTCATGCCCGACTTCCTCGACCCGATGACGCTGCTCGGCTACTTCGGCACGTGGGCGCTGGTCGGGCTGCTGGTGGTGATCTTCGTCGAGTCCGGCGTGCTGTTCCCCGTCCTGCCCGGCGACTCGCTGCTGTTCGTGGCGGGCATGTTGGCCGCGGGCACGGCCGCGCTGGCCGAGGGCGGCGGCGAGGTCATCAACTTCCAGCTGTGGCAGTTGCTGGTGTTCATCCCCATCGCGGCCGTCCTCGGCGGCCAGGTCGGGTACTGGATCGGGCGCAACATCGGCACCGCGATGTTCAAGCCGAACGCGCGGTTCCTCAAGCAGAAGTACCTCGAAGAGGCACACGTCTTCTTCGAGCAGCGGGGGCCGTTCGCGATCGTCATCGCCCGCTTCGTCCCGATCGTCCGCACGCTGGCGCCGATCACCGCGGGCGCGGCCCGGATGAGCTATCCGGCGTTCACGTTGTTCAACGTGATCGGTGCCGTCGTCTGGGGCGTCGGGCTGACGCTGCTCGGCTACTGGCTCGGGCGCTTCGAGATC
>NZ_CVTB01000145.1 GCF_001050015.1 Mycolicibacterium malmesburyense
CCTTGTTCACTAATTTCTTCTTCAGATGATTTGCCTTCCTCAGATGGTTGGAGTTCTCTTGTACCATCATTTTCACCCTCAGCAGACATGGTACTCTCACCTTCAGATAAATTTGGTTGTTCCGATGTCTCGTGGTTCAGACCATCAGAACTGTCTTCTTCTGTTGCTGCTGTAGCCTGTTCTTCCGATGCATTGAATTGCTGAGATGTTTGGTCAGCCGTGCTTTCATGGTCTGCTTCTCCTTGT
>NZ_CVTB01000146.1 GCF_001050015.1 Mycolicibacterium malmesburyense
AACGCAAAACAGGGTAATGGTAACAGCATTAGACTATGAATTAAAAATGCTGTGTTGCAGTGCTGTTGCACCATTTATTTGTGATTTTTGCTTCTTAGTTAAACACAGCCTCAAATTCCTCGTTTGCTCAAAAGAGGGAATAATAATGCTGTGCATAGAGTTTATGCATGTTACAACAGACACACATGGCTTGGAAGACAATTTGTCTTGAGTTCCTTTGTGTTGGAAGAGGTAGCCTACCATG
>NZ_CVTB01000147.1 GCF_001050015.1 Mycolicibacterium malmesburyense
GTAACTTTAGCTGTGTAGAAAGTAAACAATCCTTGGGAATTCCCTGGCCTTCCAGTGGAAGGACTTGCTGCTTTCACTGCATGGACCTGGTTTCAATCCCTGATCAGGGAACTAAGATCCCACAAGCCACATGGCACGGCAAAAAATAAAGTAAACCTTACTGATCTTTGTTAATTTTTTCAGTCATGGTTATGTGGTATTTGATATTTTTTCTACTGCTTGTGGGAATTGTAGGAACCATTAC
>NZ_CVTB01000148.1 GCF_001050015.1 Mycolicibacterium malmesburyense
ATTTGCCTTGATTCATGGACCTGACATTCCAGGTTCCTATGCAATATTGCTCTTCACAGCATTGGACCTTGCTTCTATCACCAGTCACATCCACAACTGGATATTCTTTTTGCTTTGGCTCCATCCCTTCATTCTTTCTGGAGTTATTTCTCCACTGATCTCCAGTAGCATATTGGGCACCTACCAACCTGGGGAGTTCCTCTTTCAGTATCCTATCATTTTGTCTTTTCATACTGTTCATAGG
>NZ_CVTB01000149.1 GCF_001050015.1 Mycolicibacterium malmesburyense
TGCCGACCCCGGCGCGTGATTCCAGGTCTTGCAGGGTGGTGCGGATGATGATCGAGACCGGTAGCCCGTTGAGTTGGCCGAGCTGTCCGCTCATCAGCGCGATGCGTCCGACGGCGATCATCGCGTCGTGTTGGCGTTGGGCCAGGGTGCGGTGGTCGGTGTCGATCTGGGCTTGGGTGGGGGTGCCTGCGGTGCACGGCTCGGGATCGTCGGGGTTGCACATTCCGGGTGCGGCGTATTTGG
>NZ_CVTB01000150.1 GCF_001050015.1 Mycolicibacterium malmesburyense
TGCCGACCCCGGCGCGTGATTCCAGGTCTTGCAGGGTGGTGCGGATGATGATCGACACCGGTAGCCCGTTGAGTTGGCCGAGCTGTCCGCTCATCAGCGCGATACGCCCGACGGCGATCATCGCGTCGTGTTGGCGTTGGGCCCCGGTGCGGTGGTCGGTGTCGATCTGGTCTTGGGTCGGGGTGCCCGCGGTGCACGGCTCGGGATCGTCGGGGTTGCACATTCCGGGTGCGGCGTATTTGG
>NZ_CVTB01000151.1 GCF_001050015.1 Mycolicibacterium malmesburyense
GTACTAGAGCGTATGGAGTTTCCTGATCCTGTTATGGAAATTGCAGTAGAACCCAAATCTACAGCAGATCAGGAAAAAATGGGGATAGCTTTAAGTAGGTTGGTGTCTGAGGATCCTTCACTTGGTATGTGTGTTAATCCTGAAAGTGGTCAAACTATTCTTAAGGGAATGGGTGAATTGCATCTTGAAGTAATTGTAGATAGGATGCGGCGTGAATTTAACGTTGAAGCTAATATCGGTGC
>NZ_CVTB01000152.1 GCF_001050015.1 Mycolicibacterium malmesburyense
CTGCTGGCGCATAAAGATGAGACGCTGGAGTACAAACGCCAGCTGGCTGCACTTGGCGACAAGGTTACGTATCAGGAGCGCCTGAACGCGCTGGCGCAGCAGGCGGATAAATTCGCACAGCAGCAACGGGCAAAACGGGCCGCCATTGATGCGAAAAGCCGGGGGCTGACTGACCGGCAGGCAGAACGGGAAGCCACGGAACAGCGCCTGAAGGAACAGTATGGCGATAATCCGCTGGCGC
>NZ_CVTB01000153.1 GCF_001050015.1 Mycolicibacterium malmesburyense
TCTCCCCACGAGGCCCCATTTCCTAGTCCACTCCCAAAGCCAGTAATACCACTCCCTGCCAGACTGTCTTCTCCGAACGAGCTACTTCCTAGTCCGCCCCCGAAACCAGAACTGCCTCCGAATAGGCCTGTACCAAATGAGCCGCCATTGTCTAGCCCGTTGTCGAGGCCATTTGAACTACCTAGCCCTAGTCCTCCCATTCCGAAATATCCTCCTCTTCCCTGAAAACGTCTGAAACGA
>NZ_CVTB01000154.1 GCF_001050015.1 Mycolicibacterium malmesburyense
CGATCTCTGGGCAGAGCTGTCTGCCCGGAGGAGGGAGAGTCCGTTCTGAAGTGTCCCGGCTATAATAAATCGATCTTTGCGGGCAGCCCGTTGGCAGGAGGCGTGAGGAATCCGTCTCTCTGTCTGGTGCGGCAAGGTAGTTCTGGGTCCTTAGGGGCTCCACCTTCACCGCTGTTAGGGGAGTTTTATCCAGCGTCAGCAAAGGTGACCCGTGATGGAGGCGGCCGGGATAGCAGATCG
>NZ_CVTB01000155.1 GCF_001050015.1 Mycolicibacterium malmesburyense
GATCGTGAACGGCAGGGCGCTGGCGACGATCGTGCGGTGATGGCTGAACGCGTCGAACCCCGCCTTGCCGTGGTAGGCGCCCATTCCGCTGCGACCCACTCCCCCGAACGGCGCCGCTGACGGAATCATCTGCGCGGCGAAGTCATTGCGTGCCACGCCGCCGGTGCGGGTGCTGCGGACGAAGCGCCGAAAGTCGATGTCGTCAGGCCCGTACCAATACGCGACGAGTGGTGACGGCTGCTGATTGACGTAGTCGACGGCCTCATCGAGGTCGCGGTAGGGTCGTACCGCGAGCACGGGACCGAAGACCTCCTCGGCGGCGATCCTCATCCGGTCGTCGACATCACGCACGAGGGTCGGGGCGATCTTGCGGGTCCCACGGTCGGGCAGGGCTTCACCGGCCGGCGCGACAGTCTCGACGCGCGCACCCCTCATCCGCGCGTCGTCAACGAGCCCGACCACTCGATCGAAGTTCGCCTCGTTCACCGACGAGCAGTAGTCGTCGTTGTCGACGATCGTCGGAAACATCCGCCGCCACGTCTCTTTCACGATCTCGACGAAGGCGTCCTCGCGGTCATCGGGCACGAAGACGTAATCGGGACAGACGCAGACCTGCCCTCCGTTGATCATCCGTGAACGCGCGATTCGGGCCGCCGCCCGAGACAGGTCCGCACCGCGCGCGACGACGACCGGGTTCTTGCCGCCGAGTTCGAGGGTCACGGGCACCAGGTTCTCCGAGGCCGCCCGTTGCACCATCGCGCCGACCGAGGGTGAACCGGTGAAGAACAGGTGGTCGAAGGGAAGTGACGAGAATTCCGCGGCCACCTCCGGTCCGCCGGTGACCACGTCGAGTTCGGCCACGTCGAAGTAGCCCGGTGCCAACGCTTTCAGCAGGTCGGCGGTGCGCGGCGTGATCTCCGACATCTTGATCATCACCCGGTTGCCCGCGGCGAAGGCCGCCGCGGCCGGCAGCACGACGAGGTTCAGCGGGAAGTTCCACGGGCCGATGATTCCGACCACGCCGAGCGGCGATGGCTCGACCTCGGCGCGAAGACCGAACAACCGACCGGAACGCATCGGTTTCGTCGCCCGCATCCACTGCGCCACATGCGATCTGGTGTGCTCGATGACCGAGATCATGCCGAGTATCTCGGTGAACAGTGAGCCGGCCTTGGGCCGGGTTCCGTAGTCGGCCGCCATGGCGTCGACGAAATCGTCGGCGTTGTCCAGCACGAGGGACAGCAACCGGTCGATGCGGTGGCGCCGTTCGGCCACGCTCGGCGGACCGTCGGCCAGGAACGCGCGCCGCTGCCCTTCGAGAACGGCAAGCATGGCCGCCCGCGCCGTGCCGTCGGCGGCGCTGACCTGAATCGTGCTCTCGCTCATCGCACCACCATCTCCAGAAGTCATTGTCTATGGCACCCGAATTGTTTACTGTCGTGCTTACAGTCGGCCATTCGAATGGTACGCCGACCGTGTATGACCGCGAAGGGAATGGACGAGATGACCGATAAGCGCAGGATCATGGTCGTGGGCGCGGGATCGGGCATCGGGGCCGCCGTCGCGACGCATTTCCACGCGTGCGGCGATCACGTCCTCGCGGTCGATGTTCGCGAACACCGCACGCCCGCTTCGGAGTACGCCCGATGCGATCTGCGCGACGCGGATTCCATTGAGGGCCTGCTCGAGTCGGCCGGGACGGGCTGGGACATGCTGGCGCATGTCGCGGGCGTTCCGGGCACCGCACCGCCCGCCGACGTACTGAGGGTCAACTATCTCGGCATGCGGTTGGTCGCCGAAGGCATGCTGCCCCGGTTGCGCGAGGGCGGATCGATCGTCGCCGTCGCCTCCACCGCCGCGCTCGGATGGGACCAGCGCATCGACACCCTGAGCGGACTGCTCGCGCTCACCGATGCGGACGCCGTCGAGCGTTGGCAGTCCGAACAGGATCCCGACTATCCCGTGTACAGCACGTCCAAGCAGGCGGTGATCCTGTACGCGAAACGGCTCGCGGGCCCGGCATGGACCAAGTACGGGGTGCGGGTCAACACCGTCAGCCCCGGGCCGGTCGAGACGCCGATCCTCACCGACTTCGAGCAGACCATGGGCAAGGACGTCCTGGACATGTGCAAGGCCACCGTCGGGCGGCACGCCTCGGTCGACGACATCGCGCCGGTGATCTCGTTCCTCGGGTCCCCGGAGGCGCGTTGGATCACCGGCCAGGACATTCAGGTCGACGCCGGCTTCATCAACTCGATGGTCTCGGGCACACCTGTCCAGCTCTGACGGCCCGAATCTATCCTCACGTAGGCCTATACTGTAAGCTTTACAGTACCCATGCGGGTTACCTGTCCGGACCAGACGAGGGAGATCAGCCGTGGATAGCCCCGTACAGGATGTCACGGTCGACGAGACCTTCGACCTGCTGCGCGACCCCTACCCGATGTTCGCGCAGAAGCGGCGGGAGACCAGCGGCGTGTTCCGCGGCAGCGTCATGGACTGGTCTCAGGCTCCGGAAGCCATGCCGGAGAACCTGTATGCCGCAGTGTCTTTCGACGCCGTCAACCGGGTCTTCCGGGACGGCAAGGTGTTCAACTCCCAGATCTACGACAACACCATCGGCCTGTTCATCGGGCCGACCATCCTCGCGATGGAGGGCAAGAAACACTGGGACCACCGCAACCTGGTATCCGCGGCGTTCAAGTCGAAATCGTTGGCGCGCTGGGAACCCGAGGTCGTCCGACCGGTGGTCACCGCGCTGATCGACGAGTTCATCGACAACGGGCGCGCCGACCTGGTGCGCGATTTCACGTTCGAGTTTCCCACCCGCGTCATCTCCAAGCTCCTGGGCCTGCCGGAGGAGGACCTGCCGTGGTTCCGCAAACGTGCGGTCGAACTGATCAGCTACCACGTGCGATACAAGCGCGCGTTCGAGGCCTCGGCCGCGCTGAAGGACTACTTCCTGACCCAGATCGACAAGCGCAGGTCCAAGCCGACCGAGGACATCATCGGTGACCTGGTCAGCGCCGAAATCGACGGTGAAAAACTCAGCGACGAGTCGATCTACTCGTTCCTGCGGTTGCTGCTGCCCGCCGGCCTGGAAACCACCTACCGGTCGTCGGGAAACCTGCTGTACCTGTTGCTCACCCACCCCGACCAGTTCGCCGCCGTCCAGGCCGATCGCGAACTCGTCGGGTCGGCCATCGAAGAAGGCCTGCGATATGAAACACCGTTGACCACCGTGCAGCGCTCGGCGACCGAGGAGACCGAACTCGAAGGGGTTCGGCTGCCCAAGGGTTCGGTGATCGACGTGTGCATCGGATCGGCCAACCGCGACGAGAAGCGGTGGGAGCGTTCCGAGGAGTTCGACATCTTCCGGAAACGTGTGCCGCACATCTCGTTTGCAGCCGGTGAGCACACCTGTATGGGCCTGCACCTTGCGCGCATGGAGACGAGGATCGCGCTGGAATGCCTGCTGGACCGGCTGACCGACATCGAGCTCGTCACCGACGACAACCCGCACATCGCCGGCCAACCCTTCCGGTCGCCGACGGCGCTGCCGGTGACGTTCGTACCGGCCGGCTGATCCGTGGCGAAAGCCGGAAGCGGGCGTACCCGCCGCGACCGCGGCTCGATCAGCGCCGAGGAGATACTCGAGGGCGCGCTGCAGGTCGCACAGGAGGTCTCGATCGAAAACCTGAGCATGCCGCAACTCGCCAAGCATCTCGGCGTCGGCGTCACCAGCATCTACTGGTACTTCCGCCGCAAAGACGATCTGCTCGACGCCATGACCGACCGGTCGTTGGAGCGGTTCGAGTTCACCGTGCCGACCATCTCGGCCTCGAATTGGCGAGAGTCGTTGCGCGATCACGCCTTCACCATGCACAAACGGTTCCGCGCGGACCCGATCCTCTGCGATCTGGTGTTGATCCGCGGGCAGTACGGGCATCGCGCGATGCACGGTGCGCTGCAGAAACTGGGACAACCGATCGGGGCGCTGGTCGAGGCGGGACTCACCGTCGAGCAGGCCGCCGATACGTACGGCGCGATCTCGGTGCACATCCGGGGTTCGGTGGTTCTCGAGCGACTCCAGGAACGCACCGAGGGCTTCCCCGCCCAGCGCGACGACGGAGGCCGCTACATCGGGTTCGCCGACGACATCGACTTCGGCTACATCCTCGACAGCATCCTCGACCACGCCGAAGCGATCATCGCGGCGGCGTAGCGCTGTTCTTCGGTGCGCGGTAGGCCACGGTCTTCGTCTCCAGGTACTGCTCGAAACCCTCAACGCCGCACTGCCTTCCGACACCGCTGCTCTTGAAGCCGCCGAACGGCGCATCCGCCCCGTAGAACATCCCGCCGTTGACCCCGAACGAACCGGTGCGGATGCGACGGGCGATCGCCATCCCCCGCTCCAACGAGCGCGACGAAACGGCGCCCGCCAATCCGTACGCGCTGTCGTTGGCGATCCGCACCGCCTCGTCGTCGTCATCGAACGGCAGCACGACCAACACCGGGCCGAACACCTCCTGCTGGGCGATCGCCGCGCCGTTGTCGACGCCGACGACCACCGTCGGCGCCACGTAGTGTCCGCCGGCGAGATGCTCGGGCAGATCGGCGACCGTTCCACCGCCCGCGGTGATCTCGGCGCCGTCGGCACGCGCCTGCTCGATCGCGTCGAGGACACGCCTCTTCTGTGCGGCGCTGATCACCGGACCGACCAGCGTGTCGGGGCCGACCGGATCTCCCACCGGCACAGCCTGATAGGCGGCGGTGATGCTGGCGACGGCGTCGTCGTAGAGCGACCGGTGCACCAGCATGCGCGTCGTGGCCGCACACGCCTGCCCCGCGTGAACGCAGACCCCGACCGCGGATCCGATGATCGCCGCGGGTGGGGCATCGTCGAGCACGATCGACACGGACTTGCCGCCCAATTCCAGGAACATCCGCTTCATGGTGTCGGCGCCTTGGCGCATGAGCAGCTTGCCGACTCCGGTGGAGCCGGTGAACGAGATCATGTCGACGCGCGGGTCGGTGCCGAGCAGGCCGGCCACGTCGTTCGACGGTGTGGGCACCACGTTGACGACGCCCGGCGGGATGTCGGTGTGCTCGGCGATGAGCCTGCCGAGTCGGGTGGCGTTCCAGGGCGTGTTCGGATCGGGCTTGAGCACGACGGTGTTCCCCGTCGCGAGCGCGGGTCCGAGTTTGTTGAGGATCACCTCGACCGGGAAGTTGGACGGCGTGATCGCGGCGACGACGCCGACCGGATCCTTGACCACGGTGCGCACGTTTCGATCACCGAACAACCCACCGCCGTCGAGGGTGCGCTCCCACGGGAAGTCGAGCATCAGCCGCGCGGGAAAGCGCAGGCCGTCCGCCAGCGGCCAATCGAGTTGCGCGGACTGCGTTGTCATGACCGGGCAGCCGACCTCGGCGATCAACTCCTCGCGCAGTTCGTCCTGCTCGGCTTCGATCGCGGACTGCAGCTGGTCGAGACACCGCGCGCGCAGCCGCCGATTGGTGGCCCAGTCGGTTTCGTCGAACGCACGCCGGGCGGCCCCGATCGCGCGATCCATGTCCTCGGCTTCGGCGGCCGACGTGCCGCCCAGCAGCCGACCCGTGGCCGGGCTCAGGTTGTCGAACTGCGCACCGGACGCCGACGAGACGAGTTGCCCGTCGATGAGCATCCGCGATTCGGCGCGACCCGCCGCCCTCACACCGACGTCGATGCTGGTCTCGGTCCGTTCTTCTGAATTCGTGGCGGAGCTCACCCAGCTACCTCGTAGACTCTCTTTGCGGGACGACTAACTGTAATGCTTACAGTAGGTTTATTCAACAGCCGGAGCGCCGGGTACGAGGGAGCCGATTTGGTCAAGGTCATGGAGGGCGTGCGCGTCCTCGAGGTCGCACAGTTCACGTTCGTTCCGGCTGCGGGGGCGATCCTCGCCGACTGGGGCGCCGACGTCATCAAGGTCGAGCACCCGGTGCGCGGTGACACGCAACGCGGATTCATCAACATGGGCGGATTCCAACTCGACCCCAACCGCCATCCGCTGATCGAACACCCCAACCGCGGCAAGCGCAGCGTCGGCATCGACGTGTCGACACCCGAAGGGCAGGAGGTGCTCTACGAGATCGCCAAGACCTCCGACGTCTTTCTCACCAACTACCTTCCCGCACAACGGCAGAAGAACAAGTTCGACGTCGAGCACATCCGGGCGGCCAACCCGGACATCATCTATGCGCGGGGCAGCGCCTACGGCGACAAGGGACCGCAGCGCGACGTCGGCGGTTTCGACGGCACGGCCTTCTGGACACGCAGCGGCGTCGGGCATGCGCTGACCCCCGAGGAACTCGGCGGGGCGCTGTCGCAAGGCATCCCCGCGTTCGGCGACTCGATCGGCGGGATGAACATCGCCGGAGGAATCTCGGCCGCGCTGTTTCACCGGACGCGTACCGGCGAGGCACTCGAGATCGACGTCTCGCTGCTGAGCACCGCATGGTGGGCGGGCGGGGCCAGCGTGACGCAGGGGATGGAGACCGGCGAGACCATGCGCTCGCTGATGCCCGACGCGACGGGCCCGAGCGTGAACCCGTTCATGGCCAACTACCTGACCTCCGACGGCGGCACGATCAACCTGTGCATCGTCAGCCCGACCGGGTACATCCGCGATGCGTTCGAACATCTGGAACTTCCGGAACTCGCCGACGACCCGCGGTTCTCCGACGTCATGCCGTTGATCGAAAACGCCGCCGCCGCTGCGGACTTGATCCGCGAGAAAATCCGCAGCAAGCCGTTCGAGTATTGGCGCGAGCGGCTGAAGACCATGAGGGGCCAGTGGGCGCCGTTCCAGAGCTTCATCGATCTGACCACCGACGAGCAGGCGCTCGCCAACGACATGGTCGTCGAGGTGGAGGCGGCCGACGGCGGCGAGCCGTTCAAGGTGGTGCGTGGCCCGGTGCAGTTCAACCACGAGCCGCTGGAGACGACGCGTGCCCCGCAGGCCAGCGAGCACACCGAGTTGGTGCTGATGGACATCGGCATGGACTGGGACCGCATCGAGGCGCTCAAGGACAAGGGCGCCATCGCCTAACGCTTCTCTGCGCGAGCGTGCGTGTCTGCACACGACACCCGTGGATCTTTCGGAACTTCACGCACGTTCGTGTGTCGCCGGCGTGCGTGTCTGTTGCCACGCGCAGCGAGGCAGAGCACTCCTTGCGGCGCTGCGAGAACGCCGCGGGCGTGCCGCGGGCCGAGACCGATGTGAACTGGGGTAGTCAATCTGGAAAAACCCGACCCCACGATGTGTGGATTGGGCGATCATGGGGTTTATTGACGTTGAGGAGAATAAATGGCTGGTCCGGTGGCCGAGGCCACCGATCTGTGTGGGACATGCGGGAACGAGCTGAGGGCAGAGGCTCGCTTCTGCGATGAATGCGGCGCGCCGGTGTCGGCACCTGCGCAGGCCAGCGAGCGCAAGCAGGTCACCGTTCTATTCAGCGATGTGGTCGGGTCGATGAAGCTCGCTTCGACCCTCGATCCGGAACGACTTCGCGAAATCATGAACGAGTTGTTCAACAGGGCTGCAGCGGTGGTTCAGCGCTACCAGGGCACCGTTGACAAATTCACTGGCGACGGCTTGATGGCCCTCTTCGGCGCCCCCCGCGCGCTCGAGGATCATGCGCTGCGCGCCTGCATCGCGGCCTTGGAGATACAGTCCGTTACCCGGTGCCTCGCCGATGAAGTCCGCCGCTGCGACGGGATCGATCTGCAGACTCGTGTCGGACTGAATTCGGGTGAGGTGATCGCCGGAGAGATCGGAGTGGGCCCGGGTAGATACACCGCTGTCGGCCATCCCGTCGGCATGGCGCAACGCATGGAAGCCGCCGCGCCCGCAGGCGGGGTGCTGTGCTCAAGATCGACCGCGGACCTGGTCGAAGATCTAGCGCGGCTGGGTCCATGTGAAGAAATCGCGATTAAAGGCACTGACGACCCCGTGTTCGCACGGCGGCTCTTATCGGTCGAGTCCGGCAAAATGGTGGTCGGTAGAAATGAAGGCGTCATGTTGGGTCGTGATGCCGAAATGACCTGGCTCCGCAGTGTCTTCGACGCCAACCACGGCAGTCTGGTAGCGATCGTTGGGGACCCTGGTCTCGGCAAGAGTCGACTGGTCGCAGAGTTCACGGAGATCGCTGCTCAGGAGGGCGCGGAAATCGTGATGGCACGCTGCGAAGCGCACATGACGACCGTGGCATTTCGTGCGCTGTCACGGATTCTGCGCGCGATGTTCAGAGTCGAGGAACTCAGCGATTCCGAGGCCCGGGAGTTCACGGCGGCGCAGTGCAAGGGACTCCTGCCGGAGCAGTCTCCCGATGCTCAAATCCTGTTCGAGGTCATGGGCATCGCCGAGTCGGGCGCGGAGCCGCTTGAAGTCCGTATCGACGGCCGGCGCCGACGCCTGGTTGAGATGATGGCCCAAGCAGTGCTGGCGCGATCGACCCGCACCGTCTTCGTCCTCGAGGATGCACACTGGATTGACGCGCCGAGCGATGATGTGCTTTCGGAATTCGCGGTCACACTCAACGTGACGACGTCGATATTCGTCGCGACCTATCGGCCGGAGTTCCACGGCGCGCTCCATCGATGTTCGCGTCATTCGATCACCCTCGAACCCCTGGCGGGGGCGACGGCAGTATCGCTGGTTCAGAACTTGTTGGGCGACGACCTATCGCTCGGAACACTCGCCGACCGTATTGCTGTAGCGACATTAGGCAACCCGTTTTTCGCGGAAGAGATCGTGCGGGATCTCGCGGGACGAGGCGTACTGACGGGCAGCCGCGGTGACTACCGACTGATCAGCGATGTCAACGCGATCGCCGTGCCGGCGACCGTTCAAGCCGTGCTCGCCGCCCGTATCGACCGGCTGCCCATCGAGGCCAAGTCGATTCTCAACGCGGCGGCGGTGATCGGGAGCCAATTCGACGTGGAGACGCTGCGCACCCTGCTGCCCGACACGCAGCCAGCCCGCCTCGCCGATCTCGTTTCCGCGGAACTCATCGATCAGACAGAGTTCGTTCCAAGACCGCGGTATTGCTTCCGACATCCGCTGGTGCGCACCGTATCTTATGAGTCGCAGCTCTCGGCCACGCGTTCACATGCACACCGGCTGCTGGCCGCCGCTATCAAAGCGCGCAGTCCGGCCGCACCCGAGGAGAACGCAGAACTCATCGCTACACATTATGAAGCCGCCGGCGATTTGGTCGACGCATATCACTGGCATATGCGCGCGGCTGAATGGCTTGCGCTACGCGATCTTCGAGCGGCACGCACACGATGGGAAAGCGCGCGACGCATCGCCGACCAATTGCCCGACGACCACGTCGGCGTCACCGCCATGCGGATCGCGCCGAGGACGATGCTGATCTCCAAGTCGGTGTTCGTCGGCCACGACGCCGACGCCGACGCGCAGTTTCGCGAGCTCCGTGTGCTGACGACGCAAGCCAACGATATGACATCCTTGGCGATCGCGATGGCCGGGCGCGTTATCTCGCTTTCCAACAACGATATTCGTGTGCCTGAGGCAGCCGAACTCGCTGAGGAACTGGCCGAGATGGTCGACAGCGTCGAATGCGATGTGCCAACCATGGGTGACATCCTATTCGCGATCGCATATGCCCGGTTCTTGAACTGTGATTTCGACGCCGCTCTGAAGATGGTGGAACGCACCATGACGCTCCTCGAACACGACCGGACTATGGAGCATGTCTTGGCCAATTGCGTTCGGGGCGGGATCGAATGTCTCACAGGTGATTACAAAGCGGGCCGCATGCACATGCAGGACAGCCGCGAAGGTGCACACGGTCTGCCGCCTGCTAATCAAGCGATCGTATGGGCTTACTGGGGTCTGCTCGCAACGGTCGGAATACTCAGGCCATCCGACGTAGTCGACGAGATGCTCGAAAACTTGAGACGCGCAGACTCGTTCGGTGACCTGTTTTGCATCATCGCCGCCCAGTGGTCCGCGGCGATCGTCTTGCTACGCACCGACGAATTTACGCACGACGAGGCCATCGAGTTACTGGAGCGCGCTCGCGCGGACATCGACCAACACAACTTGTTCACAGCTGCAATGCCTGTCATCGTGTCCGACCTCGCCATGGACGCAGCGGGAAAGGGAAGGCGGGACGAAGCGATCATCGAATTGCGAGCCTGCTTCGAATTGCACACCACGCATGGTGCCCGTTTCGCTGCCGTCCGTGCAGGAGAGGCCCTCGTCGAACTGCTCATTCAGAGATTCGGGTCGGGTGATCTTGCTGAGGCCCAGCGGGTCATCGACACTCCACTCGCCCGCCATCCCGATATACCGGCGATGGATCTGTGGTGGCTACGGTCACGGGCGCTGTTGGCCGACGCGACGGGCGACACCGCAGGCTATGCCGAGGCGGCGGGACAGTACCTCTCGCTCTGCGAAAAACTCGATGCTCGCGGCCGCATCGACGAGGCGCGGCAATTGGTCTATCGGTGCGGTTGAACCTCAGGGGCAACGGTGGCAACCATTCTCGCGTACACATCGCCTGCACTTGGCCATCTTTTGCCAATGAGCGCGATCCTGTCCGAACTTGCCAACCGAGGACACAGGATCCACCTTCGCACGCTCTCGGCCTGTGTCGGAACAGGACGATCACTCGGATTCGCAACCGAGGCCATCGACCCCGACATCGAAGCAATCACCCAGGATGATTGGCAAGGATCGAATCCTGTTGCCGCGTTGAAGATTTCTGCGTCGGTATTCGGCAAGCGTGCTGAGCTCGAGGTCGACGACCTCGCCGCGGCGGTGGCACAGGTGAGGCCGGACGCTCTACTCCTCGACGTGAACTGCTGGGGGGCCTTCTGCTCCACAGAGGCCGGGAACATCCCGTGGGCGTGCTTCTGTCCATATACACCGCTGCTGCGCTCGCCCGGCGTGCCGCCGTTCGGTATGGGCCTCCAGCCCCTGCCGGGAGCACTCGGTCGGGTGCGGGACGCCGCAGCGATGGCCGTGCTGCTCGCTCCCCTTGAACGCGTCGGGCGGCGACCACTCAATGCGGTGCGAGCAAGGGTGGGTCTGTCGCCAGTCAAATCGATGGACGAGTTCCTGCGCCGCGCACCACTCATGTTGGTCGCTAGCGGTAAACCGTTTCAATACCCACAGACCGATTGGGGGAACGCGGTCCACATGGTCGGACCGTGCGCTGTCGATCCCGGTGCTGACGTCGTCCCCGAGTGGCTGTCCGCGATCGAACAGCCGATCGTGTTCGTCACGACCTCTTCTGAGAAGCAGGGCGATGCCGAACTGGTTTCGACTGCGATTGCCGCACTAGCTGGCCAGCCTGTTCACGTGGTCGCGACCATGCCGGCGGCCGAGTCGATCGGCCTGAAGACACCTGCGAACGCAACCGTTTGCAAGTACATTCCCCATAGCTTGGTCCTCCGCAAATCGGTGTGCGCGGTCACTCATGGAGGCATGGGCGCGACGCAGAAGGCGCTAGACCATGGCGTGCCGGTGTGCGTGGTGCCGTATGGGCGTGATCAATTCGAAGTTGCACGGCGAGTGGAAGTCGCGCGATGCGGCACGCGATTGCCCGCCAACAAATTATCGGTGCAGCGATTGCGGAAGAAGGTTCGTGAGGCGATGACCATGAGCGGGGGTGCCCGGCGTGTCGCCGAAGGTTTCGCGGCGACGGGCGGACCCGCTCGGGGCGCGGATCTTCTCGAGCAACGAGTGCTCCGGCTCGCATGAAGTCGCTGGACGCCGACGGTGCACAAGGTGCTGTTATCGCGCGGCGTGTCGTGTGCAAACACGCACGCTCGCGGCATAGGTGAGGACGGAGGGAGCTACGCCCGCTCGACGCGGATGGGCACGCCGGTCAGCCACGCCATGCCCGACAGCGCCTCGACGTCGTCGGGGTCGCTGGACGTCAGCTGATTGACGTTCGCGCCGCCGGCGCGGTTGGCCAGCCGCCAACTCCCGGTCCCCTTGTGCCCCCAGCCGTGTGGCACCGCGACCACGCCGGGCACGAGATCCTTCGTCGTCAGCACCGGGACGGTGATGGCGCCGTACGGAGACGCGATCCGCACGTCGTCGCCGTCGCCGATGGTGCGCTCGGCCGCGTCATCGACATGCATCAGCGCATGCTGGCGACGATCACCGCGCATCAACAGCGGCGAGTTGTGCATCCACGAGTTCTCCGAGCGCGGCTCGCGCAACCCGACCATCCGCAGCGGATAGCCATCGGGCGATTCGCGCCGTGACAGCTTGTCAACCTCGGCGGCAATCCCCGGATGGGCCAATCGAACCCGGCGCGACAGGTAGCCGACGGCGTCGCGCAGCACCCCCGTGCGGATGTGCGGGGCGACCACGGCGCCGTGCGGATGCTCCTCGGTCAGTCGTCGCAGCGACAGCCCGCCCCGCCGCAACCCGAACCTGTCGCCGCCCTCCGACATCCGCACCAGGGCATCCATCATGGTCCGCGGCGACGCATCAATCCCGCACAGCCGCAGAACCTTTCGCACACTGGAAAATGCCGCGAAGGCCGGCACGCGACGGGCCAGTCGTCGGGCCAGCTCCTCGGCGATCTCCCACTCCCCGCGCGCCTCGCCCACCGGCGCGAGGACGGCTTCGGTCGCCTGACGGAACGGCGTGGCCTGGAAGCCCTGGAACGTGTACGGAAAGTCGTCGCGCTCGTACATCGTCGTGACGGGCAGGATGTAGTCGCACTGGGCGCTCGTCTCGGTGACGTAGAAGTCGAGCGCGACCGACAGTTCCAGTTCGCCGAACGCCGCCTCGAGTTCCTCGCCGTTGGGCACCGAGAGCACCGGATTGCCCGCCGAGATGAACAACGCGCGGATCCGGCGATCACCCGGTGTCGTGATCTCCTTGGCCATCAAGGCCGCGGGCTCGGACCCGATCGCGCTCGGGGTTCCGCTGATGCGCGAGCGCTTACGTCGATACGACCGCCGCATCACGGCGCCCATCGCGACGTTCTGCCATCGCTGGCCGACGGTGTGCATCGAGCTGAACACCGAACCGCCCGGCACGTCGAGGTTGCCCGCCACCAGGTTCACCGCATCGATCAGGTACGTCGTCAGCGTGCCGTGGCTGCCGACGCAGGTGCCGAGCCGGCCGTAGACCGCCGCGCGGGGCGTGTTCACCAGGTCGCGCGCCAACGCTCGCACGCTGTCCGCATCGATCCCGGTCGCAGCGGCCGTCGACTCCGGGCTGAAGGGCCGGCACAGCGACCGCAGCCAATCGACGCCGTCGGCCTTGCGCTTCACTGCGACCACGTCGACCAGTCCCTCGGCGAACATCACGTTCAGCAGCGAGAGCAACAACAGCGAATCGGTGTCCGGCACGATGCCGAGCCATTCGAACGCGACGGCGGTCTCGCTGCGCCGAGGGTCGACGATGACCACGCGCCCACCGCGCTTGACGATGTCGTGCATGCGGTCCTTGATCCGCGGCGCGGTGAGGAAGCTGCCGTGCGAGACAATGGGATTCGCGCCCATCATCACCAGGAGGTCGGTCCGCGTCAGATCGGGAATCGGCACCGACGTCGGCACCCCGTAGAGCAACTGGCTCGCGATGAGCCTGCTGTTGGTGTCCTGCGACGAGGCGGTGAAATAGTGGCCGTGCCGGCCGAGGCCCTTCATGAACAACAGCGCCGCGAACGTGTGCGCGTAGCTGAACGCCCCCGGGTTGCCCATGTACCAGCCGACCGCGCCGGAACCGTGGCGGCGCAGGATCGCCGACAGCCGGGCCGCGATGTCGTCCATCGCCTCGTCCCACGTCACCTCTTCGAAACCGGACGGCCCGCGGCGCAGCGGCCGCGTGACCCGGTCCGGGTCGTTGACGACCTCGGTGAACGCGATGCCCTTCTGGCAGGCGAAACCGGCCGACAGCGGGTGATCCTTGTCGGGGCGCAGGGCCACCAGGCGGCCGTCCTCGACCGTCGCGATCATTCCGCACAACGGCTCGCAGATCCGGCAGAAGGTCGGCTTGTTCTCGATGACCGGGGCCACGCCGATTACGATACTGTAAGAGTTACAGTTACACGTCGGATCGGCGTTGACCAGAGAGGATCAGGCATGCACGACGTGGCGATCATCGGTGTCGGACTGCATCCCTTCGGCCGCTTCGAGGGCAAGTCCGCGATGGAGATGGGTGTCGACGCGATCTTCGCCGCCGTCGCCGACGCCGGAGTCGAGTGGAGAGACATCCAGTTCGCCACCGGAGGCAGCTGGACCGTCGCCAACCCCGACGCGATCGTCGGCATGGTCGGGCTGTCCGGCATTCCGTTCACCAACGTGTTCAACGCCTGCGCGACCGCGGCCAGCGCCGCCAAGGCCTGCGCCGACGGAATCCGGCTCGGCGACTACGACATCGGCATCGCGCTCGGGCTCGACAAGCATCCCCGCGGTGCCTTCACCGAAGACCCCGCGCTCGTCGGTATGCCCAGGTGGTACGCCGAGAACGGCCAGTACCTCACCACCCAGTTCTTCGGGATGAAGGCCAATCGCTACCTGCACGAACACGGCATCTCCCAGCAGACGCTGGCCAAGGTGGCCGCCAAGAACTTCCGCAACGGCGCGTTGAACCCCAACGCGTTCCGCCGCAAGCCCATCCCCGAGGACCAGATCCTCAACTCCACGATGCTGAACTATCCGCTGACGCAGTACATGTTCTGCGCACCCGACGAGGGCGCGGCGGCCGTCGTGATGTGTCGCGCCGACATCGCCGAGCGCTACACCTCCAAGCCGGTGTACCTGCGGGCGGTCGAGGTCCGCACCCGCAAGTACGGTGCATACGAGGTGAACACGACGTTCGCGCCCGTCGAGGAGGATGTCGCCCCCACCGTCTACGCCGCGAAGGCGGCCTTCGAAAAGGCCGGGGTGGCACCGCAGGACGTCGACGTCATCCAGTTGCAGGACACCGACGCCGGCGCCGAGATCATCCACATGGCCGAGTGCGGATTCTGCGCCGACGGGGACCAGGAGAAGCTGCTCGCCGACGGGGCCACCGAGATCACCGGGTCGCTGCCGATCAACACCGACGGCGGCCTGATCGCCAACGGCGAGCCGATCGGCGCATCAGGGCTGCGCCAGATCCACGAGCTGGTGCGCCAACTCCGCGGCGAGGCAGGCGATCGCCAGGTGCCCGGCGAGCCGAAGGTCGGCTTCGCTCAGCTCTACGGCGCGCCCGGAACCGCGGCCGCGACCGTCCTGACGAGGTGACCATGACGCAGTTCACCGAGGCGCCGATCTTCGACGCCGACCAGCACATGTACGAGACGGCCGACGCGCTGACCAAGTACCTGCCCGAGAAGTACTCACGCGCGGTGCAATTCGCCCAGATCGGTCGGCATACGCGGATCGTCATCAACAACCGAGTGAACGACTTCATCCCGAACCCCACGTTCGAGCGCGTCGCCGCACCCGGCGCCCACGAGAAGTTCTTCGCCGGCGAGAACAGCGACGGCCTGACATTGCGCGAGATGCAGGGCCGGGCGATCGAGGCCCCCGCCGCGACGCGCAACCCCGTCGACCGCATCGCCGAACTCGACCGGCAGGGCGTCGTGGAAGCGTTGAACTACCCGACCCTGGCCAGCCTCATCGAACACGCCACCGCCGACGATCCGCAGCTGAGCCTCGCGGTCATCCACGCCCTGAACCAGTGGATGTGCGAGCACTGGACCTTCAACCATCAGAACCGGATCTTTTCCACGCCGATCATCAACCTCTCCGAGGTCGACGGTGCGCAACGCGAACTCGAGTACATCCTCGATCATGGCGCCAAGGTGGCGCTCATCAAGCCGGGACCCGTTCGGGGCCTGCACGGTTGGCGCTCACCGGCGCTGCCCGAGTTCGACCCGTTCTGGCGTGACGTCGAAGCGGCCGGGCTGCCCATCGTGCTGCACGCGAGCTATCCCCCACTCGACGACTACGTCGGGCAGTGGGAGCCTCCCTACACCCAGAACTTCATGGCGCAGAGCGCGTTCCGGTGGATGGTGCTCGGTCACCGCGAGATCGCGGACATGATCACCGCCCTGATCTGTCATGGGACGCTGACCCGCTTCCCCAAGCTGCGCATCGCCAGCGTCGAGAACGGCAGCTCGTGGATCGGGCCGCTGTTCAACGACTTCGGCGACCTGTACAAGAAGATGCCGCAGAACTTTCCCGAGCATCCGCACGACGTGTTCCGACGCAACATCTGGGTCAGCCCGTTCTGGGAGGGCTGTGTGTCCGATGTCGTGGACACCGTCGGCTGGGACAAGGTGCTGTTCGGGTCGGATTACCCGCATCCCGAGGGCCTCGCCGAACCGAAGGGCTTCTGGAAGTACGCCGAGGGCATGGACGTGCGCCGCACCTACGACTTCATGGGCGACAACGCCCGCCGGTTCATCGGGCTGTCCATCGCCAACCCGGATCCGGACGCCGTCAAGCCGCCCGCGCTGTCACACGCCTGATCACCGCGTCCAGAACCAGAGCGAAAGGACTGCCGGCGTGGCAAAGTGCGCATAGCCTGACGTTCCATCCACAAGGAGCCAGCATGCCCACGATCACCACGAGCGACGGCGTCGACATCTTCTTCAAGGACTGGGGTTCGGGCCAGCCGATCGTGTTCAGCCACGGCTGGCCGCTGTCGGCCGACGACTGGGACACCCAGATGCTGTTCTTCCTGCAGCATGGCTACCGCGTCGTCGCACACGACCGGCGCGGGCACGGTCGCTCGGCGCAGGTGGCCGACGGACACGACATGGACCACTACGCCGACGATCTCGCGGCGGTCGTCGAGCACCTCGACCTTCGCGACGCGATCCACATCGGCCATTCGACCGGCGGCGGCGAAGTGGCGCACTACCTTGCCCGCCACGGGCAGGAGCGGGCCGCCAAGGCGGTGCTGATCAGCTCCGTGCCCCCGCTGATGGTCAAGACGGAGGCCAACCCGGGTGGCCTGCCCAAGGAGGTGTTCGACGACCTGCAGGCCCAGTTGGCGGCCAACCGGTCGGAGTTCTACCGCTCGCTGGCGGCCGGACCCTTCTACGGTTTCAACCGCCCGGGCGTGGAGCCGTCGGAGGCGATCATCGAAAACTGGTGGCGCCAAGGCATGATGGGCGGCGCCAAGGCGCACTACGACGGCATCGTCGCGTTCTCGCAGACCGACTTCACCGAGGATCTGAAAAAGATCACCATTCCAATTCTGGTGATGCACGGCGACGACGATCAGATCGTCCCGTACGAGGATTCGGGACCACTGTCGGCGAAGCTACTGCCGAACGGCACCTTGAAGACGTATCCGGGCTACCCGCACGGCGCGTTCGTCACCCACCACGACGTCATCAACAAGGACCTGCTGGAGTTCATCCGATCCTGACCGCGCTCACTTCAGGGCGCGCCGCGAGGCCTTCATGATGAGCCTTCGTACGCGAGACGAGATGTAGACGGCGACAAGGCCGTTGAAGATATCCTCGCGCAGGCGGGTCAGCGTGGAGCTCGTGAAGCGCCACTGCCCGTCGATCTTCTCGTAGGTCTCGTGGTAGTGGCCGTAGCCGCGCAGGTTGACGCCGGGGCCGAAGCGGACGACGTCCTCGAGGGCCCACACCCCGCGCGCCGACGTCGACGAGGTCAACTCGATCTCGGGGGCGTGCACCTGATGCACGGTGGTCTGGTCGCGCAGGCTCTTGCGGGTGAAGGCGACGAACTCGTCGGCGCCGTGGATCTTCTTGCCGCCGGCGGGTGAAGTGTCGCTGAGGAAGTCGTCGGCGAACAGCGATCGCCACGCCGCCCAGTCCTTGGTGTCGAGCAGGCGGCAGTAGCGCGCCTTCAGCTGTTTGATCGCCTCGATCTCGACGAGGTCGGCCTCGGTCATCCGCCAGCAGCCGTCCGTGCCTGTTCGACGTAGAACCGCGCGGCCCGTTCCAGCGACTCGGCCGTCGGGCGGGGCTGCCAGCCGAGTTCGCGGGTCGCCTTGCTGTGGTCGGCGGGCGCCATGATGTGCAGCAGCCGAACGCCGTTGGTGTTCATCTCGAACTCGCGGCCGACCAGCCGGGAGAGCTTGTCGCCCAGCCAGGCCGACGCATACACCAGCGGCAGCGGGATGCCGAACCGCGGCGGCTTCGCACCGACCGCCCTGGCGGCCGTCGTGAGCATGTCCCGCATCGGCATGTAGCTCTCGGAGATGATGTAGCGCTCGCCCACCCCGCCGCGTTCGGCGGCGAGCAGGAACGCCTCGGCGACGTCTTCGATGCCGACGACCTCGGTGGAGACGCCCTTGATGTAGGCCGGGATCTTGCCGAACGCGGCGTACTGCACCATCAGTCCCTGGTGCGGCTGGTAGTCGCGCGGCCCGTACGGATTCGACACGCACATCACCACGGCGGGAAGGCCGCGGTCGCGGGCGTAGGACAGCACCAGTTCCTCGGCCTGGCGACGCGATTCGATGTACGCGCCACCCTTGTCACCCCAGTCGAACGGCATGTCCTCGGTGACCGGACCGCGTCCGTCGCCGAGCGCGATCGTTCCGATGGTGCTGCAGAACACGAATCGGTGTAGGCCCGCCTTCGCCGCGACGTCGAGAACGCGGCGCAGGCAGTTGACATTGGTCTCGAACAACGGCGCCGGATCACGCAGATGGAACCGGGTGTCGACAATGCAGTAGTAGACGACGTCGCGGTCGGTCATCGCCGCGCGCAGCGCCTCCTCGTCGTAGAGGTCGCCGTAGCACCGGTCCACGTCGAGGTCGTCGATCGCGACGGTCGAACTCGTCTTGCGCAGATACACCCGCACGTCGTCGCCGCGCTCGACGAGTTTGCGCGTGACGTGCGAACCGACGAACCCGCTCGGGCCCATCACCAATGCGCGGCGTGCTGGCGGTGTGTCTGTCATGTCCCCTACCTCGCGAGCGACCGGAATGTGTCACATTTTCGCGGCGTGTCGTGTGCAAACACGGACGCACGCGGCAGCAGATCTCAGGAGGCCTTCTTCGCCGGCGGGGCGTAGGCCGGTTTGCCCATTCCGAGAACGTACTGGGCGATCATGTTGCGGAACACCTCGAGCGTCCCGCCGTAGATCCCGACGAGCGGGGCGAAGCGGTACACGTACTCGGCGGCGCCGTCGTCGATCGCTCCGTCGGTGCCGAGCGGCAGCGAGGACGCCGTGCCGAGCAGGTCCATCAGATCCGGGGAGATGTCGCGCATCGTCTGCGCCAGCGCCACCCGGCCGAAGATGCTGGTGGCCGAGAACGCCGCCTCCATGCGGGCGACGCTGCGACCCAACCGGTAGGCCACCGACCCGTCGTCGATCGGCCTGCGGCCGTTGGGATCCGGCCGGGCGACCAACGCGGCGGCCTTGTCGACAGCGGCGGCCATCGTGTTGGCCTGGTGCATCATGATCGACACGTCCTGCAGGCCGTCGGCGGCCGCTTCCACCGCGCCGTGTTCGACGTTGAGGGGTTCGCGCACCACCGTCCAGCCGTCGTTCACTTCGCCGAGGCGGTACTTGTCGTCGACGCGGACATCGCTGTAGTAGACGATGTTCGTCCGGTCGCCGTCGACGGTGCGGATGCCCTGGATCTCGATGCCCGGCGAGTCGAGCGGCACCAGGAACATGGTGAGGCTCTTGTGCTTCGGCGCGTCGGGGTCGGTGTTGGTGATCAGGAAGACGTACTGGCAGTTGTGGGCGCCGGTGGTGAACATCTTGGAACCATTGATAATCCAGCTCGATCCATCCGCTTCCCGCACGGCCCTGGTCTTGCAGGTGGCCACGTCGGATCCGCCCTCGGGCTCGGTGTAGCCCAGACAGAGCCGGACCTCGCCGGTGTACACCCGCGGCATCACCTCGGCCTTGAGCTCGGGCGAGCCGAACTTGTCGACCGATCGGGCGATCATCGCCGTCGTCCCGAAGGTCACCCACGGCACGTGCGCCCGGCGCTTCTCCAACTCCCAGATGCGCCGGCGGATCCGGTTGAACCCGCCCTCGGACTCCGGCTTCCATTCGCGCGCAAGGTATCCGGCCTTGCCCAGCGCGAGATGGACGCCCTCGTCGAAGTTGTCACCGGTCTCGCGGTCACGGCGGATGACGTCCTCGGTGACGATCTCGGCCAGGAAGGCCCGCGACTCCTCGAGGAAGGCCTGGTCCTCGTCGGAGAGTTCGACCCGTGAGAAATCCATTACCTACCCTCTCCGCTCTCGCGAGCCGCGACGATGCCGGCGATGTACTTGGCGGCCGCGGCCGGGTCTCCCCCGGCGAGCGCCCAGCCGCGGGCGCGCAGCAGGTACGCGCTGGCGGCGGCCTCCGCCGACACCCCGAGCCCGCCCTGTACCTGCACCGCCATCGTGGCGGCCTTGGAGGCCTCTTCGGCCATGAACACGAACGCCGACGGCGCCAGTTCTGGCCGTTCGTCGGGTTCGTTGTCGAGGAACCACGCGGCGCGGCGCGCGAGGTTGCGCCCGCCCTGCACCGTGATCGCGATGTTGGCCAACGGATGCGAAATCGCCTGCAGCGTCGAGATCGGCACCCCTAGGGTGTAGCGGGTCTTGGAGAACTCGGCCGCGATCGTCATGGTCTCCTCGACCAGGCCGACCAGCGCCGCACCCGTCAGCACCCGCCATTCGTCCAGTGCCCGTTGGTACTCCGCCAGCGCGTCGGGCCCGCTCGCCAGCACGGTGCGGCTGTCGGCGGCGGCCGGGTCGATCCACGCCATCGGCAGCCGGCCGATGTTGTCGACCTTCGTGGGCCGGGTGGCGAACGTCAGCCTGACGATGTCGTCCCCGTCGCGCAGGACGATGTGGTCGGCGACCGATCCGCTCGGCAGCAGGCGGAGCCCGGAACCGCTGTCCTGCTGGGGATCCAGGCCGACGATCTGCTGGCCGCTCACGATGTCGGGATCGACCGCGCCGAGTCGACCGAGCAGACGCGCCGCGCTGACGTGGTCGATCCACGGCACGGGCGCCAGCGACCGGCCGATCTCCTCGGCCACCAGGGTCAGGTCGACGAGCGTGGCGCCGTCGCCGCCGACGTCCTCGGGCAGCGCCATCGTGGTCGCGCCCATCGTGCACAGCCGCTCCCAGAGGCTCTTGTCGAAGCCGGTCGGCTCTGCGGCGCGGACGGTCTCGATCGAACAGTGCGTCTTGAAGAAGTCCTTGTACGCGGCCTGCAGCGCCTGGTGGTCCTCGGACAGGCTGTAGTCGAGCCTGCGCAGTTCGTAACGGTCCATCACTGCTCCTTGTCGGCGCCGAAGAAGAACTCCTGCGCGTTGTTGTACAAGTAGTTGTCCAGCACCTCGGCCGGCAGGTCAAGGGCCTGCGCCTCGGGCACGACGCGGCGCATCTTGAGCACCGGCCAGTCCGACGCGTAGATCACCTTGTCGGGTCCTCGCGTACGCATGTAGTGAAGCAGGCTCTCGGGCAACCGCTTCGGTGACCACGCCGAAGTCATCAAGCGAAGGTTCTTGTACTTGATCAGCAGGCGGATCGCGACATCCCACCACGGGTCGGCGCCGTGAATCATGCAGAGCTTGAGTTCCGGGAACCGCACGCAGACCCGGTCGAGATGGATCGGGTTCTGCACCTCACCGGGGATCGGCGGGCCGGGGATGCCGGTGTTGATGCACAACGGCAGTTCGAGCTCGGCGCACTTGGTGTAGAGGGGGTAGTAGACGGCGTCGCTGGGCGGATACTGGCCGTCACCCCAAAAGCTCGGCCCCACAGCGGCATACGCCACAGGCAGGTCGTTGACGACGGACGCCAACTCCCGCAGCGACGGGATCGGCCGCAGCAGGTTGACACCACCGATCGCCAGTGCGAACCGATCCGGTCTGGCGTCGACGAACTTGCGCGCCGTGGTCGACGGTTTGGCGATGCTGTCCATCAGGATCGCCTTCTGGACGCCCTGTTCGTCCATCTCCTCGAGCAGCTCGCCCATGTCGACGGGCGCGAACATCGACTCCGGACCCTTGAAGTAGTCGTCGCGGACCTTGAGCATCCACGTCGGCTGCTGTTCGGTCTCGCCGAAGTGGACATTGACCAGACAGTCAATGGCGCGGGCGGTCATGCGCTCACCTGTTGGGTCGCAGCGGCTTTGGCCCAGCGGTAGTCCGGTTTACCGTTGCCGAGGCGGCGCACCTGGTCGACGACGATGAACTCCTTCGGCGCCTTGAACCGCGCCAGGATCGATGTGCAGTGGGCGTGCAACGGTTCGTGCGAGGCCTCGGCGCCGTCGTTGAGCGCCACCAGCGCGACGATCTCCTCGCCCCACCGCTCGCTCGGCCGCCCCACCACCAGGGCGTCGGATATCGCCGGGTGCGCTCGCAGCACCTCCTCGACCTCCTCGACGAACACCTTCTCGCCTCCCGTGTTGACCACCAAAGAGTCGCGTCCGAACAATCGCAGCGTGCCGTCGGGGGCCAGCGATCCCCGGTCACCCGAGATCACCACGCGCTGATCGTCGACCACCGGGAAGGTCCGGCGGGTCGCCGCCTCGTCGTCGAAGTAGCCGAGCGGAATTCGGCCGCCGCGCGCGACATATCCGATCTCGTCCTCGCCCGGTTCCAGGAAGCGTTGGTAGTCCTCGGAGAGCACCAGAGCACCCTCGCGCAGCTCGAAGGTGTCCTTCTGCTCACCGCGCTGGCTGCGGCCGAACCCGACGTTCCCGGTCTCCGACGATCCGTAACCGTTGATGAGCGTGATCTGGGGCAGCAGATCCAGCAGTGCGCGTTGATGTTTCGGGTTGGTGGCCGCCCCGCCGGTACCGATCGCGAACAGCGACGACAAGTCGTACGAGCCGCGACGTAACTCCTCGACCAGCGGTGCGGCGTACGCATCGCCGACCATGGTCATCAAGCCCACCTTCTCGCGCTGCGCGGTTTCCAGCACCGCACGCGGGTCGAATCGCGTCTGGTCGTACAGGATCACGGGCAAACCGTTGAGCAGGGCGGCGAACGCGGTCCACATGCCCGCCGCGTGCATCAGCGGCGAAACCGCGAACCACGGTTGTCCGCCGTGCGCGACCTTGGCGTGGATCTCGTCGACCGACTCGTGGTCGGCGCCGTTCATCGAGATGACGTAGGTGTCGCTCTGACGCCACATCACGCCCTTGGGCCTGCCGGTGGTCCCGCCGGTGCACACCATCATGACGTCGTCGGGCGAGGCGGCGATGTCGACATCGGTATCCCCCTGTGCCAGCACGTCATCGAGCGTGATGGCGTCGGCGAGCTGACGAACGGAGGTGTCACTGCCGGCGGCGCCGGCGATCCAGCCGTCGTCGATCGAGATCATCAGGTCCGCCGTCGCCGGCGGCAGCACGTCGGCGAACTTCGGTCCGAACGACCGGTGGTAGATCACCGCGCGGGGGCGCAGGTAGTCGAGGAGTTCGGCGACCTCGCGCGGCGTGTAGTTGTAGTTGACGTTGACCGGCACCGTACGGGCCTTCAGGCATCCGATCACCATGTCGGGGTAGAGATCGTTGTGCATCAGCAGCGCGACGCGGTCCTGCCCGCACTCCCAGTTCTGCAGTTCGTCGCGTTCGCGGTGCGCGCCGAGCCCCTGCGCGGCCAGATAGTTCGCGAGGCGGCGGGTACGGTCCGCCGACTCACCGAATGTGCTGCGGCGCTCGCCGCAGACGGTCATCAACCGGTCAGGGACCGCTTGGGCGATCGCGTCGAGAACCGCCCCGATCGTCCACTCGCTCATCTGCGGGCGCCGGCCGTCACATCCGCGCCGAGCAGAGTCAACGCGTTGTCGCGCATCACCTTTCGGGTGTCTTCTGCACTGAACTCGGGGAACTGCGGGATATCGGCGGTGAACGCCATCGGGTCGGCAAGACCCTCGCCGTGCGGCCAGTCCGAGCCGAACAGGACCTTGTCGACGCCGATGGTCTCGGCCAGCAGCTTCACGTCGTCCTCGTAGTACGGCGCGATCCAGACGTTGTTGCGCAACTGCTCGACCGGATCCTCCTTGAAGTGGTACGGCGCTGTGTTGGCCGCCTTCTTGAGCCGCTTGATCAGCCGGTAGACGAAGTAGGAGCCGTTTTCGATGCTGGCCACCTTCAGCTTCGGATGGCGGGTGAACACCTGGTGGACGATCATCGAGGCCATCGTGTCGTGGATGGCGCGGTCGTCGAGCAGCACCTGATCGAGCGGATCCTTCTTGCCGAAGCCCTCGAACGTTGACTTGCCGCCCCACAGCGCCGCAATCGCGAGATATCCGCTGTCGGACAGGTGGAAGATGACGGGGACACCGGCCTCGGCCAGGCGTGCCCACACCGGATCGTGCACCGGATCGCCCAACGACCGCGGCTTGACCACACCGGGCACCGGCGCCGGTCGCACGCACACCGTCCTCGCGCCTCGACCGAGCACGAATTCGACCTCCTCGACGGCCTTCTCGGGATCGGCCAACGAGATGATCGGCGCCGAGATGAACCGGTGGTCGGGGCGGTCGAAACCCCAGTCCTCGTCGAGCCACAGGTTGAACGCGTGCACCGATGCCATCGTGGCCTCGATGTCGTGCTTGAGGCCCTCCTCGACGCCGCACGCGAATGTCGGCAGCATGAACACCGTTTCGAGGTTCTGCTTGTCCAGAACTTTTACCCGGGCCTCGCGATTCTGGTACTCGGGATGGTCACCCAACCGGTCGACCTTCATCAGCGAGGCCGGATCGACACCGTCGGGAATCTCCCCGCGGAACAACAGATCCAGGCATCCCGGTTCGATGATCGGGTCGAACGTCGGGTTCGGGATGAAGTGGTTGACCCGCTCACCGATCACCGCGAACGTACGCTTGCCGTCCTGAAGCATCTGCACACCACGACGTTTGAACTCCTTGGGCAGGTGCCGGGTGAAGGCGTCCAGCGGCTCGTAATAGTGGTTGTCGACGTCGATGGCCATGTAATCGAGTCGTTTCGGCTCATGCACGGTCCGCTGCGCTTCTTGCTTCTGCTGATGCGCAATCCGCTGCGCTTCTTGCTGGGTCACAGCGTGTCCTCCTGCTCGGATTTGAGGGGCGGAAAGTTCGGCGGGCGCTTCTCGAAGAAACTGGTGATGCCCTCGAGGAAGTCGGGCCGTGTCATCGACTCGTGCATCAGCTTCTCGGCGCGGTCGCTGGCGTCGAAGACAGTGCGCATGGTGTCTGCGTACACCTGTTGTTTGATCACCGCCAGGGAACTGGGCGCACAGTTGGCGGCGATGTCCTCGGCGTAGCCGATCGCGCGCGGCAGCAGTTCGTCCGGCGCCACCACCTCGTTGACCAATCCCAGCCGGGCGGCCTCGTCGGCGAAGAAGACCCGGCCGGACAGCAGCAGGTCCATGGCAACGCCGGTGCCGACGACGCGCGGCAAGATCCACGAGATGCCGTACTCGGCGATCAGCCCGCGGCGGGCGAACGACGTGGTGAACTTGGCGCCCTCGGCGGCGAACCGCACGTCGCAGGCCAGCGCCAGCGTCAGACCCATTCCCGCACAGGCGCCGTTGACCGCGGCGATGACGGGTTTTCCCATGCCCATCAGGAAGTGCGGATGCCGGGCGCCGACGAGCTTGCCGACGTCGGTGTCGGCAGCGGCGTCGACGGTCGCCGCGCTGATCGTCGTCAGATCGCCCATGTCCGCGCCCGCGCAGAACGCGCGACCGCTTCCGGTGACCACGATCGCGCGCACCGCGGGGTCGGCCTCGGCGTCGTCGAGGCGTTCGTAGAACGCGGTGGCCAGCCCGCCGCCCCAACCGTTCATCCGGTCGGGCCGATTCAGGGTGAGCACCGCTACCCCGGTGTCGAGCACTTCGTAGCGGACCGGCGCGTCCTCGGAGCCGGATCGGGCGTCGGCGACGTGGTCAGGAGCGCTCACCCAGCAGTCCTCCTCCAGCGGCGCGAGCTTTGTGAATGCTCATACTGTACACCTATCGGTAGTGCCTTCCGCAACCGTCACCGAGGACGTTCGGACGCCGCGTCGAGTCTGCGGTGAGGGCGTGAAATCGCCCGAGAATCGCGCCCTGAGCGCAGAGTCGGCGAACGTCACGCGTCAACCAGTCCGAACCGCCGATACGCCGCGTCGATCTGCGCTCTCGCCTCCGCCGGCAGGTGCGCCTGCGGCGGCCGGGAATGCGGATGATCCCCGATCGGCAGCCCGAGCACCGACGCCGCGTACTTGAACGCTCCGCCCCAGTGGGTGAAGTAGTCGGGCCGACCCGGATAGCTGGTGAACCAGGAACCCATGTCGAGGTCGAACTGGTCGAGCCCGGACTCGCGCGCGTGGTCCATCGCCTCGACGAGTTTGTCGTTGACGATGAGATCCCAGTACTCGCTGAACACGCGCCGCTCCGCGGTTTCGAACAAATAGCCCGCGGTGCCCAGTTGCGCGGGACAGACGATGCCGTCACGCAGCCATCCGGCGCGGTAGACCATCTTGTCGCACTCCCACACCGCAAGCCCCGGCGCCAACTCGTGCAGCATCCTGCTGGCCATCGGACGGAACGCGCCCTCCTTCGTCGCGCAGACGGCCGAAATCTCGTTATAGATCGCGGCGCTTTCGGCGGGCGTCAACACGTAACCCGACGACGGGGAGTTGAACATCCCGAGCGCGATGTCGGTGCGATCGGCGATGTAGCGGAAGAAGTTCAGCACGCCCTGGCCGCCGTGCGCCTCCATCATCGGGGTCTGGATGTAGACGATGTCGGCGCCGGCCTCCTGCGCGTGGCGCGTGAGCTCGAGGCAGTCCTTGGCCGCGGTCGCCGCGGTGCACGCCTGCACGACGACGTCGGGGTTGGCCGCGCGGCCCTCCTCGATCGCCAGCTCCAGCAACCGCTTTCGCTCGTCGATCGTCAGGGCCCAGAACTCGGCGATGCCGCTCGTGCACCACAGCAGTGGGTGGTTCAGCGTGCCGACGCAGTGCCGGACCAGCGTTCGGTAGGCATCCCAGTCGATGTCGTCGCCGTCCACGCCGCAGAACGGTGTGTAGAGCGAATCACCGATCCCGCGCAGATGATTGCGAGCCCACTCCCGGGCGTCCTTCGCCGAAGCCACGGTGACCTCCTCAGCCGATTTTGCCGATGAGGCTCAGGTGAAGTCTGAGCCCCCGTCGACGTTGACGTTGGCGCCGGTCATGTACGAGTTCCGGCGAGACGCGAGAAATGCGACCACAGGGGCGATTTCGTCGGGCAGACCCGCGCGCGGCAGATGTGCCGGATGACCGAAATGCTCGTCGATCGCGGCCATCAGCGCGTACGGGTCGTTACCGTCGACACCCACCGACTCGGCCCAGCCGATCAGCGCTTCCGATGCGATGCTGCCCGGGGACACCACGTTGACCATGATCTCGTCCTTGGCCAACAACAGCGAGAGGTTCTTGGAGATGCTCGTCAGCGCGGCCTTGGCGGCGGTGTAGGCCGGCAGGATGACGCTCTGGCGCTGTGTCGAATGCGCGGAGAAGTTGACGATGCGCGCCCATTCGGCCGCCCGCAACAACGGCAGCGCCGAGCGCACGCAGTGCACCATGCCCATCACGCCGCCGTCGAACGCGATGCGCCACTGCTCGTCGGTCAGGTCCTCGAACGTTCCGACGGCGTCCGGTCCGACGGCGTTGATCAGGATGTTGAGTTGACCGTTCCACCGCTGGGCGATTTCGTCGAAGGCTCGTTGCACCTGGCCGGCGTCGGTGGTGTCGGCCGTCAGGGCGAGCGTGTCGGGACTGCCCATCTCGGCGAGCGCGGTCGCCGCGTCCTCGAGAACATCGGGCGTCCGCCCCATGACGGCGATCCTGGCGCCGTCCTCGGCCAGACACCGCGCCGTCGCCAAACCCATTCCGCGCCCGCCGCCGACCACGACGGCGGTGGCGTCCTTCAGCCCGAGGTCCATACGGCCTTTCGCTCACCCGATTGCGTAGAAAAGCTTACTATAGGACTTACAGTAGAACAGCGGAATGACCGTGGAGGCCGGCGGCGCAGTGGCTCCCGGTATGGTCGACGGTAACGGCTGGGCCGCGACACACCTGCATTGGCGCAGATCAGAGGCGGCTGACGGTACATTCGAGTCCACCACCCCGCAGTTCGGGGGGCTGCGCGCGCGGCTTATTTCGATGGAGGTGCCCTACGTGGCGAGGCAGGCGACCGCGGAGAAGCGTCAACGACGCGAGCGCGGATCCATCAACCCCGACGACATCATCAAGGGCGCTTTCGAACTCGCCGAAGAGGTGGGCATCGACAACCTGTCGATGCCCCTGCTCGGTAAGCACCTCGGCGTCGGCGTGACGAGCATCTACTGGTACTTCCGCAAGAAGGACGATCTGCTCAACGCGATGACCGACCGCGCTCTGCGCCAGTACGTTTTCGCCACTCCCTATGTGGAGGCCAAGGACTGGCGCGAGACACTGCGCAACCACGCGCGCACGATGCGAAAGACGTTCATGGGCAACCCGATTCTGTGCGACCTGATTTTGATCCGGTCGGCGCTCAGCCCGCGGGTGGCCAAGCTGGGTGTGCAGGAGGTCGAGAAAGCAATCGCGAGCCTGGTCGAGGCGGGCCTGTCCCCCGAGGATGCGTTCGACACCTACTCCGCGGTATCGGTGCATGTCCGGGGATCGGTTGTGCTGCATCGTCTTCGGGAGAAGAACCGCGCCGTCAACGAGGGTCCGAGCGACCTCGAGGAGTCGATGAGCATCGACGCCGACAGCACGCCGCTGCTGGCACTGGTCACCGAGAAGGGCCACCACATCGGCGCGGCCGACGACAACAACTTCGAGTTCGGCCTCGAGTGCCTCCTGGACCGCGCGGGCAGGCTGATCGAGGAAAACAAGGCGAAGTCGACGAAGAAATCCTCGGCGGCGCGTAAGCGGTAGCCGCCGTTCAGGCCGCGACCAGCGCGACGCACAGCGCGATCAGGGCGACCGTCTGCACCCCGACGCGGGCGTCGATGACCGACTCCCAACGGGTTTGGAGTCGACGGGCGTCGGCCGGTACCTCCCCCGCCACCGCGGCGGCGGTGAGCACCGCGTTCACCGGCTTGCTGATCCGCGTATAGACCACCAGGAACCCGACCAGGGCGAGGGTGGCCACCGCCGCGGCAGCGGCGCTCACCCAGCGACCGCTCGCGGCTGCGAGGATCGCCGTCGCCAGGGCGCTGACCAGGCCGACCGCGCCGATCACCGAGAAGCGACGGTCGGCGATCCGATGGATGTGGCCGAGGGACTGGGTCAAGGTCCGGTCGTCGACCGCCGCAACGGCGGGGCGCAGCACGATGGCGCCGAAGACATCGGTTCCGTAGACGACGGCATTCGTCAAAATCGCTATGCCGGCGAGGATTTCGATCACCGTGATCATCGGGCGCTCTCCTCTCGGGTGAGCATTCGGTGGGCCAGCTCGAGCCGGTCCTGGACCTGTCCGGGTCGCAGGCGCCCGGCGGCCTGCAACGTCGCCAGGCCGTGCAGTAGCGACCACGCGACCTCGGCCCGGGTGCCGTCTACGTCCGGGAAGACGCCGTGGACGGCGGCGAACGCCCGCCGAAGCGGTTCGGGGGTGTCATCGGCCGCGAACGCCAACCCGGAGGGCATCGAGAACATCGCCTCGTAGAGCTCGGGGTGTGCTGTGGCGAAGCCCAGGTAGGTGCGCATGCGCGCCATGGGATCGGCGTCGACGGCCTCGAGCTCCGCGGCGAGCTCGTCGAAACCGCTGAGCGCCACCGCATCGACCAAGGCCTGCCGGTTAGCGAAGGCCGAGTAGAGGACCGGCTGGCTGACGCCGAGCGCTGCGGCGAGGCGGCGCATCGTGACGGCGGCCCAGCCGTCGGACTCCGCGAGCTCGCGGGCCGTGCGGACGACCTGGTCGCGTCGAAACTCCAGGTCGGGAGCGGGACGTGGAGACATGAGCGTAGTCTAGCATTGTTATATAACATTGCTAGACTACAGCTGCACCTCGATCAGAAAGCCGGTTCGTCATGCAATTCGTCGCACTCGCCGCAGCCCTCGTCGGCGCCATCGCGATCGTCGGGATCGGCGTGCGCTTCCTGCTACAACCACGGCAGGCCACGCTCGCCTTCGGCATCGCGCCGGACAACGTCCGCGGGCTCACCGCGATCAAAGGGGTCCGCGACATCACGTCGGGGCTGGTGCCGCTCGTGGTCTGGGCGGCCGCCGGCACCGGGCCCCTCGGCTGGGCGTTGATCGCCGCGTCTCTGACCCCGATCGGGGACGCCGTGATCGTGCTCGCCAACGGCGGCAAACTCTCGGCCGCGCTGGGCGTTCACGGGCTCACCGCGGCGCTGTTGATCGCCGCGGGTCTCGTTTTGGCGCTTGGAATCTCGGCGTAGACGCCGCCGGGCTAGACCTCGACGACGACCGCGCCGCCTTGGCCGCCGCCGGCGCACATCGCGGCGACACCGATGCCGCCGCCGCGCCGCTGCAGCTCGTAGACCAGCGTGGTGACCATCCTGGCGCCCGATGCGGCGATGGGATGGCCGAGGCTGCAACCACTTCCGGAGAAGTTCACCAGCTCCTCATCGATGCCGTACTCGCGGCACGCCGCGATCGGCACCGACGCGAACGCCTCGTTGATCTCCCACAGCGCGACGTCGGACGGCTTGAGGCCGGCACGGTCGAGCACCTTGCCGATCACCTTCACCGCGCCGAGTCCGCAGTCGCGCGGGGGCACACCCGCCGCGGCCCACGCCTTCACGGTGGCCAGCCTGGTCAGGTTGTTGGCGTCGGCGTAGTCGCTGTCGACGAGCGCCACCGCGGCCGCCGCGTCATTGGTGCCACTGCTGTTGCCCGCGGTGATCGAGAAGCCCTCGATCTCGGGGTGTAGCGGTTTGAGGCCGGCCAGCTTCTCGGCGGTGGTGTCGCGGCGCGGATGCTCGTCGACGCTGAACTCGACGACCGAGCCGTCGAACTGCTGCACCTTCAGCGGCACGATCTCGTCGAGGAACTTGCCTGCGTCGATCGCGGCGATCGCGCGCTGATGCGACCGCGCCGCCCACGCGTCCATCTCCTCGCGGGTGATGCCGACGGACTGGGCGGTGTTCCACCCGACGGTGATCGACATGTCGCGCGTCGGCGCATCCGGCGTCTCGACGTGGGTGGGCGGCATCCACTTCTCTTCGAACTTCAGCTCGGGTCCGGGGATGCGCCAGTTGACCAGCGGCGTCATCGACAGCGACTGCACACCACCGGCGATCAACGCACGCTCCATGCCGGAGCCGATCTGCGCCGACGCGTTGCCGATCGCGGTGAGGCTGCCCGCGCAGTGCCGGTTCACCGACTGGCCCGGAACGTCGGGCAGCCCGCAGGCGTCCGCCGCGTAGCGCGCCAAATCGCCTCCGCCGTAATTGGATTCGGCGAAGATCAGGTCGTCGATGTCGTTGGGGTCGATCCCCGAGCGGCGGATCACCTCGGGCAGGACGGTGGTGATCAGCGTCTCGGGCGGCGTGTTGACCAGCGTGCCCTTGAAGGATCGGCCGATCGCGGTCCTGACGGCGCCGACGATGACGGGTGTTCCCATGTTTCTACCTCGGATTTCGACGTTAACGACTTTACAAAACTAGCAGATACTGTAGCGGACGACGCTACTCGGGTTCGGGCACGTGGAAATGCTCGTCACGCAGCCGGAACGCCTCCTTGGTGCCGTGCTGCGCGCGGGTCTTGACGAAGTTGAACTCACCCTCCGCGAACTGCAGGTTCGTCCCGTACGCGTGGAACAGGTAGCTCGCCACTTCCTCGCCCTGATAGGCCTGGCTCTGCTCGACGAGGCGGAACGCCTCCTTGGCGATCACCACGCCGTCGGCGGGCATCTTCGCGACCTTCTCGGCCCAATACCGGGCCCGCTTGGTCACCGTGTCGGCCTCACAGGTCTCGGTGAAGACGCCGAGGTGTTCGACCGCGCCGGCCTCGACGATGTCGCCGGTCAGCAACAGCCGACGGGCCAGCACCGGACCCAGCCGGTGGAAGAACATGTGCAGGCTGCCCAGCGCCGGGCCGAGAAACCGCGTCGCGGGCATGCCGATCCTGGTATCGCGGGCGATGACGGAGATGTCGGTCATCAACGCCATCTCGAAGCCGCCCCCGAGCGCGTATCCGCTGATCTCCCCCACCGTGACCTTCGGGAACCCCATGAAATTGTGGTAGAAGCCGAAGGACTTGCGGTCCACCGTGAGCCGACGCCGTTGGCTCGGCCGTCGTTTGGCCTGCGGGGATTCCTTGTCGCCATACCAGCCGTACGCGTTGTTCATATCCGCCCCGGTGCTGAACACCCCCTCTGCGCCGCGCAGCAGGACGACGGTGATGTCGTCATCCTCGGCCACCTGGTCGAGGTAGCGGCCGACGGTTTCGCGCATCGCCGCGTCGTAGGAGTTGCGCTGCGCGGGGTTGTTCAGCGTGATGGTCGCGATCCGCTTGTCGCGGTCGGCGTCGAACAGCACGCGGTCATCGGCGGTCGTCATGGCGTGTCCTCACTGAACGTCGGAGATGAGCTTGGCCTCAATGGTCTTGTCCGTCCCGGCCGCGAGCGTGTTGCGCCGGGCGACCGCAAGATGGTCGGCGGCCAGCTTGGCCGCACGAGCCTGGTTGCCGTCGCGGATCGCGTCGAGCAGGCGTTGGTGATCGCGCAGCGCGGCCCGCATCGTCTTGTCGTTCATCGGATCGGCGCCCGTCTCGTCGCCCCACACCGACGACTCGTGCGCCGACCAGATCAGTTCCAGGGAGCCGATCAGCAGGATCATCGGCTCGTTGCCGCAGCGGGAGACGATGGTCTCGTGAAACCGCCGCGCGTTGGGGACGTACCGCGACGGGTCACCGAAATCGTCGAGCTGTCTTTGTATTTCGTCCTCGAGGTGCGGCACGACCTCGGTCATGCGGTCGGGCCTGGCGGCGCACATGCTGGCGCAGATCGGTTCGAGGTGCAGTAGCGCTCCGCTGACGTCCGCGGGCGTCGCCGAGCGGGCCTGCAGGACCATGCTGATCATGTGCGCGGTCCGGTCCGCCGACGGTTGGTGCACGACCGCGCCACCCATGTTGCCCCGCCGCACCGAGATCAGCCCCTCCATCTCCAGGATGTGGATGGCTTCGCGCAATGCCGGTGGGCTGACGCCGAACTCGGCGAGCAGGCCGTCCTGCGACGGCAGCACATCGCCCTCCTTGAGCCGCCCGGACAGGATGTCGTCGCGCAGTCTCGCGGCGATGATCTCGGCCACCCGCGGCTGACGAATCCTGTGCGCGCTGGTCATTTCGGGCGGCGCTTCCCGAACTGGAACACCGACAACCGCTCGGGCGAGGAGGCCGACGTCTGAAACTCACCGGTGCACAACACCTCGTCGCCGAGCAGCAGTCGCGCCGTCGATGTCACGCGCCCGTCGGCCTCCGCACGCGTCACGTCGAAGTTCAGCTCCGTCAGGATCGGCGTCGGCCTGCGGAAGGTGACGGTCAGCGAGCGGGTCTTGCCGGTTCGCCCGGTGGCGCAACTGTGGTGCTGGGTCACGCAGTCGAAGAACACCGCGAGGAAGCCGCCGTTGACCAGTCCCGGTGGGCCTTCGAAAACGACGGGGAACGTAACCCGGCCCGACGCGGAGTCGGGACCCAGGTCGTCGATGGTGTATTCGGGAAACGCCGGGTTGTATGCGCCGATGTCGAAGGCGTGGTCGAGGTAGACGCGTTGCGACTCGGCGGCATCGGGTCCGATGCGCGGCGTCGGGTCCGGGGGTGCGGCGGGGGCGAGTTCGCGTTCCCACTGGTCGATCTGGCGCAGCATCCCGTCGACGGTCGGGTGCTCATGCTCGAGTGACAGCAGCAGGCCGCTCAACCGGCGAAGGGCGCCCGCGGCGGCGACGGTCTGCGCCAGCGGTTGCTCACCGTAGCTCGGCGTGTCCTCTGCCATGCGTGGCCTCTCATCGGCGGCGCCGTCATTTCGACCGCTGTCCTTGCTAACTTGTACAAGATAGCAATACTGTATGTCTAACCGTATAGCTGGAGATTGGCGGATTCAACGGTGACCGATGCGGCCGACAACGGCGTGGTGGAGACATCGCGCGACGGCGCCATACTGCGCATCACGCTGAGCCGGCCCGCCCGGCGTAACGCGTTGAGTCGCGGCATGACCGACGCGCTGGTGGCGACGTTGACCGCCGCCGCCACCGACGACTCCCTGCGGGTCGTGCACATCCGCGGCGACGGGCCGGACTTCTGTGCGGGCGTGGACTGGGTGGCGTCCAACGCCGGTGCTCAGCGACCGCGCACCGGGGATATCGTCCGACGCCAGCCCCATACCGCGCACCGGGTCGTCGAGCTGGTCCACACGCTGCACCTGCCCGTGGTGTGCACCGTGCGCGGTTGGGCCGCGGCCCTGGGATGCAATCTGGCGCTGGCGGCAGACTTCACGATCGCCGCCGACGATGCCGTGTTTTGGGAGCCGTTCCTCGGCCGCGGCTTCAGCCCCGACTCGGGATCCACTTGGCTGCTGCCCCGACTCGTCGGCCTGGCGCGTGCCAAGCGGATGCTGCTGTTGGGTGAGAAGGTCAGCGGGGCCGACGCGGCCGATTGGGGTCTGATCCACGCGGCGGCCCCCGAATCCGAATTGTCCGCGGTGAGCGACGAACTCGTCGAGCGGATGGCGGCCGGGCCGACCGTCGCGATCGGACTGGCCAAACAGTCGATCCACTACGCCCAGCACGCATCGCTTTCCGACACCATGGACCGGGAGCTCTACAACGTCGAGTTGTCCTGCCGGACCACCGATTTCAAAGAAGGGCTGGCGGCGTTCCGTGACAAGCGCCCGCCGGAATTCCAAGGGCGCTGACGGATAGGAACAGACAACATGTCCTCCACTTTTGACGACATCAAATACGAGGTCGACGGGCACAAGGCCACGATCACCTTGAACCGGCCGAACGCGCTCAACGCGTTGAGCCCGCACATGATCACCGAATTGCGCGCCGCCTACGACGAAGCCGAGAACGACGACGCCATCTGGACCCTGATCGTGACGGGCACCGGTCGGGCGTTCTGCACCGGCGCCGACGTCGGCGAGATTCCCGAGGACGGCAGGGTCATCTACGAGCGGCCGTACCTGTCCACCTACGAACAGTGGGAGGCCCCGCAGGAGGGCACTCCCCCGTTCCGGCGCATGGCCAAGCCGGTCCTCACCGCGGTGAACGGATTGTGCTGCGGCGCAGGGCTGGACTGGATCACCACCGGCGACATCGCGATCGCCTCCGACAAGGCCACGTTCTTCGATCCACACGTGAGCATCGGGCTGGTGGCGGGCCGCGAGATGGTCCGTTTGGCGCGGATCCTGCCCCGCAACATCGCGCTGCGCATGGCGCTGATGGGCAAGCACGAGCGGATGAGCGCCGAGCGGGCCTATGAACTGGGCATGATCAGCGAAGTGGTCGAGCATGACCGGCTGCTCGAGCGCGCACACGAGATCGCCGACATCGTGAACTCGAATGCCCCTTTGGCGGTGCGGGGCACGCGGTTGGCCATCCACAAGACGCTCGACCTGCCGCTGCACGAAGCGGAGATCCTCGCCGAGGCGTTCCGCGAGCGGGTCGTGCGCACCGACGACGCCGCCGAAGGACCGAAGGCGTTCATGGAGAAGCGGGCCCCGAACTGGCAGTGCCGATGAACGCGCCGGCGACATTCGAGACCATCACCCTCGAGGTGGGCGCCGCCGACCACGTCGCGACCATCACGCTGAACCGACCGGAATCGCTGAATGCCTTCAACCGCACGATGTGCGAGGAGATGTCGCGCGCGTGGCGGCTCGTCAAGGACGACGAAGCCGTTCATGCCGTGGTGCTGCGCGCCGCAGGCGATCGCGCGTTCAGCGCCGGCCTGGACATCAAGACCCCGTACGGGCAGCCCGACAACGTCTGGAACCACGAGGACCCCGGCGAGTATCTCAGCCCGAAGTGGCAGAAGATGTGGAAGCCGGTCGTCTGCGCGGTCCAGGGCATGTGCACCGCGGGAGCGTTCTACTTCCTCAACGAAGCCGATGTGGTGATCTGTTCGCTGGACGCCACGTTCTTCGACTCCCACGTGAGCGCGGGACTGGTCTGCGCCCTCGAGCCGATCGGGATGATGCGGCGGGTCGGGCTCGCGCAGGCGCTGCGAATCGCGTTGATGGGCAACGACGAACGCGTCGGCGCCGCCACCGCCCTGCAGATGGGATTGGTGACCGAGGTCGTGCCCGCCGACCGCTTGTGGGCCCGCGCCCACGAGATCGCCGCGGGCATCGCCGCCAAACCGCCGTCGGCGACCCAGGGCACCGTCAAGGCGATCTGGGAGTCGCTCGAGAAGCCCTACCGCGCCGCGATGGAACAGAACCTGATCTACACCCGGCTGGGTAATCCGCTCGGGCAGGCCGAACTGGCCTCCGCACCGCGGGCGGCGCGATCCGAACCGAGGATTCGCTGATGGGCGATCACCCGCTGAGCCGCCGCATCAGGCAGATCCTCGACCTCGATGCCGAAGCGCCCGCCATCGAATACGACGGCGAATGGGTCACCTGGGGGCAGGTCTCCGCACTGGCCACGCAGGTTAGCGGAACCGGCGTGCTGGGGCGGCAGGTCGGAATGCTGTTGCGTAACACGCCCGCCCATGTCGCGAGCTTCCTCGGCGTCTTGCTCGGGGGTGGCACCGTCGTGGTCGTCAACCCGTCCCGCGGGGACGACCGCATCCGGGCGGACCTCGAAGCGCTCGCGCTGCCGATCGTCATCGGCGAACAGGACGACCTGACGCGGCTGGTGACCAGCCCGGGCACCGATCAGGTGGCGATCTCGACGGTCTCCGAGCCCGTCCGCCTGACCGCGGCCCGCGCGCTGGTGCCCGAAGAGAACCGCATCGGCGTCGCGGTGCGGATGTTGACCAGCGGCACGACGGGCCCGCCCAAGCGCATCGATCTCACCTACGACATGTTGGCGCACAGCGTGATCGGCCAGGGGTTCGCGCAGGCGCCGTCGCCCACCGAGCTGCGCAGCGGGGTGGCGATCGTCAACGCCCCGCTGGTGCACATCGGCGGCGTCTTCCGTGTCCTGCAATGCGTCTGCGAAGGGCGCTCGTTCGTCCTGCTCGACCGCTTCGAACTGAACCGCTGGGCCGACGCGGTGCGGCGGCACCGCCCACGGGCGGTATCCCTGGTGCCCGCGGCGCTGCGCACCGTGCTGCATTCGGACCTGACCCGCGACGACTTGGCGAGCATCCGAGCGGTCACCTCGGGAACCGCGCCGCTGTCCGCCGAAGACGCCGACGCGTTCACCGAGAAGTTCGGGATACCGGTCCTGACGTCCTATGCGGCAACGGAGTTCGGTGGCGGCGTCGCGGGCTGGACGTTAGCCGATTACCAGAAGTACTGGCAGACCAAGCGCGGCAGCGTGGGCAGGGCCAGCCTCGGTGCGCAGCTGCGGGTCGTCGACGACGACGGACAACCGGTCGGCGTCGACCAGCCCGGCCTACTCGAGGTGAAGCCCGGCCAGTTGGGTCCGGGCGCCGACTGGATGCGCACCACCGACATGGCGCGCATCGATGCCGACGGTTTCGTGTGGATCCTGGGCCGCGCCGACCAGGCGATCATCCGCGGCGGCTTCAAGGTCATGCCCGACGACGTGCGCACCGCCCTCGAGAGCCATCCCGCGGTGCACAGCGCCGCCGTGGTCGGACGACCCGATGAGCGACTCGGTGAGACACCGGTGGCGATGGTGCAGCTGCGGGCCCCGGTCGACGCGGCGACGCTGCAGGAGTTCCTGCGAAATCGCCTCGCCCACTACGAGGTTCCCACCGCGATCGCGATCGTCGAGCGGATGCCGTGCACAACGTCGGGTAAACCCGATCTGAGCGCGGTCCGGCAACACTTCAAAATCGAAGCCACCGCCGGCCATGGCTGATCGCACCGTCGGCGCGGTGCTGCGCGCGCAGGCCGCTGCGCGGGGCGACCATCCGCTGCTGATCTGCGACGCCGACCGGTTGAGCTACGCCGACGCCGAGCGCCGATCGGCCCGATTGGCGCGCGGGCTCATCGCGCTCGGCGCGGGCAAGGGCACGCACGTCGGAGTGTTGTACCCCAACGGGTCGGCGTTCGTCGTCGCGATGCTGGCGGCCGCGCGGATCGGCGCCGTGGTGATCCCGATCTCGACGATGGCGACCGCTCCCGAGATGCGCGAGCAACTCGCGCACGCCGACGTCGAGATCCTGTTGGCCGCAGGGTCCTATCGGAACCACGACTATCGGCAGCGGCTCGCCGACATCGACGGTGTACCGCTGCTGCGTCACGTGCTCATCGACACCGAACCCGCGGATTTCGCCGACGCCGGCCTGCTGAGGGGGCTGGAGGATGACGTCGAGCCGTGTGACGAGGTGGCGATCATCTACACGTCGGGGTCGACCAGCGCCCCCAAGGGCGTCGTGCACACGCACGCCGCACTGCTCGACCACCAGGCGGTCCTCAACGAGATCCGCGGGCTGACCGCCGAGGTCAAGCTGTTCAGCAATTCGCCGTTCTTCTGGATCGGTGGTTACGCCTACTCGGTACTGGCCACGCTGCTCGCGGGCGCGACGCTGCTGTGCTCGAACGCGGTCGACGCGGCCGAGACCCTCGACCTGCTGGAGGCCGAGAAGCCCACCATGACCAACGGATTCGTCGCGGGCATCGCCCATCTGGCGCGACACCCGAGCCTGCCGAACCGCGACCTGTCATCCATCAGGCGGGGCAACCTGTATCCGATCATGGCGCACGAGGTTCGGCCCGCCGATCCTGAACTGCGCCACACCATGCTCGGCATGACCGAGTCCGGCAGCGTCATCCTCGCCTGTGCCGACGAATCCGACCAGCCCGAGCACCGCCGCGGATCCTTCGGCAAGCCGGTTCCCGGATTCGAGGTGAAGGTCGTCGATCCCGAGACCGCTGCTTCCGTCGGCGTCGAGGCGGTCGGCGAACTGTGCGCGCGTGGGCCTTTCATGATGCAGCGGTATCACAAGCGCAGCCGCGAGGAGTGCTTCGACGTCGACGGCTGGTTCCACACCGGTGACCTCGTCCGCACGGACGCGGACGGCTTCTACTACTTCGTCGGGCGCCGCGGCGCGATGATCAAGACCGCGGGCGCCAACGTCGCACCCGCGGAGGTGGAACGGGCGATCGCGAAGGTGACCGGTGGCGCCGTCGCGCATGTGATCGGGTTGCCCGATCCCGAACGCGGCCAGCTCGTCGCCGCGGTTGTCGCGCTGGAGGACGGCGCGTCGTTCGACGAGGCGGCCTGCCGCGAGCGGCTGAAGACCGAGTTGTCGGCGTACAAGATCCCCCGTCGGTTTGCGGCGGTGCCTGCCGCGCGCATCCCCGTGCTGTCGAGCGGAAAGGTCGACTTGTCCCGATTGGCAGAGGTTTTCGATGTCTGACACGATCGACGCGTTGGTCCGACAACGGGCCGCCGAGCACGGTGACAAGGCCGCGGTGATCGACCCGTCGGCCAGGGTCACCTACGCCGAGCTCGACGCGTCCACGCACGAGTTGGCCGCCGCCTTCGTGGCCGCAGGGGTGAGCAAGGGCAGCCGGGTCGCGTTGATCATGCCCAACAGCGTTGAGTGGGTGCGGATCGCGATCGCGCTGACCCGCGTCGGCGCCGTGCTGGTGCCGTTGAGCACGCTGCTGCAGCCACCCGAGCTCGCTGCCCAGCTTCGGATGGCCGCGGTGCAGTTCGTCGTGGCCGTCGAGGAATTCCGCGGCCACCGCTACCTCGACGACATCCACGCCGAGCGCGGCAGCCTTCCGGCCTTGCGCGAGGTGTGGCGCGCGGACCGGCTACCCTCGGGCGCCGCCGCGCCCGTCGACGAGATCGCGGCCGCGGTGACCCCGAGCGACACGCTGGCGATCATGTTCACCTCCGGCAGCAGTGGCCCACCTAAGGGCGTGATCCACTCGCACGGCAACGCTTTGGGTGCGGTGCGGCCAGGCCTGTCGGCGCGTTGTATCTGTTCCGACACCCGGTTGTATCTACCGATGCCGTTCTTCTGGGTGGGTGGGCTGGCCGGCGGCCTGCTGTCGGCGTTGCTCACCGGCGCGACGCTGGTGACGGAGGAGATGCCGCGACCCGAGACCACGTTGCGCCTGATCGAACGCGAGCGCGTGACGCTGTTCCGCGGCTGGCCCGATCAGGCGAAGGCGCTGGCACGCGCGAACGTCACTGTGGGAGCTGATCTGTCGGAGTTGCGGGCCGGCAGCATGGAGGCATTGCTGCCCCCCGAGCAGCGCGCGGCGCCCGGCGCGCGGGCCATCCTCTTCGGCATGACCGAGTCGTTCGGGCCGTACTGCGGATACCCCGCCGACACCGACATGCCGCGGTCGGCGTGGGGCAGCTGCGGTAAACCCTTCGACGGCATGGAGGTCCGCATCGTCGAGACCGAGACCGGCGAGCCGGCGCCGCCCGGGACCATCGGGATGATCCATATCCGAGGGCCACACGTGATGCGCGGGATCTGCCGTCGGAGCCGCGAAGACGTGTTCACTCCCGACGGCTATTACCCCACCGGCGACCTCGGGCACCTCGACGACGACGGATTCATGTTCTATCACGGCCGTAGTGACGACATGTTCAAGGTCAGCGGCGCAACGGTTTACCCGAGCGAGGTCGAGCGCGCGTTGCGCACGATCGACGGCGTGCACAACGCGATCGTCACCGAGGTGGCGGGCGCCGTCGGCGCGGTGGTGGTCTCCGGTCGCTCGGTGGACGAGCTGCGCGCCGAAGCCCGAACCCGGCTGAGCGCGTTCAAGGTTCCGACGGTGTGGCTCGTCACCGACACCGACGACGACATCCCCCGCAAGGCGTCGGGCAAGGTCGACGTCCGCGCGCTGCGGGATGTCCTGCTCGCCAGAGCTAGGTGACCACGCCTCGGGCGGTGAGGTGCTCGATCAGCGGCTGCGCGCCCGCCGCGAGGTGCTCCGACATCTCGGTGCGGGCAAGGTCCGCGTCGTGTTGCTCGAGCGCGGCCAGCAGCCGTCGGTGGTGATCGTTCGACTTCTCCGGCCAGCCCGCTATGACCGGGAACACCGATTCCGGGGCGTAGCGGGTGATCTGCGACATCAACTGGGCCAGCTTCGGCGAGTCCGCAGCGACGTTGATCGCGCGGTGAAAGTCGTGATTGAGCCGGACCGCCCGCTCGTCGTCGGCCGCGGCGTACGCCGCTTCCAGGTCGGACTGAATCTGCTTGAGGTCGCGCAACTGCTCGTCGGTGATGTTGGCCGCGGCCCGCGCCGCGAGCTCACCGCCGATGTAGGCCTGCACATTCGACACGTCGGTGAGATCGCGCCCGGTCACCGGCAGCACGACGAACCCCCGCCGCGGCTGCTGGGCGAGCAGGCCTTCGGCCTTGAGCTCGAACAGCGCCTCCCGGACCGGTGTGACGCTGATGCCGAGCTCGGCGGCCAGTTGGTCCAGGCGCACGTATTCGCCGGCGGCGTAGGTGCCGTCGAAGATGCGCTTCCGCACGAAACGTGCGACGTCCTCGGCGAGTTGGGGCCGGAAGGCAAATTCGGGCGCTGTCACCGTCACACCTGATAGTCGGCGAGCAATCGCTTGCTGATGATGTTCTTCTGGATCTCGCTCGTACCCTCGCCGATCAGTAGGAACGGCGCATCGCGCATCAAGCGTTCGATCTCGTATTCCTTCGAATACCCGTATCCGCCGTGGATCCGGAAGCTCTGCTGGGTGACCTCCGAGCAGAATTCGCTCGCGAGGTACTTCGCCATCCCGGCCGCGACGTCGTTGCGCTCCCCGGAGTCCTTCAGCCGGGCGGCGTTGACCATCATCAGGTGCGCCGCCTCGACTTTGGTTGCCATCTCGGCCAATTGGAAGGCGATGGCCTGATGTTCGGAGATCGGTTTACCGAACGTCTGTCGCTGCTGGGCGTAGCGCACGGCGAGCTCGAAGGCGCGGATGCCCACGCCGCAGGCCCGGGCCGAGACGTTGACCCGGCCGACCTCGATCCCGTCCATCATCTGGAAGAACCCCTGCCCCGGCGCCTCGCCGAGGATGTCGTCGGCCTTGGCCACGTAGCCGTCGAAGATCAACTCGGTGGTGTCGATGCCCTTGTAGCCGAGCTTGTCGAGCTTGCCCGGGATCGTCAGCCCCGGCGCGACTTCGCCGTAGCCGACCGGCTTTTCGACCAGGAACGCCGTCAGGTTACGGTGCGGTTTGTCGGCGCCCTCGTCGGTGCGGACCAGCACGGCGACCAGCGTCGATGTGCCGCCGTTGGTCAACCACATCTTCTGGCCGTCGATCCGATACGTGCCGTCGTCGTTGCGGGTGGCGCGCGTGCGGATCGCGGCGACGTCGGACCCCAGCTCGGGTTCGGACATCGAGAAGGCGCCGCGGGTCTCCCCCGTCGCCATCCGCGGAAGGTAGTGCTGCTTCTGCGCATCGGTGCCGTGCTGGCGGAGCATGTAGGCGACGATGAAGTGCGTGTTGAGCACCCCGGAGATGCTCATCCACCCGCGGGCCAGCTCCTCGACGCACAGCGCATACGTCAGCAGCGATTCGCCGAGGCCGCCGTACTCCTCGGGGATCATCAACCCGAACAGCCCCATCTCCTTCATCTGATCGACGATGGCCTGCGGGTAGGTGTCGGTCTTCTCGAACTCCGGCGCGTTCGGGATGATCTCCTTCTCCACGAACTGCCGTACGGTGGCGAGGATTTCGCTCTGGACGTCGGTCAGGCCCACCGTCTGCGCGAGTTTGGTCATGCGCCCACCCGCTCGAACACCGCGGCCAGGCCCTGCCCTCCGCCGATGCACATGGTCTCCAGGCCGTAGCGGGCGCCGCGCCTGGTCAGCTCGCGCGCCAGCGTCGCCAGCATCCGCCCGCCCGTCGCGCCCACGGGATGCCCGAGCGAGATACCGGAGCCGTGCACGTTCGTGCGTTCGGTGTCGGCCTCGCCGAACTTCCACTCCCGCATCACGGCGAGCGCCTGGGCGGCGAAGGCCTCGTTCAGCTCGATCAGGTCCATGTCGTTCAGCGTCAGCCCCGCCTTGGCCAGCGCGGCCTCGGTGGCGGGCACGGGTCCGATGCCCATGACGTTGGGCGCCACGCCGGCCGAACCCCACGACACCAGGCGCACCAGCGGGGTCAGGCCCAGCTTGTCGGCCTTCTCGCGGGTGGTCACCACGCACATGGATGCGGCGTCGTTCTGGCCGCTCGCGTTGCCCGCGGTGACCGTCGCCTCCGGATCCTGCTTGCCCAGAACGGGTTTCAGCTTCGCCAACGATTCGAGCGAGGTGTCCGGTCGCGGGTGCTCGTCGGTGTCGATCGTCTCCTCGCCCTGGCGGGTGCGGACCGTGACGGGAACGATCTCCTCGGCCAGGACGCCGTCCTTCTGCGCGGCCACCGCGCGCCGGTGCGACGTCACCGCGAGTTCGTCCTGCTCCTCTCGGGAGATGCCGTACTGCCTGCGCAGGTTCTCCGCGGTCTCGAGCATTCCGCCGGGCACCGGATGATTTCTTCCGCCCGCGGTGGTGCGTCCGCGGGCCAGCGAGTCGTGCAGCATGACGCCGCCGGGCGCGGGTCCCCACCGGATGTGGGTGGAGTAGAACGTCACGTTGCTCATGCTCTCGGCGCCGCCCGCGACCACCACGTCGTTGTCGCCAGAGGCAACCTGCATACACGCCTGGATCACGGCCTGCAGACCCGAACCGCACCGCCGGTCGACCTGCATGCCGGGCACGGTCACCGGCAGTCCGGCGTCCAGTGCCACGACGCGTCCGATGGCGGGCGCCTCGCTGCTCGGATAGCAGTGCCCGAGGATCACGTCTTCGACTGCGCCGGGGTCGATTCCGGTGCGGTCCAGCAGGCCCTTGAGTGCGGTGACGCCGAGGTCGACGGCGGTCAGCGACTTGAACATGCCGCCGTAGCGGCCGATCGGCGTGCGCACCGGTTCGCAAATGACGGCCTCACGCATCAGACGTACCTTCCGCCGGTGACCTCGAGCACGGTGCCGGTCATGTAGGACGACAGGTCGCTGGCCAGGAACAGCGCGACCTTCGCGACCTCTTCCGGTTCGCCGGCGCGGCCCATCGGCACCTCGGCGAGCTTCTGGTCCCAAATGCGTTGCGGCATAGCCTCTGTCATCGCCGAACGGATCAATCCGGGCTGAATCGCGTTGACCCGCACGCCCAGATGCGCCAGCTCCTTGGCCGCCGCCTTGGTCATGCCGACGATGCCGGCCTTCGCCGCCGAGTAGTTGGTCTGCCCGACGAGGCCGACCTTGCCCGAGATCGACGACATGTTGATGATCGCGCCGCGCTTGTTCTCCCGCATGATCGGCGAGGCCGCCTTCAGCCCGTTCCATGTGCCCTTCAGGTGCACGGCGATGACCTGATCGAACTGTTCCTCGGTCATCTTGCGAAGCGTTGCGTCACGGGTGATCCCGGCGTTGTTGACCATGATGTCGAGGGCGCCGAACCGCTCCACCGCCGCGCCGACCAGCGCGTCGACCTCGTCGGCTTTGGTGACGTCGCCGCGCACCGCGATCGCGACGTCCTCGCCGCCGAGTCGCTTGGCCGCCTCCTCCGTCGCGGCGAGGTCGAGATCGCCGAGCACCACCCGCGCACCCTCGGCGATGAACCGCTCGGCGATCGCATATCCAAGACCTTGTGCGCCTCCGGTGACGACCGCCGTCTGTCCGGCCAGCAGCGACACTTGATCACCCCTTCCCTGGTCAGGCCCACCCGGGGCCGCGTCAGTCGAACATCATATTTCATATATGATCGCGCCAGTCCGATGGGCCGAACGTTCACTACCGCGCGACTTCGCGCCGAGAATTCGAGCGGTGATCAACGTTCGCGCGGAGAAGGAGTAAGGAGTCGAGGATGACGACGTCCGAAGTCAGCGACGAGGACTTCCAGGAGATCCTGGCGCAGACCCGTCACTTCGTCCGGACCGCGGTGGTCCCCCGCGAACAGGAGATCCTCGTCGAGGACCGGGTGCCCGACGACCTTCGCGAGCAGGCCAAGAAGATGGGGCTGTTCGGTTACGCGATCCCGCAGGAGTGGGGCGGGCTGGGGTTGAACCTGTCGCAGGACGTCGAGCTGGCGATGGAACTCGGCTACACCTCGCTGGCGCTGCGCTCGATGTTCGGCACCAACAACGGCATTGCCGGCCAGGTGCTGGTCGGGTTCGGCACCGACGAGCAGAAGGCGCGATGGCTCGAGCCGATGGCCACGGGCGACGTCGTCGCGTCGTTCGCGCTGACCGAACCCGGCGCGGGATCCAACCCCTCCGGCCTTCGCACGAAAGCCGCTCGTGATGGCGATGATTGGGTGATCACGGGCCAGAAACGCTTCATCACCAACGCTCCGACCGCCGACCTGTTCGTCGTGTTCGCCCGCAGCCGTCCGGCCGATGCCGAGGGCGCGGGCATCGCCGTGTTCCTGGTGCCCGCCGACACGACCGGCGTCCAGGTGGGCGCCAAGGATCTGAAGATGGGCCAGGAAGGCGCATGGACGGCCGACGTCAGCTTCGACGACGTGCGCCTGCCCGCCGAAGCGCTCGTCGGCGGCAGCGAGGACATCGGCTACCGCGCCGCGATGATCTCGTTGGCGCGCGGGCGGGTGCACATCGCCGCGCTGGCCGTCGGGGCCGCGCAGCGTGCGCTCGACGAGTCGATCGCCTACGCCGCGACGGCCACGCAGGGCGGCGCGCCGATCGGTAACTTCCAGTTGGTGCAGGCGATGCTCGCCGATCAGCAGACCGGCGTGATGGCAGGCCGGGCACTGGTCCGCGACACCGCCCGGCAGTGGGTCAGCGGCGAGGACCGCCGGGTGGCGCCGTCGGCGGCGAAGTTGTTCTGCACCGAGATGGCCGGCGAGGTAGCCGATCTCGCGGTCCAGATCCACGGCGGCAGCGGCTACATGCGCGAGGTCCCCGTCGAACGCATCTACCGCGACGTCCGGCTGCTGCGACTCTACGAGGGCACCAGCGAGATACAACGGCTCATCATCGGGTCGAACCTCGTCAAGGCCGCACAGAAGGAGCGCGCGTGAACAGGCTCACCGACAAGGTCGCGTTCATCACCGGCGCCGCACGAGGTCAGGGCCGCGCACACGCCGTCCGGATGGCCGGCGAGGGCGCCGACATCATCGCTGTCGACATCGCCGGAAAGCTGCCGGACTGTGTGCCCTACGACCACGCGACACCCGAAGACCTCGCCGAGACGGCCCGCCTGGTCGAGGCGACCGGCCGCCGCATCCTCACCGCGCAGGCCGATACCCGCGACGCCGAGACACTGAACGAGGTTGTCGCCGAAGGAGTCGCGGCGTTCGGCCGCCTCGACGTGATCGTCGCCAACGCCGGGATCTCACCACCGCAGGTGTGGGACGAGATCACGCCGGAGGACTTCCGCGACGTGATGGACATCAACGTGGCGGGCACCTTCAACACCGTGCGGGCCGGCACGCAGCACATCATCGACGGCGGCCGCGGCGGGTCCATCATCCTGATCAGCTCGGCCGCCGGAATCAAATTGCAGCCGTTCATGATTCATTACACGGCCAGCAAGCATGCCGTCACCGGTATGGCTCGCGCGCTCGCCGCCGAACTCGGCAGGCATTCGATCCGCGTCAACAGCGTGCACCCCGGGCCGGTGAACACCGCTATGGGCTCCGGCGACATGATCGCCGCGATCGGCAAGGTGATGGAGACCAATCAGCAGCTGCAGCACATGATGACGCCGTTTCTGCCGGTATGGATCCTCGAGCCCGAGGACGTTGCCGACGTGGTGTGCTGGCTGGCCAGCGACGAGTCCAAACACATGACAGCGGTGGCCGTTCCGGTGGATCAGGGGTCCACCCAGTACTGACGACCAGACGCTCGCGAGGCTAAGCCCTACCGGATGAAACGCACGATCGACTCCGCGACGGCGGCGGGCTTCTCCGAACCCTCGATCTCGATGGTCGTCGTCATCATCGACTGCACGGCACCGTCGAGCTGGTCGATCTTCGTCAGTTCACCCCTGGCGCGGATCTTGGCGCCGACCTTCACCGGCGTGATGAACCGAACCTTGTTGTAGCCGTAGTTGATCGCCATCGTCACGTTGCCGACGGTGTAGAGCTGATGCGAGAAGTGCGGGAGCAGCGACAGGGTCAGCAGGCCGTGGGCGATCGTCCCGCCGAACGGCCCGTTCGCGGCCTTCTCCGGGTCGACGTGAATCCACTGGTGGTCCTCGGTCGCGTCGGCGAACAGGTTGACGCGGTCCTGGGTGACTTCGAGCCATTCCGTGGGTCCGAGCTGGCTGCCCTCGGCCGCGATGAACTCGTCGAGGTCGCTGAACTTCTTCACTACTTCTCCTTCGTGCCGGCTAGAAGACGATGGTCTGGTTGCCGAATCGGATGATGCGATCCTCACAGTGCCACAGCACCGCTCGGGACAAAACAACGCGTTCGACATCTGAACCCAGGCGGACCAGGTCCTCCACGCTGTGGCGGTGGTCCACCCGCACGACGTCCTGCTCGATGATCGGCCCCTCGTCGAGATCCTCGGTCACATAGTGCGCCGTCGCGCCGACGAGCTTGACGCCGCGCTCCTTGGCCCGCCGATACGGCGCGGCGCCGATGAAGGCCGGCAGGAACGAGTGGTGGATGTTGATCAGCGGACAGCCCACCTCCGCGATGAACCGCGGCGTCAGGATCTGCATGTAGCGCGCCAGCACCACGAGGTCGACGTTGCCCCGCAGCAACTCGAGCTGGCGGCGCTCGGCATCGTCGCGGATGTCCCTACTGGCCGGTACGTGAATGAACGGAACCGAGAACGGGCGAACCTGATCGGCGAGGTCGGGATGGTTCGCGATCACCATGGCCACCGACATGTCGAGTTCGCCGCGGCGGTTGCGCCACAGCAGATCGAGCAGGCAGTGGTCTTCCTTCGACGCCATGATCGCCACGCGTTTGGGCTTCGCGGCCTCGGTGAGCCGAAAGTCCATACCGAATGGTACGGCCACCTGCTCGGCGAATTCGCGCTCGAGCCGATCCCGGGCGGCGGTGAGGCCGGGCAGGTGAAAGATGGTGCGCTGCATGAACGTGCCGCCCGACTGTTCGGTCGCGTGCTGGTCGAGCGAGACGATGTTCGCGCCCGCGGCGGCCAAAAAGGCGCTGACCCCCGCGACCAGCCCGGGGCGGTCCGCGCAGCGCAGCAACAACCTGCCCATGTCCTTGACGGGTAGGTTTCCTGCTCCCGGGCTCGGATACTCCCCGGCCACCTCCAAAGCGTGTCACCCGACCGCCGCCGACGGTGGCGAAACCACCGCATCGTAAAGGTTCGGCGCCGAATCCGCGGGAGGGCACATTCGAATCCGGCGCAAGCCATCAATGGTCTCCGCGAAATTAGCTGCCGCCGTTCCACCCATCCACGCCGCGCATCTTTTTCGCTTCGACAACGAACCTTTTCACAACAAGATCACCTCGCTTGCTGGTAATAAATCGGCACGCGGCGAGATACTCAGATGGATGTGGGAAATCCACATGCAATCAGCAGCGACCAGACCGTGGAAACTGCCCGATGATCGGACGACTATGACCGTTGCCCAATTCCAGCCCGCCGACGAAGTTGCCGCCAGTTTGCGAGAGACCCCGAGTTTCTGGGATCCCGAGACGGACTGCACGATCACATTCGCACACCCCGCGGTCGAGCCCGAGCTGTGGCGCGACTTCGTTGACGGGGCCACGCGCAGTTACACCAAGCACGGCGTCGCCAAGGCGCTCGACATGGACGCGCTGCACTCCGGGTCCGACACCATCTTGTTCGCGGCCTGCGTCGATCGATCCGGGAAGGTGGTCGGCGGCCTGCGCGCCAAGGGCCCCTACCAGTCCGCCGACGAGGCCCACGCCCTGCTGGAGTGGAGCGGCCAGCCCGGTTTCGACGCGGTACGGAAGATGATCAGCGACCGTCTACCATTCGGCGTCGTGGAGATGAAAACCGCGTGGGTGACCGACGATCCCGATCGCAATCGCCAGCTCACCTTCGCGATCTCGAGGACACCGCTACATGCGATGGGGCTTCTCGACATTCAGTTCATCGTCGCGACGGCGGCTTCCTATGTGCTCAAGCGATGGCTTTCATCCGGCGGAATTCTCGCCACGAAGATCCCCCCGACGCCATATCCCGACGAGCGTTATGAAACCCGGTTGGCTTGGTGGGACCGCGCGACATTCGCCAAACATGCCGATCCGAAGCAGCTTTCGCTCTACTTCGCCGAACAACAAAGGCTTGCGCCACGCGTTCACGATACGGCTGGGATATCGGCCGCTACCGGGACGGAGCGGTGATTCCGGGAGCCGGCGATTCGAATTGGTGCAATGCAATAGTTTTGGCCGTCGACGATCCCGTCCTCGCCGAACTGCGTTCAGATCCGGGCATCGTTTTCACCGACAGCGCAACACAGCAGCAGCGGGTGCTGCGCGAGATCCGACCGTCACCGTCGGACGACGTTCTGGCTGAGCCGATTCGCTGGGCCTACTTTCCGTGGCGGCGTGCCGCGGTGAGCATCCTCGGCCCCAAGGGTTTTCGCCGCGTGCGGCTGGATCGCAACCGGAACCTGATCACCCCTGCCGAACAGAAGAGGCTCAGCGGCCTCACGGTCGGGGTCGTCGGGTTGAGCGTCGGGCACACCATCGCCTACGCGCTCGCGGCGCAGGGGCTGTGCGGTCGGTTGCGGTTGAGCGACTTCGACGACATGGATCTGACGAATCTCAACCGCGTGCCCGCCAGTGTGCTCGACATCGGTGTGAACAAGGCGGTGGTGTGCGCGAGGAGGATCGCCGAGCTCGATCCGTATCTTCCCGTGAGCGTCGACGTCTCCGGCGTCAACGAGCAGACCGTGCACGACTTCGTCGAGGGTCTGGACATCGTCGTCGAGGAGTGTGACTCCTTGGACGCCAAACTGCGGGTGCGCGAGGTGGCCCGACAACGCGGCGTCCCGGTGCTGATGACCACCAGCGATCGCGCCCTGCTCGATGTGGAGCGGTTCGACCTCGAGCCGGGACGACCGGTCCTGCACGGTCTGGTCGGCGACCTCGACGCCGCGGGCCTCGCGAATCTGAGCAGCACGGACAAGCTGCCGTATTCGCTCCGCCTGGTCGACGCCAGCCAGGTCTCGACCCGGATGGCGGCCTCGCTGATCGAGGTGGGGCAGACCTTGGCGACGTGGCCGCAGTTGACCTCGGAGGTGGCGCTCAACGCGAGCGTGGTCGCCGAGGCGGTGCGGCGGATCGGCCTGGGCGAGCCGCTGCCGTCCGGGCGGGCGCGGATGGACATCGGCGACGTCTTCGAGCGCCTCGAAACCCCGCACGCGGCCGTCGGCGAAGAACCGGTCGACGACCCGCCGGCGGACCCGCCACCGACAGACGCGACCGAAGCCATCGCCGCCGCCGCGCACCGCGCACCCTCGGGAGGTAACGCCCAGCCCTGGCAGATCGACGTCACGGCCGAAGCGGTGACCGTCCGGCTGGACCCCCAGCGCACCACGACGATGGACGTCGGCTTCCGCGGCAGCGCCGTCGCGGTCGGCGCTGCCGCCTTCAACGCACGCGTGGCCGCCGCCGCCCACCACATGACCGCACGGGTGGACTACGGCTGCGATGACGAGGGTTCACCGTTGACCGCAACGGTGCACCTGCAACCGGGCGGGGATCCCGGGCTTGCGGCGCTGTACGAGTCGATGCTGGCGCGTGAGACGAATCGGCGTCTCGGCAGCGCGGCACCGATCCCCGCCGCCACGATCGACGACCTGGAAGCCGCCGCCGAGGCCGAAGGGGCCCGGCTGCGAAGCGTGACCGACCGCGACGATCTGGAGTCCGCCTCGGCGATCCTGGCGGCCGCCGACCGCATTCGGTATCTGACGCCCCGCCTGCACGCCGAAATGTTCGACGAACTGCGATGGCCCGACGCAGCCTCGCCGGACACCGGCATCGACATCCGGACCCTCGAACTCCCCGCGGGGGACCTGGTGATGCTCGACGTCCTGCGGCGCCCGGAGGTGATGAACCAGCTGAGGGCGTGGGACGGCGGGCGGGCCCTGGGCGACGACACCGGTCGCCGGATACGCGAATGCGCCGGCCTGGCGGTCGTGTCGGTCACCGGCCACCGCCTCGTCGATTATGCGCGCGCCGGGGCGGCCGTGGAGTCGGTGTGGATCCGGGCCCAACAGCGCGGCCTTGCCGTCCAACCGGTTTCGCCGCCGTTCCTGTACACGCTCGACGCGCAGGACCGGCGCCGGGTCTCCCCCGCTTTCGCCGACGACCTGGGCAGGCTGCAATATGATTTTCAGCAGCTCGCAGGCAACGGACCCGCGGAGTCGCAGGCGTTGATCCTCAGATTCACCTACGCGCCCCGCGCGTCCGTCCGAAGCCGGCGCCGGATCCACTACCGTCACCACAACGCCGACGGTGTTAGGGAGGGTTAGTGCCCAGCAGCCTCGAGAACCTCGTCACCTCGGTCGCCACGCAGCTCATGGGGGTGAACGCGGCCACCTCGGTCGAGGTGAGCAGGCAGGTACTGGCCGATCTCGTCGCGTACTTCGGGGTCGACGTCAGCTTCCTGCGCCACAACGATCACCGGATCCGCGCCTCGGTGCTGGTCGCGGAGTGGCCGGTCCGGCCGGGAATCCCGGATCCGGACCCGTTGGCCGTCGTGTACTTCGCCGACGCCGATCCGGTGTTCGCCCGGTGCGAGCATCAGAAGGAACCGATCGTCTTCCGCCCCGAACCCTCGACCGAGGAGTATCAGCAGACCATCGCCGAGGGCAGGCAGGTTCCGTCGACGTCGATGGCGTGCGTGCCGATGCTCTCGGGTGACGTCACATCCGGGGTGCTCGGCTTCGTCAAGTTCGGCGACCGCGACTGGACGCCGGAAGAACTCAACGCGCTCAAGGCGATCGCCTCACTGTTCGCCCAGGTTCAGGCGCGCGTCGAGGCCGAGGGCCGGCTGCGCTACCTGGCCGAACACGACGACCTGACGGGCCTGTGCAACCGGCGAGCGCTGCTGGCCCACCTGGATGCCCGCCTCGAGGAGGGACAACCGGGTCCGGTCTCGGTGCTGTTCTTCGATCTGGACCGGCTGAAGGCCATCAACGACTACCTCGGCCACACGGCGGGCGACTGGTTCATTCGCGTGCTGGCCGAACGGTTGCGCCAAAGCGCCGACAAGGGCACGTTCCTGGCCCGGCTCGGTGGCGACGAGTTCGTGGTGGTGCCATCGGGACCGACGGACGTCGACGCGGCCAAGGAACTGGCGCACCGCCTGCAAACGTCGCTCAACGAGCGGGTGCCGGTCGACGGCGAAACCCTCACCCGCACGGTCAGCATCGGTGTGGCGCTCGGAGATCCCGGCCGCGACAACACCTCGGACCTGCTACGGCGCGCCGACCAGGCGGTGTTGACCGCCAAGGCCTCCGGCGGCAACGAAGTCGCGATCTTCACCGACCAGATGTCGCTGGACTCCGACTTCCGCAACGACATCGAGCTGCATCTGCACAACGTCATCGAGACGGGCGCCCTTCTGTTGCACTATCAGCCGGAGATCAACATGCGCACCGGTGAGATCCTCGCCGCGGAGGCGCTGGTCCGCTGGGAGCATCCGACCCGCGGCCTGCTGGCGCCGGCTTCGTTCATCGGGGTTGCCGAATCCATCAATCTGGCGGGCGAATTGGGACGCTGGGTGATGCGCACGGCGTGCCGCGAGTTCGCGCAGTGGCGCGCGCACGGCGTCGGCCGCGACGCGGTTCTGCGGATCAACGTCTCGCCGGTCCAGCTCGTCAGCGACGGCTTCGTGGAGTCGGTCGCGGGAACCATCGAGGAGTTCGGACTCGACGGCGGATCGGTGTGCCTGGAGATCACCGAGAGCGTGGTGGTTCAGGACATCGAGACCACCCGCAAGACGCTGGCCGGCCTCAAACAGGTCGGTGTACAGGTCGCCATCGACGACTTCGGCACCGGCTACAGCGTGTTGTCGCACCTGAAATCCCTGCCCGTCGACACGCTGAAGATCGACAAGGGCTTCGTTCGGGAATTGGGTGTGGATCCGGGCGATCTCGCGATCGTGCGCGCGGTCATCGCGCTCGCCGAGGCGTTCGGACTGCAACTGGTCGCCGAGGGCGTGGAGACCGAGCAGGCCGCACGCACGCTGCTCGCGCACGGATGCCACCGTGCTCAGGGGTTCTTGTTGTCGCGCCCGCTGCCGGGCGCGGAGATGGAATCGCTACTCGCCGAGGGACGGATACCCGTGCAGTTTGCCGCATCGCCACGACCCTGAGTGGCGATAGGTCTCGCGAAGGTTCTCGTGAAGGCGGCGACCGCGCGCCTGGCACGTCGAACCCGCCAAGGCGAGCGGTTCGGCGGTGAGCACCTCGACGCGACCGAACCTGCTCGCGCGCTGCCCGACGAGGCAGACCCGCAGGATGTCGCCGGATCCGGACCGCCGGTCGGGCTGTGGAAGTTCCGTGGCTCCGCTCGTCACGGTGACACCGTGCCGCGCCCGAACCGCCGTGGGGCCCGCGGGGGTGGCGAAGATCGCACCCACCACGACGTCCTCCTCGAACACCAAGCGTTGCAGCGCGTGGTCGGCGTGCACCTCGATGCCGCGGGAGGCCACGCCGGCGGTCAGCAGATCGACGACGGAACCGGAGAGATCGCCGGAGTCGGCGGCGAGCGCGCCGATCTCGAGGACCTCGAGTATCTGGCCGTCCGACGCCTGTACCGTCGCCGCGCTCCAATCCGGCAGCCGCGTCGAGAGATAACCGAACGGGGTCGCCAAACATTGCGCCGCCCAGTCGCGCAGGCGTGCCCCGACGAACGGCGCGACAGTGCGGCCGGTGTCGGCGGGGGTGTGCGAGGGCACGGCACGGACCGGCACGCCGAGGTCATGAGACTGCCGGCGGGGCGGATCCAGATCGGACGTCATCTCGGCGAAGAAACTCCGGGTGCACCGGTCTTCTGTATCCGTGCCCAACCAATTGCGTTCGGCGACGCCCCAGTCGGCGAGAAACACCTCGCCACCGAGTTCATCGAGTGCGATGGCGTGTGCAAGGCCGGCCGCGCCGGCGCCGGCGCATACCACGTCGACTTCGTCGTCCCACTCCACCGTTAACTTCTCCAAGGTCGCTGCGATGTGCAGTTGTGGCTTATAAAGCCGCCGAATCGTCGAACAATTCAGCGGTGTGCGAAAAGCTGCCATTGCCCGCAGGCGGGATCGAGGGGTTTGCCGATACGGGCAATGGCAACGCGAGGGGTAGCAACTCCCGCGCTGCTCCGCAAACACGACTGCGGTGGCGACGGGGTACCTGCGGCGCAGTGAGACCCACGGGCGGCGTTACGTGACGCCACGAACCGAAAGTCATCACGCCCGGTACTTTACATACTTTTTGGATGTTATGGGGGTCTAACTATGACTTAAAGTTTGACGTGTCGGACACAACAATCCGGAGTACGGAATTTCACGAGTGTCAGCCGAAAGGATTGCCGGGGAACCACGTAGCGCCAGAAGATCAGCCGGCGGGCGGGTTGGCACGCCCAGCTAACTGCACGGAATTCGTAGAACCGGGGTAGTGAATGGAAGAATCGCGGGGTTGGATAATTTCAGGCAAACGAGGCTCCCACTGAACAGCGTTCCCACATCGACCGATCACGTCGACCGACGGTCGGATTCGACGCGGCTGCAGATATTGCATGCGGCGTCGCGACTGTTCGCCCGCAGTTCATACAGCCGCGTCAATCTCGATGACATCCTCGCCGACGCGGCGGTGACCAAAGGAGCGATGTACTTCCACTTCCGCTCCAAACACGCGTTGGCGTCGGCGATCGTCGAACTCCGCATGGAAGAGGCGCGGGCGTCGGTCGACGAGGTTTTGGCGCGCAGGCTGTCCGGCCTGGAGACGCTCATCGATCTGTCGTTTCGAATCGCGGTCGACGACATCGGCAGCGAGGTGGCCAGGGCGGGGTTGAACCTCCTGGAGTCCATCGGGCGCACCGACGGCCTGCAGTCGACCGTTCTCGGCACGTGGGTGGAGGGCTACGCGAGGGTCATCCAGCGGGCGGTCGCCGAAGGCGACATTCGCGACCACGATGACGCCGAGTCGATCGGCCGTCTGCTGGTTTCGATGTACATGGGCCTGCGGCAGACCAGCGATCTGGACGATCCCGAACGCTTCATGCGCGATCTGCAGGCCGCCTGGATGCTGCTGTTACCGGGCCTGACCAGCGATGACCACATCTCCTATCTCGCCGAGTTCGTCAAACGCCGCACCGCGGTGGCCATCAAGACGGCGGCGCCGTTGCCGTGATCTATGATCCCCCGGTCAGGCCATCTCCATCGGGTTGAGGCCATCGGAGCGGAGGTTACCGACGATGGTGCGCCAAGCGCGATCCGAGGCCACCCGGCGAAGGATCATCGAAGCCGCAGTCGACCTGTTCAACGAGATCGGATATTCGGCCACCAGCCTCGGCGACATCATCGAACGCGCCGAGATGACCAAGGGTGCGCTCTACTACCATTTCGATTCCAAAGAGGCACTCGCCTTCGCGATCATCGACGAGGGCAGCGCCAATCTCTTCGAGGCCTTCGAGATGATCAGCGAATCCTCGGCCCCCGCGCTCGAACGCATCATCCACGGCTGCTTCGTCGTCGCGGATCTGCTCCGCACCGACAAGACGGCCCGCAGCGCAACGCAATTGCGGCGCACGTTCGGTGAGTTCAGCGAGGCCACGACCCGCATCTTCAGTCGCTGGCTCGACGAGATCTCGTCCAGCGTCACGGCCGCGATCGAGGAGGGCGACGTACGCCCCGACCTCAATCCGCTCGCGGTCGCCGAGACCGTTGTCGGGACGATGACGGGTGCCGAACTGCTTTCCAGCTCCGCCTCGTCGGGCACCGACGTGATGGAGCGCCTCGGCCGGATCTGGGAGGTCTTGCTGCCGGCCGTCGCGACCGAGGAGTCGCTTGGTTATTTTCAGCAGTACCTGGCGCGCGAGGCGCTCCGCCGGTCGGCGCCCGAGCCGGGCGACGCCTAGAGCTCGTCGACCCAGAGCTGTTCGGTCAAGTCCTGGAAGGTGGCCAGCGCGACCGGGTCGCTCCCGCGCCGTAGGGCGGACTTGCTCATCCGGGCCCGCACTATCGAGCCGTCCCTGTGCAGGAGTTCGACGACCAACTCCTCATGGGCGCGCATCACCGAGACCGCGGACTCGTCGGAGGGCAGGGTGTGGAAGATCTGATGGAAGTGCAGCTCGCTGACGGCGTCTGCGGTGTAACCCACCATGTCGGCGAACGCCTCGTTCGCGAACACGATCGCGCCGTCTTCCGCGATCGCCAGTACCGGTACGGGCAGGCGGTCGAGGACCACCAATGCCGGCAACTCTCCGAGAACAGCCGTGGGTGATTTAACAACCTGCCCGTCTCGTCGTCGCTCCACGCGTCCAATTATGCCGCCGGTTTCGCATGCTCGTTCCACAATTTCCGCGTCGAGCGGCCGTTCACTTGAGCGCCCCACGCGGGCCACATAGTGAACTAGGTTTACTGTGCTAGGGCGTCAAGAGACAGGGGATCGACGATGGACCTGAAGTGGTCGCGGGCCGACACGGCGTTTCGTGACGAGGTACGCAGCTTTCTCAACGAGAAGTTGACGCCGGAGCTGCGCCGCGCCGGACGCCTCATGACCAGTGTGTACGCCGATCACGACGCGAGCATGGAGTGGCAGCGGATCCTGCACGAGCGCGGCTGGGCCGCGCCGGCCTGGCCTGTCGAGTACGGCGGCTGTGACTGGACCCTGACCCAGCACTACATCTTCAGCCGGGAGTCCACGCTGGCCGGTGCGCCGTCGCTGTCGCCGATGGGGATCCGCATGGTTGCCCACGCCCTGATCAAGTTCGGCACCGACGCGCAGAAGGAATTCTTTCTTCCGCGCATCCTCACCGGCGAGGTTTTCTTCTGTCAGGGCTACTCCGAACCCGAGGCGGGTTCCGATCTGGCGGCGCTGTCGATGGCGGCCTTGGACGACGGCGACGACCTGGTCTGCACGGGCAGCAAGATCTGGACGACGCATGCCCGCGAAGCCAACTGGATGTTCGCTCTGGTGCGCACCTCGAGGACGCAGAAGAAGCAGCAGGGCATCACGTTCGTGCTCATCGACATGTCCTCCCCCGGCATCGAGATCCGGCCGCTGGTGATGACGTCCGGCGAAGAGGTGCAGAACCAGGTCTTCTTCGACGAGGTGCGGGTGCCCAAGACGAACGTGCTGGGCAAGATCGACGACGGGTGGACCGTCGCGAAGTACCTGCTGGAATTCGAACGCGGCGGCGGCGCGTCGTCACCGGCGCTGCAGGTGATGGCACAGGAGATCGCGACCGTCGCCGCCGGTGAACCGGGTCCGACCGGAGGCCGGCTGATCGACGATCCGGCCTTCGCCCGCAAGCTGGCCGACGCGCGGATCCGCACCGAGGTGCTCGAGATCCTCGAATACCGGGTGCTGGCGACGGTGGCCGAGGGGAAGAACCCCGGCGCCGCCTCGTCGATGCTCAAGGTGCTGGCGACCGAGTTGAGCCAGGCGATCACCGAACTCGCGATGGAAGCGGCCGGCCCGCGCGGCCGCGTCTACCAGCCGCACGCCACCTGTCCCGGCGGACCGATCGCCGAGTTCGAGCCACCGCCGGACGGCTACCTCAGCGGTGAGCCCTGGCAGGCCGTCGCCCCGTTGCGCTACTTCAACGACCGGGCGGGCTCGATCTACGCCGGCAGCAACGAGATTCAGCGCAACATCCTGGCCAAAGCGGCGCTGGGACTCTGAGGGAGCTTGATATGGACTTCAATCTGACCAAGGAACAGGAACTGCTGCGCGACGGCCTGAACAAGTTCTTGTCGAGCCGCTACGACCTCGAGACGAGCCGCGCCGCGGCCAAGACGGGCGCCGGGTGGCAGCCCGACATCTGGTCGGGCTTCGCCAACGAGCTCGGAATCCTCGGCGCCGCGCTGCCGGAGGATATCGGCGGAATCGGCGGCGGGCCCGTGGAGGTGATGGTCATCGCCGAGGCACTCGGGCAGGCGCTGGTCGTCGAGCCGTATGTCGACACGGTGGTCGTCTCCGGCGGCCTGCTGCAGCGCGCCGGCGGTGAGGCGGCCTCGGCGTTGTTGGAGCGCATCGTCGAGGGCACGGCCGTCGTCGCGCTGGCCGCCTCCGAAGAGGCCACCGGACACCACTGGGCGGAGGTGACGACGACCGCCGAACGCGACGGTGACGGATGGGTGCTGCGCGGGTCCAAGATCGTCGTCGCGAGCGCTCCCCTGGCGACCCATCTCCTGGTCACCGCGCGCACCGAGAACGGAATCTCGCTGTTTTGCGTCGATCTCGGCGCCGCCGGGGATGCGGTCGCGGCTCGTCACTACCGCACCATCGACGACCGCCGGGCATCCGACCTGACGTTCGACGGCCTTCGGCTTCGGTCCGACGCGCTGCTCGGCGAGGAGGGCGGGGCGTGGCCGTCGCTGGCGCAGGCCCGCGACGAGGGTGCGGCCGCGGTGTGCGCGGAGGCCGTCGGGTGCATGCGAAAAGTGGTGGCCGACACCGTCGAGTACGCCAAACAGCGTCAACAGTTCGGTCAGCCGATCGGCAGTTTCCAGGCGCTGCAGCACCGCATGGTCGACATGTACATGGAGCTCGAGCAGGCGGTGTCCGCCGCCTACCTCGCGGTGCTCAACCTCGAGGCCGAGCCGGACGTGCGGGCGCGCGCGGTCTCGGCGGCCAAGGCCACCGTCGGCCGGGCCGCGCGCTTCATCGGCCAACAGTCGGTCCAACTGCACGGCGGCATGGGCATGACCGAGGAACTCGCGATCGGCCACTACTTCAAACGGCTGACCGCGCTTCAGTACGAGTTCGGCACCACCGACTTCCACGTCACCCGCTATGCGGAGCTGACCGGGGCCTGACGCCGGCGCGCACCGTTTCCGGGATGAATGACCAAAGGCCCTGTCCGCACGGGCGGTCACGGCCTACGGTCGAGATACAAGCGGTGCTGCGAAGGGAGAGATGATGGCTGCCGGTCCGAGCGGAATTCTTGTGGGCGTCGACGGATCACCGGATTCGGAGGCCGCCATCCGGTGGGCCACACACGAGGCGATCCTGCGAGAACAACCGATCAGGCTGCTGCACGCGATCGCTCCCGTCGTGGTGACCTGGCCGGTCGCGTATCTCGAAGCGAGCTACATCGAATCGATGGAGACCAGCGGCCGCGACATCCTCGACGCCGCGCAGAAAGCGGTGCAGGTCGCCGCCGGCGACAAGGCGCCGCCGGAGATCGAAACACACGTTGTGAACGCCGCGGCGCCCTCCGCACTCGTCACCGCGTCCCGCGACGCATACATGACCGTGTCCGGCTCCCGGGGTCTCGGTGTCGTCGGCCGCGCCTTCCTCGGATCGGTCAGCAGCGCCCTGCTGCATCACGGGCGTGGGCCGATCGCGATCGTGCGCACCGATGACGCGCCCGCCGTCGACACCACCGCTCCCGTCCTTGTCGGCATCGACGGCTCGCCGGCCTCGGAAGAGGCCACCGCGCTGGCGTTCGACGAGGCCTCGAGGCGAGGCGTGCCGCTCGTCGCCTTGCACGCGTGGAGCGATGCATCCTTCCCGTCGATCGGCAGCGACTGGGAACGCTATGACGACGGCGGGCAGCGGATCCTGGCCGAGCGCCTCGCGGGTTGGCAGGAACGGTATCCGGACGTGCAGGTGCAGCGCCGGATCGTCAGCGACGACCCCGCCACCCGGCTCGTCGAGGCGTCGAAAGAGGCTCAGCTGGTCGTGGTGGGCAGCCGGGGCCGGGGTGGGTTCTCCAGCCTTGTCCTCGGCTCCGTCGCGGCCAAGGTGACCCAGGCGGCCACCGCGCCGGTGATCGTCGTTCGACCTCGGTGAGCTACCCGGCCTCCTGACGTTGAAGCTCGACGTAGGCCGTGACGACGTCGCTCAACGCCCGTAGCTCCCGGCCGACGTCGATCGGTTCCTCGACCGCCATCCTGGCCACCATCGTCCCCATCAGGGTGGTCCAGATCAGGTTGCCCACCGCGTCGGCGTGCTTCTGGTCGAGACCCTCGGCGACGAACCGGCCGAGCCGGGTCAGCGTGGAGAACAGCTCCGCCAGGTGACGCTGTTGCACGTCGGCCCGGCCGGTCCTGGTCGCGATCAGGATCTCCAGTGCCGCAATCGATGTCGGGCTCAGGAACGCGTCGGCGACGGCGTTGATCACCAGTTCGGTGCGCGCGCGTCCGCGGTGCTCCCCCAGCGCTCCCTGGACGTCGTGCAGGCAGGCCACCAGTTGACCGAAACCCTCGTCGACGACGGCCATCAACAACCCGTCGCGATCACCGAAGTGGTATTGGATCACCCCCCACGTCACACCCGCGCGCTCGGTGATGTGTTTGGCGCTCGCCGCGGCGAAACCCTCTTCGAGGACGCAGCGCACTGTTTCTTCGATGACCATCGCGCGCGTCCGATCCGCGCGGACCTGCTTGCCATTCGGCGGGCGGCGCGGCGCGACGTTGGCGGTCTGGGGCATGCCCTACCTCTTGAAGCGCCCGGCGAACCCGCGCAGAGGCAGGTCGGCACTGGTGATCAATCCCGGCGGTGCGGCCACCACCGACCGGATCGCATGCAGCGCAGGCATTCCCGTGACGGTCATACCGATAGATGCGAACGCCTCGGGGTTGGACAGGTCCACACCGGGCTTCGGGAAGATCATGTGCTTGTTGTAGATGCACGGATCACCCTTGATCTGGGTGATGTAGCAGCCCTTGATGTCCCAGTGCGGATCGGTGTGCGGTGTCATCTGCCATTCCAGATGCGTCTCCACCCGCGGCACGCCGTCGACCATGCCCTGGTACTTGATGTAGTTGCCGCCCAGCGAGCCCTTCGGCAGCTGATACCAGCCGAGGTCCACATCCTTTGTGCAGGCGCCCAATTCGTAGCTGAACTTGACCTCGTCGAGTTCGAGATCGAAGCAGTCGGCCATCATCAGCACGCTGTCGGCGAACACCCGCGTGTACTTCTCGAGCTTGCCCGGGATCGAGGGGTCGTCGACGGGCTGGCCGTAGCCGACCTCGATCCAGGTGTCGCGCGAATGGTGACATGACACGTCGACCGACTCGATGGTGGTGATGTTTTCGATCTCCGCGACATCGGCCGAACACACGACGCCGAGGATCTGGTTGAGCCCGGGGTTCATTCCGGTGCCGTAGAAGGTCGAACTGCCCTTGGAGCACGCCTCCTCGAGGAGCTGCGAAACCCGTTTCCCCGAGGGATGCGGATGGTTGGTGTCGCGGTGCCAGCCGGTGATCCAGTCCGCGGTGGTGACGATGTTGATACCCGCTTCGAGGACCTTGACGTACAGATCCTCGTCGGGGAACACGCCGTGGAACGTCAGCACATCAGGTTTGGCCGCGATGATCTCCTCGACCGTGCCGGTGGCCGTCACCCCGACCGGGCCGATGCCCACGATTTCGCCGGCGTCGCGGCCGACCTTCTCCGTTGTGTAGCAGTGCAATCCGACGAGCTCGAGATCCGGATGCTCACCGATGCGCTTGATCATCTCGGTACCGAGATTGCCCGTGGCAACCTGGAACACACGTGTCGGGCGGGTGGGCTGTGCGGTCATCGGGTCGGGCCTTTCTCGGACGACGTTGCGGGGCGGGAGGATTCGAGTTCCGCGGCGCTACCGCCGCGGCCGTCGGGATAGAACTGGGTGGCCCATTTGCGCAGCGCGGTGAAGCCCTCGTACTCGGCGGTCGCCAGCGCGGGCGGGTCGGAATAGCGTTGGTGCGACCAGATGTGCACATCCTGGGCGAACTGGCGGATGACCTCGGCGCCGAACTCGGTGGCCTTGGCCTCGGCCCGTTCGTCGTCGCGACCAGGGGTCCGGCCGATGTAGACCATGAAACGGACGTCGGACGTGCGGTCGTCGACGGGGGTGATCGCCGAGATCGTCCGGTTGTCCACCATGCCCCAGCTCTTCGTCACCGCGATGCCCAACCCGCCGTTGATGGCCTCCACGCCGCTTCGCACGTCATCGATCGACTGGTTCTCATCACCCTCGAACGTGATCGTGAAATCGACGTACGACCACGGCTCGGCGAAGTCATGACGGGTGAACACCGGAATGATCGGCGTCTTGTGCACGAACTTGAAGTGCGCGAAATCGACGCCGTTCTCCAGTACGTACTGGGGGTGCATCTCGAGTCCCTCACGGAAGAGGGTCATCGGCGCGTAGTAGTCGGCCGCAGAGCGGGAGTCACCGAAACTGGCGAAGATGTCGGGCGCGTCGAAGTAGGGCGCGCGTCCCTCGACGTCATGCCAGATGTAGATGGAGTCGTTGCGCTCGGTGACGGGGTAACTGCGGATCCGACGACCGCGGTTCGGGCGGTCCTGGTACGGGATGCAGACGTTGCGGCCCTCGGCGTTCCACTGCCAACCGTGGAACGGGCATTCGATGACGTCGCCCTCGACGTGTCCGCCGTAGCCCAGGTGGGCCCCGAGGTGCTCACAGTAGGCGTCCATCACCACCGCCTGGCCGGATGCCGTTCGCCACGCGATCATCTCGCGGTCGAAATACTTCATCCGCCGGACATCACCGGGCGCAAGCTCCGTCGACCACGCCACCTGGAACCATCCGGTCGGCTTCATCGACAGGGGCGGCTTGGCCATCGGCGTCCTCTCGGGCTGCGTTGCCACTCGGGTGCGGTCCGACAAATGATAGAGCACTCAATGTAAAAGCCGAAAGGGGTGATTTCGCAACAAAGCCGGTCCGACCGCAGAATGACCTCGTGGCCAACCGGATCCAGGCGCTGCTCGGCGTCGACTTCCCCGTCGTACAGGCGCCGATGACCTACATCGCGCGAGCCGAACTCGCCGCGGCGGTCTCCGAGGCCGGTGGCTTGGGCATGATCGAGACGCTGACCGAGGAGGGACGCGCGGATCTGTACCGGGTCCGCGACCTCACCGGCAAGGCGGTCGCGGCCAACCTGATGATTCAGGGCTGGAAGGCCGATCCGTCGATCGTCGACATTCTGGCGGCGGCCGGTGTGCGGCACGTCTTCACCTCGGCCGGCGATCCCGCGTTGTTCACCGCGCGGCTACACGACGCCGGCATGACGGTGGTGCACGTCGTGGGGTCGCTCAAGGGTGCGCGCAAGGCGGCCGATGCCGGCGTCGACGCGCTGGTGGTCGAGGGCGTCGAGGGCGGCGGGTTCAAGTCGCTGCTCGGGGCGTCGACGATGGTGCTGCTTCCGTTGGTCGCCGAGCACGTCGACCTGCCGATCATCGCCGCGGGCGGCATGTGTGACGCGCGGTCGGCCGCCGCGGCGCTGGTGCTGGGCGCGGAGGGTGTGCAGATGGGCACGCGCATGCTGGCCAGCCACGAAGCGGCCGTGCACGCGAACTTCAAGGATGCGATCGTGACGGCCGACGATTCGGGCACGGTGCTGCTCGACGTGCCGGGAAATCCGACGATGCGCGTCCTGCGTACCGGCCTGGCGGCGCGGGTCGCGGCTCACGAGCCGGGCGCGCGCTTGCTGGGCAAGATCACCGAGCTGTACTTCGGCGGCGATATGGATGCCAGCGTCGCCAACACCGGTCAGGTCTCGTCGCGCATCCACGAACTGCTGCCGGTCGCCGACATCGTGCGGCGCACCTGGACCGAGATCGACGCAGCCTTGAACGACGCCAAATCGAGGATGTAGCCGCGCGCCCTGGTGGGTGTGGCTAGGCGACGCGGTCGAGGCCGCGCGCCGCGCGCTCCGCTTCCGGACACACCGCGCGTTTGGTGCGCGGCCCGCGGGCACGCTGGCGCAGCGCGACCATGGAACCCGAACGGACAACGCCCAGCGGACCCGGCCCGGCGAATCGCGCGATACCCGAGGCCCGCAGCGCCAGACCGGCTTTCGCCTGCCGGTAGCCCACGCGGACGCCCGCTGCGGCCACGATGAGCAGTGCGCCGACACCGGGCAACGCCACCGCCGCCAGCGCCGTCAGCGACGCCGGGACGAGAACCGCCTCGATGACGTGCTCGAAGATCGACCGCGCGCTCGCCGGGGCGACGGCCGGCTTCAACGGGACCGTTCCGGACACCGAAAGCGGGGCGACGGTGCCGGTGGTGCCCACCTTCTCCGGCGCCGGGTTCGGAGCCATGGTGCCGAAGAGCGAGCCACCCTCCGCGGGAACCACGATGCGCGGAGCTTCGACCGGATGGGGCACGGCCAGTGGTCCGCCCGTCGAAGCGTTCACCTTCCGGGCATCCAGCGTGCCGCTTCCACCGATCAGGGATTGAGGCGCGCCGGCCGAGGAGGGGACGCCGAACATGGCGGCGAAGTCCGAGGGAACGCGGGTGACCGCCCCGGCCACCGTCGTCAGCAAGGTCTGCAGCGAGGTGATGGCGTCGCTGACCGGCGTGCTCGACGTCTGCAGCCCCGCGAGCGACTGGGACCACGTCGCCACCGCGCCGTTGATCGTGACGAACGCATTGGTCAGCGGGTCGGCCTTGGTCGTGGGCGTCGCAGGACCGGTGACGGCCGTCGCCTCGGTCTCCGACAGCACCGAGCCGTCATCGCCCGAGGTGGAGGTCGAGTTCGAGTCCGCTTGGGTTCCCGAGCCGTCGGCGGGCACCGTCGGCACCGAGCCGTCAGCGCCGGATTCGGTCTCGGTCGTCAGCTCCTGGGTGCCTGCCTGCTCCTCGGCGGTCAGCGTTTGAACGCCGGGTTCCGCGCCTTGGGTCCCGGCATCCAGCACGGCCTCGGATCCGGCGGGCACGGTCTCGGATTCGGCGGGGTTCGTCTCGGCGTTGGTCGTCTCGGCGCCCTCGGTCACCACGTCCTTCTTGCCGTCCTCGGACGACGTGTCCTTCTTGGCGTTCCGCTCGACACCGCCTCGCACGATGGTCGTCGGGCGGTTGAAGCTGAACCCGCCCTGCCGCGACGATGGGGACAGCCGGGTGAAGTCGGGGATGCGGAGACGGAAGCGCCGGTCGATCTTCGGCTGGGTCTTGGTCGCGGTGCCGGTGGTCGCGCCCGCGGTCGTGCCGGAGGACTGGGCACCCTCGCTGGTGGTGCCGGAGCTTTGGCTGGACCCCGTCGATGCGCCACCGGTACTGGAAGTCGAATCATCGGCACTGGCGATGGCGCCGCCGGCGCCGAACAGCAAGCCGGCGGCGAGCACACAGACACCCGCCGATACGCGCAAAGGTGACGCGGGAATGATCGCCTCCGTCCAAAAGAGAACCCTCGCGGAGAGGGTTTGATAAGAGATTGTTACACAACAACGGCCTGGCAATACAGACCTATTGGCGACGTGCCCGCCGGATTCGGCGCAAATCTTTGCCCACTGACGAACTCCCGCGAATGACCGCCCAAGATCAACGCCGCCGCGGGCGGTCGCCGAGGTCGGTTCCGGACGGGCGCCGACGGATCCGATCGGCGGTCGTCATCACGACGTGTGACGCCATCGGAGCAGGTCGACGCCGGTGCCCTCGCGCTTGCGGGACCGCGAAGGCCGGGCTCGGAGTCCGGCTCCGAATGCCGTCTCCTCGGCACGGAAAAGAAATCGCGCGTTGTTGATCTTGGCGGGCTTTTGGTACCCGGGAATCGGATCGCTCCAGACGCCGACGCGTCGTTTTAAGCGGAAGGTCTAAACAGCCCCCGCACGGACGACCGCTGACAGACTGTCCACGAGCCGGTGGCGCGTGAGTCACCGCTTTCGTATGAGGTCCGGTGGAAGGCGGAACGCAGATGACGGTGAGCGCTGACGAAGGTGTGCACGACAGCCGAGACAGCGCCGTCGAGAAGGACGCCACGAACCGGGACGTCCACTACGACCCCTACGACGCCGACCTCAACCGCGACCCCTATCCGATGTTCGCCCGCATCCGCGAGCAGGCGCCGCTGTATTACAACGCCGAGCACGACTTCTACGCGCTGAGCCGCTACGAGGACGTGGACGCCGCGCTGCTCGACCACGAGACGTTCAGCTCGGCGCGCGGTGCGGTGCTCGAGATCATCAAGGCCGGCCTCGACATCCCGCCCGGCACCCTGATCTTCGAGGATCCGCCGATCCACAACATCCACCGCAAGCTGCTGTCGCGGATCTTCACGCCCAGGAAGGTCAACGCGCTCGAACCCGAGATCCGTCAGTTCACCGCGCGGTGCCTGGACCCCTTGATCGGCGCGGGCCGCTTCGATTTCGTCAGGGACCTCGGCGCCCCGATGCCGATGCGGGTGATCGGCATGCTTCTCGGGATCCCGGAAGCCGACCAGGAGCACGTGATCGAACACGGCGATTCGACGCTCCGCACCGAGCGCGGCGGCAAGATGACCGACAACCCCGACGGGCCCATCGCCACCGGTCAGGTGTTCGCTGACTACATCGACTGGCGCGCCCGGCATCCCAGCGACGACATCATGACCGACCTGCTGAACGCCGAGTTCACCGACGAGACCGGGACGCTGCGCCGGCTGGGTCGCGAAGAACTCCTGCTCTACCTGCAGGTGATCGCGACGGCCGGTAGCGAGACCACCACCCGGCTGATCGGCTGGGCGGGCAAGCTGCTCTCGGATCACCCCGACCAGCGGCGGGCGCTGGTCGCCGACCGGTCGCTGCTGCCCGCGGCCGTCGAGGAGGTCGTGCGTTTCGAACCCCCCGCGCCCCACGTGAGCCGGTATGTCACGCGCGATGTGACCTACCACGGCGAGACCGTGCCCGCGGGCAGCGCGATGATGATGATCGTCGGGGCGGCCAACCGCGACCCGCGGCGGTTCGGACCCGACAGCGAGCGGTTCGACATCCACCGACCGCCGCGTCAGCACCTCGGCTTCGGGGTGGGCACGCACTTCTGCCTCGGCAACGCCCTGGCACGACTGGAGGGACGCATCGCGCTGGACGAGATTCTTCAACGGTTCCCGGACTGGCACGTCGATCTCACCGATGCCGAACTCAGCCCGACGTCCACCGTGCGCGGATGGGAGTCGATGCCTGCCGTGGTGGACTGACCGACGACCGATACACCCAGGCACACGTTCTTCGCCCCTGACGAATCCGGTTGCGTCGGAGGCGTTCAGCTGCCCGGCTATGCGGGCCGCGAACTCGAGTAACACAAATTGGAGGAAACGCACATGCCAGAGTTCGACTACGAAGAGATGAAACGGGAAGCCGAGCAGTACATCCGGCTCGAGAAGGACCGCAAGAACCGGATCGCCTACATCACGTTCGCCCGGCCCGAGGCGCAGAACTCGACGACGATGGGCATGCGCCAGCTCTACGCCGACATGATCCACAAGTGCAACGTCGACGACGACGTGAAGGTCGTCGTGATCCGCGGCGAGGGCGAGGATTTCGGCAGCGGCGGCGACCTGCCCGAGCAGCGGGGCATGTTGGAGAACCCCGGAATGCCGCTGCTCCACGAGCTCGCGATCAACGACGATGACGTCAAGTACCCGCCGGGCGGCTCCTACCGCTATCTCTCGACGGTGACCGACTTCTACGCCAAGGCGCGCGCCGGCAACCGGCCGCTGCAAGAACTCCGCAAGATCAGCATCATCGAGGCGAAGGGCTACTGTTACGGATGGCACTTCTACCAGGCCGGTGACGCCGATCTGGTGATCTCCTCCGACGACGCCCTTTTCGGCCATCCCGCGTTCCGTTACGTCGGCTGGGGACCGAGGCTGTGGTGGTGGGCCGAGACGATGGGTCTGCGCAAGTTCTCCGAGATGCTGTTCACCGGACGGCCGTTCAGCGCGAAGGAGATGTACGAGTGCGGCTTCCTCAACAGCGTCGTGCCGAGGGACGAGCTGGAAGCCGAGACAGAGAAGTATGCGCTGGCCTGCTCGAAGTCCCGCCCCACCGACACCGTTGCGGTGCAGAAGACCTTCCTCGAGCTGTACAAGCAGCACAAGGGTGAGTACTTCGGGAGCCTGTTGACCGGCATGGTCGAAGGGATGCTGCCGATGATCCAGAACGATCAGCAAAACGATGTCGATCTCACCGAGGGCACCTTCGAGAAGGGGCTCAACAACGTGGTCAAGGACAACGACCTGAACTACCCACCGGAGTGGCGGCTGAGCCGGTCGGGACGCAACAAGCCCTGACGACCGTGTCGGCGCTGACCGGCTTCCGGATCGTCGAGGTCGCCGAGCGGGTCGCGGGCGAGTACTGCGGCAAGCTGCTCGCCGATCTGGGCGCCGATGTCATCAAGGTCGAGCGGCCGGGGTGGGGCAGCCCCACCCGGGCGCTGGCGCCGCTGGTCGGCGACGACGGATCCGAGCGCAGCGGGCTGTTCGCCTACCTCAACACCAACAAGCGATCGGTCGAATTCGACACCGCCGCAGTGCACGACCTGATCGCCACCGCCGACGCCGTGATCGACGACCACGGTACGGCCTCGGCGGCCGAGCACGGGTTGACCGCGGACGAGTTCAGGCGGCGGCACCCTCACGTCGTGTTCTGCACCGTCACGCCGTTCGGGCTCACCGCGCCGCCGCCGTTCGCCAACGCGGTGAGCCTCAACGTTTTTCACGCCAGCGGGTGGGGATACCACACCCCCAGCCACGCCGATCCGAGCCGGCCACCACTGAAGGGGCCCGGCCGGTTCCTCACCGAATACGAGGGCGCACTCGACGCCGCGCTGTGCGTGATGTCGGCGTTGTTCGACCGAATGCACACGGGCAGGGGCGAATACATCGACGTGTCCGAGCACGCCGTGCTGGCCTCGCGAGCCGACTGCATTCTGGGCCGATTCGTCACCGGTGAGATCGCGCCGCAGGATCGCCGCGACGACTACGACCAGGCGGGACCCGCGTCCTTCTTCGCGTGTCGGGACGGGTTCGTCTATCTCTACATGACCAGTCGCGCCCACTGGCTGGGCCTCAAATCGCTGATGGGCGCGCCGCCGTGGCTCGACGAATTCGACGACGACTGGCTGGAATTCGGTGTCACGCCGAGGCGAGTCGCCGATTTCCGTCGCGGCTTCGCCGACTGGATGCGCGACCGGCCGGGTGACGCCACCGCCGAAGAGGCGCAGCGGCGCGGCGTCCCCCTGGTCCCGGTCAACGGCGCGGCCGAACTCCTGCGTTCGCCCCAGTACCGACACCGTGGGTTCTTTCGCGACGTCACCGACCCCGTGCTGGGCACCGTCGCCTACCCGACCGTGGGCTACCGGCTCGGCGCATCACCCGCCGAAATCCCCCGTCCCGCACCGAGCCTCGGCCAACACACCGACGAGGTCCGTGCCGAGCTCTTCAACGCTCGTACGCGCCCCATGGCCGAGCACCCTCAACTCAAATCCCCGAAGAACCCGCGCGGCGGACCGCTCCAGGGTGTGCGGGTGGTCGAACTGACCAAGGTGTGGGCCGGACCGTACGCCGGAAAGCTGCTCGCCTTCCTGGGCGCAGAGGTGATCAAGGTCGAGTGCTCGGCGACCCCCGAGGAAATGCGCGCATACGGCGGCACCGACATCAACCATGCGCCCTATTTCCTGAGCATCAACCCCGAGATCCTCAGCGTCGACCTCGACATCAAGACGCCCCGCGGCCGGGACGCCCTGCGGCAATTGATCTCTCGCAGTGACATCGTGCTCAACAACCTGAGACCGGGAGCGATGGAACGCCAGGGCCTCGGATATCGGGAACTGAGCGCACTCAAACCCGACATCATCTCGGTGTCGGTCAAGATGTGGGGCAATGACGGGCCGCTGGGCCATCAGACCGGTTACGCACCGTGCTTCGCCGCGCTGGCCGGCCTCGCCGCGCTGGTCGGATATCCGGGCGGCCCTCCCCTCGGCGCGAGCATGCGCTACGGCGACTCCACCGTGGGCGCGGCCGCGGCGATGGCCGCCGTCGCGGCGCTGCTGCACCGGGAGCGCACCGGAGGCGGCCAGTTCGTCGATGTCTCCGCCGTCGAGGTGCTGTCGTCGATGGTCGGCGACTGCCTGTTCGAGCAGAACCTGACCGGCAGGCTGCTGGGCCCCGACGGCAACCGTCACCCCGACATGGCGCCGCACGGCTGTTATCCGTGCGCGGGCGGAGAATGGATCGCGATCGCGGTCGCGAACGACGTTGCCTGGCGGCGCATGTGCGCCGTACTCGGCGCCGATGACCTCGCCGCCCGATATCCGACGGTTTCCGCGCGGCACGGCGAGGCCGACGCGTTGGACGCCGAATTGAGCGCGTTGACCCGTCGCCACGATGCGGCCGACCTCGCGCACCGGTTACGGGACGCCGGTGTCGGTGCGGTCAAGAGCGCGACGGCCACCGACGTGATCGGTGATGAAATGCTGTGGGAACGCGGCACGTATCGTTTCGTGTCGGATCGCATCGAGGGACAGCGTCCGGTGCTGGGCCCGTCGTGGTTGATGGCCCGGCCCGCCCGGATCGAGCGCGGCGCACCGGACCTGGGAGAAGACAACGACTATGTGCTCGGCGACATCCTCGGCGGCACGAAAGTGAGGGACGCGTGACCGCGTTGGCCGGGACGGTGGCCCTGGTGACCGGGGCCAGCAGCGGGATCGGCGCGGCGACCGCCCGTGCGCTGGCCGCCGAGGGCGCCTCGATCGCATTGGTGGCGCGGCGGCGCGACCGGTTGAACGCGCTGGCCGATGAGATCACGGCGGCCGGAGGCGAGGCGCTGGCCGTGCCCGCCGACGTCACCGACGCCGAAGAGGTCGCGGCCGCGGTGAGCACGACCGTCGACGCGTGGGGACGCCTGGACGCATTGGTCAACAACGCCGGCCTCTTGCGGATGGGTGTCGCCGCCGAAGCGTCACTGGCCGACTGGGACGCGTTGGTCTCCGTCAACATCCGAGGCGTCCTGTACGCCACGCGCGCGGCCCTCCCCCATCTGATCGCCGCGGCCGCCGATTCTGCCCGCGGTGTGGCCGACGTCGTCACGATCAGCTCGACCGGCGGGCGGGTGGCGCGACCGGGAACCGCGGTCTATTCGCTGACCAAGTTCGGGGTCAACGCGTTCAGCGAGGGCATCCGCCAGGAATTGATCGGCAACCGGGTCCGCGTGGGCATCGTCGAACCGGGCACGGTCGACACCGAGATCTTCGACCACCTTGAGCCGCAAGCGCTCACCGCTCAGCAGTCGCGGACGGCCGGGATGGTCAAGCTGAGGCCGGAAGACATCGCCGACGCGGTGACGTACATGGTGACACGCGACCGGCGCGTCGCGGTCAACGAGATCCTCGTGCGCGCGGCGGAACAGACGTGGTGAAGATCGACTGGGTGCGCGGTGACACGACCGGCCTCGCGTTCCCCGCCCACCCCGACGCGCTGCGCGAGGCCGGAACCGGTTTCCTCACCGAAGCCTTGCGCGCCTACGGGACGCTGTCCGACGGCGACGAGGTCGTCGCCGTCGATCGCTTCGACGAGGTGTCCGGCGGCAGCACCGGACGTAAAGCCGTGCTGACGGTGCGCTACGCGCGCGAGCATGCCCATGCGCACACCGACCTGTTCGCGAAGTTCTCCCGGGACTTCGACGACCCGATCCGCGATGTCGGCCGCACCCAGATGGAGTCCGAGACCCGATTCGCCGAACTCAGCCGCGCTGCGGGGTTTCCCATCGCCGTGCCCGCCACCGTGTTCGCCGACTTCCACCACGAGACCGGCACGGGACTGATGATCAGCGATCGGATCGGCTTCGGTACCGGTGCCATCGAGCCGCAGCACCACAAGTGTCTCGACTACGAGATGCCCGATCAGGCAGGGCATTATCGGGCGTTGCTCACCGCGGTGGCGCGATTGGCGGGCACCGAGCGATCGGGTCGGTTGCCCGCCGACCTGCTGGCGCAGTTCCCGGTGGATCTGCGGGCCGCGACGGTGGGCGAACCGCCGGCGTACACCGCGGAGCAACTCGAGCGGCGGCTGCACCGGCTGGTCGAATTCGTCCGACAGCACGAGGGGTTGTTCCCCGCGAACGTGCGCTCGCCGGCGTTCCTGTCGAAGCTGACCGCGGAGGCGCCCGAGTTGAGGCGTCGCGAAGCGGACGTGTTCGCGCTCCTGAGCGCCGACGACGACTACCTGGCGCTGTGCCATTGGAATGCCAACGTGGACAACGCCTGGTTCTGGCGCGACGGCGACGGTGAGTTGCGATGCGGGCTGATGGACTGGGGTTGTGTCAGCCGAATGAATGTCGCGATGGCGGTGTGGGGTTCGCTGTCAGGAGCCGAGACATCGCTGTGCGACGAACATCTCGACGAGCTGCTCGAGATGTTCTGCAAAGAAGTGCTCGCCAGCGGCGGGCCG
>NZ_CVTB01000156.1 GCF_001050015.1 Mycolicibacterium malmesburyense
ACGTCTCTTCCACACACCTGCACCCAGGCATAATGGCACCAAAGCCGAGTGTTTAATGGAAAGGATCGGAAGCCACCTAAAGGTCCCTCCATATGCGATAGGTTAACGAGACACGGCACACCTTCATGACGGAACACTACCAGGAGGCTAAGAGGATTAGAAGAAAGGCCTTCGTGAACTGGTTTGGGAAAAGAACCCTCTAAGCTATGTAGTTAAGTGAAAAAGGCAAGGTGCCTAAC
>NZ_CVTB01000157.1 GCF_001050015.1 Mycolicibacterium malmesburyense
TGTAATTTGCCGAGTTCCTTCAACATCGTTTTCTCAATCGCCTTAGTATACTCTACCCACCTACCAGTGTCGGTTTACGGTACGGACTTATAAATTTAAGCGCTATTTCCTGGGATTTTTTTAAAGCATAAGCCAATCCAATAAGGCTTATACTAACACAAAATCCGTCACGCTTAAAAGGTTCAGGAATATTAACCTGATTTCCATCGACTACTCCTTTACGGCCTCGCCTTAGGATC
>NZ_CVTB01000158.1 GCF_001050015.1 Mycolicibacterium malmesburyense
CTGCTCACGCTGCGGTGCTGTTGGTGCAGGTGGATGTATATTACAGCGAGCTGCCAATAGGCTGCCACGATGAGGCCCAACGTGTCGGTTAAGCCTGCGTCGTCCTATCTCGACCTCTTCTTGTCTTGTCCTGTCATCGCCAGGCCTTCCTCTTCTTCCTACTGCTGCTCGCCTGCCTGATAGAAACCATGGACTCGAACAAGAGCGGCGACGATGTGCCCTCGGTGAGGCACATAC
>NZ_CVTB01000159.1 GCF_001050015.1 Mycolicibacterium malmesburyense
CAGAATTAGGATTCTTAGATAAGTTACTAGCTGCTTGTTTTATGTTTTTATTGTGTAACGAGATTAAAGATTGTACTATATCTACATGCCCATTATCTGATGCAACTTCTAGTAAACTTTTACCACCTTGCTCTCGATATATAAAACTAGGATAAGAATCAAGAAACGAATTAAGAGCTTGTAAATCACCTTTTTCAGCAAAACTAAATGCTTTTTTTAGTATATCACTACAAATAT
>NZ_CVTB01000160.1 GCF_001050015.1 Mycolicibacterium malmesburyense
CATGGCCATTCTCATGACATAACAACATCCTCCACCACATCAGCACCTGATATATCCAATTCTAATAATGTAAGTTTACCTAACGTTACTCCTGACCATCAACAAGCACATGTTAATATTAAAGATAATCATGCTTCACATAGTGCAACAACATGCACTACTACATTACAAGCTTCAGATAATAATTCCAGTAGAATAAACTTACCTCAAGCTAAATCAGATATTACCATAGATAAT
>NZ_CVTB01000161.1 GCF_001050015.1 Mycolicibacterium malmesburyense
TAACTAAGTTCATTAGATCAGTGTTACAAATAGCTGTGATAGGTATTGGTGCATTTCTTGCAGTACTTGGACATAAGACTGCAGGTGGAATTATTGCCTCATCAATTTTGATGGGTAGAGCATTAGCACCATTTGAGACATCAATTAATACATGGAAAATGTTGATATCGGCTCGTATATCTTATAAAAGATTACAAATGTTGCTTGTAGCATCTCCTTAAAGAGAGCAAACTATG
>NZ_CVTB01000162.1 GCF_001050015.1 Mycolicibacterium malmesburyense
GCCACTACTGATGCCGCCACTTGAGCCAAAAGCCAAGGAACCTCCTCCTCCACCCGCGGTGGTCTGACCAATGGACAACTTCCCGCCACCTCCCAAACTGAAACTTCCAAGCAGCGGCGAACTTACAGTTAGGCCTGCTGCATTCTGAGCCGCTAAGTGACCAAACCCGAAGTCAAGAGCAGCTGCAAGCACGGCAATTACAAGGAACCTCATTGTTCCTCTTCCTTGCCAGAAGC
>NZ_CVTB01000163.1 GCF_001050015.1 Mycolicibacterium malmesburyense
GAAGGAGAGATGGCCTAGGCGACTGTTTATATGCTAATCAGAGATGTCAAGAATAATAGTATGAGGAGAGCTCAGTAGGAAAATTCGGTGGAGAAAAGAGACTGAGTAGCTTGGTTTACGCGGAAGACCAATCAAACTTCAAGACAAGAAGTTTGCACCACTTACGTAGGCCGCAGGCGCCCTCTCGAATAGCGAAAGGTGCCTCACCCTAGGCACCTTCTCTAGTGGGTCTTAGC
>NZ_CVTB01000164.1 GCF_001050015.1 Mycolicibacterium malmesburyense
GCCTGGTAGGCTGCAGTCCATGGGGTCGCTCAGAGTCGGGCACGACTGAGCGACTTCACTTTCACATTTCACTTTCATGCATTGGAGGAGGACATGGCAACCCACTCCAGTGTTCTTGCCTAGAGAACCCCAGGGACTGCGGGGCCTGGTGGGCTGCCGTCCATGGGGTCACACAGACTCGGACACGACTGAAACGACTTCGCAGCAGCAGCAGCAGCAGCAGCAGTGCATAGAT
>NZ_CVTB01000165.1 GCF_001050015.1 Mycolicibacterium malmesburyense
ATCTTTTAGGACCCCACAGGCCATGAAAATGCTGTGGATATCCAGAACCAAAGGGTTCCCTTTGGGATCATACAGAACAAGCCTAACCTCTTCCCTATGTGCCAGCTTTCCAAAGTCATCCTGAGTCTGCTCTTCTCCAGCAAGGTGTCCCAGCTGTGTGACCTTGGACAGTACACTGCCCTCTCTGAGCCTTGGGTTGCTCATGTATTAAAACAGGGATAGTATTTGTGAAGG
>NZ_CVTB01000166.1 GCF_001050015.1 Mycolicibacterium malmesburyense
TTCACCCGCCGTGGTGCGGGTGAACACGAACGTCGCCTTGCCCGACCAGATTTCCCGCTCGACGGCGACAATGTCGACGTCCAATTCCGCCATCGCTATTCGTCCTTGCCGGCGTCGCCGTTCGAGTCGGTCTGCGCCGGGGCACCGTCGCCGTCGCCGGCGTCCATCTTGGCGCCGAGGCTTTCCGCCTTCTTCTCCAGGTCCTCGAGACCGCCGATGAGGAAGAACGCCTGCTCCGGCAGATGGTCGAAATCGCCCTTGGTCAGCTTGTCGAAGGCCTCGATGGTCTCCTTCAGCGGAACCGTCGAGCCCGGCTGACCGGTGAACTGCTCGGCCGCCATCATGTTCTGCGACAGGAAGCGCTCGATACGGCGGGCGCGCTGCACCAGCTGCTTGTCTTCCTCGGCCAGCTCGTCGATACCGAGAATCGCGATGATGTCCTGAAGGTCCTTGTACCGCTGCAGGATTCGGATGACCTCCTGGGCGACGCGGTAGTGCTCGTCGCCGACCACGCTCGGGTCGAGGATGGTCGAGCTGGAGGCCAGCGGGTCCACCGCCGGGAAGATGCCCTTCGAGAACACCGACCGGCTCAACTCCGTGGTGGCGTCGAGGTGCGCGAACGTGGTCGCGGGCGCCGGGTCGGTGTAGTCGTCGGCGGGTACGTACACGGCCTGCATCGAGGTGATCGAGTGGCCTCGCGTCGAGGTGATGCGCTCCTGCAGCTCACCCATCTCGTCGGCCAGCGTCGGCTGGTAACCCACGGCGGAGGGCATGCGGCCCAGCAGCGTCGAAACCTCCGAGCCCGCCTGGGTGAACCGGAAGATGTTGTCGATGAACAACAACACGTCCTGGCCCTGCTCATCGCGGAAGAACTCGGCCATCGTCAACGCGGACAAGGCGACTCGCATACGAGTGCCCGGCGGCTCGTCCATCTGACCGAACACCAGCGCGGTGTCCTTGAGCACGTCGGCGTCGGCGAGCTCGACCCACAGGTCATTGCCCTCACGGGTGCGCTCACCCACGCCGGCGAAAACCGAAGTACCGCCGAAGTTGCGGGCGATGCGGTTGATCATCTCCTGGATCAACACGGTCTTGCCCACGCCGGCGCCGCCGAACAGGGCGATCTTGCCGCCGCGCACGTACGGGGTCAGCAGGTCGACGACCTTCAGGCCGGTCTCGAGCATCTCGGTCTTCGGCTCGAGCTGGTCGAAGGCCGGCGGCTTGCGGTGGATCGACCAGCGATCGAAATCCTTGCCGTAGCCGGGCTCGTCGAGGCAGTCACCGAGCGCATTGAACACATGGCCCTTGACACCGTCACCGACCGGCACCGAGATCGAACTGCCGGTGTCGGTCACCTCGACACCACGCACCAGACCGTCGGTGGGTTGCATCGAGATGCAGCGCACGAGGTTGTCGCCGAGATGCTGGGCAACCTCGAGGGTCAACGTCTTCGCCAGGTCCTTGTAGCCGATCTCCGCGTGCAGGGCGTTGAACAGTTCCGGCACGGAACCACGCGGGAACTCGACGTCGACGACCGGGCCGGTGACACGTACGACGCGACCCGCGGTGTCGGTGCTGGTCGCTTTTTCAGCAGTAGCAGTCATTTGTCTCTTCGCTTTCTGGGGCTACTTCTTGGCGGCGTCCGCAAGCGCGTTCGCGCCACCGACGATTTCGCTGATTTCCTGGGTGATCTGAGATTGCCGCTCGCGGTTGGCCATCAGGGTCAGATCCTTGATGAGGTCGTCGGCGTTGTCGGTCGCCGACTTCATGGCGCGCCGGCGAGACGCCGACTCCGACGCCGCCGCCTCGAGCAGTGCGGCGAAGATGCGGGTGGAGATGTACCGGGGTAGCAGCGCATCGAAGAGAGTCTCGGCGTCCGGCTCGAAGGAGAACAACGTGTGCAGGCCGGTGTCCTCTCCGGTGTACTCCACCACCATCGGCGCAACCCGGCGTGCGATCGCCGACTGCGACAGCATCGACCTGAATTCGGTGAAGACGATGTGCAGTTCGTCGACGCCGAGGATGTTGTCGGCGCCGGGATCGTCGCCTTCGTCATCCATGCCGGCCGTGAACGCGTCGACCAGCGTCGTCGCGATCTCTTGGGCGTTCTCGTAATCGGGGCGCTCGGAGAACCCGGTCCACGAATTCTGGATGTCCCAGTTGCGGAAACTGTAGTACCCGAGGGCTTTTCGGCCCACCACGTACAACAGCGGTTCCTTACCCTCCGAACGAAGAAGGGAGAACAGCTCCTCGGAGCGGCGGAAGATGTTCGCGTTGTAGGCGCCGGCGAGACCTCGGTCCGACGACACCACCAACACGCCGGCCCGCCGAGGATTCTCACGCGCGACGAGCAGCGGATGATCCAGCGCGCTTGCGCTCGCCAGTTCGGTGAGCATGTTCGTGATCTCGCGGTCGTAGGGCCGAGCCGCCTCGACTCGGGCCTGCGCCTTGGCGATCCGCGACGTCGCAATCAGCTCCTGGGCTTTGGTGATCTTCTTGATCGAGCCCGCGGAGCGGATGCGTCCGCGCAATTCGCGCAGTGTGGCAGCCATAGGTTGTCAGGCCTTACTTCTTCTTCGGTGCGGGCTTACGGACCTTCACCGATTCCTTTTCGACGTCTTCCTCGTCCATCGCCTCGACATGCTCGTCGGGCACGACCGAGCTGCCGTCGGTGGTGGCGAAGCCCTTCTTGAAGTCGTTGACGACCTTCTCGAGCTTCTCCTCCAGCTCCTCGGAGAGCTTCTTGCTCTCCCGGATCTCCTTGAGGATGCCCTCCTGCGATCCCTTCACGTGGTCGAGGAATTCACGCTCGAACTTCTGAACGTCTTCGACGGGAACGGAATCCAGGTGACCCCTGGTGCCGAGGAAGATCGCGACGACCTGTTCCTCGACCGGCATGGGGCTGCTCTGCGGTTGCTTGAGCAACTCGACGAGCCGGGCGCCGCGGTCGAGCTGCGCCTTCGAGGTTTCGTCGAGATCGGAGGCGAACGCAGCGAACGACTCGAGTTCGCGGTACTGCGACAGGTCCAGACGCAGCGACCCGGCCACCTCCTTCATCGCCTTGATCTGCGCGGCGCCACCGACACGCGACACCGAGACACCGACGTTGATGGCCGGCCGCACACCCTGGTTGAACAGGTCGGTCTCCAGGAAGCACTGACCGTCGGTGATCGAGATGACGTTGGTCGGGATGTACGCCGAGATGTCGTTGGCCTTGGTCTCGATGATCGGCAGACCGGTCAACGAACCGCCGCCGAGCTCATCGGAAAGCTTCGCGCAGCGCTCCAGCAGCCGGGAGTGCAGATAGAACACGTCGCCCGGGTACGCCTCGCGGCCCGGCGGGCGACGCAGCAGCAGCGAGATCGCGCGGTACGCCTCGGCCTGCTTGGTCAGGTCGTCGAAGACGATGAGCACGTGCTTACCGTCGTACATCCAGTGCTGGGCGATCGACGAACCGGTATACGGCGCAAGCCACTTGAAGCCAGCCGAGTCCGACGCCGGCGCCGCGACGATCGTCGTGTACTCCATGGCGCCACCCTCTTCGAGGGTCTGCCGCACGCTGGCGATCGTGGTGCCCTTCTGGCCGATCGCCACGTACACGCAGCGGACCTGCTGGTCGGGATCGCCGGTCTCCCAGTTCTGCCGCTGGTTGAGGATGGTGTCCACACAAACCGCGGTCTTACCGGTCTTGCGGTCGCCGATGATCAGCTGACGCTGGCCGCGACCGATCGGGGTCTGCGAGTCGATGGCCTTGATACCGGTCTGCAACGGCTCGCTCACGCCCTGACGCTGCACCACCGACGGCGCCTGGAGCTCGAGGGCGCGACGTTCGCTCGTCTCGATCTCGCCGCGGCCGTCGATCGGCTGCCCCAGCGGGTTGACCACGCGTCCGAGGAAGGCATCACCCACCGGCACCGAAAGGACCTCGCCGGTGCGCTTCACCTGCTGGCCCTCTTCGATCTTCTCGAAGTCGCCGAGGATGACGGCGCCGATGCTGTGCTCGTCGAGGTTCAGCGCAACGCCCAGAACACCGCCGGGGAACTCCAGCAGCTCCTGAGTCATCACCGAGGGGAGACCCTCGACGTGGGCGATACCGTCGCCCGCGTCGACGACGGTGCCGATCTCTTCGCGTTCGGTGTCCGCCTCGAAGCCGGCGACGTACTCCTCGATCGCGCCCTGGATCTCATCCGTGGAGATCGTCAACTCTGCCATGGTCTTCTCCTCTTCGCGCGAGCGCTCATCGGGGGCTTCTCGCTTTCCTACTTCGTGTGTGGGTCTTGGTGTGGTGGGGTCAGTCGGGTAAGCGGGTCTCGGCCGCCGCCAGCTTCGACGCCAGCGAGCCGTCGATCACCTCGTCGCCGACGGCGATCGTCAACCCGCCGAGCAGTTCGGGGTTCACCTCGAGCTGGATCGAGACCGGACGGCCGTAGATACGGGTGAGCAGTTCGGTGAGCCGCCCGCTCTGAGCGTCACTGAGCTCGGTCGCCGAACGAACCTGGGCGACGACTTCACCGCGCCGCGACACGGCCAGATTCGCGAGTTCACGGACGGCCTCGTCGGCGCGCTCACCATGCAGCAGATCGAGCGTCTGACGCAGCAGGTCTGCGGTGTTCTTGTTCGCTCGACGCCCGAGCACGTTGTTCAGCAGGCCGATTCGTCCCTCGAGGGGAGCGGTGTACTCGCCCAGCAGCGAGATCAGGCGCGGCTCGGAATCGAGGATGCGGCTGAACCGGAACAGCTGGTCTTCGACGTCCTCGATCTGACCCTCGCCCTCGGCCCGCACCAGAAGGGCCAACCGGGCGACGTGCTGAATGCCGTGGATCAGATCGGTTGTAGACGACCAACGCTGCGACACAGCGGTTTTGAGGAGATCGAGCGCGGGATCCGACACCTGACCCGAAAGCAGGCGCTCGACGAGCCGAACCTTGGGCTCCTCGGCACTCGAGGGATCGGAGAGGTGCCGGGAGAGCACGGCCTCGCGGCGCAACAACTTCGACGTCGACCCGAGATCGTCCGCCAATCGCGTGAGGGCGTCCGCATCCAGGCCGGACACCACGGAGTCGAAACGCTCGACCAGCTGCGCCACGGACTCACGGCTGGCGGCGCGGAGCTTCGCCGTGACGACGTCTGTGAACGTCGTCGTCGACGGCGCCATCTCGTCGAGCTCCCCGAGGAAGCGGTCGATCGTCGCGGATTGTTCGGCGCTATCCGACACGAAGTCGCGCACGATGTCGCCGGCCCGCTGCACCGACTCGGCACCCAGACTCTGCCGAAGATCGCGAACGAGCTGCTGACGAAGCAGCTGGACTTGCTGCCCTCCCAGCGTCTTGATGCGTTCCAACTCCGCGTCGGCCTGTGCGCGCAGCTGCTCGGCGATGATCTCGGCATCGCGACGGGCCTCTTCGATCACGTTCGCCGCCTCGGCCTTGGCCTGTTCCAGAGCCTTCGCATGTTCGGCGTCGGCGTCGGCCACCTTCTTGTCGGCCTCGGCGTGCTCCGCGAGTTGGTTACGGACCATCTCCTGCTGGGTCCGCATCATGTTGCGCACCGGCGGCACAACGTATCTGACGATCAGGAAGACGATGAGGGCGAAGCCGATGAGCTGGCCGATGAAGGTCGACATTCGTCAGCGCTCCCGTCCTGTAGCGACCGGCACCGTGCGGGTAGCGACGTCGACGCCGAGCACCCGGCTTGCGAGGTTCGCAGCCAACGTCTCCACCGACGACTGAAGATCGCCCGTCAGCGCCCGAGACTGCTCGGTGAGTTGTTCGTTCGCCTGCTGCAGGAGCGTCGATACCTCCGCGTTGGCGCGGGCCCGCGCATCGTCGACGATCTTGCGACCCTCGGCGCGTGCTTCTTCGCGGACGGTCGTCGCCTCGCGGCGAGCGTCCGTCATCACCTTGCGGTAGTCGGCGTCCGCGGCAGCCCGCAACTGGGCTGCCCGTCGATTGTCCTCGGCCGTCTTCTGCACCATCGCTTCGCGCTCGTGCAGGACCCGGGAAATCGGGGGCACGACCCACTTGGCGATCACTCCGAGCACGATCAGGAAGATCAGCAGCACGAAGATGAAGGTGCCGTTGGGGATGAGGAAGTTGCTTTGACCGCCTCCCTCAGCCGCCAACAGAGCGACGTTCGAGTCAACCATGGCCGGCTTTAACCCCCGACCGGCGTCGCGAACACGAACAGCGCCATGAATGCCAGGTTGATGAAGTACATGGCCTCCACCAGACCCACCGTGATGAAGAACGGCACGAACAGCCGACCCTGGGCTTCCGGCTGGCGGGCTACGCCGTTGACCAGCGCGCTACCGACGACACCGTCGCCGATCGCCGCGCCGATGGCGCCGCCACCGAGAAGAAGTCCACCGCCGATGAGCGCTCCGGCAGCGATAGTGGGATCCATTCCTTATCCTCCTTGATAACTGGTAGCAGTCCTACCAGGTGGTTTATCGAGCATTTCCGCGTTGGTCAGTGATGTTCGTCCTCGAGTTCCATCGACTGGCCGAAGTACAGGATCGTCAGCAGCGCGAAGATGAAGGCCTGAATGGCGCCGATGAACAATTCGAACGACTTCCACAGGGCATTGGGTGCCCACATGATGTACGCCGGGAACAAGGCGATGATCGTGACCATGATGCCGCCGGCGAAGACGTTGCCGAAAAGTCGGAGTGACAGCGAGACGGGCTTGGCGAGTTCCTCAACGAGGTTGATCGGCGCGAGGAACGCCACGTGCCCCTTCAGCAGTCGCACGGGGTGACCGAACGGGCCCCGACGCCAGAACCCGGCGGCGTGGTAGCAGATGAACACGAAGAGGCCGAGCGCCACGACGAAGTTGATGTCGGACGCGGCCGGCTTGAGCACTTCGTGGATACCGGTCTCATTGCTGTACTGCCACGGGAAAACCGACAGCCAGTTCGCGATGAGGATGTAGACGAACAGCGTCACCGCCAGCGGCAGCACGAACGGCGCGATCTTCATGCCGATCGCCGACTCGACCTGGTTACGCACCTGGACGGTGATGGCTTCCCAGAAGAGCTGGACTCCGCTGGGCACGCCGCTCGACGTCACCTTGGCGCGCAGATAGAACGCGAGCGCCAGCACGATCACGGCGGCGATCGACGCGGAGAGCAACGTATCGGTGTTGACGGTCAGCCCAAACCAATTGGCCTCGGTGTGAGTGCCGACGTGAATACCGGAGTCGGCGGCGAGGATGGTTTCGGTCATTACTGGGTGGCCTCCCCTTGGGATCCAACGGTGTCAGTCGGGTTGCCGGCGCGCAGCTTTCGCGCAACGGGCAGGGCGGTCGAGAAGACGAGCAGCATTTGGAACAACGCCATTCCGAAGACCACGCCGAGTCCCTCTGGCCGGAACACGAACGCGATCACCAGACCGATCACCGTCAGGATCATCAGGCGGACGGCGGAGTTCACGGCCATCTTGCTCTTGAGCGGGTGGGCGTGAGCGGTGATGCGAAGCGCGGATCGCCGCACCAGGATCGCGTTGAACAGGCCGAGGCCCAGGCCGATGCCGAAGAAGATGCCGACCATCGGATGACCGAGCAAGGCGGCTGCCGCGGTGGCGAGCACGGCCAGAACGAGGCAGATCACCGAAAGCCGCAACGGACGGAACGCAACGGACGGCAACACCAGTGGCGCATCCTGCGCTGGCGTCGTCACAACTTCACCTCGATCCGCGGTTCACGCTGGCTGCCCCGATGATTTGCGTGCGTGGCGCCCTGAGCGTATCGGAGGGCGTTTGGCTCGCTGAATTCACCCACGGGGCAGCTCCCTTTGTCGGTCGTGGTTCCGTGCCGATCGGTAGTAATCCGATGGCCCGGGGGCCGGCAACCCGCGAGGTTTTTTCGGGTTCTGATTGCACCCTAACACATGGTCGGAGGCCCAAAAGGGGGTCTACTACTTTTCGTCGTACATTGGCTGGAATTGGCCGTTTCGACGCCGCAGAAGCGGGATCAACGTCACCACGACGGCGACGAGAATCGCGGCCAGCATGACCGCCCCGCTGTAGCGCGGATCGAAGAAGATCGTGCTGGCCGCGCCGAAGCAGACGATGCTCACCCACAGATAGATCACCAGGACCACCCGCCGGTGGGAGTGGCCGATCTGCAGCAGCCGGTGGTGTAGATGCATCTTGTCCGGGGTCGTGAAGTGCACGCCCGCGCGGGTGCGCCGGATGATCGCCAGAAGCGTGTCGAGGGCGGGCACGAACATCACCGCGACGACGAGCAGGAACGGCGACAACAGCGCGAACACGTCGCGGACCCCGTACGCCGTCTGCGAGATGGGCCCGGCGGCCGTCGTCGAAGCCGCCGCCAGCATCAGGCCGATCAGCATCGAGCCGGAGTCGCCCATGAAGATCTTGGCGGGATGGAAGTTGTGCGGCAGGAACCCCAGGCACACCCCCGCCAGCACCACCGAGATCACCGCGGGTGGATAGAACAAGACGTCGCCGCCGTGGTCGCGCAGCAAGCCGACGGAGAAGATGCAAATTGCCGATGCGGTGATCAGCCCGAGGCCGGCGGCCAGGCCGTCCAGACCGTCGATGAAGTTCATCGCGTTGACGATCGAGACCGTCAGCGCCAGCGTCAGCAGGATCGAGGACACCTGGTCCAAGACGATCGTGCCGACGCCGCCGATGGGGATGTAGAGCACGCTCCACGCCACGCCCATGGTGACCAACACGCTCGCCGCGGTGATCTGGCCCGCGAACTTCGTCAGCGAGTCCAGGCCCCACCGGTCGTCGATCAGCCCGACGACCATGATCAGCCCGCCGGCGACGACCACCGCAGGCATGCCCGTCGAATAGACGAATCCCCGCGTCAGGGCGGGCAATTGGGAGGCCAGCAGAACGGCGAACGCGACGCCGATGTACATCGCGAGCCCGCCCATTCGCGGAATCGGTTGCGCGTGCACGTCCCGATCACGCGGGATCGCGACCGCGCCGACGCGACGCGCGAAGACCCGGACCCATCCGGTCGCGAAGTAGGTGATGATCGCCGCGGTCAAGCCGACCAGCGCGAGCTCCCGGATCGGGACACCCGCGCCGCGATCGTTGAGTGCCAGCAGCGTGTCGGTGGCGTAGACCACCGGTGAACCGTACTGCACGAAAGTCAATCTCAGCCCGTCAAAGTCGTCGGTTCCACACCGAGCACCGTGGCGACCGCCTCGAGGCTGACCGGACCTTCGCGCAGGACGCGGGGGTGTGCGCCGGTGAGATCGACGATCGTCGACGCGGCCTGCTGCTCGGAGGTTCCGGCGTCGAGATAGACCTCGACTTGTTCGCCGAGTTGTTCGCGCGCCGCTTCCGCGGTGACCGCCGGCGGGTGCCCGGAGACGTTGGCACTCGAGACCGCCATCGGGCCGACCGCCCGCAGCAGCTCGATCGCCACCGGGTGAAGGGGCATGCGCAGCATCACGGTTCCGTGCGCATCGCCGAGGTCCCAATGCAACGACGGCGCCTGACGCACCACCAGGCTCAGCGCGCCCGGCCAGAATGCGCGGATGAGTTCGCGTGCGCTGCTCGGCACGTTGTACACCAGGCCCTCGATCGTGTGCCACGAGCCGACGAGGACGGGCACGGGCATGTCACGGCCGCGCCCTTTGGCGGCGAGCAGGGCCGCGACCGCCTCCCCGTCGAAAGCGTCCGCGCCGATGCCGTAGACGGTGTCGGTCGGCAGCACGACGAGCCGGCCGCCCTTGAGCGCGCTGATCGCCGACGCGATGCCCGTCGCGCGCTGGTCGGCGTCGGAGCAGTCGAACAACTGACTCATGCCGCGACTCCTTCGCACCTCATACGGATCTCCGTGCGGTGACGAACCTAGGCCGTCCGGTCAGATCGCGCCGAGCGGTGATGTCGTCGAAATGCGTTGACCGGCCGAAACACTCGACGGTGCGGTGTGAGGTCGTATCGTCGTGTTCGACCGCCAGCAGCCCGCCGGTGCGCAGCCACCTGGCCGCGACGTCGGTGATCGCCTCGATCACCCGCATGCCGTCCGGTCCGCCGAACAGAGCGTGGGCCGGATCATGTTCGGCGACTTCGGGTTCCAACTGCGCACCGTCGGGGATGTAAGGCGGGTTCGCGACGACGAGATCGACCGCGCCGTCGAGTTCGGGCAGCAGTCCGGGCGTGGTCACATCGGCGTGGACGACCTCGACGGCCGAGCCGGCCAGGTTCCGTCGCGCATAGCCGAGTGCCTCCTCGGAGTCGTCGACGGCGATGATGCGCGCGTCGGGCCTGTGCCTGGCCATCGCCGCCGCCAGCGCGCCGCTGCCCGTGCACAGGTCGACGATCACCGGCGCGTCGGGCAACCGTTGTGCGACAGCCCATTCCAGCAGAGCCTCGGTCTCGGGCCGCGGGATGAACACACCCGGGCCGACGATCACCTCGAGCGGGCCGAACGGCGCAGTGCCGACGAGATGTTGCAGCGGGATGCGTTGGGCACGCCGGGTGATGAGCTTGTCGTAGCGCTCGGCGAACTCGGGAGTGGCCTCGACGAACCGGAGCCGGGCCCGCTCGGTGCCCAAGACGTGCGCGGCAAGCAGTTCGGCGTCGACGCGCGGCGTGGCGACACCCGCTTCGGCCAGCACCGCCGCCGCGGCGTCGATGAGCCGGCTCAGCCGGGTGGATGCCGGCGCCGGGCTGGGCCGGGTCATGTGGCCTGCAGTCTCGCTTGTTTGTCGGCGGCGGCCAGCGCGTCGAACAGGTCGTCGAGGTCGCCGTCGAGCACCTGGTCGAGGTTGTGCGCCTTGAAGTTGATCCGGTGGTCGGCGATTCGGTTCTCCGGGAAGTTGTAGGTGCGGATGCGCTCGCTGCGGTCGACGGTGCGGATCTGGCTGGCACGGTCGGCCGAGGCGTCGGCCTGCGCCTGCTCCTCGGCCACGGCCTGTAGGCGTGCGGCGAGCACCTGCATCGCGCGGGCCTTGTTCTGCAGCTGCGACCGCTCGTTCTGGCAGGTGACGACGATGCCCGTGGGCAAGTGCGTGATACGCACCGCCGAGTCGGTGGTGTTGACGCCCTGACCGCCCTTGCCCGACGACCGGTACACGTCGATGCGCAGGTCGGCTTCGTCGATCTGCACCTCTTCGACCTCTTCGGGTTCGGGGTAGACGAGCACGCCGGCCGCCGAGGTGTGCACGCGGCCCTGCGATTCGGTGACCGGGACGCGTTGCACACGGTGCACACCACCCTCGAACTTCAGCCGCGACCAGACACCGTCGGCCGAGTCACCCTTGCTGCGGATGGACAGCGTGGCGTCCTTGTAGCCGCCGAGGTCGGAGAAGGTCTCGTCGAGTACGGTGACGGTCCAGCCGTGGCGTTCGGCGTATCGGATGTACATCCGGGCCAGATCGGCGGCGAACAACGCGGACTCCTCGCCGCCCTCCCCCGACTTGACCTCGAGGACGATGTCGTCGGCATCGTGCGGATCGCGGGGCGCCAGCAGGTCGGTCAACTGGGTGTCGAGTTGCTCGACGGTGGCCGTCAGCTCGTCGACCTCGGCCGCGAACGACGGATCGTCGGCGGCCAACTCGCGGGCCGTCTCCAGGTCGCCGCGGGCGGCCTCGAGCTTGCGGTAGGTCGTGACGATGGGCGACACCTGAGCGAACCGCCTGCCGACCTTGCGGGCGCGGCCGGCGTCGGCGTGCAGTTCGGGATCGCTGAGTTGACGCTCGAGGTCGGCATGCTCGGCCAGCAGCGCGTCGATCGCTCCCGGCTGAGCCGGGGATTCAGCGCGAGCCATGTCGACCTCCTCTCCGTGACCCCTTCATGAACGCAAACCGGCGCCCGGCCTGGCCGCTGATGCGGCAGATCGGGCGCCGGAAGGGAAGCTACTTGTCCGCTGAGCCTTTGTCGGCCTGGTCGGCGGCCTTGGTTTGTCCCGTCGCTGCGCTCGCCCCGGTGCGCTTGCCGTAGCGCTTCTCGAAGCGCGCCACCCGACCACCGCTGTCCAGAATCTTCTGCTTGCCGGTGTAGAAGGGATGGCACTGCGAGCAGACCTCGACGTGGATCTGACCGCTCTGCTTCGTGCTCCGCGTGGTGAACGTGTTGCCGCAGCCGCAGTGCACGGTGGTCTCTACGTAATCAGGGTGAATACCCGTTTTCATGGTTTCCTCTTCGATCGTGGGCCCCGGGTCGCCCCTCCGTGCTGGAGGTGACGGGCGTGAACCGGAACCGAGGGTCGGCGGTCCATTATGCCAGCTCAACCGCCAAGTGCCTAAACGCGTGCGCAGCGGCAGGTATTCCGCAGCGCCCCTCGGCTGGCGAGCGCAACGCTCTCTACCCGCGAGCGCTCACCCTTGTACGGAATCAGGACCAATTTCTGTACCAGGCTGCGCGCTCGGCAGTCAGTGGTTCGTCACCGGTGCGGGTGGAACTTGCTGCCGTCTCGCCGCCACAGCCGCCTGCCGTCGGGTGTGAACCCACGCGCGACGAGTTCGCGCGTGAGAATCTTGTTGGTCGCGGTGCTGGGCAGGTCGTCGGCGACCCACACGTAGCGCGGCCAGGCCTTCGGCGAGAGGTCGCGCTGGGCGGCCAGGAACTCCTCGAACGTCTCCGGATCGAGTTCGGCGTGATCCTGCAGCACGAGCGCGGCCATCACCTGATCGCCGACGAGTTCGTCGGGCACCGGGTAGACCGCGACGCGGTTGACCGCGGGCAGCCGCAGCAGGATCCGCTCGATGGGCGCGGTCGCGAGGTTCTCGCCGTCGACCCGCATCCAGTCTGCGGTGCGCCCGGCCAGATAGATGAAGCCGCCGGCGTCGCGGTAGGCCAGGTCGCCCGACCAGTACATGCCGTGGCGCATCCGCTCGTCGGTGGCGCCGCGGTCGTTGTAGTAGCCGCGGAACAACCCGCTGCCGTCGGTGTTCACCAGTTCACCGATCGCCACGTCGGCGTTGGTCAGCGCGCCGTTCTCGTCGAACTCCGCGACCGGGCATTCGGTGACGGTGTCGCTGTTGTAGACCGCGACGCCCGGAAAGCCCTGTCCGATCGAACCTTTCGGGGTGTCCGGGGTGCGGGTGATGATCACGGCGTTCTCGGTCGAGCCGAAACCGTCGTCGACGGTCACGTCGAAGCGCCTGCTGAACTCCTCGATATCGCGGTCGGTGGCCTCGTTGCCGAACGCCACGCGCAGCGGGTTGTCGCGGTCGTCGGGCTGTTCGGGCGTCGCCAGCACATAGGCCAGGGGCTTGCCGACGTAGTTCATGTACGTCACGCCGTGGCGGCGGATGTCGGTCAGGAATCGGGAGGCGGAGAACTTGGCGGGCACCATCGCGGCCCCGGCGACCAGCGCGGGCGCCCATCCGCCCACCACGGCGTTGGAGTGGAACATCGGCATCGAGAGGTAGCAGACGTCCTTCTCGGCAAGCTCGAACCGCTCCGCCAGCGCGTTGCCCGCGAACAACACCATGAGGTGGGCGACCTGGACCGCTTTGGGATCGCCGCTGGTGCCGGAGGTGAAGATCATCATGAACGTGTCGTCGACCGCGACCTCCCGGTGCGGAACGAACACCGACCCGCGGGCCAGGAAATCGGTCCACTCGGTGCTCGAGGTGTCGAACACCGTGACCCCCGACAGGTCCAAACCGTCGAGCAGCGGGCGGTGTTCGGCGTCGGTGATCAGGAACTGACAGTCCACCTTGATGACGTCGCGCGCGAGCGCCTCACCGCGGCGCGTGGTGTTGATGCCGCACACCACGTAGCCGCCGAGTCCGGCCGCCGCGAGCGCGATCAGCATGTCGGGGGTGTTGCCGAGGAGCACCCCGACGTGCAGAGGCCGGTCCGGACCGGCGGCGGCGATGAAGGCGGCGGCCTGCGTCTTGGCCTCGTCGACGTATTCGCGGTAGGTCCAGGTGCGGTCCCCATACCGAATGGCGACGGTGTCGCAATCGGCGCGCTCGTTGAGCAGCTGCTGGAGCGTGTCCGCCATGGCTCACCTTTCGACCGTGAACAGATTTGCGATTGTGTCTACCATGACACAATGCTCCGGTCGGCCGACTTGCGGGCAAGTTTGATGGAGGAGTCCACCTGGTGACGAGCGGTGCCGCCACCAAGAACGTCCGCGAGCGCCTCATAGACGCGGCCGAGACCTGCCTGCGCGCCAAGGGAATTCGTTCGACCACCGTTTCAGAGGTGGCCGAGGTCGCGGGCGTGTCCCGCGGTTGGCTGTACCGCCACTTCCCCGACAAGACCTCGCTGCTGGGCGCGGCGATCGTCCGCCTCAACGAGGCCTATTGGTTCGAGGCGCATGGGATGCTCGAACGAGTCGAGGGCCTGGACCGCCAACTCGCCGCCGGCGTCCTGCACGGGCGCACTGCGTACGACGATCCCGGCGCCTTGCTGATGAAGCTGCGCATCGACGAGCCCGAGGAATTCGCCGCCTGTGCGGGCGCCGGCGTGCAGGGACTGGTGCCCGACTTGGCCGACTTCTGGTCGCGCTATCTGGTCGCGGCGCGCGACTCGGGCGAGATCCACCCCGACACGGACGTCACCGAGGCATCGGAATGGCTTGCCCGCGTGCTGATCTCGCTCGCGACGGTGCCCGGCAAGACGCTCGACCCCAGCGACGGCGACGCGGTGTTGCGGCACCTGCGCCGTTATGTCATGCCCGGTTTGCGAGCCGCTCCCGCCGAGTGAAATTCGGCGCGCTGCCGATTCAGCGGCAGCGCGCCCGAACCGCTGGTTAGTCGGCGTCCATCGAGCCCGGCGCGGTCTTGGAGACCTGCACCAGGAACTCGTAGTTGTTCTTGGTCTTGCGCAGCTGGCTCATCAACAGGTCGATCGCCTGGTGCGGATCCAGCCCGGACAGCACGCGACGCAGCTTGTGCACGATCGCGAACTCGTCCGGCGAGAGCAACAGCTCGTCCTTACGCGTACCGGACGGGTTGACGTCGACCGCGGGGAAGACGCGGCGCTCGGCGATCTTGCGGTCGAGCTTGAGCTCGGCGTTACCGGTGCCCTTGAACTCCTCGAAGATCACCGTGTCACCGGTCGACCCGGTCTCCACCATGGCGGTGGCGACGATGGTCAGCGAGCCACCCTCTTCGATGTTGCGGGCCGCGCCCAGGAACCGCTTCGGCGGATACAGCGCGGTCGAGTCCACACCACCGGACAGGATGCGACCCGAGGCCGGCGACGCGTTGTTGTACGCGCGGCCCAGACGGGTGATCGAGTCGAGCAGCACGACGACGTCCTTACCCTGCTCGACGAGCCGCTTGGCCCGCTCGATGGCCAGCTCCGCGGCCTGGGTGTGGTCGGACGGCGGCCGGTCGAACGTCGAGGCGATGACCTCGCCCTTGACCGAGCGCTGCATGTCGGTCACCTCTTCCGGACGCTCGTCGACGAGCACCACCATCAGGTGGCATTCCGGATTGTTGGTGGTGATCGCGTTCGCGATGTCCTGAAGGATCGTGGTCTTACCGGCCTTCGGCGGCGACACGATCAATGCGCGCTGCCCCTTGCCGACCGGCATGATCAGGTCGATGACGCGGGTGGTCAGCTTCTCGGTCGTCGTCTCCAGGCGCAGCCGCTGATTCGGGTAGAGCGGCGTGAGCTTGTTGAACTCCGGCCGCTTCTTGGCCTCGTCGACGGGCTTGCCATTGACGGTGTCCAGCCGCACCAGCGGATTGAACTTCTGTCGCTGGTTGGTCTGCTCGCCGTCTTTGGGCACGCGCACGGCACCGGTCACGGCGTCGCCGCGACGCAAGCCGTTCTTGCGCACCATGTTCATCGAGACGTACACGTCGTTCGGGCCGGCCAGATAGCCGGAGGTGCGGACGAACGCATAGTTGTCGAGCACGTCGAGAATGCCGGCGACAGGCTGAACGACGTCGTCCTCGCGCAGTTCGGTGTCGCGGTCGCCGCCGCCGTCTCCGCCGCGCTCACGGCGCCTGCGGTCCCGGAATCGACGACCCCGGCGACCACCGCGGCCCTCGCCGTCGTCGTCGTTGCTGTTGTTGCCGCCGCCGCTGTTGCCGCCGCCGCGGTTTTGGCCACCCTGCTGGTCGCCCTGTTGTTGATCGCCTTCGGACTTGGCGTCCGACTTGTTGGGCTGATCCTTCTGGCGTTCGTTGGACTTGGCGTCCTGAGCGGCGTTGTCGTTCTGGTTGCCCGAGCCGTCGGGTGCGCCGGTTCCGCGCGACGCGCCGCGGCGCTCACGGCGCCGGGGCTGCTGCTCGGTGTCGGCGTTGGAAGCACGGTCGGAGTCACCGGCCTGGGCCGACTCGGCTTTCGGGGCGTCCTTGGCGGGCTCGGCGTTCTTGGCGTCGTTCGCCGCGGGCGCGTCGCCGCCGGCGGATGCCTGTCCGCGGCCGTTCGCTTCGCCGCGCCGTTCCCGGATCGCGGCGACCAGTTCGCCCTTGCGCATGCCGGAAGCGCCTTCGACGCCGATTTCCTTGGCCAGGGCGCGCAGTTCGGGCAGCACCATGGTCGACAGCGAGCCGGAACGATTGCCGGAAGCGACGTCCGCAGTCGGTGCGGTCTCCGCGGTCGGCGTGGCGTTCGGCGAATCCGCCGCCGCAGAAGTCGGGGTTTCTGAATTCACGGAGTTCGACAGCTCGCTGTTATCGCTGCTGCCCCCAGCCGTGATCAGGTCCGTTTCAGTCACGGATTTCCTTTCTTTCCCTCGCAGACCGAGTCGTGCGGGGGTTCGGTGCGATCAGTCCATCCACTGAACGCATGGGCCCCACCATTGCCCCTGCAACGGTGATGGGCGGACTTCGCCGGTGTGCGGCGAACCGTCATCTACGAGAAGAATTGGTGGTGTCCTAGTGTCGGCGCAGGTAGAGACGCTGCGATTGCCGGACGACAGCGAGAATATCCCGCATCGGGACGGGAAGCAAGAAAGACATGTGTGTCGTGTTGCTCCTGTGATTGCTGTTTCCGCGCGATCAGCTCCGGACCGTTGCGCCCGACGTCCACGTGACGCCCTCACCCACGGTCATATCTTTGACGGTGAATCCGTTCGCGATGCCGTGTTCCAGGGCTTCTGTGGGCAGCTCCGCTGACGTACTCAATGCGAGCAACGAAGGCCCGGCTCCGGACAGCACCGATGCCACTCCACAACGCCGCAATAACTGCAGGTATTCCGCGGACCCCGGCATCGCCGACGCACGCTGCGGTTGATGCAGCACATCCTCGGTGGCCGGCATCAGCAGGTCGGGCCGTGTCGTCAGGGCGACCACCATCAGCGCCGCCCGGCTGAGGTTGAACCGCGCGTCGGCGTGGCTGACCTTCTCCGGCAGCAGCACGCGGGTCTCGGCGGTCGACGACCGCTCGTCGGGAATCGCGACGAACAACCGGATGTCGGGGTGCACCCGGATCGGCGCGGCCTCGAACCGGGGTGCGGACTCCTGACCTGCGGTCCACGACACCACCCCTCCACCGAGTACCGCGGCCGAGGCGTTGTCCGGATGACCTTCGAACTCCGAGGACAATTGCACGAGGTCGCGTTCGGACAGAGGCGTCGAACCCACCTGTGCGGCAAGGCCGTTGACGACCGAGAGCCCGCTGACCACCGCCGCGGCCGACGAACCGAGCCCTCGCGAGTGTGGAATGTCGTTGCGGCAGCGCACCGTCATGCCCGGCGCACTGATGTCGAGCGCCTGCAGTGCTCGTCGGATGGCCCGTACCACCAGATGGGTCTCGTCCAGCGGCACCTGGCCCGCGCCCTCGCCTTCGACCTCGACCGTCAGGCCGGAAGCCGTTGTCTCGACGACGATCTCGTCGTACAGACTCAGGGCGATGCCAAGGCTGTCGAAACCCGGGCCGAGGTTCGCGCTGGATGCCGCCACCACGGAGGTGGCCCTCAGTCCCGGTGGCAATGCGTGAGTCACCGGCTATCCCAGCCCCAGCTGCTCGACGACGGCCACCGGATCCACGGGCACCGCGATGACCTGCGGCATGCCCTTCAGCGCGGTGTCGGGATCCTTGAGCCCGTTACCGGTCACCGTGCACACGACGGTCGAACCCTTGGCCACCCAACCGTCTTCGACCGATTTGAGCAGACCCGCGATGCTGGCCGCCGACGCCGGCTCGACGAACACACCCTCGGTGCTGGCCACCAGGTGGTAGGCCGACAGGATCTCCTCGTCGGTGGCCGCCAGGAAGCGACCGTCGGACTTCTGCTGCGCCTCCACCGCGGTGGTCCACGAGGCCGGGGAGCCGATCCGGATGGCCGTCGCGACCGTCTCCGGATTCTTGACCGGTTCACCGTGCACCAGGGGCGCCGCACCGGCGGCCTGCGTCCCGAGCATGCGGGGCAGACGGTCCGAGACACCGTCGCGGTGGTACTCGGTGTAGCCCTTCCAGTAGGCCGTGATGTTGCCGGCGTTGCCGACCGGCAGCGAGTGCACATCCGGCGCGACACCCAACGCGTCGACGATCTCGAAGGCCGCGGTCTTCTGCCCCTCGATCCGGTACGGGTTGACGGAGTTGACCAGCGAGATGGTCGGGAAGTCGGCGGTCAGCTTGCGCGCCAGTTCCAGGCAGTCGTCGAAGTTGCCGTCGACTTGGATGATCTTCGCGCCGTGCATGACCGCCTGCGCCAGCTTGCCCATCGCGATCTTGCCCTGCGGCACCAGCACCGCGCAGGTGATGCCGGCCCTGGCCGCGTAGGCCGCCGCCGATGCCGAGGTGTTGCCCGTCGAGGCGCACAGCACCGCCTGCTGACCGCGGGCCACCGCCTCGGTCACGGCCATGGTCATGCCCCGATCCTTGAACGAACCGGTCGGGTTGAGCCCCTCGACCTTCAGATGCACTGTGCAACCGGTGAGTTCGGAGAGTCGCGCCGCCGGCAACAGCGGAGTGCCGCCCTCGCGCAGCGTGATCGGCGTCCAGGTGTCCGCGACCGGCAGACGGTTCCGGTAGGCGGCGATCAGCCCCGGCCAGGGCTGGTGGACGGCCTGCGCGGAGGTGCTCATTCGGTGGTTCCTTCCATGCGCAGCACGCTGTTGATGCTTTGCACGATGTCGAGATCGGCCAGCGCCGCCACGGTTTCCGACAATGCCGCGTCTGTGGCCTGATGGGTCACCACCACGATGCGCGCACCGCAGCGCTGGCCACCCTCGTCGATGACGCCCTCCTGGCGGACCTGGGCGATGCTGACGTCGCGCTTACCGAATTCGGCTGCCACAGCGGACAACACGCCTGCCCGGTCGGCGACGTTCATGCTCACGTAGTAGCGCGTCGGGATGAGGCCGATCGGGGCGATCGGCAGCTTGGCGTACTTCGACTCGCGCGGTCCGCGGCCGCCCTGCACCCGGTTGCGCGCGGCCATGACGAGGTCACCCATCACCGCCGAGGCCGTCGGCGCACCGCCTGCGCCCTGTCCGTAGAACATCAGGCGGCCCGCGGCTTCCGCTTCGACCACCACGGCGTTGAACGCCCCGTTGACCGCGGCGAGCGGATGGTCCAACGGCACCAGCGCCGGGTACACCCGCGCCGAAACCCGTTGCTGTCCCTTGTCGCCGGTGAGCCGCTCGCAGATGGCCAGCAGCTTGATGGTGCAACCGAGCGCCTTGGCGGACTCGAAGTCTTCGCTGCTGACCTTGGTGATGCCTTCGCGGTAGACGTCGTCGGCGGTGACGCGCGTATGGAAGGCGATCGAGGCCAGGATCGCGGCCTTCGCCGCGGCATCGTATCCCTCGACGTCGGCGGTCGGATCGGCCTCGGCGTACCCGAGGGCACTCGCGTCGGCCAGCGCGCTGGTGTAGTCGGCGCCGGTGCTGTCCATCTCCGAGAGGATGTAGTTCGTGGTGCCGTTGACGATGCCCGCCACCCGCAGCACCGAATCCCCGGCCAGCGACTGGGTCAGCGGGCGGATCACGGGGATCGCCCCGGCGACCGCGGCCTCGAAATACAGGTCCACGCGGGCGTTCTCGGCCGCCTGGGCCAACTCCCCCGTCGACACCGCCATCAACGCCTTGTTGGCCGTGACCACGGACTTGCCCTGTTCCAGCGCCGTCAGGATCGCTTTGCGCGCGGGTTCGACGGGCCCCATCAACTCGACGACGATGTCGACGTCGTCACGGGAGACGAGTTCCTCGATGTTGTCGGTCAGCTTGTCGACCGGGATTCCGCGATTCTCGTCGACCCGGCGGACGCCGACCCCGCGGAGTTCCAACGGGGCGCCGATCCGCGCGGCCAGGTCCTGCGCGCTCTGCTCGATGATGCGCACAACCTGGCTTCCGACGTTTCCATAACCGAGGACCGCTACGCCGATGGGCTTTTCGGAGTCAGTCATCGTCACCTCACTTCCAGACTCAGCAGATCGTCGACCGTTTCCCGGCGCAGGATCAGGCGGGCTCGCCCGTCGCGCACGGCCACCACGGCGGGGCGACCGATCATGTTGTAACGGCTCGACATCGAATAGCAGTAGGCCCCGGTCGCCGCGACTCCGACGAGGTCGCCGGGCCGGATATCGTTGGGCACCCAGGTGTCGCGTACAACGATATCGCCGCTCTCGCAATGCTTTCCGACGATCCGCGCGACCTCCGGTGCGGCGTCGGTCTGTCGCGATATCAGCCGGATGTCGTACTCCGCCCCGTAGAGCGATGTCCGGATGTTGTCGCTCATGCCGCCGTCGACGCTGACGTAGCGGCGGTGGGCGGTCGAGCTGACGGCGACGTCCTTGACGGTGCCGACCTCGTAGAGCGTGATCGTTCCTGGCCCGGCGATGGCCCGTCCCGGTTCGACGACCAGCCGCGGCGTGGGCAGCCCGACGGCGGCCGACTCGTCGCGCACGATCGCGGCCAGCTTGGCGGCCAGGTCGGCGATTGGCGGCGGATCATCCTGCGGCAGATAGGAGATGCCCAAGCCGCCGCCGAGGTCGACGATCGACATCTGTGAGGTCTTGTCGACGCCGAACTCGGCGACCACGTCGCGCAGGAGCCCGATGACGCGGTGGGCCGCGATCTCGAATCCCGCGACGTCGAAGATCTGCGAGCCGATGTGGCTGTGCAGGCCCTTGAGCTGAAGGTGGTCGGTTTCGAACACCCGGCGCACGGCGTCCATGGCGGCGCCGGAGGCCAGTGACAACCCGAACTTCTGGTCCTCGTGCGCGGTGGAGATGAACTCGTGCGTGTGCGCCTCGACGCCGACCGTGACGCGGACCAACACGTCCTGGACCACGCCCGCGGCGCCGGCGATCTCGTCGAGGCGGTCGATCTCGATCATCGAGTCGACCACGACGTGCTCGATACCGGCCTTGACGGCGGCAGTGAGCTCGGCGACCGATTTGTTGTTGCCGTGCAACGCGATTCGGTCGGCGGGGAAGCCACCGGCCAACGCGACGGCCATTTCACCACCGCTGGCGACGTCTAGTGAGAGACCCTCCTCGGCGATCCAGCGGGCCACCTCGGTGCACATGAACGCCTTGGCGGCGTAGCGCACGTTCTCCCCACCGCCGAACGCGGCGGCGATCTCACGACAGCGCGACCGGAAATCGTCCTCGTCGACCACGAACGTCGGCGTTCCGAACTCCGCAGCGATGTCGGTCACGGCCACACCGCCGATCGACACCACGCCGTCGGTACCGCGAACCGTGCTGCGCGGCCAGACGTTCGGCGCCAACAACAGGAGTTCGGACGACGACTGGGGGCGCGGCGGGGCACCGGCGTGGTGCACCTCTTCGGCGTGCCGGGGCCCGGCGGGATGCGCGATCACATGCGCTCCGGAGCGGAGACGCCGAGGATGCCGAGGCCGTTCGCAATCACCTGGCGGGTGGCCTGGCACAGGGCCAGCCGCGCGCCGTGCAGCTCGTTGGGCTCCTCGTCGCCTTGGGGCAGCACGCGGCAGGAATCGTAGAACCGGTGGTAGTCGCCCGCCAGATCTTCGAGGTAGCGCGAGACACGATGCGGTTCTCGCAGTGCCGCAGCCATTTTGAGCACGCGGGGAAACTCCCCGATGTTGCGGATCAGCGTGCCTTCCTTCTCGTGGGTCAGCAGTTGCAGGTTGTCGGCGTTGGGCACCACGCCGAGTTCGGCGGCGTTACGGGCCAGGGCGGACAGCCGCGCATGGGCGTATTGCACGTAATAGACGGGGTTTTCGTTGGACGCCGATGACCACAGTTCGAGATCGATGTCGATCGGGCTGTCGACCGACGAGCGGATGAGTGAGTACCGGGCGGCGTCCACACCGATCGCCTCGACGAGATCGTCGAGGGTGATCACCGTGCCCGCCCGCTTGCTCATCCGGACCGGTTGGCCGTCGCGCACCAGGTTGACCATCTGACCGATGAGCACCTCGACGGTGGCCGGGTCCTCCCCCAGTGCGGCCGCCACGGCCTTGAGGCGCGCGATGTAGCCGTGGTGGTCGGCGCCGAGCATGTAGATGCACAGGTCGAATCCGCGCTGGCGCTTGTCGAGGTAGTAGGCGATGTCGGCGGCGACGTAGGCCGGCGCGCCGTCGCTCTTGATGACGACGCGGTCCTTGTCGTCGCCGTAATCGGTGGTGCGCAACCAGGTTGCGCCGTCCTTCTCGTAGATGCTGCCCGCTTCGCGGAGCCGGGCGATGGCCTGCTCGACGCGTCCGGAGGTGTGCATCGAGTCTTCGTGGGTGTAGACGTCGAAGTCGGTGCCGAAGTCGTGCAGCGACTGCTTGATGTGGGCGAACATCAGGTCCACACCGATGGCGCGGAACGTCTCGCGCATTTCGTCCTCGGGGAGGCTCAGCGCGTCGGGTTCCTTGGCCAGCACCTGGGCGGCGATGTCCTTGATGTAGTCGCCGGCGTAACCGTCCTCGGGAGTCGACTCGCCCTTGGCGGCGGCGATCAACGAGTTGGTGAACCGGTCGATCTGGGCGCCGTGGTCGTTGAAGTAGTACTCGCGGGTGACGGCGGCGCCTTGGGTCGACAGCAGCCGGCCGAGGGCGTCGCCGACGGCGGCCCAGCGGGTGCCGCCGATGTGGATCGGTCCGGTGGGGTTGGCGGAGACGAACTCGAGGTTGATGTTGTGGCCCGCGAGCGCGTCGGAGTGGCCGTAGGCCGTCCCGGCGGTCACGACGTCGGTGACGATGACGTTCTGCGCCGACGCCTCGAGGCGCAGGTTCACGAAACCGGGGCCCGCAACCTCGGCGGCGGCGATGCCGGCGTTATCGGCAAGGGCCGCGGAGAGCCAGCCGGCCAGCTCCCGCGGGTTGGCGCCGACCTTCTTGCCCAACTGCAGGGCGAGGTTGGTGGCGTAGTCGCCGTGCTCAGGGTTGCGGGGACGCTCGACGGTGACGGTTTCCGGCAGAGCCGACGTGTCGAGCCCATGCTGGGTCAGCACCGCGGCTGCGGTGGACTTGAGCAGGTCGGCCAGATCGGCGGGGGTCACGAGGGTCCATCCTATGGTCTGGGGTGGTCAGCCCCCGAATCCGTTTCCGATGACTCCGATGCGTTAGGCTGTGCAGGCCCATCGGCGCTGTTCTTCACGCGCCCCCGTAGCTCAGGGGATAGAGCGTCTGCCTCCGGAGCAGAAGGCCGCAGGTTCGAATCCTGCCGGGGGCACTTTTCAAAATCCCCTCTGACGTGCGATTACGCCGAACCCATCGTATGTGATTCACTTTCGTCCACACACTCCGTGTCACACGATGTCACAACAGCACCCAAAGTTCGTCCTGCCAGCTTCAGCGCATCGTCCTGCGAGTGCGCATAGATGCGGGCTGTGATCGATGCATCAGCATGCCCGAGCCACTTCGCGATGACAGCCAATGGCACACCCCGCAGATGCATCGCCGTGCCGCACGAATGGCGAGCGTCGTGCAGTCGGATCGGACGTACCCCCGCCGCCTTCGTCACCTTGTGCCACATGTGCGTTAGCGAGTCGGGGTTGTATGGCTCGCCCGCTTCGTTGACTGCGACATATCCGCTGTCCGCGTGCGCCGAGCCAAGCGACAACCTCTCCCCCGCGTAGCGTGCTGAGGCGCGCTTGAGGACGCTAATCAAGCCCTCATCGAGGGGTAACGTGCGACGCGATGACGAGGTCTTAGGCGCGTGCTCAAGCACCTTCTTTCCGGCTTGCGCGCGATTGTTGACGATGGTCAGCGTTTCGGCGTCGAAGTCGATATCCGACCATCGAAGGCCCGCAATCTCGCCACGCCGAAGGCCCGTTAATGCGAGGTACCACAGGTGGCCATTGCGGTCGCCGTCAGCGGTCTTCAAGACCTGCCGAATCTCGTCAGCCGTATAGGTCTGCATCTCTCGCCGTACACGCTGAACCTTCTTCATTGAACCCGCTACATTGTGAGCAAGATCACGTCTTTCGACGCCGTACGAGAGCACGGCACGCCACGCGTCGACCGCTTTATTGACCGACCGCGACGACCACGCTTTTCGCGCGTGCCCCTTGGCCGTCGTCGTCCCACCATCGCGGAGGTCGCTCAGTAGTCGATCCAGGTGTGGGCGCGTCAACTTCTGTGCGGGCAGGTCGCCGTGGCGCTCACGAAGCGGCGCGAGGCTGAAGCGATACGCGTTCACCGTCGTGCCACGTGCGTTGTGCAGCGATTCAAGCCAGTCAGCGCACAGGTCCTCGATGGTGACCGTATTCCGCGGAACGAATGCGTCAGTGACGACAAGATGCGAGACCTTCGACAACGCCTCTCGAGCTTCTCTTTCTGTCTTGAATCGACGCCGCACCTGTCGGCGCTTCCCCGTCACCGGATCATCGCCGGCATCCGCGACAAGCTCGTAGCGCACGACAGGCTTGCCCGTGCGACGGTCCTTGACTTCGCGCTTACGGATCTGTGGCGGAAGTTGCTGCCTATTCATTGACCAGCCACCCCCACATCGTTCGGCCTTGGTCGCGAATGTCGTCGGCGCGCTGCTTGACCTCGTAGGCCGCCTCCCGGTTGCCCCGCTTCTCGTAGTCATGCTGGCGTTCGCGCTCGCGTTCGTAGTCCCAGTACGTGCGCAGTGAAGTGTGGGCATCCTCGTCGCGCCCGCAGAACTCCTTGACCGCATCCACGGATGCGATGAATCGGCGCGGCGTGACCTCGACCTCACCGTCGATCATGTCGGGATACAGAAGCGATAAAGGATCTACGCCAAGCGCTTTCGCAAGAATCACTAGTTCTGACGTGTCGAGCTTGCCCAATCGATTGCCGCTCTCGATCTTGCCGATGGCCACTCGGTGGATCGGATACCCGAGCGCCACGGTCGCCTCTGCAAGCTGCGTGACAGACATGCCCACACGCGTGCGGTGCGCCTGCACGGCCCGCCCGATGCGCGCTGCGGTCTCTTCCTGCCAGCGCTTGCCTTCCTCGTCAACCTTCGGCATTACGCCACCCTACCGCCCGTGATGTCGCATTTCGTCTCATCCGAACTCCTTCCAGTCGTGTTCGACACCGATCATGTTACATTGAATACGACCATGCGCAAACCAACCAGTCGTATTTCGGAAACTAGGAGTTCATCAATGACCACGGCCAGAGCGGTTGATCGCCTCTACACGCCTGTACAAGCCGCACAAATCCTCGGGTGTGGAAAGACCAAGGTGTACGGGTTCATCAAGAGCGGCGACCTGCGCAGCGTGAAGCTCGGCGGGTCCCGACGCATTCCGCGTAGTGCGCTCGACGAGTTCATCGAAGGACTCGACGATGCCGACAACTGAGGTGCCCGTCGCGTGAGAACCAACGAGAACAACGGATGGGCCTGGCGGACCATCCAGCAAGCTGCGTTGGCCCGCAACCGCCGCGACAACGACGGCCAATGTCAGCGACAGTTCGACGGATGTCTGGGGCAGGCCACGACTGTGAACCACATTCTCGAACGCGTGAACGGCGGGGGCGACGGCCCACACAACTTGGAGGCCGTGTGCGAGGTGTGCCATTACCGCCTCACCACAGCCCTCGTTCAAAGTCGGGCAGCGATGCGCCGCCAAAACGCGAAGGCCGCGAAGCGCAGAAATTATCCCGGCCGAAAAGACCGCCATGAGTAAAGGATTCGCGTGATCAAGATTACGTACTACCCCAAGGAGGACGGGTCAGTGGGCTACGACTGGGACGAAGTCGAGGGAATTCCCAAACCTCCAGAACTCGATGAAATCCAAGCAGAGGGATGGATCGTCATGGACGCAACCGGCGAACTCGAACTCACTAGATGGCTGTGGCAGAACAAGATTCCGAAGGGGGAGTTCTCGATTCTTGGCGCATATGAGGGATCCATGAAATCCACGATGGTGGCCAAGGTCGTCGCGGACATCACGCACGGTCGCCTCGAAGGTGAGTACTACGGCGAACCCAAATCCGTGCTGTGGTTCGGGGGCGAAGAAAGTTGGGCCAAGTCAATCAAACCGCGATTGGTCGCAGCTGGGGCCGACGTGTCGCGTGTCAAGCAGATCAAGCCACCGCCCGAACAAGCCCGGGTTGTGGACATCACCGATCCGGAGCACGTCGACATGCTGAGGAAAGCAATCAAGATCTACGACGCCGCCTTTGTGGTGTTCGATCCAATGACGAGCGCGATGGGCGCGAGAAACGTCGAGAAGGAAGAAGTGCTGCGGGAGGTTCTGGAGCCCTTCATTGACGAGGTGTGCCACACCGATGGGACGACGGTGCTCGCGGTCAAGCACTTCACCAAGCTTGAGTCATCCGACCCGTCAAGACTATTGGGCGGCAACAGGGCGTGGTCTCAGATCGCGCGCTCGTTCCTCGCAATCGCGTTGCACCCGGACGGCGACAAGGGCCAGCCGAAAGACGCCAGTTTCGTCGTAGGCGTCCACAAGGGCAACATGACGGGCGATCGCACGCCGATGCTGTTCAAGCCCGTTGCGGTCAAGCTGGAAATCGAGGACCGAATGGTCGAAGTCCCCACGATTGAATGGCTGGGCGAGTCGGATTACACGGTCGAGGAAGCGTTGCGTGCACGTCTCGCGGCGGAACGAAAAGCGACTAAGTCCGAGCCGCGGATCACAGCCGAGGCGTGGCTGCGCGACTTCCTCAAGAATGCGGGACCGAGCACTCGCATCGAGGTAATCACTTCGCAGGCTGCAGAACGTGGGGACGCTGCTTTCAGCGCGGCATCTCTCGATAAGGGTTGGCGGCGCATCACCGACTCGGGCGACGCTGGACCGAGAAGGCTCAGGGGCAAGGAAGCGCTGTGGTCCCTCGTCGGATATCAAACCGTCCCACTCGACGATGACGGCGACGAGCCCGGCCATGGCGTGACTGTAGGAGGGTGAGCGCGCATGGACGTTACAAACCTACAAACGTACAAACGTTTTGGAGTACCCACTCGGCACATTAGTGCAGGTAAACGTATTTTCATTTTTAGATCTACAAATAAACAATACAAATGCTATAAGGCCCATTTGTTTGTACGATTGTACGTTTGTAATATTCGATTGTGCACACACGCCGCTACAATCGACCGGTCTCACTCAGATATATTCGATACACAAGAAAGGGAAGGAAATGGAATACGCCGCACCCCTAATTCTGCCCAAAGGAAAGAAGCGAATTCAGGCGCTAACCCCGAAAGCGTGCTACCTGTACGAGGGCGAAGTGCTGATGTTCGAGGACTCCGAACGCTGCCCCGACTGCACGACTCCGGTCGTATGGGGAGGACCGCGACGGGCCCGCCCGCATCACCAAGATCTACCACGATGCAACCTGCACGCAGGTCCGGTGCGGACAAGGCGAAGTCGCGCCGACGCGTGAGGAGCAGGAGCATGAGTAATCAGTGCATTAGTGGTCGACACAACTACGAGCATCTCGGCACGTCGTGTGACGACATGGACGAGAAACTGCGCGTCATGCGCGAGCTTGCGTTGGGCAGCACGACCATCGTGAGTGAGAGCGGGCCGACCTCGGTGTGGGACGAGAACGGCGACCCGGTTCTTGATGCGGTCATTCCTGACGGCATTGACCCCATCGGTGTGGGCATTTACTCGTCTGGGTTCATCGGCACGGCGCACGCCGACGACGCAGAGGATCCATAGAAGGGCCTCAGCGCGTCTATGCGCTCCGTTTAATTGCGACATGAGGGTTTCATCGCGCGGATAAATCAGACGACCGTTACGGCGCTTCTAAGTCGCCATTGAGTCTCGAATTTTGAGCGATTACATTGGTCGTTACGCCCGCTGCGCGGTAAGTCAGCCGTCCGACAGGACGTTAAACAAGGAAGTGCCGACGGGCCTCGTACGGATATCTCCAATAGAACTTCTCCCATGAGCGCATCCGTGCACTGCGCTATGACCCGCTGAAGCTTCACTCAGCGCGAGGCGATGGGAAATTTGCTAAACCATACTCAATGAGCGTTCAGTGCCGAACTGCGCTCAAAACCATTGAAAGACTGGAGAAATGACCAGTTTCGTTACTGTCAACTCGCCCAAGGCATGGGCGATGGACGTGCAGGGCATTGCGCCCGAGCAGGTAATTCCGCAGGCGCTCGTCCTGCAATGCACCACCAAGGGCGGCGAAGTCCACGGTGATGCACCGATGGTTCGCGTACCTCGGATCAAGATCCTCGACGCGGGTTTCGTGCCTGAGGGTTCGGACATCCCGGAAAGCGATCCTGAACTGGGCGAGCTGTTGATCAAGACCGGCACCGTGGCCGAACTGATCAAGGTATCGAGGGACCAGCTCTCGCAGGACTCGGCCCAGGCGCTGATCTCCCACGAAATGAAGCGCTCGATGATCTATAAGGCGGACACGGCGTTTCTGACGCAACCCGCACCCGAGGCACCCGCCGAGTTCCCGCCGGGCGGCATTCTGAATTACGCGACGAACGCGGGCCCACTGACGGGGTCGCTCGATGCGCTCATCGACGCATTCGCCGCAATCGAGGCTCTGCCCGGTGGTGTGGTCACGCACATCCTGGCGCATCCCTCGGCGTATGCGACGCTGCGCCAGATCAAGAAGGCCACGGGATCGAACGAGCCGCTGCTTGGCGCTGGTACGCAAGCAGGCGAGAAGTCGCTGCTCGGTGTTCCTGTTCTGACCACTAACGCGTTGCCGGCTGACGGTGTGGTGGCGCTGGACAAGAACTACATCGTGTCGGCCTACACCCACCTGGAACTCGCTCGTTCCGACGACTACTACTTCAACTCGATCTCGGTCGCGTTGCGTGCGTCGTTCCGGTTCGGTGCGGGGCTGCTCGACGCGCAGGCCGCGCAGGTCCTGACGGTCGAGTAGAACCTACAACCAAATACTCGCAGCATCGCAACCCCTGCACCCGGTGCGTATGCGCGACCTCGAAGGGCGATGCTCCCCAACCACGGGCATCGCCTTTCTTGGTGGATACGCAACGTGTCAGGTGTGAGCGGTACCTGCGAGCACGTACGTACGCGATGCACGGAAAGTACTGTGCTGCAATAGAATAGCTGTTTCGTTACGTCGCCATGTCTCTTAAAATTGAAGCATGACAACGACCACCGCCTTCCTCGTATCCGACGACGAAGAGTCCGATCCGAACGAATACTTCGCCATGACCGCCGACGCTGACGTTGCGCGAGAAGCCCTCGACGACATGCTCGCCGACGACTTCGACGTGACGACGCCTGTGTGGACATTGCTCGACGGGATTGACCCTGACCCCAACGTGCGCGTGTACAACGTGTCCGACCTCGCCATCGTGTACGTCTCATAATCCGAAACACCAAGGCCTGCATCCGATTGGGTGTGGGCTTTGTTGCGGATCGCCGGTCGTAACGTATGCGCATGGGTATGACCAAGCACCAGCACAGGCGGCGTAAACCTCAGAGCCGCAACGCAAGTACAGGTCGGATGCAAGGACGCGGGTGGATGACCATTCGTGCGCGCATTCTCGAACGTGATGGGCATGTATGCCAGGCACGCGACGAGGGATGCGAGGGCGAGGCCGTCGAGGTGCACCACATAGTGCCTATCGAATTAGGTGGCACGAACGAAGACGAGAACCTGACCAGTCTCTGCGGGACGTGCCACTACCGAGTCACGACCGAACAGCGCCAGGCACGTGCTGCACGCGTCAAAGCAGAGAAGCGCGACGCTGCACGGCGCAATCATCCTGGGCGAAAGGACCGCCACGACCCGGTATGAGTTTGTACGTGGTCACGTGCCAGTTGACCGTGGGGGGCCACACCCCACCCTCCGCTTTCGCCCACCGTAGCGTCTTTGACGCTCGCACTGTGTACACGTTCCCCAGCTCGAAAAGGAAAGACTCGTACACCCTCGCGCTGGACCTGAACTTGTCGGCAGGGTGTCGTAATGTAGCACGTATGTTCGACCGAACACGGCAGGCGCGTCAGCCTCATGGATCCCCCTGGGGTTGCTACGCTCACGACCACAAATCGCGACACGCAGAAGGCGACTAACGTGACCAACCGCGGTGAAGATCTCAAACGCATTCGCAACGCATTGGGCGACGCTGTCGCTGACGAGGCGGCAGACGCTCTCGTATGTATGGGCGACTCTCTGCAGCTGTTGCGGCGACTGCCAGATCAGTCTGTGAGCTTGATCGTGACCGATCCGCCCTACCACAGCACCAAGAAAAGCAACATCCAGAATGACACCGCGTTCCAGGAGGACGAGGAATTTCTGCAGTGGATTGAGCAATACACGGTCGAGTGGAAGCGGATACTCAAACGCAGTGGCACGCTATACCTCTTTTGCTCTAGTCAGATGTCAGCCCGTCTTGAAGTGATGATGGCGAACTACCTCCGGCCGATAAATCACGTCACTTGGACCAAGCCCAACGAACCCGGATACGACGGGTGGAAGGGCAAAATGAAGAAGGAAGCTCTGCGGACGTGGTACCCGCATTCTGAGCGCATCCTCGTCTTTGAACATGGTGGATACGGCACATGGGAGGCTTACCGCCGCTCACCAATGGGCGAGTACTTACTCGATTGTCGGAAGCGCGCGGGTATCTCGATGGTCCAACTGACTGAAGAGATCGGCGAGTACGGGAAGATCAATCGCGGTGGCGCGGTAGCGAATTGGGAAGCGGGACGCAATATCCCGAGCCGCGAGCAGTATCGTAAGCTGGTCGACGCGCTGCGCGTATACGGCGTTACTCCGATGCTCGACTACAACGACCTCATTCGTCCAATGCAAGTGAGCAAGGACATGCAGTTCACTGACGTCTGGGACTTCATGAGCGTCCGCCCCTTCAAGAACAAGCACCCGGCCGAGAAGCCGCAGGACATGCTTATGCACATCATCGAAGCATCAAGCTATCCCGGTGACATCGTGTTGGATTGTTTCTCCGGATCGGGCTCCACTGGTGTTGCTGCTTTACGACTGGGTCGTCGCGCTGTCTGTATGGAACTAGACGAGCTATGGGTCAAGCGGGCCGCTAAGGAAATCACCGAGGCACGACTCGACGCGGAGTATCAGCCGCCGAAGCGAGTTCACCACGGACGAAAGGACAGCGCCGACGAGGGGCTACCGCTCGACGGCCTCTTCGATTGATTCTTTCTCCTTGTCGATCGCGCCTGTGCCACCGTTGTTCTCGATCACGCGCTTCATCCAGTCCAAGGTAAATGGAATGCCCTTATCACCCGCTACCACATTGCAATGATGGTGTCCCCAGCCCAGGTTGTACGGTCGATGCAGAAGCGAACCAGGACGTAGTTCCTCAATGTGGAACAGATTGATCGGTGTGATCTTGTTGTCCCAAGTCTCCCTACCTTCGACCTGCTCACTGCGCTGAATGAAGCCAACTGCCTCGACTAGTTCAAGACACAAGGGGCAGATCGTCCGGTGGCCGTCGTCAATGGCGCGAACTTGCCTCAGCCGGTCCCAATCAAGAAGGCCGGCTGACTCAGCTTCTGCGAGAATGCCTCTCGATCGCTGGGACGCGCCTTCGGGCGACATTCCCGCAGCGATAACGACGTCCAGCGCATCAACGCATAGCCACACCAAAGCCTCTAGTTGAAGCTTCGTCGCTGCGATCGTCGTTGACGACGCGTACTCATAGTCTCGAATGCCAGCTCCGCGTACAGAGGACTGAGCGTATCCCTCGGTGATGCTGGCGTCCCCATACGCCGTCGTAGCGTGAACACGCGCCACATACGTGCCGCCGAGCGGCGTACGCCGGGATGTAGCCGGCACAAACGGCTTCCCATTTGGCAAGGAAGTTTGACCCCCGTGCGCGTCCCATTGCGATTGTCGCTCGAAGAACAGCAGCGCATTGTCACCGATGCTAAGGCCGTTCTTCTCAAGTAGGGCATCAGCGTCAACATGGTCGAAATACCAATCTGGATCGACAAGGACGATGAAGCCGTTTTCATAGCCATCAGGTCCGTCGTCGGGCTTCGCGGACCGGTCGAACTGGCTGTGGCGGATGAGCACCGTGCTATTGCGGCTGACTCGGTTCTGAAACACCTCGTCGGTTTCGGCTCCGCGCGTCTGACCTGTTTTCGACAGCTTCATTTTCAGCCCTGCAGGTAGGGCCTCGTAAGGACTTCTCTTCCGCCGCGTAACCACGGCGACGATGATGCCACCGGACGGACGACCCGCGTAAGAGGTCAGCGAGACCCATCCTGAATGCCGAAATACATCCGCGGTTGCTCAGCGCAAAGCCCCTCGTCCAAACATCAAGGCGCAGGGCTCAGCGGATCGCGGGTTACGCGGTGTTTGCGCGGTCGTCCTTCGCCTTCTTCGCAGCCTCACGCTCGGCAGTCCACTTCGTGAACTTCGCCTTCAGCGGAGCCACGTCCTTATTCGCAAACGTGTAGCGCGAGCCCGACCCGACGCCTTGCGACGTTGCGCGCAGGAACACGCGCAGGGTCTTGGGGTCGGTGCCCAGGCGTTCGGCGAGGGCCTTGGTGGACAGCGTGTTGTCGGCGGGTGTGGTCATTGTCGTGCTCCTTTCGGTTGGGTGTGAGCACGATAAGAGACTTCGTGCGCGAGTCCAAAAGCCTCTGAGCGACACCGCAGTGACGACTTGTGTCGAAGTGCCTCGGGGCCTCGATCCCCTCGGTAGAGTCCCACCTGGGAAGAGGAAACCCGTCCTGCGTGCGCGGCGGATAGACACTATCCATCACTCGGTGGGCAGTGCCCTACGCACGAAGGGAGAGAGTCATGGAACCAACTTCTATGGCTCTCCTGCTGCTCATCCTCGTGGTGATCAGCCGGATTGTCTGACCACCAGCGCCCGGCCGGAGTGATCCGACGGGCGTTCGGTCGTTCTACGGTGGGTGCACCAGCGTGTCACATGGGTGTCACAAGTCGCGCCGAACCGGCTTGATGCGCGTCGGACGCGATCGAACGCCCGCTCCTGCAAGACGCGCGTAGATCGAACCGCGATGAACACGGTTGACCTGCACTTATGTGCCTCCGGAGCAGAAGGCCGCAGGTTCGAATCCTGCCGGGGGCACCAGCATCAAAGCAATCGGCGGCTCAGCCGTGCGCCTTCCTTCTTCAACTCGCCGCGGCTCAGCGCGTATGGCGGAACTGCACGTGTTCGGATCGCGTCACAGCGGCAGAGTCGTACCGGTCTCCTTCTCGGCGAACTCCCACAACCTCCTGGCGTCGTCGTAATCGCACGCCACCGCGCCCCGGCCACTCAAGGTCGGCCCACCCTTCAGGCCGTACCTGCTGTCGATGCCGACGTAGCTGCCGGGTGGGATCGGCTCGGTGATGCAGTACAGCGTCGGCGCCGCGCCCGCGTCGAGGTCGTTGGCGAGCACCCGGGCCACCCCCTTGACCACTCTGTGAAACGCGGCCATCACCGGCTTTTCGGAGACGTTCGACAAGTTCGACGCCACCCACCCGGGATGCGTCAGGTAGCTGGTGATCGGCGACCCGGCTTCGCGCAGACGGCGATCGAGTTCGAGACCCCATAGCATCACCGCGAGCTTCGAACGGGCGTACGCCGGGAACGCCGACCACTTTCTCGTGCGCAGATGCGGGTCGTCGAAGTTCAACGTCGCCGACTTGTGCGCGTCGGAGCCCACGTTGATGATTTTCGACCGCACCCGCCCGAAGAGCAGGTTCGTCAGCGCGAACGGCCCGAGGAAGTTGGTGCCGAGTGTCATTTCGAAGCCGTCCACGGTCTCGCGCCGGTTCTGCGCGACCAGGCCCGCGTTGTTGATGAGGATGTCGACGTCGCCATCGAACAACTCGGGGAAGGCCTTCACCGACGACTGATCGGCCAGATCGAGTTTGACCACCGCCGTGTCCCCGCCCATCTCCGCCGCGCGTTGCGCGCCGAGCTCGACGTTGCGCACCGCGAGGATCACGTGGGCACCGGCCGCGGTCAGCGCCCGCGCCGTCGCCAGCCCGACCCCGTTCGTCGCGCCGGTGACGATGATCCGTTTCCCGCTTAGATTGCCGAGCCGGCTCGGCGACCAGTTCGTAGCCACCGCATGAGGTTAGCGACGGTCCCGACCCCGGTAGTCGTTGACACGACACATCGGTGCTGGTTGTCTACTCGCCGATGAGCGACTCCGCCCGCGAGATCGAGAATCTCGTCTACGCCTATGCCGAGCGAATGGACGCCGGCGACCTCGACGGCGTCGGCGCTCTGTTCGCCCGCGGGCGCATCCACGCCGTCGAGAACGGGCCGCCGGAGACGGTTTTCGAGGGTGCGACCCGGGCGCGAGAGATGTTCGAGATGGCCGTGCGCCTCTATGACGACGGCACGCCGAAGACCAAACACCTCACCACCAACGTGACGGTGGACGTCGACGAGGAAGCCGGTACCGCCCGCGGTAGCGCGTACTACTGCGTCACTCAGGCGACACCGGACCTACCGCTGCAGGCCATCGTGACCGGTCGCTATCGCGACACCTTCCACCGCATCGACGGCACATGGTGGTTCGACAGCCGCACCATCTTCATCGACCAGGTCGGCGACACCAGCCACCACCTGAAGTTCTAGGCGGGGACGCCCCGGGTCACCTCCACCACTTCCAGGGCTTGTCCCAGTGTCCTGGCGGCGGCACGCCGGGGATGTGGGCGATATGCCCTGGCGGCACCTTCGGGACGTGGACATGCACCGGTGGCGGCCCTGGAATGTGGACATGCCCGGGTCCCGGCGGATCCCACCGCCAGTCGTCGGCGGCGGCCTGACCCGCGCTAAGTCCGACAGAGGCGACTCCCAGCGCACCGGCCATCACGGCTCCGGCCGCAAACCTCTTGAATCCTGTCATCGTCATCGTGATTCCTTTCGGCGATCTGCCCCCGCCGCTGCTGTGGACGCTCCATCTTGCGGTCCAACGCGACGCGACCCTCACGACTTCCCCGACGGCTCCATACTGCCACTGCGGCGATCCCCGCCGCCAACCGCCCCTACCGAGCGAACTCGCTGACCACCTCGGCGGCCCTGCGCACCTGATCGACGTCGGAACTGGTTGGAATCAGGTGAATCTCGTCGGTGCCGATGCCCTCGAACCGGTGCAAAACCTCGGAAAGTTCCTGCTCACAGCCCGCCCATCCCGTCGTCGGAGCCATGGCGTCGACGATGTCACCGGGGATCCAGTTCATATAGCGCCGCAGATGGCGGTGCACCTGCTCACGCGGTTGATCGCCCTCGCCGATCGCGAACCAGAACGACGTCGCCAGGTGCGGTGCGGGCTTACCGGCCTCGGCCCACGCGGTGCGGGCCACGTCGAACAGCTCGTTCTGCCGGTCGACGTCGAGATCCAGCGTCGTGCCCGCAAGGCCGTCCGCCCATGAAGCCGCGCTGCGCACCGTCTTCGGCCCGATCGTGCCGACCAACAATGTCGGCCCCAGCGGCTGCACCGGCGCCGGTCCGACCGGAAGGACGGATTCGGTGACTTTCTCCCCCGCCCAGACCCGTCGCATGACCGCGACGCGATCGGCCATCCCCCGCATGGTCTGGCTCGCGGGGTCGGCGCCGACCGCGCGGTAGTCCTCTTCCCTGCCGCCCACGCCGAGGCCGACGGTCAGCCGTCCGCCGCAGAGCATGTCGCCGGTGGCCAGCGCCTTGGCCAGCATCACGGGGTCGTGCAGCTGAGGGACCACGACGGTGGTCACCAGTCTCACCCGCTCGGTCCAGGCGGCGAGCGCCCCGAGCAGCGTCAGCGAGTGCGGGTTGTCGAACGCGACGCGCTCTCCCCAGCACAGTGACGAGAACGGTCCGTCGTCGGTGGCCCGGGCCCAGGTCTCGAGCGTCGCCGCGTCGAGATCGGCTTCCATGACCGGCATCGTCATCCCGATTTGCACGACGGCGATTCTGGCACGGCTGGCAGCATGAGGGGCATGGCGATCACCACCGCGTCCATCGCGCACCTCCGGCTGACGGTCACCGACATCGAACGGTCGCGGGAGTTCTACGAGTCCGTGTTCGGCTGGCGCGTGTTCATCGAGCTTCCGGAGGGCGCCGACGCCGCCACCCGCGAGGCACTGAGCTTTCTGTACGGCGGCGTCATCTACGACCTCGGCGGCGTCCTGGTGGCTCTGCGGCCCGTGGGCACCGACCCCTTCGACGAGAACCGCACTGGCCTCGACCATGTCGCTTTCCGCCTGACCAGCAAGGACGAACTCGATTCCGCGGAAAGCCATCTCGACAATCTCGGAATCGCCCACGAGCCGATCAAGGACATCGGCCCGATGTACATCCTCGAGTTCCGCGATCCGGACAACATCGCGCTGGAGTTGAGCGCCCCCAAGTGATCCTTCAGGTGAGCCTTCGCATGATGTCGGCCACCGGACCCGGCGCGGCCTCATGAAAGCCGGTGCCCGCCCATACGTTGACACCGTGGGGATCGCCCGCGCGCACGGCCGCCGCTCGCAGCGGGCTGGTCAGGTAATGCACCTCGGGGTAACCCAACGGCGCTTGCTCTTCGTGATCGTCGACGAACCGGTTCCGTAGGCCGCGCGCGTAACGGCCCGAGAACGCCTTCGTCACAACGGTTTCGGCGAAGGCACCGTCTCGGAGCGCGGCACGGTGCACGGCGCTGCTGCCCGATTCGTCCGCGAGGAGAAATGCGGTGCCCAGTTGTGCGGCCACCGCACCCGCGGTTCGCACCCGGTCGACGTCGTCGGCGCTCATGAGGCCTCCCGCGGCGACGACGGGCACCTCGACGTCCGCGACCACCGCCGCGAGCAACTCGTCCAACGGGATTTCGGACGGACGTGCGGTCGGGTTGAAGGTACCGCGATGGCCTCCCGCCCCGGGACCCTGCACGGCGACCGCATCCACCCCGCGCTCGACCGCCTGACGCGCCTCGGTCGTCGTCGTCACGGTGCCCACCGTGGTGATGCCCGCCGCACGCAACCGCTGTACCTCGGCGGCGCTGGGCAGGCCGAAGGTGAATGACGCCACCGCGGGCTTCAGATCGAGCAGAACGTCGAGTTTGGCCGCCCAGTCGTCGTCGTCGAATCTCGGCTCCCCCAGCATGGCGCCGTAGCGTTCGGCATCGGGCCGCAGAGCGGTGGCGTATTCAGCGATCACCTGGGGTGTGGCCGCAGATGGTTGCGGGACAAAGAGATTGGCACCCAACGGACCGGTGGTCAGACTCTGGGCCGCGGTGATGCGGTCGGCGAACGCCTGCGCGGTGAGATAGCCGCCGGCCACGAATCCCAAGCCGCCGGCCGTGCTGCCGGCCGCGGCCAGTTCGGGTGTCGACGGGCCGCCGGCCATCGGTGCGACGACGATCGGGGCGGTGAGGTCGCGCAGATCGAACATCAGCGCACCGCCTTGGCGAAGAGCAGGCAGTCCTGCGGTTCGTCGCTGATGTTCGGTAGCACCGTGTAGCGAACCAGGCGCCCTTCCAGGCTGAGTCCGTTGCGTGCGAGCAGGTTCGCCGATGCCTCGTTGTCGACGTGGCAGTACGCCGAGATCCGGTAGACGGTCGGATCGCGATGCGCCTTGTCGAACAGCAGCTGCACCGCCTCGGACATGAAACCCTGCTTCCACCACGGCCGGCCCAGGTAGTAGCCGAAGTCGATGTGGTGCGGTTGCGGTCGCCGCCAGCCGATCGCTCCGATCGGGCCGTCGCCGCGCACTTCGATCACCCAGGTGGTCTCGCCGCCGGTGTTGAACACCTCGGTGAGGACGCGTCGGGTCTCGCCGACGTCGCGGTGTGTTCGCCATGCCATGTAGTGCGTCACCTCCGGGTCGGACGCCACCCTTTCGAAGAGGGGTTCCGCGTCGCCGAGGGCCGGCGCGCGCAGCGTGATCCTCCGGCCGCTGAGAACCTCGATGTCCGCCATACCCCCATCGTGCATCGTTTGTCGACGCACGGCCGCGGTGGTTGACTGAATCGGTATGGCCATCACGTTCAACCACACGATCGTGGCCGCGAAGGACCGCGAGGAGTCCGCCCGGTTCGTCACCGAGCTGTTCGGGCTGCCGCCCGCCAGAGAGTTCGGCCATTTTCTGGTCGTCGACCTGGCGCACGACGCCAGCCTCGACTACGCCGAGGTCGGGCCCGAGGAGCAGATCCGTCCACAGCACTACGCATTCCTGGTCTCCGAGGACGAATTCACCGAGATCTACGACCGCATCCGGTCGCGGGGTCTGCAGCACTGGGCCGACCACCGGGGCATGCGGGAGGGCGAGATCAACCACAACGACGGCGGTCGCGGCGTCTACTTTCAGGACCCGGCCGGTCACTATCTCGAAATCATCACCCGGCCTTACGGATCCGGCTCGGGTTGATTCGCCAGGCCAGTAGGTCGAGGGATAGCGGCGCGGGGTGCCAAGCGGCGACGACGCTAGTGGAGCGAGTGGCCGCGCTGGGTCTCCTGGTCGCGGTAGTCGTCGGCGAGCTTGCGGACGTGTTTGGGCAGCGCGTCGGCGGCCACGTCGGCAAGGCTCGTCTGTTCGAGTACGGATCGCATGCTGGCGCGCAGCGCCCGCCAGACGTCGGTCAGCGGCGTTGTCGGCCCGGTGTACGGAAGGTCCCCGAGCCCGATGTCGCGCACGCTGGCGAGCGGGCCGTCAATACAGCGCAGCACGTCGGCGAGGCTGATGTCCTTCGCCGGACGGGCCAGTTCGTAACCGCCATCCCGGCCGCGATGGCTGCGGACGAGGCGGTCGGTTCGCAGCGCCGCGAGGATGTCGACGAGGAACTGCGGTGGGATGCCCTGCGCCTTGGCGAGGTCGTCGGTGGTCACGAGGACACCGGACTCGGCCGTCGCGAGTTGGACCATCGCGCGGACGGCGTACTCAGCTTTGGCCGACATGCGCATGGTTTCAGTCAATCACGCGTGACGGCGAGCACCGCTCCGGCGAGCTCGGGTCGGCAGACGACAAGGTCGGGCAGCAGCGGGTCGCGCCGGTTGTAGCGCAGCGCCGAACCGTCGATGCGGGAGGTGTGCAAACCTGCGGCGCGGGCGACGGCGACGGGTGCCGCCGAGTCCCACTCGTACTGCCCGCCCGCGTGCACGTACACATCGGACAGGCCCTGCACGACCGAGGCCACTTTCGCTCCAGCCGAACCCATCTCGACCAATGTGCCGCCGAGCGCGTCGCGCACCGCGAGCGCGATCGCCGGCGGCCGCGTGCGTGACACCACGATCCGCGGCTTCTCGGGCGCGGCGGGCGGTGGGCTCACCTCGGGCGTGGCCAACGTGATGCCTTGTGCGGGAAGCGCGATCGCGCCCGCGGCCAGTTCGCCCCGTTCCCACAGTGCGACGTGCACGGCCCAGTCGTCGCGCCCGATCTCGGAGAACTCTCGGGTGCCGTCGAGGGGGTCGACGATCCAGACGCGTTCGGCACTCAGGCGGACAGGGTTGTCGGCGCCCTCCTCCGACAGCACGGCGTCGCCGGGCCGCTCGGTCGCCAGCGCTTCCATCAGGAAGTCGTGGGAACGCTTGTCCCCAGTCGCTTTTCGCTCGGCGGCCGAGGCGTCTTCCAGCTCGGCGCGGACGTCGAGCAGAAGCTTTCCGGCCGCCGTGGCTAGCCGGGCGGCGAGCTCGTGATCGCTCACTGGCGGCTTTCCAGCAGTTCGATCACCATGTCCGCCAACTCCTCGGGATCGTGATCGGGAGTCAGCCTCAGATCCGGCTTCTTCGGTCGCTGGTAGGGGCTGTCGATACCGGTGAAGTGGGTGATCTCGCCGGCGCGGGCCTTGGCGTACAAGCCCTTCGGGTCGCGGCGTTCGCAGTCCTCCAGCGGGGTGTCACAGAACACCTCGAAGAAGTCGAGGCCCGCCTCGGTGGTCACCTTCCGCGCCAGGGCACGGTGCTCCTCGAGCGGGCTGATCGCGGGGACCAGCACCACCTGACCGGAGTCGGCGAGGATCGCCGCGACGTGCGCCAGCCTGCGCTGGTTCTCGGCGCGGTCGGCCATCGAAAAGCCGAGGTCGGCGTTGAGCCCGTGACGCAGGTTGTCACCGTCGAGAACGTAGGCGGGAACGCCCTTTTCGATGAGCTTCTGCTCGACGAGCATGGCCACCGACGACTTGCCCGAGCCCGACAGGCCGGTGAACCACACGGTCCTGCCCTTGCTCAGCCGGTCCTTGCACAGCGACTCGTGCCGGACGGTGTTGGGACTCGAGGTGCGGACTGTCACCTGCGGCAGGATCATGCCCGCCGCAACCGTGCCGTTGGTGTGCGGGTCGATCAGGATGAACGAACCGGTCGTCGCATTGCGGCTGTACTCGTCGAGCAGCAGCGGCGTTTGCGTGCGCAGCGAGATGCGGCCCAGCTCATTGAGTTTGAGCGCGGTCGCTTCCTTGTCCCGGTGCAGCGTGTTGACGTCGAGGCGGTAATCCAGCGCGGTCACCCGGGCCCGCGTGGTGCGGGTCGTGTGCTTGATCAGGTAATCGCGGCCGGGCTCCAAAGCGGATCCGTCGGCCATCCAACAGACGGTGGCGTCGAATTCCTGTGCCACCCTGGGCTGGTTGTTCAACCGCGCGATCAGATCGCCGCGCGAGATGTCGATGTCGTCGGAAAGGCTGATCGCCACTGCCATGGGCGGGAACGCCTCGTCGATCGGCCCGTTGGGCCCCTCGATCGCGGCGATCTGTGAGGTCAGCCCCGAGGGCAGCACGACGACGTCGTCGCCGACCTTCATCACACCGCTGGCGACGGTGCCCGCGTAGCTGCGGTGGTCGTGGTGCTCCAGGGACTGCGGGCGGATCACGTACTGAACGGGGAACCGCACGTCGACGAGGTTGCGATCGCCGGCGATGTACACCTCTTCGAGGTGGCTCAGCAGCGGCGGCCCCTCGTACCACGGAGTCTTGTCGGACTTGGTGACGACGTTGTCGCCATTGAGGGCCGACAGCGGGATCGTGGTCACGTCATGGATGTCCAGGCGCGCGGCGAAGTCGTGGAAGTCGTCGCGGATCTTCTCGAACCGCTCCCTGTCCCAATCGATCAGGTCCATCTTGTTCACCGCGAGCACGATGTGCCGGATGCCCAGCAGCGACGCGAGGAAGGCGTGGCGCCGCGACTGCTCGAGCAGGCCGTGGCGCGCGTCGACCAGGACGATCGCCAGTTGCGCGGTGGATGTACCCGTCACCATGTTGCGGGTGTACTGGATGTGACCGGGGGTGTCGGCGATGATGAACTTGCGCTTGGGCGTTGCGAAGTAGCGGTAGGCGACGTCGATCGTGATGCCCTGCTCGCGCTCGGCGCGCAAGCCGTCGGTCACCAGCGCCAGATCGGTGTAGTCGTGACCGCGTTCCTTGGAAGTCCGTTCGACGGAAGCCAATTGGTCTTCCATGACGGCCTTGGAGTCGAACAGCAGCCGGCCGATGAGCGTCGACTTGCCGTCGTCGACGGAACCGGCGGTGGCGATCCGCAGCAGCGTCGCGGCGGGCCTCGTATTCGAGGCGGGCCGCTCGGTGGTGCTGGTCATCAGAAGTAGCCCTCTCGCTTGCGGTCTTCCATGCCGGCCTCGGAGATGCGGTCGTCCGCGCGGGTGGCGCCGCGCTCGGTGAGCCGCGAGACCGCCGTCTCGGCGATCACCTCGGAAACCGTTGCCGCGCGGGACTCCACGCATCCGGTGCAGGTGACGTCGCCGACGGTGCGGAACCGGACGGTCTTCTCGACGACCTCTTCCTCCTTGCGCGGCTGCAGGTACCGGTGCACGGCGAGCAGCATCCCGTCGCGCTCGAACACCTTGCGGCGGTGGGCGTAGTAGATCGACGGCAGCTTGATCTTCTCGGCGCCGATGTAGGACCAGATGTCGAACTCGGTCCAGTTCGACAGCGGGAACACGCGGATGTGCTCGCCCTTGTGGTGTCGGCCGTTGTACAGGTTCCACAGCTCGGGCCGCTGCGCCTTGGGGTCCCACTGGCCGAACTCGTCGCGGAAGGAGAACACCCGCTCCTTGGCGCGGGCCTTCTCCTCGTCGCGGCGGGCGCCGCCGAACGCGGCGTCGAACTTGTTCTCGCGAATGGCGCGCAGCAGGGTCACCGTCTGCAGCGGATTGCGCGACGGGATCGTCTCGACCACGCGGCCGGCGTCGATGTCGTCCTGCACCTTGGCGACGACCAGTCGGACACCGAACTCCTCGACGAGTTCGTCGCGGGTCTGCAGCACCTCGTCGAAGTTGTGCCCGGTGTCGACGTGCATGACGGGGAACGGCAGCCGGCCCGGCCGGAACGCCTTCAGCGCCAGGTGCAGCATCACGATGGAGTCCTTACCGCCGGAGAACAGCAGCACGGGCCGCTCGAACTCCGCGGCCACCTCCCGGATGATGTGGATGGCCTCGGCTTCCAGTGACCGCAGATGGCTGAGTTCGTAACGCCCAGCGTTGACTTGTTCGGTGGTGGCCGTCATCATTTCCTCGTAAAGTCGGTAGGAATGACCATATTTACGATCATTACCGGATATTGAACACCGCTGCGGTGTGAGGTGTCAACGCGCGGTGGCTCCTCTGCCGGCCGTGGGCCCGGCGCCAACGCACGTCACCTCACTCTGCGCGAGCGCGCGTGTCAGCACACGACACGCCGCAGAATCCCGGCACTTCGCGGACGCTCGACCGCGGCGAGCGTCCGCACAGTGCTTACCCGCGAGGTAATTGAACTCGCGCGCCCTGTGCCGATACTCGACCCATGACCACCACTTCCCCACCCCGGAGCGGCGCAGACGTCATGGCGCAGTTCATCCCACAGTCCCCCTTCGTGGCCAAGCTCGGCATCGTGCCCGAGCGACTCGACGGCGACGAGGTCCGGCTACGCCTGCCGTGGGAAGAGTCCAATGTGACCGTCGGCGACATGGTGCACGGCGGGGCGATCGCCGCGTTGGCCGATGTCGCGGTGATGGCGGCGGCCTGGGCGCAGACCGAGGTGCCGGAGTCGGTTCGCGGGGTGACCACCTCGTTGTCGATGCAGTTCCTGGCGCCCGCGCGTGCGTGCGACCTGGTCGCGATCGGACGGGTACTGCGCCGGGGCAAGACGCTTGTCAACTGTGAGATCGACGTTGTCACGGCCGACGGCGAAGCGGTGGCGAAGGCGATCGCGACGTACAAGATCAATTAGCGGACGCTCATCGGTCGCGAGCGACCGCGATGTGCTGCATTTTCGCGACGTGTCGCGTACAGACACGGTCGCTCGCACAACCAGGTAGGCGGGGCTACGGCGTGACCTCGGTCAACCGGCCGGTCGCGACGTCGAAGATGAAGCCCCGCAGCGACTCGTGCTTGGTGACGAACGGGCTGGCCTCGATGCGGCGCAGCGACTGCCGCACGTCCACCTCGAGATCGATGAACGACTCGGCGGCCCACTCGGGCTTGATGCCGATTTCGTCCTGGATCTGCTGTTTGAAGCCGTCGTCGGTGAACGTCAGCATGCCGCAGTCGGTGTGGTGGATGAGGATGATCTCTTTGGTGCCGAGCAGCCGCTGGCTGATGGCCAGCGAGCGGATCTCGTCGTCGGTGACCACACCGCCCGCGTTGCGGATGACGTGGGCCTCGCCGTCTTGCAGACCGAGGATCCGGTAGACATCGAGCCGGGCGTCCATGCACGCCAGCACCGCGACGTGCTTGCTGGGCGGCAGCGGCAGCGGACCGGAGAACGTCTTCGCGTACTCCTCGTTGTTCTTCAGATACTCATCGGTCACCGACATGAGGTCGACCCTATAACCGCCCCGGCGCTCAGAGCGCGAAGAAAATCAAGCGGATCAAATGATCGACGCGCTCGCGGCCGGGATCATCGGCTGGGCAGGGTCACGACGAAGCGCGTATCACCGGCGACACTGCTCACCTCGATGGAGCCGCGGTGCGCCTTGACGACTGCGGCGACGATCGCCAGCCCGAGGCCCGTCCCGCCTTCGCGACGGCTGCGTGACGAGTCGCCGCGTGCGAAGCGTTCGAAGATCTCGGGTTGCAGCCATACGGGGACGCCGGGCCCGTCGTCGGCGACGGTCAACACCGCCGAGCCGTCGTCGGCCACCCTCAAGGACGTCGTCACCGATGTGCCGGGCGGAGTGTGCGTGCGCGCGTTGGCGAGCAGGTTCGCGAGCACTTGGTGCAGGCGCGCTTCGTCGCCGACCACGACGACGGGGTCGTCCGGCAGATCCAGCTGCCACCGATGTTCTCGACCTGCGGCGTGGGCGTCGCCGACCGCGTCGAGGATCAGACGAGATAGATCCACCGATTCGCTCTGCAATGGCCGTCCCGTGTCGAGCCTCGCCAGCAGCAGCATGTCTTCCACCAACTCGGTCATGCGCCGCGCCTCCGAGTCGACTCGGTTCATCGCGTGGGCGACGTCATCGGGGACGTCATCGCGTTTACGTTGCGCCAGTTCGGTATAGCCGCGAATGGCGGCCAACGGCGTGCGGAGCTCATGGCTGGCGTCCGCGACGAACTGGCGGACGCGAGTCTCGCTGGCGTGCCGCGCCGACAACGCCGACGCGATCCGGTCCAGCATTCGGTTCAGCGCGGAGCCCAGCTGCCCGACCTCGGTCCGCTCGCTCGCTGGGTCGACGTTCACGATCGGCGTCGGAAGCCGTACCTCGCCGCGGTCGAGTTCGAGGTCGGCCACTTGGCGGGCCGCGTCGGAAACCCTTGCCAGCGGCGCGAGTTGGCGGCGAATGATCAGAATCCCGGCCGCCGTTCCGCCGATCAACGCGGTCGCTCCGACCACGCAGAAGATGATCGCGACGGTGAACAACGTGTCGTCGACGTCGGAGGTGGGCACGCCGATCGCGATCGTGTCGCCGCCACGGGGCGACTGCATCGCGACCACCCGGTACCGGCCCAGTCCGTCGAGGTAGATGGTCGTCGGGGTGCCCGGCGCCACGTCGGCGAGTTGTTGCGCTGCGGCCGTGCTGATCTCGCTGCGGGTGCCGTCGGCGGTGATCACGCCGGCGTCGAGCGGGGTGCCACGTGAGATGACTGCGCCCACGGTGCGAGCCGCCTGCCCGGGCGCGTTCAGAAAGGCCGGACCCGGCTCGAGATCGTCACGGATGATCATGCGGTGGCGGAAACCCGGGCGCGGGAACCCCGGCGGCACCGGCGGCGGACCGAACTCGAACAACCCGGCCGAACGTCGCCCCGTCTCGGCCAACCGTTCGTCCAATTGGTTGACCAGAAAATGCTGCAGCACAAGGACGGTGCCCATTCCGACGACCGCGCACACCAGGGTGAGTATCGCGATCTGTGAGGCGAGCAGCCTAGCGCGCAGCGACCACGTTCGCGGCCAGCGCAGCCACGGCGATGACCCCTCAGCGCGCGGGCTTGAGGACATACCCGGCACCGCGCAGGGTGTGGATCATCGGTGCTCGCCCGTTGTCGATCTTCTTCCTCAGGTACGAGACGTACAGTTCGACGACATTCGACCGCCCGCCGAAGTCGTAGCTCCACACGCGATCGAGTATTTGGGCTTTGCTCAGCACGTGTTTGGAATTGCGCATCATGAACCGGAGCAGTTCGAATTCCGTTGCGGTCAGCGAGATCAGCTCGCCGCCGCGGGTCACCTCGTGGCTGTCCTCATCGAGCACCAGGTCACCGACGACTATCTTCGCGCCGTTGGGTTCGGTCGCAATGCCGGTGCGTCGCAACAGCGCCCGCAACCGCAACACCACTTCTTCGATGCTGAACGGTTTGGTGACGTAATCGTCCCCACCTGCGGTCAGCCCGGCGATGCGATCCTCCACCGAATCCTTGGCCGTCAGCAGGAGAAGCGGCAACCCGGGAAGCTGATCACGCAGTTTGCGCAGCACGTCGAGCCCGCTCATGTCCGGCAGCATGACGTCGAGCACCACGACGTCGGGCGGCGTCTCGCGGGCCGAGGAGATGGCAGACGCCCCGTCGGCGGCCGTCGCGATGTCCCAGCCCTCGTAACGCAGGGCCATCGACATCAGCTCGGCGAGCACCGGTTCGTCGTCGACCACCAACACGTGGATCGGCTTGCCATCCGCGCGCCGCATGACGCTTCGTCCCGCGTCACGCTCATCGACGCTGGACGTACGCGAAGTGGCCATAGACCGATTATCGCCGGCCGCCTATGTGGCGGATGAGCGTTGTCTGTGAGCCGACTGTGAACCGAACTAGCCCGCGTCCTCCGGCGGCTCAGCGGTCACGCGTCCTCCGGCGGCTCAGCGGTCACGGGCGGCGTGGCCACCGACGTCGTCGGGGTTTCGGGAGCCTTGCTGTCGGTCGACGTCTCACCAGTTGTGATCTCCGACGTCGTCACCGGGCCCGGCGTCACGGGCTGATCGTCATCCTGAGCGGCCGTGGTGGAGGCGACCGAGAACGCCCCCATCGCCAGCAGGGCGCTGGTGCCGACCGCCGCCGAGAGCAGTTTGACCTGTTTGGTGTTCACTTCGACCTCTCCGTCTGGTTCGGTGGGCGCGATCGGTGTCGCGGCCCGTCTAGCAGCGCTTACAGGGTTCGTCGTCGAACCCTTACCGTGCGGGATAGCCGAACGGGAGGCCCGTGAAACGGATGGCCGTGCTATTTGGCGGCCGCCTCCTCCGATGGCAACGGCGCCGGCCCCTTGATGGCCGGCTTCGCCATTGCGACCGCGGGGGCCTTGGGCGGTGTGGTCTGCTTGCTCGTCGCACCGACCGTCATGGCTGGTTTGGCGATCGCCGGGCCGGTGGTCGGATGTTCGGCCGCCATGCCGAGTGCGGCCATCGCGACGATCGCGCCGCCCCCGACCGCGGCCGAGACCGCTCGCATTCCGGTACCGCGTCGCGCCCTGTGACGTGCCATCCGAATTCCTCCATTCGTGGTTGCCCAGTCGCCCCATCGGCGCGGCCACCGGTGAAATCGCAGATGCCTTCGCACTGAACCATCCGAATCTGGACGCCCGCTGCAAGCCCGGTGCCAGTTCGCCAAAACGGCCAGCTCGGCGCGCTGCGAAGGCCCACATCACGGTGTCCGGGACCGTGATCTCCTAACCTGTGCGCATGCAGCCGACGGTCGGACCCCGCGCATGACGCGGTTCTTGGCGCGCCGGCTGGTCAATTACCTCGTCTTGCTGGGGCTGGCATCGTTCCTGGTTTTCCTGCTCGCGTCGTGGCAGTTCGACCCCCTGGACACGCTGGAAAGCCGCAACCCGCGCCCGCCGCAGAGCGTCATCGACGCCAAGCGCGTCGAACTCAACCTCGACAAGCCGGTGCTCGAGCAGTACGTCCACTGGGCCTCCGGGGCCATCCGCGGCGATTTCGGTATGACGGTCGGCGGGCAGCCGGTCACCAACGAGCTGTGGCGACGCGTGGGGGTCAGCCTGCGCCTGCTGGTCATCGGCTCGGTCGTCGGCACCGTCGTCGGCGTGGCCGCAGGGGCCTGGGGCGCCATCAGGCAGTACCGCCTCAGCGACCGCGTCGTCACCGTGCTGTCGCTGCTGGTGATCAGCACGCCGACGTTCGTGTTGGCCAACCTCTTCATCCTCGCCGCGCTCGGCGTGAACAACGTGCTGGGCGTGCGGATATTCGAGTACACCGGCGAGACCTCGCCGTTCCCCATCGAGGGAGCGTGGAACCAGTTCGTCGACCGGGTCCAGCACCTGGTGCTGCCGAGCATGACGCTCGCGATCTCCTCGATCGCCATCTACAGCCGATACCAACGCAACGCGATGCTCGACGTACTCGGCCAGGACTTCATTCGCACCGCGCGGGCCAAGGGTTTGACGCGGCGCCGGGCGCTTGTCAAGCACGGCTTGCGGACTGCGCTGATTCCAATGGCGACGTTGTTCGCCTACAGCGTCGCGGGACTGGTCACGGGTGCGGTGTTCACCGAGAAGATCTTCGGCTGGTACGGCGTCGGCGAATGGATCGTCACCGGGATCGGCAATCAGGACATCAACATCGTCGCGGCCATCACGGTTCTCTCCGCGGCGATGATCCTGTTGGCCGGCCTGCTCTCCGACGTGGTGTACGCGGCGCTCGATCCGAGGGTGCGGGTGACATGACCGAACCGGTGACGACGGAGACCTCGACCGCCGCCCAATCCGGCCTCAAGACAGCCGGATTCACCTCGCGACGCTCCCTGGTGTTCCGCAGGTTCCTGCGCAACAAACCCGCGGTCGTCTCCCTGATCCTGTTGGCGCTGTTGTTCGTCGGGTGCTACGCGCTGCCGCCGCTGTTGCCGTACAGCTACAGCGATCTCGACTACTTCGCGCTGCAGCAACCGCCCAGCCCCGACCACTGGTTCGGCACCAACGCACTCGGTCAGGACCTGTTCGCCCAGACCCTTCGAGGCATGCAGAAGTCGATGCTGATCGGCGTGTGCGTCGCGTTCATCTCGACGATCATCGCCGCCACGGTGGGCACGATCGCCGGCTATTTCGCCGACTGGCGAGACCCCGCCCTGATGTGGCTGGTCGACCTCATGTTGGTGGTGCCCAGCTTCCTGTTGATCTCGATCGTCGTGCAGCGCACCAAGGGTGACATCGTCTGGATGATCCTGCTGCTGGCGCTGTTCAGCTGGATGATCAGCTCCCGCATCGTGCGCGGTATGACCATGAGCCTGCGTGATCGTGAATTCGTCGCGGCCGCACGGTATATGGGCGTCAGCGACTGGCGCATCATCATCCGCCACATCCTGCCCAACGTCGCGTCGATCATCATCATCGACACGGCGCTCAACGTCGGCGTTGCGGTGCTGGCCGAAACCGGCTTGAGCTTCCTCGGGTTCGGCATCCAGCCGCCCGACGTGTCACTCGGCACGCTGATCGCCGACGGTACGAAGTCGGCGACGACCTTCCCCTGGCTCTTCTTGTTCCCCGGCGGCGTGCTGGTCCTGATCATCCTGTGCGCCAACCTCGTCGGCGACGGTTTGCGCGACGCGCTCGATCCCGGCGCCCGCCAGCTCCGGAGGCGGAAGCGGTGAGCCTGCTCGAGGTCCGCGATCTCAGCGTCGCCTTCCCGACGGACGCGGCGCCGGTGAAAGCGGTGCGCGGCATGAACTTCGACGTCGGCAAGCGCGAGGTGGTCGCGCTCGTCGGCGAATCCGGGGCCGGTAAATCGGCCAGCGCGATGGCCGTCGTTGGCCTACTGCCGGAGTACGCCGACGTGTCCGGGTCGATCCGGTTGCACGGCGACGAGCTGATCGGACTGTCCGATCAGCGGATGTCGGCCATCCGCGGCAAGACCATCGGCACGGTGTTCCAGGACCCGATGTCGGCGCTCACCCCCGTCTACACCGTCGGCGACCAGATCGCCGAGGCGATCGAGATCCACCAACGCGGCATCGGCCGGCGAGCTGCCCGAAAGCGCGCGGTCGAACTGCTTGAGCTGGTCGGCATCGCCCAGCCCGACCGCCGCGCCAAGTCGTTCCCGCACGAACTGTCCGGTGGTGAGCGCCAGCGTGTGGTGATCGCGATCGCGATCGCCAACGATCCCGACCTGATCATCTGCGACGAGCCGACGACCGCTTTGGACGTCACCGTCCAGGCGCAGATCCTCGAGGTGTTGAAGACCGCGCGCGACGTGACCGGCGCGGGCGTCTTGATCATCACCCACGACCTCGGGGTGGTCGCCGAATTCGCCGACCGCGCGCTGGTGATGTACGCGGGCCGGGCGGTCGAGGTCGCCAGCGTCGAACAGCTGTACCGCGACCGTCGCATGCCCTACACCGTCGGGCTCCTTGGTTCGGTGCCCCGCCTCGACGCGGCCCAGGGCTCCCGACTGGTCCCCATTCCGGGCGCCCCGCCGTCGATGGCCGCGCTGCCGCCGGGCTGCCCGTTCGCGCCGCGATGCCCGCTGGCCATCGACGACTGCCGCGCCGCCGAACCCGAGCTGTTGCCCATGGGCACCGAGGCGGGCCACCGCGCGGCCTGCATCCGCACCGAGCACGTTGTCGGCCGCAGCGCCGCCGACATCTACGGCGTGTCGACGGCCGCGCCCGACACGCCGTCGGAGGCCGACGCCCCGATGGTGTTGCGCGTCGAAGATCTGGTCAAGACCTACAAGCTCACCAAGGGTGTGGTGTTCCGCCGCCAGGTCGGCGAGGTGCGCGCCGTCGACGGGGTCAGCTTCGAACTGCAGCAGGGCCGCACGTTGGGCATCGTCGGGGAGTCCGGGTCGGGCAAGTCGACGACCCTGCACCAGGTTCTGCAGCTGACCGCCCCGGAAGGCGGCTCCATCGAGGTGCTCGGCAAGGATGTGGCCTCGCTGGACCGACAGGGGCGCCGGGCGCTGCGGGGCGACCTGCAGGTCGTGTTCCAGGACCCGGTGGCCTCCCTCGACCCGCGGCTCCCGGTGTTCGACGTGCTGGCCGAGCCGTTGCAGGCCAACGGTTTTGACAAGTATGACCGCGAGGAACGGGTCGGCGAGCTGCTCGGCATCGTCGGGCTGCAGCGTGACGACGCCGCCCGCTATCCCGCCGAGTTCTCCGGAGGGCAGAAGCAGCGCATCGGTATCGCGCGCGCACTCGCGCTGCAGCCGAAGATCCTGGCTCTGGACGAGCCGGTGTCGGCGCTGGACGTCTCGATCCAGGCCGGCATCATCAACCTGCTGCTGGATCTGCAGCAGCGGTTCGGGCTGTCCTATCTGTTCGTCTCGCACGACCTGTCGGTGGTCCGTCACCTCGCCCACCGGGTGGCCGTCATGTACAAGGGCACCGTGGTCGAACAGGGCGACGGCGACCAGGTGTTCACCGCCCCTGCGCACGACTACACCCGCCGGTTGCTCGCCGCGGTGCCGCAGCCCCAGGTCAATCGCAGCTAAAGTCGGAGCGCATGAGCACCCGAAGGCGAGCGCGAGTGAGGATCGCAGCGAAGCGAGGAGCGGTGGGCCCACGCCCGGAGGGCAGGGGACGATCGGGAGCCGAGGCAAAGATCCTCCGACGCTTCGCTGCGGCCACGATGATCGCCGCGCTGACCCTGACCGCGTGTTCAGGCGGTTCCGAAGAAGCCCCCTCCGCCGGTGGCGAGGCGACGGTCGGAAGCACCAACGACATCAACCCGCAGGACGTGGCGAACCTTCAGCAGGGCGGCAACCTCCGCCTCGCGCTCAACGACTTCTCGCCCAACTTCAACCCGCTGCACATCGACGGCAACACCGGCGACAACAACTCCGTGCTGAAGCCGACCATGCCGCGCGCGTTCCGGATCGGTCCGGACGGCTCGGCCACCGTCAACACCGACTACTTCACCAGCGTGGAGTTGACGAGCACCGATCCGCAGGTCGTCACGTACACGATCAACCCGGAGGCGGTGTGGAGCGACGGCACACCGATCACGTGGGAAGACATCCAGTCCCAGATCAACGCGACCAGCGGCAAGGATGACCGGTTCGCGATAGCCGCCACGAACGGCAGCGACCGGGTTGAGAAGGTCGAGCGCGGCGTCGACGACCGTCAGGCCGTCATCACCTTCGCCAAGCCGTGGTCCGACTGGCGCGGCATGTTCGCCGGCACCAGCATGCTGGTGCCGAAGAGCTCGACAGAGAACCCCGAGGTCTTCAACAGGGGCCAACTCAACGGGCCCGGGCCGTCGGCGGGACCGTTCATCGTCTCGAACCTCGACCGCGGGGCGAAGCGAATCACGTTGACCCGCAATCCCAAGTGGTGGGGTGAGCCGCCGGTCCTGGACAGCATCACCTTCCTCGTGCTCGACGACGCCGCACGCATCCCCGCGCTGCAGAACAACACCATCGACGCCACCGGCCTGGCCACGCTCGACGAGATGCAGATCGCGCGCCGCACCGAGGGGCTCAGCATCCGGCGGGCTCCCGGGCTGGCCTGGTACCACTTCACGTTCAACGGCTCCCCTGGTTCGATCCTGGCCGACCCCGCGCTGCGCCGGGCCATCGCCAAGGGCATCGACCGCAAGACCATCGCAGAGGTCACACAGCGGGGCCTTGCCGACAACCCCCAACCGTTGAACAACCACATCTTCGTCGCGGGCCAGGAGGGCTACCAGGACAACAGCGGTGAGGTCGCCTTCGATCCCGAGAAGGCCAAACAGGAGCTCGACGCGTTGGGCTGGCGGCTCAACGGACAGTTCCGCGACAAGGACGGCCGCCAACTCGTGATCCGCGACGTGCTGTTCGACTCGCTCAGCACCCGCCAGTACGGGCAGATCGCGCAGAACAACCTCGCCCAGATCGGGGTCAAACTGGAGCTGGACGTCCGTCCGGCGGCCGGCTTCTTCACCGACTACATCACCGTCGGCAACTTCGACATCGCCCAGTTCTCCTGGAGCGGTGATGCTTTCCCGCTCGCGAGCCTGACGCAGATCTATCGGACCGGAGCCGAGAGCAACTTCGGCAAGATCGGCAGTCCGGAGATCGACGCGAAGATCGAGCAGACCGTCGGCGAACTGGATCCCGCCAAGTCCCGCCAGCTGGCCAACGAGCTGGACAAGATGTTGTTCAACGAGGTGTTCAGCCTGCCGTTGACCCAGTCCCCCGGAAACATCGCGGTGCGAAGCAATCTGGCGAACTTCGGGGCGTTCGGCCTGGCCGACGCGGACTACACGAAGATCGGCTTCATGAAGCCGTAGCCAGGACCTTCGTCGACACCTCTGGAGCATTAGGTCCTTTCATGCGGGCGAGGGCTTCGCCCGCCCGACGTCCGGCCGTAGCGTGGTGCGTGGGAGCCGATGATGACAGCATTCATGCGCAACACAGACGCCTTCACCTGGGCCATGGAAAGTGACCCTCGGTTGAGATCGACCGTGGTGACGGTGATCCTGCTCGACCGGGCGCCGGACTGGACACGGGTGCGCAGCCGGTTCGACCGGATGAGTCGCATGCTGCCGATGTTGCGGCAACGAGTCGTCGAGTCGCCGCCGCCCGCGCCGCCGAGATGGGAGACCGCGCCCGACTTCGACTTGGACTTCCACATGCGCCGAGTCACCGCACCCGCCCCCGGCACCTTGGACGCCGTGCTGGAAATGGCGCGGCTGGCGGAGATGGCGGACTTCGACAGGGCCCGTCCGCTCTGGGAGGTCACGCTGATCGACGGATTGACCGATGGGGCGGCAGCGGTTCTGTGCCGATTCCACCACTCCTTGACCGACGGTGTCGGTGGCATCCAGATCGGCATGATCCTGTTCGACCTCGAACCGCACCCGGACAACGAAACACCTTCGCCAGAAGCGCCGCCTCCGCCGCCCGTCGCCGATTCGCCGTTCGGCGGTTACCGTGATGCGTTGCGCTACAACGTGGGGTTGGCCGGTGCCGCTGTGAGCACGGCGGCCAAGTCTGCTCCGAGGTGGTTGCAGCGAGGGATTCGAAGCCCCATCGCGACGTTCAATGCGGCCACGGCGACAGCGGCGTCGGTCTACCGGACGGTCCGCCCGGTCAACAGCACAGGATCGCCACTGATCACCCACCGCAGCCTTGTCCGCCGCCTCGGGGTGCACGAGGTACCGCTGCATGGGCTCCGAGAGGCGGCGCACCGGTATGACTGCGCACTCAACGATGCCTTCGTGGCCGGAGTCGCCGGGGGCTTGCGTCGTTACCACGAAGCACACGGCGTCGGCATCGGCGACCTGCACTTGACCATGCCGATCAACTTGCGGACCACGGGAGAGGAGATGGGCGGAAACCGGATCACTCTCATGCGATTCGACATCCCCGCGGGTCTTTCCGACCCGGCACAGTTGATGCGCGAAATCCATTCCCGCACAAGCAAAGTTCGTAACGAGCGGTCGATCCCCTACACCCAGGCGATCGCCGGTGTGCTCAACCTGATGCCCCGCTGGTACATCGGCTCCATCCTGCGCCACGTGGATTTCGTCGCGAGCGACGTGCCCGGGATCCCGGTTCCGGTGTATCTCGGTGGTGCGCGGGTCACCGCCCAATACGCGTTCGGCCCGACGATCGGCGCGGCCGTCAACGTGACGCTCCTGACCTACGCCGACACTTGTCATTTCGGCCTCAACGTGGACACGGGCGCGATACCTGACTACGACCTCTTCGAGAGCTGTCTGGTCGAAGGCTTCGACGAGGTTCTGCAGTTGGCGCAGTGAGTGCCGGGCTCTTAGGCTTGCGATGAGCCAAAGCCGTGTTCGCGGTGTGTGGGGTCGGTAAATCGATCCCCATGACAACGGCCGCCCGCCCCACACGCACACTTCCCGGTGCGGGCAGAATCTGCTGCACGACACCGATTCCGGCCAACGCCTACTTCTGACCCCTCACCCACCTAGCGATTTGTGCGTGATTTCGATCGCTCAGCGATCGTTTTCACGCACAAATCGCGCCCGCGCAGCGGCTGCAGTCGGTGAGCTAGTCCCGCAGTCGCGGCCGCAGGCGCTCGGGGGCGATCGTCACCTCGGCTTCGAGGTCGGCGATCAGCGTCTCGGCGCACACGACCAGCCCGCTGACGTCGGCGCCGTGGGTGACAGAACCGTAGTCGGCGAGGCCGGCGCGCGCTCGGCGCAACACCCCGAGCGCTCCCTTGGCGTTTCCGCGCTGCACGTGGGTGATGCCGACGGCGAGTTGGGCGAGGCTCTGCCAGAGTGAGCGTTCGTCCTGCGGGCGGTTCTTCCACGCGGCCTCGAACACCTCGTGCGCGTGGAACGCCATGCCCTCGTCGAGCAGTTCCTGGGCGTAGGTGAGGGTCTCCGCCGGCGGGAGGTCGAGGTCGTCGGGTATCCGCGCGACTCCCTCGCTGCCGTGAGGCAGCGGCCGCCCGAGCGCATCGCGGGGACGGGTGTTGCGGGGACGCCCGGCTTCGTCGCGGTCGCGCTCGGCCATGAATCCCATCTTGGCACCCGCGGCTGCTCAGCGTTCAAGCAGCTCTGCCGCCTTCTCCCCGGGCAGCGCCCGCAGCGGCCCGGCTACGCCGTGAGCGCGATGTGCTGGGCACCGTCGACGGCGGCGTACCTCTGCGGGCTGCACGTCAGCACGATCACCTGCCCGTCGCCACCGACCGCGTTGAACACCGCCCCCATCTTCACCAGGCGGTCGGGGTCGGTGAACCCGAGCGCGTCGTCGATGACCACCGGAACGCTGTCCTCCTTGGCCACCAACGCGGCGCTCGCCAGGCGCGCCACGATGCCGAGTTGTTCCTTCGCCCCGCCCGACAGCGAGTCATAAGGCACGGTGCGACCGGACAGCGTGCGGGTGCAGATCCGCAGCGCGTTGTCGACCTCCACCTCGAAGCTGTCGCCGAACACCATGCGGCCCAACCGCTCCACCTCGCCCCGGAACGGGTCGACGTATCGCGAGCGGGTGGATTCGCGGTGCCGCGCGATCACCGATCGCAGCAGTTCGGCAGCCCGCGCACGGCGCTGCACGCTCGAGTACTCGGCCAGCGCGTGCACCCGTTCCGACTCGGCCTCGTCGAGCTTGCCCTTGCGCCCTTCGGTTCCGTACACCTTCAGCCGCGCGGCGACCTCGCGCAACTCCTCGGCCACCTCCTCGTGGCTGGCCGACAGGGCCTCGGCTCGCCGCGTCACCTCCTGGAGAGCCGCGGCAACGGCATCGGGCGCGGCACGGGTCAGTTCCTCGCTCAGTTCGGCGACGAGGGCCGCGGCCCGCAGCGCCTCCTCGGCGTGCGCCTGCGCCCCGAGCGCCAGCTCGTCGTCGCCGACGGTGGCCCGCTGCCCCTCCAGCCGATCGCGGGCCAGTGTGAGCTCCGACCGTGCTCCCGCGAGCTTCTCGCTGAGCACGGTTGCCCGAGTCTCACACTCCCCCAATCGCTTTGCCGCTTCCTCGGCCACCTTGCGGTGCTTCTCACAATCGGCGATGGCCTGCTTCTGTGCAGCCGTCGCGGCGTCGAGCTCGACGCGGGCACCGCTCGCGTCGGCCTCGAACAGCTCGGCCACCTCCGGTTTACCGGCGGTGAGCTCAGCCAGTCGCTGCTTGAGCCGGTCGGTCGACTGCTCGGATGTCAGCGCCTCGACGGTCGCGCTCAACCGGTCACGAGTGGTGGCCAAGTCCTGCCGCCGTTGATCGAGGGTGCGCGCCGCGGCGATGTCGGCGACACCGCACGCCTCGAGCGCTGACGCCAGGACCTCCTGTGCGGCATCGAGTTTGGCCTGCGTCTCGGACGCCGGCGCGCCGGGTATCAGCCGAGCGGTCAACAGGTCCGGCACCTCGATCGCCGTCTCGGCGCTGACGCTGTCCGTCCATGTCTCCCCCGCGCCGAGGGTGAGTGTCTGACCCCCGACGCGCACCTCAACGTCGGCGGCCGCGATCAACTCAATGTGCGCCGACGCCAACTCGACCTGCGCCGCCACGGCGTCGACGGTCGCCTTGGCGGATTCGATGGCCCGCATACCCCCGCCGGTCAACCGGATCTCGGCGAGTTCGCCATCCACGCGTTCGAGGTCCCGCTGCGCGGCCTCGATCTTCGACAGTTGCGCGGCGACGCGGTCGGCCTCATCGCGGTCGGCAAGGCGTTGCACGGTCCGTCGGGCGGCTTCGACACGGGCTTGGTTGGCCTCCAACGCATTTCGCGCCTGCTGCGCGTCGGTCTCCGCCAGCTCGGCAACCTCGGCGGCGGTCGACCGGTCGTCGGCAGCCTGGGCGGCGGCAGCCTCGAGCTCGGTCATCGCGGCGGCACGCTGCTCGATGTCGGCCCGCAACCGCCTGCGCTCGTCGACCGCGGCACGCGACGTGTCGTGCTTGGCTTGGGCCGCCGCGGCGACCAGCTCCGCCTCCTTGAGCTGACCCTTGAGCCCGGCGACCTCTTCGGCGGCCTTCTGCGCGACGGCGACCTGCTCGGCGGCCTCAACGCGTTCGACCTGCAACCGGGCCAGTTCGTCGGTGAGGGTGGCGTGGGTGCGCACCGCGTCGTCGACCTCTGCGACGGCGGCCGCCGCCGCGGCCTTCGCCTCCTCGGCCGCTCGCAATCGGCTGGTGGCGGCCGCCCATTCGCCGGTGGGCCTGCCGGTGCGGGTGAAGTACCGCAGGTATTCCTCTTCGACGCGGTCGACCAGCAGCGGCTCTGCGCCCGAAAGCGCCACCGCCTCACCGGCTGCGACGTCGAGCGCGCGCGACAACGCATCACACCCGGACAGGTCCACCGCCGCCGTCGACCCCGACTGCAACACCCGCTGCGCCTGCCACAGGCACGTGTCGACGGTTTCGTCCAGCATGGCCCGCACCCGGTCGTGCGCGTCGTCGCCCGTGAGCTGCTCGCGGCGCGGCTCCAGAATGGTCAGCTCGGTCGAGAAGCGCTTGTGGAAGCGTTTGCGGTACACGAACCGATATGGGCCCGTCGAAATTTCAGCCTCGACCTCAGCGCCGACGTCGGCGTGCGTCGGCTTGACCTCTTTGACCTCTTTCTTACCCGACCTGTCCTTGGCCTCGATCAACAGGTCCAACGCCTCGATCATCGAGGACTTGCCGATCTCGTTGGCGCCGCTGACGATCACCACGCCGTGATCGGGAAACTCGATCTCGCGGTGCGTGATACCGCGGTAGTTGGTCAGGACCAGACGATGCAGTTTCACGCGACACCCCGATCCGACAACCGCAGAAGCAACGCGAGGGCGGCCCGGGCGTCGTCGGCCTCCTCGCCCTCCGAGCGCGCCGTCGCGACCAGTTCGTCGACGGCCGATGCGGCGAACCCGCCGATGCCGAGATCGTCGAACTCACCGTCGGCGGGGATGACCGCGATGTCGCTCTGCTTCTCGTCCACCCGCAACGCCGCGAAGAGTCGCGCATACTTGTCCAGGCACGCGTCGAGCGCGGCCTTGTCGGTGACGGTCAGCGACCCGGTCAACGCGAGGCGGACCACCGTACGTTCCTTGTCGGGCAACAGATCCAGGTTGATGTCGAGATCGGCGACGTCGCGGTCGCTGTCCACGCCGCGGCGCAGGGTCACGAACCGCCAGCGGCCGACCTTTTGCGGTTCGACGGTCACCGGATGCGCCGGATCGTCCTCGTCGACGTCGACGATCAGCACATGACCCGAATCGACCTCGATGTCGTCGTAGTTGGTGACCTCCGGAGACCCCGAATACCAGATCCGCCCGGTGGATCCGACCTGCATCCGAGAGTGCTTGTCTCCCAGCGCCACATAGTGAACCGCGCCGCGGTCGACGGCCGCCTCGAGCGCCGCCAGGCGGATCAGCGACGCGCGGTCCTTGTCCGGCACGAAGATGTCCACGCCGCCGTGGCCGACGACGATCCGCGTCACCCCGTCGGCGGGCAGTCCGTCGAGCACACCGGCCACCGGGTCCGACGACGGCGCCTTGGAGGTCCACGGCGCCGCCACTAACTCCAGCCCGAGCCGCACCTCGTGTACGCCCGCGCGGTCGAGCACCGACACGTTGGCGGGGCACTCGGCGACGAACAGCGGGCTGGTGTACACCGACGAGGCGTCGAGCGGATCGTGGTTGCCGGGCAGCAGGTAGACGGGAACGCCGATGGCGCGCATGGCTTCGAGCGACTGGCTGACGTCCCTGGGCGCGAGTTGGTTGTGCTCGAAGACGTCGCCGGCGACGACGACGAACTCCGCACCGGCGTCGGCCGCCACCCGCCCCAACTCCGCCACCGCATCACGGCGCGCAGCCGAATAACGGGGCTGCGCCTCGCCATTGAGGAAATACCGCGTCATGCCGAGTTGCCAGTCGGCGGTATGCACGAATCGCATCTCAGCACGCCCCTCCGCTTGTCTGTTTGCCGGGCACCGCGAGTGTATGGCGGTCCACCGACAAGTCCCGGGAGGTGCGGCGGCATGCCTTACCGTTAGTCCGTGACCGACCGGTTCCGCACGCTGCTTCTGCTCCGACACGCCAAGTCGGGCTATCCGGCCGGTGTCGGCGACCACGACCGTCCGCTGGCACCGCGGGGTGTGCGCGAGGCCGGATTGGCCGGCGACTGGTTGCGGGCGCACGGACCCGCCGTCGACGCCGTGTTGTGTTCGACCGCGACCCGGACCCGCGAGACGCTCGCCCGCACCCGGGTCGCCGCGCCCGTGCAGTACCGGGATCGCCTCTACGACGCGACTCCAGGCACGGTGATCGACGAGATCAACCGGGTGCCGTCGCTCTTCGACCTCGAGGTGCAGACACTGCTGGTCATCGGGCACGAGCCGGCGATGTCGGGCGTCGCGCTCGGCCTGGCCACCGTCGAGGGCAGCAACAGCGCTGCGGCCGAACAGATCTCGATGAAATTCCCGACGTCTTCGATCGCGGTGTTGCGCACCGGCGAGTCGTGGGACGGGCTCGCGCTCGACGGTGCCTCGCTGGTCACCTTCCACGTGCCGCGCTAGGCGGCGGCGTCAGGCGCGGGTGGCGAGCGTCAGCTCCATCAACTTGATCGCCATTCCGCAGGCGTCCAATCCCGGCGCCTGCGGGTTGACCCACCAGCCAACGACACCGGCCGCGTCACTGGCCACACCGCACGCGCCGTTCGGGTCGTTGGGTCGCATCACGATGGACTGGATCCCGGCGACCCTGCGGTCCTCGATGCGGTAGTTCAACCGCTGCGCGACCTCGCGTTCGTTGTCGAGGCTGCCCTGCTCGAACCAGAACCGGGTGATGTCGACCAGTCCCTGCGGGTTGGCCGCCTGCCAGCGGCACACCGCGCCGACGAACGTGCTCTGGATGTCGAGGGGGTCCGCGCCCACGGTCTCGGCGAGGATGTCCTCGGTCAGCACCTCACACTCTTTGAGCAGATTCGGGTACTGCCGCTCGGAATCCTGGTTGCGCGGCCCTCCGCCGCCCGAACCCGACTTGGCCGCGGTGCCCTCGACGGTCTGCGTGCAACCGGTGAGCAGTGACAGCACCGCCAGCACAGCGATGAGGCCGGCACCCAGCCGACGAGCGATCGCGGTTGTCATTCGGAATTCACAATCGATTGACGGGTCAGTTCCTTGGCGACGTCACAGGGTTCGGGGAACGGCTTGTTGGCGAAGCTGACCGACCACTCGATGAAGTCGTCGTCGAACTGGATGCCGATCTCGCACAGGTTCGTGCCCGCGATCGGGTCGTCACCCACCGCGATGAACCCGTCGTGGCCCTCGATGGTGATGTCCTCGACGCTGGTGCGCGAGAGCTCCTCGGTCTTGCGCTCGCGGCCGATGGGACTGCCGCGGAACCAGCTGAACGAGAAGTGGGGACCGAGGATGCTGCCGCCGGCCAGCCACTGGCACCCGACCGAGGTCTTGGCTGTGTTGACCAGCCCCGGCACACGGGTCAACCTCATGACCTCCTGATCGCTGACGCCGCCGCACTCCGGGAAGAACGGGCCGTGCGACACGTCCTCCGCGGGCGCCGGGTTGTCCTCGGGCACCTGCGGGCCGGTGGGCTCCGAATCCGAGCATGCGGCGGACAGCGGGATGACCACCGCGGCCACGACGGCCAGGCAGCGGGTCATGCGCGTGCTGTGAGTCACGCCATGCACTGTAGCGGCCACTGTTGGGGTGAACCACCGACATGCCGGTTGACCAGCCCATATGAAGAATGTGCGACAGTAGCGGAATGTTATGGGCGCTGCTACGACAGTACGCGCGGCCATATCGGACGCTGCTCGCCACCGTCGCCACGCTCCAGCTGGTCAGCACACTCGCCTCGCTGTATCTACCGACGGTCAACGCGGCGATCATCGACGACGGCGTCGCGGTCGGGAACCTGCGCCGGATCGTCGAGCTGGGTGGCGTGATGCTGGCCGTAACCGCGCTGCAGGTGGTGTGCGCGGTGGGGGCGGTGTACTTCGGCTCGCGGGCGGGCATGGGCGTCGGGCGCGATCTGCGCGCGGCGGTGTTCGACCACGTCACCGGCTTCTCGGCCGAGGACGCCGCGCGGTTCGGTGCGCCGTCGCTGATCACCCGCACCACCAACGACGTGCAGCAGATCCAGCTGCTGGTGCAGCTGACGTGCACGATGCTGGTCACCGCGCCGATCATGTCGATCGGCGGCATCTTCATGGCCCTGCACCAGGACGCCGGGCTGTCCTGGCTGCTGTTGGTCAGCGTGCCGATCCTGGCCCTGTCCAACTACTGGATCACGCGCCATCTGCTTCCGATCTTCCGGCGGATGCAGCAGCTGGTGGACGGCATCAACCGGGTGATGCGCGATCAGCTCGCCGGCCTTCGGGTGATTCGCGCATTCGCCCGGGAGCCGTTCGAACGCAACCGCTTCGCCGACGCCAACCACGCGCTCGCGGAGACCGCGCTCGAGGCGGGGCGGTGGCAGGCGCTGATGCTGCCCACCACGACGCTGGTGATCAACGTGTCGAGCGTCGCGTTGATCTGGTTCGGCGGGTTACGGATCGACGCCGGGCAGATGCAGGTGGGGTCGCTGATCGCGTTCTTGGCCTACTTCATGCAGATCCTGATGGCGGTGCTGCTGGCCACGTTCATCCTCGTCATCATTCCGCGGGCGTCGGTGTGCGCGGATCGCATCTCGGAGGTGTTGTCGACCACGCCGCAGATCGTGTCGCCCGAACGACCGGTGCGACCGTCGAGGATCCGGGGCGAGGTCCGGTTGGAGGCCGCGACGTTCTGCTATCCCGGCGCGGAACGCCCTGTTCTGCAGGATGTCTCGCTGGCGGCGCACCCCGGCACGATGACGGCGGTGGTCGGCTCCACGGGCTCGGGCAAGTCGACGCTGGTGTCGCTGATCTGCCGGATGTACGACCCGACAAGCGGTTCGGTGCTGCTCGACGGCGTCGACGTGCGCGACTACGACCCCGAACAGCTGTGGTCGGTGCTCGGGTTGGTGCCGCAGCGTGGATACCTGTTCTCGGGAACCGTCGCCGACAACCTGCAGATCGGCATGGCCCCAGGACATGTGGCTACCGAGGAACAGATGTGGGATGCGTTGCGAGTGGCGGCCGCCGACGATTTCGTGCGTGCGCATCCCGACGGCCTGGCGATGCGGGTCGCGCAAGGGGGCGCGAACTTTTCGGGCGGACAGCGCCAGCGGTTGGCCATCGCCCGCGCGGTGATCCGCCGGCCCGCCGTGTACCTGTTCGACGACGCGTTCTCGGCGCTCGACGTCCACACGGATGCGCGCGTGCGCACGGCGCTGCGCGAGGTTTCGGCAGAAGCGACGGTGATCGTTGTCGCACAGCGCATCTCCACCGTGACCGGGGCGGATCAGATCGTCGTCATCGACGACGGCCGCATCGTGGGGCTCGGAACCCACGAAACCCTGCTGACGGAGTGCCCCGAGTACGCCGAATTCGCCGACTCACAGTCGCTCGCCAGGGTGGGAGACGCTCAGTGAGCGCCCCGATGACCCGACCGATCCGCGGCCAGGTGCAGGCACCGACGCAACGCTCACGCGACTTCACCGGCTCGGCAACCAGATTGGTCAAGCGGCTGACACCGCAGCGCGGGCTGACCGCGGCCGTGATACTCCTCGGCATCGGCGGCATCGCGATCAGCGTCGTCGGGCCGCGAATCCTGGGACACGCGACCGACCTCCTCTTCAACGGCGTGATCGGTCGCCAGTTGCCTGCCGGGCTGACCAAGGAGCAGGCCATCGACGCCGCCCGCGCCCGCGGTGACGCCACGTTCGCCGATCTGCTGTCGGGGATGAACGTCGTGCCCGGCCGCGGTGTGGACTTCGGCGCGGTCGGTCGCACGCTGCTGCTCGCGCTCGGCCTGTATCTCGTTGCCGCGCTGCTGGTGTGGTTGCAGGCCCGGCTGCTCAACGTCGCGGTGCAGCGCACCATGGTGTCGCTGCGCTCAGACGTCGAGGACAAGATCCACCGGATGCCGCTGTCGTATTTCGACTCTCGACAGCGCGGCGAGGTGCTCAGCCGGGTCACCAACGACGTCGACAACATCCAGCAGTCGCTGTCGATGACGATCAGCCAATTGTTGACGTCCGTGCTGACCGTGCTGTCGGTGCTGGTGATGATGTTGACCATCTCACCGCTGCTGACGCTGCTGACCGTGGTGACGGTGCCGCTGTCGCTGTGGGCGACGCGGGTGATCGCCCGCCGGTCGCAGCGGCTGTTCGTCGCGCAGTGGGCCAACACCGGGCGGCTGAACGCCCACATCGAGGAGACCTACAGCGGGTTCACCATCGTCAAGACGTTCGGCCACCGCGCCGCGGCCCAGGAGCGCTTCCGCGAGTGCAACGACGCCGTCTACGAGTCGGCGTTCGGCGCCCAGTTCTTCTCCGGTCTCGTCGGGCCCGCGACCACGTTCATCGGCAACCTGAGCTATGTCGCGGTCGCCGTCGTCGGCGGTTTGCAGGTGGCCACCGGCCAGATCACCCTCGGCAGCATCCAGGCGTTCATTCAGTACGTCCGGCAGTTCAACCAGCCGCTGACGCAGGTGGCCGGGATGTACAACACGCTGCAGTCCGGCGTGGCCAGCGCGGAGCGGGTGTTCGACCTGCTCGACGCGCCCGAGGAGACGCCCGATCCCGCGGCGGAGCTGCCCGTCGGGCGAGCCGGTCGGGTCGAGTTCGAGGACGTCACGTTCGGCTACCACCCCGATACGCCGGTGATCCGCAACCTGTCACTGATCGCGCAACCCGGCAGCACGGTCGCGATCGTCGGGCCGACGGGCGCGGGCAAGACGACGCTGGTGAACCTGTTGATGCGGTTCTACGACGTCGATTCCGGCCGGATTCTGGTTGACGGCGTGGACATCTCGACGGTCAGCCGGGATTCGCTGCGGTCGCGGATCGGGATGGTCCTGCAGGACACCTGGCTGTTCGGCGGCACCATCTTCGAGAACATCGCCTACGGCAGGCCCGATGCCTCCGAGGACGAAGTGCTCGCGGCCGCCAGAGCCGCGTACGTCGACCGGTTCGTGCACATGCTCCCCGACGGCTACCAGACACGCGTCAGCGACGACGGGGGCACGATCAGCGCCGGCGAGAAACAGCTCATCACGATCGCGCGCGCGGTCCTCGCGCAGCCCAGTCTGTTGGTGCTCGACGAGGCGACCAGCTCGGTGGACACCCGCACGGAGCTGCTGATCCAGCAGGCCATGGCCGAGTTGCGCCGGGATCGAACGAGTTTCATCATCGCCCACCGGCTCTCGACGATCCGGGACGCCGACCTCATCGTGGTGATGGACGAGGGTCAGATCGTCGAACGCGGGACGCACGCCGAGCTCATCGCTAAGCATGGCGCTTATTGGTCCATGACGCGGGCCTGAGCGCCGTAGGCTCGAGACGATGAGCGAGACCGTCTATACGTTCTGCCGGTATTGCCTGGCCTCATGTGGCCTCGAGGTGACGGTCGAGGACAACCGCGTCACCAAGATCGCCGCGGACAAGCAGAACCCGCACAGCTGGCAGGACTTCTGCGCCAAGGGCCGCACCGCACACCGGCTCGTCGAACATCCGCGCCGGATCCTGAACCCGATGCGCCGCGTCGGCGACACTTACGTCGAGGCCAGCTGGGACGAGGCGATCGCCGACATCGCGGCCAGGATGAACGCGGCCATCGAGGCGGACGGCCCGGACGCCGTCGGCGTCTACTACGGCAACCCCGCGGGCTTCTCCTCGTCGAACGTCATCTTCATGAACGCCTGGCTAGACGCGATCGGGACCCAGAACCGCTACGCGGTGGGCTCGGTCGACCAGAACGCGATGCACGTCGTCGCCGACGCGATGTACGGATCGATCCTAATGGCGCCGGTGTCGGACATCGACAACTGCGACTATTTCCTGCTCGTCGGCACCAATCCCGCAGTGAGCGCATGGAATTGGCTGGAGACCGTGCCCGGCGGGTGGCGGCGCGCGCTGGCACGCCAACAGCAGGGCGCGACGATCGTGGTGGTCGACCCGCTGCGCACCGAATCCGCCGAGAAGGCCGACGTCCACCTCGCGGTGCGTCCCGGGCAGGACTGGGCGCTGCTGCTGGCGATGGTGAAGGTCATCCTCGATGAGGGCCTCGAACATCGCCAGGACTGCACCGAACTGGCCACGGGCGTGGACGATCTGCGCGCACTGGTCGCCGGCGCGGATCTCGACGACCTCGCCGCCCGCTGCGACGTCGGCCGCGACCGGATCGAACGGGTGGCTCGTGACTTCGCCGCGGCGCGCGGGGCCATGGTGGTGACCCGCACGGGGGTGTCGCTGCACATGGCGGGGACCGTCGCCGAATGGCTCGGACATGTGCTCAACGTGATCACCGGCCGCATGGACCGTCCGGGTGGCCGCCGCTTCGAACCCGGCTACGTCGACGCGATCCGGTTGTCGGCCATGGCGAAGGGCAAGCCGCATCACAGCCGGCTGCTGGGCCGCGAAATGGTCGCGGGCGCACACGCACTCAGCGAGTTGCCCGACGAGATCACCACACCCGGCCGCGGTCAGATCCGCGCATTGCTGATCAACTGCGGCAACCCCGTCGTCTCCGGGCCCGACGGCGCGAAGCTCGACCGGGCGCTGGCCGATCTGGACCTGCTCGTCGCGATCGACTTCGTCCAGCGGGAGAGCCACCGGCACGCGCACTGGCTGTTGCCTGCGGCCCACTGGCTCGAGCGCAACGACCTGCTCGCCTTCACCAGCAACATGCACGACGAGCCCTACATCCAGTACGGGGCCAAGGTCGTCGAACCGCCACCGGGTGTGCGGCAGGAGTGGCGTATCTTCACCGACCTCGCGCTCGCGATGCGCAAACCGTTGTTCGGCGCCAAGGGCCTCAACGGATTCATCAAGGCGACGCGGCTGGCCGCTCGCGCGACGCGCAGGCCGGCCGTCGAGTTCGGTCCTCATTGGATCGACCGCATAGTGGTGGCGACCGCACGAAAAGTCAACGGGCGCAGGATCAAATGGCGTGATGTCGTATCGCATCCGCACGGCTGGGTGTTGGGGCCGCGTGAGTTCGGGCATTTCCGCGATGCCTTGAGAACCGACGACAAGAAGGTGCACGCCGCACCGCCGGAGTTCGTCGCCCGGGCCCGCGAGCTGCTGGCCGAACCGCTTCCCGCGGCGCCGGTCGGCTACCCGTTCCAGCTGGCCAACCGCCGACACCGGCACTCGATGAACTCGTGGCTCAACGAATTACCGGGCCTGCACCCCGCGGGCAAGGGTAACGACGTCGTCATTCATCCCAAGGACGCCGCCGATCTCGGGGTGAGCGAAGGCGATCTGGTCAAGGTGTTCTCGCCGGTCGGCGCTATCAACCTGAAGGCGGTGGTCAACGACCGTCCGCGCCAAGGCGTCATCATCGTCGACCACGGCTGGGGCTCACGCGTTTTCGATCCGCGGGGCCACAGCGAGCCGGTTTCCTACGGCGTGAACCGCAACCTGCTGGTCGAAGGCGCGCCGGTGGACCCGCTGTCACAGACGTCGGTGTTGAGCTCGCAATACGTTGGTGTGGAACGCATTTCCTCATCGGGCGAGGACTGACGGCTTACAGGTTCGGCCCTTCGGCGCGCAGATCGTCGACGTTGCGCATCGCCTCGCGCAGCTTTCCCAACCACTCCTCGGCGTGCTCGCCGACCAACCGCACTGACCACGCGAGGGCATCCGAACGTGACCGCGCCACGCCCGCGTCGACCAGCGTGTCGAGCACCTGACGCTCGGGCTGCCGCAACCGCGTCATCACCGGAACGGCCATGTTGGTGAACATGATCCGCTCGAGGTTCTCGGCGCCCGGCGTCCCGATCTCGACGCCCCACGCGACCTTGCGGCCATAGCGCGCCTCCGCCTCGTCGGCGATGCGCATGCGTTCGGACCGGGTTTCTTCGCGGAAGCGCGCGGCCCGTCCCGATGCGCGCGCCTCGCTTTCGCCGCCTTCGGCCTCCGGCAGTCGGCCGATCACCGTGATCTCTTCGCGGTCGACGACCACTGTCGGATCCCCGGCGAACCAGCTCTCGGGGAGCCGGCCGGCGAACCAGTCGGCGGCGTCGCCCGCGTCGGGCTGCTGAGCCTGTTGCCAGCCGCCGGGACGGCGGCGGCCATGGATGTTGTGTCGCATGATTACATGCTTACACCGTTACACGGGTAAAGGTGTGCCGTTCACTGTCAGCGAACGGCCCAGGTCAAACCCCGGATGACGGGGTCAGCCGCGCTTGCGCAACAACACGGCGCCGCCGCCCACCACCGCACCGATCAACAGCAGCACGGCCAGGGTCGGGCTGACCAACCACCAGACCAGGGCGACCGCGACGAGTGCGGGCGAGGCGATGAAGAGCACCATGCCCGGGTGCTGCTTGATGACCGCGAAGGCGCTCTGGGCCCGAACCCGGTCGATTTCCTTTGCCATGCCCCAAGAATGCCAGTCGTTGACGGATTCGGTTCCGATGATCGAGTGCGAAAATGTCTCCACCGCGTGACCGTCGCCCGGTTAGTTTGGAGCCCATGACAGCACCGAACAACGGAAGCTGGCGGCCGGATCCCGAGGGCCGCTACGAGTACCGCTGGTGGGACGGTCAGCAGTGGACCGACCAGGTTTCGCACCAGGGCCAGGTCGGCCGGGCGCCGCTCGGTGCACCTCCCCCGGCGCCCCAGGCTCCCCCACAACCGCAGCAGACCGCGCCGCCGCAGGCCATGCCGGTCGGTGACGGGTTCGCAGGCATCAGCGGTGATCTGGTCGACGGCCGGTTCAGCGAAAAAGAGGCCAAGGCCATCGCCAACCAGAACACCAGGATGCTGCGTGTGCGCCTCGGCGAACCGTTCATGGCGCGACAGGGATCGATGGTGGCCTACCAGGGCAACGTCGACTTCGCGTTCGAGGGCGGCGGTGCCTCGAAGTTCATCAAGAAGGCACTCACCGGCGAGGGGCTCCCCCTGATGCGCTGTCAGGGGCAGGGCGACGTCTTCCTCGCCGAGCGGGCCTACGACGTGCATCTGTTGCAGCTGACCAACTCCGGGCTGTCGATCAGCGGGAAGAACGTGCTGGCGTTCTCCTCGAGCCTGAACTGGAACATCGAGCGCGTGCGGGGCGGCAGCATCGCGACCGGAGGCCTGTTCAACACGACACTGCGCGGAACCGGATGGGTGGCACTGACCACCGACGGTCCCCCGGTGGTGCTCAATGCCGCCGAGGCGCCGACGTTCGCCGACACCAACGCGGTGGTGGCGTGGTCGGCGAATCTGCAGACGCAGCTCAAGACCAGCTTCAAGGCCGGCGCGTTGATCGGTCGTGGCTCCGGCGAGGCGATCCAGGTCGCCTTCCACGGGCAGGGTTTCGTGATCGTCCAACCGTCGGAGGGTGCGCCGCCCGTCGCGACGGCGTAATCAAGACTTCAGGTCACAACTCCAGCAGCACCGTCACCGGCCCGTCGTTGACGAGCTGAACCTGCATGTGCGCGCCGAAGACGCCCGTCTGTACCGTCGCGCCCAGGTCGCGTAACGCGTCGGCGAACGCGGTGACGAGCGGTTCGGCCGTTGCACGCGGCGCGGCGGCGTTCCATGCCGGCCGCCTGCCCTTGGCGGTGTTCGCGTAGAGGGTGAACTGGCTGACGACCAGGATCGGCGCCGCGACGTCCGACGCCGACTTCTCGTCGTCGAGAATCCTGAGCTGCCAGAGCTTTTCGGCCATCCGCCGCGCCTTGGCGGCGTCGTCGTCATGCGTCACGCCGACGAGAGCGAGCAGACCCTGACCGTCGGGCTCGATCGCGCCGACGACCTCGCCGTCGACGGTGACGGCCGCCGAAGTGACCCGTTGGGCAAGAACACGCATGCTCGCAGATGCTGCCACGGGCCCCGAGACGCAGGCCGGTCGGCATAGACCTAGAGGACCCGCATCCGACCCGAGTTGAATACCCCTAGGGGGTATTGGGTATCCTGGGTCGTATGGCTACCACCACCGTCACAGTCACCGGCATGACCTGCGGACATTGCGCCGCGTCCGTACGCGAGGAGCTCGGCGAGATCCCGGGCGTACAGGCGGTCGACGTCGACGTTGCCAGCGGTGCGGTGACCATCGACAGTGTCGCACCCGTCGAACCCGAGGCGATCAGGAGCGCGGTGGAAGAGGCGGGCTACCGCTTGGCCGGCTGATGACCACCGACGCCACGGCCAACGCCGCAACCAACGCCACGGTCGAACTGTCGATCGACGGTATGACCTGCGCGTCCTGCGCCAACCGGATCGAGCGCAAGCTCAACAAGATCGACGGCGTCAGTGCGACCGTCAACTTCGCGACCGAAAAAGCACGCGTCGCGTACGGTGCCGGTGTGACACCGGAGGCCCTGGTGGCCACCGTGGAAGACGCGGGATACCAAGCGCACCTGCCCGCCGACGGGGCGGCCGACGTCGACGAGGACCCGACCGTCGGCCTGCGACGCCGGCTGCTGGTGTCGCTGGCGCTGACGGTTCCGGTGATCGCGATGGCGATGATCCCCACGTTGCAGTTCACGAACTGGCAGTGGCTGTCCCTCGCGTTGACACTGCCCGTGGTGCTGTGGGGGGCATGGCCGTTCCACCGTGCGGCGTGGGCGAACCTGCGCCACGGCAGCGCCACCATGGACACGTTGATCTCCATGGGCACGCTCGCCGCGTTGGGATGGTCGGTCTACGCGCTGTTCTGGGGCACCGCGGGCACACCCGGAATGACGCACGGGTTCGAGCTGACGCTGTCGCGCACCCACGGTTCGGCCAGCGTGTATTTCGAAGTGGCGGCGGGGGTCACCACGTTCATCCTCGCCGGACGTTATTTCGAAGCGCGGTCCAAGCGGAGAGCGGGCGCGGCGCTGCGGGCGCTGTTGGAACTCGGCGCCAAGGATGTGGTGGTCCGCAGAGACGGTGCCGAACAACGGATTTCGATCGACCAGCTCGGCGTCGGCGACGAGTTCGTGGTGCGGCCGGGTGAGAAGATCGCCGCCGACGGTGTGGTGGTCGAGGGCGCCTCGGCGATCGACGCGTCCATGCTGACCGGTGAGTCGGTGCCGGTTGATATCGGCCCGGGCGACGAGGTGGTCGGCGCGACGGTCAACGTCGACGGTCGGCTCGTGGTGCGGGCCAAACGAATCGGTGCCGACACTCAGCTGGCTCAGATGGCGCGGCTTGTCGAGGACGCGCAGAACGGTAAGGCGGAGGCTCAGCGACTGGCCGACCGGATCTCTGGCGTGTTCGTGCCGATCGTGATCGCGCTGGCGCTCGCGACGCTCGGATTCTGGTTGCTCGTCGGCGGATCGGCCGAGGCGGCCTTCACGGCGGCGGTGGCCGTGCTGATCATCGCCTGCCCTTGCGCGTTGGGGCTGGCGACGCCGACCGCGCTGATGGTGGGCACGGGTCGAGGTGCGCAGCTGGGCATCCTGATCAAGGGGCCGGAGGTATTGGAGTCGACCCGGCGCATCGACACCGTCGTGGTGGACAAGACCGGGACCATCACCACCGGCAGGATGACGCTGGTCGATGTCGTCGCCGACGACGGGGAACGACCCGACGAGGTACTGCGAATCGCGGGTGCGGTCGAGGACGGTTCGGAGCACCCGATCGCCCGGGCCATCGCGAAGGGCGCGCGGGACAAGCTGGGCGACCTGCCGGGTGTTGAGGATTTCACCAACCTGCGCGGCCTCGGCGTGCGCGGACGGGTCGACGGCCACGACGTGACCGTCGGACGGCAGCGCCTGCTGGCGTCGCACGACATGCCCGATCCGGTGAAAGTGGCGGTGCGTGAGGCGGAGTCACAGGGCCGCACCGCTGTCGTCGTGGGGTGGGAGGGTAGGGCGCGCGGGGTGCTGGTGGTGGCGGATGCGGTCAAACCGACGTCGGCCGAGGCAATCTCGCGACTTCGTGCGCTCGGGTTGAAGCCCATGATGGTGACCGGTGACAACGAGGCCGCGGCCCGCACGATCGCCGCGCAGGTGGGCATCGACGATATCGTCGCCGAGGTGCTGCCGCAGGAGAAGGTCGAGGTCGTCAAGCGACTTCAGGCCGAGGGCAAGGTGGTCGCGATGGTCGGCGACGGGGTCAACGACGCGGCCGCGCTCGCCCAGGCCGACCTCGGGCTGGCGATGGGCAGCGGCACCGATGTCGCGATCGAGGCAAGCGACTTGACGCTGGTGCGCGACGACCTGAACGCGGTCCCCGACGCGATACGCCTGTCGCGCAGGACGTTGGCGACGATCAAGGGAAATCTGTTCTGGGCCTTTGCCTATAACGTCGCGGCGTTGCCGTTGGCGGCGGCCGGCCTGCTGAACCCGATGATCGCCGGGGCCGCAATGGCGTTCAGTTCGGTGTTCGTCGTCAGCAACAGTCTTCGGCTGCGCCGGTTCACCGCTGCAGCGTCACGTTGACGCTACAGCGTCACGTTGATCGGGCCGAGCATTTGGCAGTTCGGCTCCAGCGCGTCCTGGAAGACCTTGCCGCAGCCGCGTCCGCTCGCGGTGTAGGTCGCACCCGGCTGATATGGCTCGAAGAACACCTGCGCGGTCGCCGGCCCGCGCGCCTGCGTGCACTGCCCTTGAGAGTCGTGACCGGCCCGGTGGACACACGCGACGCTGTACGCCGGCTGGAACGGCGCTCCGCACGCGTAGAAGGTGACAGTCGCAGTCACCTTGCTCACCCCGTCGGTGTTGACGACCTGCGGCGGCGAGATCGTGTACCCGCACGCCGGCTGCGGCGGTTGCGCGCCGGCTGAACCCACACCCAGCAACCCGGACCACCCGACGACCAGCATGACTAGCGCAGCTTTGACGACCCGGCTCATGCCTAAATCGTAATTCACGTCCGCCAGCGGCCGTTTCGAAACGCGGGCGACGGGCGACGGGCGACGGGGTTCAGGGTCCTTCGCTGTCTTTCGGTTGGTCTTCGGGGCG
>NZ_CVTB01000167.1 GCF_001050015.1 Mycolicibacterium malmesburyense
GCTCAAGTGGGTGGGGCCAAGGACTTGGCAAGGGCCAAGGACCTGAACAAGGAAGTTTACAACTTTCTAAGCACGGCGGGCAGCAAGTACGGCGTTGGATTCTGGAAACCCGGCAGCGGGATCATTCACCAGATTATTTTGGAGAACTACGCCTTCCCTGGTGTGCTCCTCATCGGCACGGACAGCCACACGCCAAACGGAGGTGGCCTCGGTGGCCTGTGCATTGGTGTGGG
>NZ_CVTB01000168.1 GCF_001050015.1 Mycolicibacterium malmesburyense
TATTACAGAGTAATAAATGCAGACGAGCAGAAGTGTGAGAATCTCAGCCCCTCTGTCTCCCCTCCCTGTCTTTCTCACTTCTGACTGCCACCAGTTACCTGAATGACCTCGGGCAGGCCACTTCACCTATTCAACCCTATGGGTTAAAAGATTGAAAGATCCTTACCAGTTTAGAAAACAAACAAACAAAAAGACCAAACAAGTAGCTTATAGAATCCTTTGAGGCTTTATCA
>NZ_CVTB01000169.1 GCF_001050015.1 Mycolicibacterium malmesburyense
CACTCCTCGACGCCCGTTCGCGAAGACCAGTCGCCGCCCACCGGAGCACCCTGCAAGGTGCATACCGCTGTTCGCACTCGCGTCCTCTCCGCAAGACGGCAGAGGAGCCGCCGCAAACAAGGGACACCTTTACATTTTTTAGTCTTCTGCGTGCCGGAGAGCTTGCATATTCTTCGCATCGGAGCGCACATCTAGACTAGAGAGATGGGGGATGTAAGCAGCCGACTTCAAGG
>NZ_CVTB01000170.1 GCF_001050015.1 Mycolicibacterium malmesburyense
GTGCAAGTGTGTTCCCATTTCTCCACATACTCTCCAGCATTTATTGCTTGTAGATTTTTTGATTATGGCCATTCCGACTGGTGTGAAGTGATATCTCACTGTAGTTCTGATTTGAATTTATCTAATAATGAGTGATGCTGAGCATCTTTTCGTGTGTTTATTGGCCATCTGTATGTCTTCTAAGCATCCATTTAGGTGTTCTTCCCATGTTTTAATTTCTTGTTGTTCAGTCA
>NZ_CVTB01000171.1 GCF_001050015.1 Mycolicibacterium malmesburyense
GAAACAGCACGTAGGCCTTTAAATATGTTACAGAAAGTTCCTGTGTTAGGACATGCTGTTAAATTTACTGGTAAAGTTGCTGGTGGATTGACATCTTCATATGGTGAATATGATAGAAGGCACAGTTCAAACTTTAAGCAGCTAAATTATGCTCGTGCTTTCATAGGAGCTCACCTAGGATTTTCTCCACTGAGTGCAATGAAATATTTAGGTGGGTATGCTGCTGGAAA
>NZ_CVTB01000172.1 GCF_001050015.1 Mycolicibacterium malmesburyense
GTTCTACCAGCAAAGCACCTGCCAAAAAGGAGCATGTTAGGTTTTAATAAGGTGGTTTAGTGTGGCTGCACAAGGGAGTGTGGGCCAGCTGTGGACAAATGCAATATATGTGCAAGACACTACCCTATATTTACAAGTGCAGACGGACTTTTAATAAAATAATGGCCCTGGACTACTATAATGCTAACACATCTGCTGTGTATACAACTTAGAGCAACTTTGTGGCCAAC
>NZ_CVTB01000173.1 GCF_001050015.1 Mycolicibacterium malmesburyense
CCTCGGACGGCTCGGCGGAGCAACGGAACCCGACAACGGTGAGTTGTGGCAGATCGGCCCGAATGGCTTGTCGCTGACCGCGGTCGCGGCGGCGGTGCCGATACCACTGGCACACACCGTCGAGCTCAACGCGGGCGTTCTCGACTCGAACACCGGACCACGGTTGCAAGCCAATTGGACGTGGGCGCCCTCCGTACTGGATCATGCGCAGGTCACCCGGCTGAGCCGAT
>NZ_CVTB01000174.1 GCF_001050015.1 Mycolicibacterium malmesburyense
CTAAAGGTTTCCCCCTGTTTTCTTGTAAAAGATGTGCACTTTTACATTTTACATTTATGTCTGTGATCAATATTGAGTTAATTATTCTATAGGACATTGGACTTCTGTAGGGTGTTATGTAGAGTTTTTGCTTGTGGACTTCCAGTTGTTCAAGCACCATTCATTCAATGAAAGGCTTTCATTATTCCACTGAGTTTCCTTTGTACTTTTCAAAAATCATTTGGGCATG
>NZ_CVTB01000175.1 GCF_001050015.1 Mycolicibacterium malmesburyense
ATATGAACCACGCGGAAGTGTTCAGCGAAAATCAGGACATCGTGGTCGCCACGACCGGACGTCTGCTGCAATACATAAAAGAAGAGAACTTCGATTGCCGCGCGGTTGAAACGCTGATCCTCGACGAAGCAGACCGTATGCTGGATATGGGCTTCGCTCAGGATATCGAACATATTGCTGGCGAAACGCGCTGGCGTAAACAGACCCTGCTCTTTTCGGCAACGCTGG
>NZ_CVTB01000176.1 GCF_001050015.1 Mycolicibacterium malmesburyense
TGGTTAAGAACTTGATTTAAAAATAAAAATGTCTTTCTTTTGTAATATCACTTAAAACTTTCGTTCAGAATATAAGGTTAATTGTTGATTTTCTATTGAAACTTGGATTTCTGCTGGGCTAATATCTCACTCTAAGGAATCTGCCTGCATGGTGATGAACTGAAATGTCTGGGGGGCCAGGCAAATCAGCAGAATATCTCAGGATTCTGGTCACTGACAGAAGTTGA
>NZ_CVTB01000177.1 GCF_001050015.1 Mycolicibacterium malmesburyense
ATGCCGCGCCCACCCCGCCGGCGCCGATGAGCAGGATTCGCATGGCCTAGAAAGTACGGGATTCGGTGCAAAACCGATCGCTGAGCGACGGTTACCGCACCGAAACCGCCGATCAGCTACTGGTTGAGTAATAGCGGCCCAGCACGTCGGCGCGCAGCTCGTCGAACTCGCCCACTTCGATGGCCGCCCGGATCCGGTCGACGAGCCGCATCACGAACCGCTCGTTGTGGATGGTGCACAGCGTCGCGGACAGGATCTCCTTGGCCTTGAACAGGTGGTGCAGATAGGCCCGGGTGTAGTGGGCGCAGGTGTAGCAGTCGCACTCGGCGTCGATCGGAGTGAAGTCGCGTCGGAACCGGGCGTTGGTGATGTTGAAGCGCCCGGTCGAGCAGTACACCGCGGCGTTGCGCGCGACCCGCGAGGGTGACACGCAGTCGAACGTGTCGGCGCCGGCGGCGATCGCGGCGAACAGATCGTCGGGCTCACTGATGCCCAGCATGTGCCGCGGTTTGTCGGCGGGCAGTTCGTCGCACACCCACCCGACGATGGTGGCCAGATTCTGCTTTTCCAGCGCGCCGCCGATGCCGTAGCCGTCGAACTCGAGGCCCTCGGCCGGGCCGGATCCCTCGCCGATCGCCACCAACCCGCGGGCGGCCTGCCGTCGCAGGTCCTCGTACTGCGCGCCCTGCACGATCCCGAACAACGCCTGTCGGGGCTTGTCCGGCCGCGCGGCCCGCAGCCGTCGGTGCTCTACCAGGCAGCGCACCGCCCAGTCGTGCGTGCGCTGCACCGACCGCTCCTGATATCCGCGGGTGTTCACCAGCGTGGTCAGCTCGTCGAACGCGAAGATGATGTCGGCGCCCAGCCGGTGCTGGATGCCCACCGACACCTCCGGGGTGAACCGGTGGACCGACCCGTCCAGGTGCGATCGGAACGTCACGCCGTCGTCGTCGACGTTGGCCAGTCGCTCCTTGCCTTCGGCGATGATGTCGTCGGCCTGCACGCGTTCGGTGTCCATCGCCAGCACCTTGCGAAACCCGGCGCCGAGTGACAACACCTGGAAGCCGCCGCTGTCGGTGAAGGTCGGCCCCGGCCAGTTCATGAACGCGGCCAGCCCCCCGGCCTCGTCGACGATGTCCGGTCCGGGCTGCAGGTACAGGTGATAGGCGTTGGCCAGGATGGCTTGCGCGCCAAGCTCTCTCATCGTGTCCGGCAGCACCGCCTTGACGGTGGCCTGGGTGCCGACCGGGATGAACGCGGGGGTGCGGATCTCGCCGTGCGGGGTGCGGATCACGCCGGTGCGGCCGGCCCGGCCGGGCAATTCGGCGGTCACGCGGAAAAACGGGGCCGACGACTCTTCCGGAGCAGCAGATTTCGGCACGGCCACGTCGTAGATTCTGCACTGTGAGCAATCGGTGGTTCCCGACGTGCTGCTCCGTCGCGATCGCGCTGGGGTTGGCCGGCTGTTCAAGTCCGCCCGATTACACACCCCCGAAGGGTGAACTGGTCGCCGGCACGGCGCAGGTGACGGTCAACGGGCAGGACGCGGGCACCACCGACGCGGTGCAGTGCAATACGACGGGCTACCTCACCACCATCACCACCGGCGACCAGGCGTCGGGCGTGACGGCGATGGTCTCGAACAAAGAGGAACTGGCCGTCGAGTCGATCGGCATCAACAACGTCGGCGGGTTCACCGGCAGCTACACGGCCGGGGTGGGCGACCCAACCGAGGCGGCCGACATCTCGATGACCGGCCGGACCTTCGACATCTCGGGCACGGCCGAGGGCTTCAACACCGACAAACCCAGCTTCCGCGCTCCCGGCACATTCGAGATTCGGGTGTCCTGCTGAGCGGATCGCGGGTGGATTTCAATTTTCCGAAATCGCGGTTGCCGGGTTTGCCGCGAACCATACTGCTGTTGATGATCCGATCTTGACGGGTCACACACACAAAGGAGAACAGGGTGAAGCGTGGTTTCCTGGTCGCCGTCGGCGGCGCGGCGATTCTCATCGCCGGTCTATCCGGCTGTTCCTCGGATGACAAGAAGTCGGAAACGACGGGTGAGACATCGACCGCCGCATCCGCGGAGGGTAAGACCACCGTCACGATCGACGGTCAAGATCAGGCCGTCCAGGGCACCGTTGTGTGCAGCGACATGGGCGGCAACACGAACATTGCGATCGGTGACGCGACCACAGGCATCGGCGCCGTCGTCAGCTCCGGTGACGAACCGACCGTGCAGTCCGTCGGCCTGGGCAACGTCAACGGCGTGACGCTGGGCTTCCAGAGCGGTGCCGGCCAGGGCGAAGCCAAGGCCGAGAAGGACGGTAAGACCTACAAGATCTCGGGCACCGCGACCGGCGTCGACATGGCCAACCCGTTGCAGCCGGTCAACAAGCCCTTCGAAATCGAAGTCACCTGCCCGTAGGCAGACCATCGAGCGTGAGCGAAGGCGGCGTCCCGACAGGGGCGCCGCCGTTTTTCATCCGGTGTAGCCGGCCGCCGACTGCCGCAACTGCCAGATCTGCGCCGGGCACAGCTCGTTGACGGCCTGATTGATCAAGTACATGCCCTGGTACTTGTCGGCGCTGTGAAAGTCGGCGGTCACCTGGTTGACGAGCTCGCCGTAGCTCATCTGGCCTGCCACCCGGTCGCAGATCGTCCTGCCGTAGCCGATCGCGGCGTCGGCGTTCGGGAAGTTGTAGCCCGGCCGCACGTGCACGTTCACCAGATACGCGACCACGTCGGCGTTGGCCGCGGGCGGGGGAACCATCGACACCATCGCGGCCGCACCCGCGGCGGCGGTCAGGGCAACCATCACCGGCTTCATGGCTTAAGAGCCTATTCCGTGCCCGTCGCCGATGCGGGGCACTTAGGCTAGCGACCTATGAGGCTCATGGCTGCAGCTGCGCTCGCGTGCGGGTTCGTCGCCGCACCACTGATGACCGCCGCGAACGCACCGGCGTCGCCCGGCTACTGCGACGGCGCCGATTGTGTCCCCTATGTCGACCGCAGCGCGGCGGAGGGCACACACTGCGTGCAGAACACCCGCTACAACTTCGGCATCGACGCGTCGGGCAACACGCTCGCATGCAACTCGCGCAGCACCTGGGTGGCCTCGCCCCCGCTGGTCGGCATCCGCACCAACCGCCTGCCGTGCGGAGATGCGACCGGGGTGGCGCAGTCGCCCGACGGGGTTCCGCTGAGCTGCAAAGGCGGCGCGTGGACGCCCGACTACCACGTGATCTTCTACGGCTGAGCGGTCAGTACGCGCGCGCGATGTAGGCCAGCGCGTCGCGGTCGTCATCGGTTTCCGGCAGCGTGCCGTCGCGGTTTTGCAGGCAGCGCACCGTGAGACCTGACGCCGCGAGCTCCTCTTCGCCCGTCACCCCGACGGTCGCCCACGGCAGCCGTGCCACGCCCGTCTGCGCGGCCTCGCGCGCCTTGCCGTCGCGCATGATGCCCTCGCACGTCATGGTGTTTGCCGCGCCGGCGAAGCGTTCCCTGGCCGTCTTGCGACCGACGATTACGGGCACCGCCATGACGTCACGCAGGAACCGCTCGTAGACGTCGTACAAGATCAGGCGGGCATAGTCGCGCGCCTCAGAGTCGCCGCCGTGTGCCGTGTGTCCCTCCTGCCACAGAAACTCTGTGGTGCGCAGTAAGATTCGGGGCCGCATCTCCCAGCGCACCACGTTGGCCCACTGATTGAGCAGCAGCGGCAGGTCACGGTAGCTGTCGACCCACTTGGCCATGTACTCACCGATGACCGCTTCGCTGGTGGGCCGGATCGCCAGCGGCTCGGACAGTTCCTTGCCACCGCCGTGGGTGACGACGGCGAGTTCCGGGCTGAACCCCTCGACGTGCTCGGCCTCGCGCTCGAAGAAGTTCATCGGGATCAGCAGCGGGAAGTACGCGTTCTGCGCGCCGGCGTCCTTGATCCGCACATCGAGGTCGGCCTGCATGCGCTCCCAGATCGCATAGCCTGTGGGCCGAATCACCATGGTGCCGCGGGCGGGCCCGGTCTCGGCGAGCTTGGCCTTGTTGAGAACGTCCTGATACCAGCGCGGAAAGTCGCCGTGCTGCGGCGTCAGCACCGGCATCTCTCGGCCCTCTCTTCGTGTCTCGGTTGTGATCTGCGCCTCGCTACCGATTTGAGATCAACAGCGTGTGTGGCGTACGTGAGGAATCGGGGCAAGCGGGGTACAACCACGGGCGTGGTCATCGATGTGCGTCTGCGGCCGGCAGACCCCCTGAGGATCGAGGTGCCGGCCACCGCGGATCGACTGGCACAGATCAGGCGCCGGCTTCTTGGATGGATGGAGCCGATCGGCGTGCCCGACGCCGTCGGCTCCGACATCGTGCTCGCCGTCAACGAGGCCGCCACCAACTGCGTCGAACACGCCTACCTGAACAACTCGGACGGCGTGATGGTGGTCGAGGCGACCGTCGACGACGGGCGGATCGTGGTCTGCGTTTCCGATCATGGCGAATGGCGCACCCCGAGCACGGAGCCGACGACGCGTGGGCGGGGCCTGCCGATCATCCGCGCGCTGGGCAACGACGTCGAGGTGATGCGATCGACGTCGGGCACCACCGTGCGCATGGACTTCGATGTGGCCGACGCGCAGCGCGGCGGTCAGGAGTTGGGCAGCCGAACCACCTGAACGAAGAACTCGTCGATCTGGCGGACGGCGTTCATGAACTGATCGAGATCGACGGGCTTGGTGACATAAGCGTTGGCGTGCAGCTTGTAGCTGCGCAGGATGTCCTCTTCGGCCGACGACGTCGTCAGCACCACCACCGGGATGTGGCTCAGTTCGGCGTCGGACTTGATCTGTTCGAGCAACTGCCTGCCGTCGTATTTGGGCAGGTTCAGGTCCAGCAGGATCAGGTCGGGCCGCGGCGCGTCGGCGTACTTGCCCCGGCGGTAGAGGAAGTCCAGTCCCTCCTCGCCGTCGTGCGCGACATGCAGGGTGTTCTTGATCTTGTTGTGCTCGAACGCTTCTCGGGTGATCAGTTCGTCACCCGGGTCGTCCTCGACGAGTAGCACGTCAATCGCCCGGCCGTCCAATGTCATGCGGTTGATCCTTCCATTTCGGCCTCGACGGGGTCGTCGACGACGCAGGGAATGGTGAAGCGGAACCGGGTGCCCTCGGTGTGGGCGGTGTCGATCCAGATGTTACCGCCGTGGTGTTCGACGATTTTCTTGCACAGCGCCAGGCCGATTCCCGTCCCGGTGTAGATGTCGCGGCCGTGCAGCCGCTGGAAGATCACGAAGACCTTCTCGGCGAACTCCTCGGGGATGCCGATGCCGTTGTCGGTCACCGTGAACAGCCACGAGCCCTCGCGCGTGCCCTCACCCACCGAGCAGTCGATGACGATCCTCGGCGCGAGGTCGGGCTTGCGGAACTTCACCGCGTTGCCGATCAGGTTCTGCCACAGCATCGTCAGCAGGGTGGGATCGCCCTTGACGGTCGGCAACGGCTCCCCGCTGCGGACCACCGCGGCGCCGGACTCCTCGATCGAGGTGGCCAGGTTGTCGACCGCGTCGGACAACACGGCGTCGAGGTCGACGTCGTCCTGGGCTGAGCTGAGCCTGCCGACGCGCGAGAACGTCAGCAGATCGTTGATCAACACCTGCATCCGCTTGGCGCCATCGACGGCGAACCCGATGTATTCGACGCCACGCTCGTCGAGCTTGTCGCCGTAGCGCTTTTCGAGCAGCTGGCAGAACGACGCCACCTTGCGCAGCGGCTCCTGCAGGTCGTGCGACGCGACGTAGGCGAACTGCTCCAGCTCGGCGTTCGACCGTTGCAGTTCCAGTGCCTGCTCGCCCAGTTGCTCCTTGGCCGACCGTGACGACTCCAGTTCATCGACGATGCGCTGCCGCATGTCCTCCACATCCGAGGCGATCGCCTGGATGTCGCGCGGGCCACGCACCGAGATCTTCTCGTCGAAGTCGCCCTCTGTAATCCGGCGACACGACGCGGCGAGCCGTTCGAGGGGGCCCGTGACGGCCTTGCGCACCAGCAGCGCCAGCACGGCTCCCGCAACGAAGAACGCCACGACGATCGAGATCAACAGAACGTTGCGCCACGTCTGAACCGAAGTGAGCTCATCGACGGCGTCCTCGCGGGCCTGCGCGAGGTCGCGGTTCTGATCGTCGAACAGCGCGCGCAGGGCGTCGAATTCGGTCTTACCTCGTTCGGCGGTCCTGGCGTCCAACACTTTCGGCGTGCCCGGTGTCACCGAGGCGATCAGCGGGTCGGCGTACGTGGTGCGCCACGTGTTCGCGGCCCGTTCGATCGCCTCGAGGTCGTCGATGAGCTGCTGTCGGTGGCCGACCCCGTCGCGGATCTGCCGCACGGCGTCGCTCTCGGCCTGCTGGCCCTCGAAATAGGGCTCGAGGAACTGCGGGTCGGCCGCGATCGCGTACCCGCGGACCGCCGTCTCCTGGTCGCGCAGGGCGGCCTGCAACTGATACGCCGCGACGCGGGCGGGCTGGATGCCGAGATTCAGCTCGCGCGAGACGTCGTCGGTCCGGTTCAGCAACAGCGCACCGACGATCGCACCACCGATCACGACGATGCCCATCAAGGACAGCACCAGGTTCTGCCAGCCCTGGACGGTGAGGCGAGCCCTCATTCGGTCGTCGTCCGCTCCACCCGCACCACTGCGATGTCGTCGCTGATGCCGCCGACGGACTGCGCGCGGCGCTCGACGTCGTCGATGACGGCGCTGACGAACTCGCGTGCGGGTAGGTGTGCATAGCCTCTGGCCACGTCGAGCAGGCCCGCTTCGCCGAGGCGTTCGGTTCCGCGCCCCGAGCGTCCCTCGAACAGCCCGTCGGTCAGCAGCACCAGGCCGTAGCCCGGGGGCAGTTCGAACAGGTTCAGCGGCCACTCGCGCCCATACAGGCCGAGCGCCGGGCCGACCCTGGGTTCTATCCACTCCACGGTGTTGTTTCCGTGCAGCAGCAGGCCCGGGTGACCGGCCGACACGACGTTGAAGCTGAGGCTGTCGGTGCTCATCGCGACGCTGCACACGGTCGCGAAAATGCTCGATCCCGGCCGCTCGGTGCTCAGGATCCGTTCCAGTTGGCGCATGCGTTCGTTGCCGCGCAACCCGGCGAACGTCAGCGCCCTCCAGCCGATCCGCAACGCCACCCCGAGCGCGGCCTCGTCGGGCCCGTGCCCGGCGACGTCGCCGACCATGACGTGCACGGTGCGGTCGGGTGTCTGCACGAAATCGTAGAAGTCGCCGCCGAGCAGGGCGTGCTGCCTGCTGGGCCGGTATTCGGCGACGATGTCGACTCCCGGTTGGTCCAGCAGCAGCGGCGACGGCAGCAGGCCACGCTCGAGGCGGGAGTTCTCCATCGCGCGCAGTTCGCTGGCGTGCAGTTCCACCGAGGTCAGCTCGGCGCGTTTGCGCTCCACGGCATAAAGAAGCGCGCGGCGCAGGGTCTCCGGTTCGACGCGGCCCTTGACGAGGTAGTCCTGGGCGCCGGCGGCGACGGCGGAGATGCCGAAGTGCTCGTCGTTGAGGCCGGTCAGCACGACGATCGGCATCGTGACGTCGCGCCTGGCGACGCGGTCGAGGGCCCTGATGCCGTCGGCGTCGGGCAGGTTGAGATCGAGTAGCACGCAGTCGGGCCGGAAGACCTCGAGCTGCTGTTCGGCGTCCTCCATGGTCGGCGCCCACACGACCTTGATCTTGGCGTCCGCGTCGGCGATGAGCTCTTCGACCAGGATGGCGTCACCGCGATCGTCCTCGATGAGGAGCACGGAAAACGGACGCAGCGCAGCGCCACCGCCGGCCGAGGCCGAGGGATCTTGGTCATGAAGCGCGCGCATATGCCAAATCTCCGGGTTGGTCACCGCGGTCGCCTCGACCTCTGCTTCAGTGACAGATCCTGACAATAGTGCCTGAATCATCGTGGCGGTGGCGGAGGGATTTGAACCCTCGGACGGGGGTTACCCGTCACACGCTTTCGAGGCGTGCTCCTTAGGCCGCTCGGACACGCCACCGTGTGGCAGCTTACCGGGCGCACGCCGGTCTACTCCAATCGCTGCCGCGAGAAGAACGCCTCCAGCGGCGCTGCGCACTCCGCGGCCAGCACGCCCCCGCGCACCTCGGGGCGGTGGGTCAGCCGCCGATCGCGGACCACATCCCACAACGACCCGACGGCGCCCGTTTTGGGCTCCCACGCGCCGAACACCAGCCTCCCCACCCGGGCCATCACCAACGCGCCCGCGCACATGGTGCAGGGTTCGACCGTCACCGCCAGCGTGGCGCCCTCCAGTCGCCACCCGTCGCCGAGCGCTGCCGCCGCGGCCCGCATCGCGAGGATCTCGGCGTGCGCGGTGGGGTCGCCGAGGGCCTCGCGCTGATTGGCGGCGCGGGCCAGTTCGGTGCCGTCGGCGGAAACGACGACGGCGCCGATCGGGACGTCGAGGGGGCCCGTGGCGTCGGCGGCCTCGAGGGCGGCGCGGATCAGCGCCTCGTCATCGGGGGTCAATGGGGGACCGCGATCACCGGCCCATACGGTCGAGCACGGCCGACAACTCGTCGGCGAAACCCATCTCGCGGGCGATCCGGCCGAGCTGCTCGTCGGCGTAGAGGTCGGATTCGTCGAGGATGACGCCGAGCACGGCCTCGGGCAGCCCGACGTCGGAGAGCAGGCCCAGGTCGCCCTCCTCGAACGGTTCGGCCTCCTCGAGCTCCTCGGGCTCGATGTCGGCGTCGAGCATCTCCAGTGCCTCGGCGGCGATGTCGTAGTCCAGCGCCGCGGTGGCGTCCGAGAGGAACAACCGCGTGCCCCAGGGGGCGGGACGCACGATCACGAAGAACTCGTCGTCGATGTCGAGCAGCCCGAAGACGGCTCCCGCACTGCGGATTTCGCGCAGTTCCCGCTCGGCGGTGGCGAGGCTGGTCAGGGCGGCCCTGCGCAACGGCGCGCACCGCCACTTGCCGTCCTCACGGACGACAGCAACGCCGAAGCCGTCGGGAGTGTCCGGGGACTGCTCCCGCGCCTGTGCACGCTGTGCTCCCATGTCGGCCTACGGTAGTCGCCGTCCATGCCCTTGACCAGCAATCGTCACCAAGCCTGACGTCGGTCGATGGTGTTCGGTGTGCCAACCTAGGAGGGTGACCAACACACCGGTTTGCGTGCTCGGCCTCGGGCTGATCGGCGGTTCGGTGATGCGCGCCGCGGCGGCCGCCGGACGCGAGGTGTTCGGTTACAACCGCTCCGTGGAAGGCGTCCAGGCCGCCACGGCAGACGGGTTCGACGCCACCGAAGACCTCGATGCCGCGCTGAAGCGCGCGGCGACCGCGAACGCGCTGATCGTGCTGGCGGTGCCCGTGCCCGCGCTGGGCCAGCTGCTGGGCCACATCCGCGAGACGGCGCCGGACTGCCCCCTGACCGATGTGACGAGCGTGAAAACCGCTGTGCTGCAGGAGGTCCGGACACACGGTCTGCTCGACCGCTTCGTCGGCGGCCATCCGATGGCGGGCACCGCGCACTCCGGCTGGGAGGCGGGCGACGCGCGGTTGTTCGCGGGCGCGCCATGGGTGATCAGCGTCGACGAGCACGTCGACCCGCACATCTGGGGCCTGGTGATGAACCTGGCGTTGGACTGCGCCGCCGTCGTCGTCCCGGCCCGCTCGGACGAGCACGACGCCGCCGCCGCGACGATCTCGCATCTGCCCCATCTGCTGGCCGAGGCGCTCGTGGCCACCGCCGGCGAGGTGCCGCTGGCGTTCGCCCTGGCCGCCGGGTCGTTCCGCGACGGCACCCGGGTGGCCGCCACTGCCCCGACCCTGGTGCGGGCGATGTGCGAAGCCAACGCCGACGAACTGCTGCCGGTGTTGGACCGCACGCTGGAACTGCTCGCCCACGCCCGCGATGCGCTGGCCGAGCGCAAACCGCTGACCGACCTGGTCGAGACGGGACACGCCGCCCGGACCCGCTACGACAGCTTCGGCAGGCCCGACATCGTCGCGGTCGTGATCGGCGAGGAACAGTGGCGTGAGGAACTGGCCGCCGCGGGCCGCGCGGGCGGGGTGATCAGATCCGCTCTGCCAGTCCTGGGTAGTCGAGGATGAACCCGTCCGAGTCGACGGTGATGGTGGTGTCGGCGACGGGCGAATGCAGTTTGATGCCGTCCTCGGCGCTGCTGTAGCTGATCACCGCCGTCTCGACCGACAGCTCGGGCAATCGCACGTAGATCACCGGGCAGCTGATCGAATCCGAACGTCGGTAGAGCCCGCTGCGCCGGATCGGCAGTGCGTTGAAGAACGGGCTGAAGATCACGTCGACGTCGAGGGCGCCGTCGTAGGCGGCGCGGCGTGACTCACCGGTGTGCTGCTGAACCAGCCACATGTTCTCTTCGTCGCGGGCGATCGAGAGCTGCCGCTCCCGCTCGGCGAGTGTGACGGTCATCGACAACCGTTTGGTGCCGCCGGTTTCGTCGGTCACCAAGTCGTAGTCGGCGGAGAACGCCGGGTGCGACGGCGTCGCGGCGGCCACGATCCTGCCGTAGGCCTTGATGCGGTTGCCGGACACATGCACCCGGACCGATTCCATCCGGGGGACGTCGTGCGCCCGCCAGGTCAGGATCGCCGGCCATGACTTCTCGGAGCCGCCTGCTTCACTCACCCCTATACCGTATGCGAAGGGTCCCCTCGTTCGTAACGTGCGTCGTCGGTGGTTTTTCCGGAGCGCTGTGATGTTGCGCGGGGACGCGATTCGAGGACGACTTCGTCGCCGAGAAACGGCTGGGGCATGCGGCGTCCGCGAAGGCTGAGCCGCCCGGTCCCGGGCGCCGAAAGCCATACGGCGAACGCGAGTGCCGCATCGAGGATCAACGCCAGCGCCGTCACCATCAACGCACCCACCAACGCCAGATGGAACTGCCGCACCTTGATGCCGTCGATCAGATAGCGTCCGAGCCCGCCGAGGCTGGCGTACGCGGCGACCGTCGCGGTCGCGACGATCTGCAACGTGGCGGTGCGCACGCCGCCGAGGATCAACGGAAACGCGATCGGCGTCTCGACCCGCAGCAGGATGCGGCGTTCGGTCATGCCCATCGACCGCGCGGCGTCGACGACGGTGCGGTCCAAGTTGGCGATTCCCGCGTAAGTGCCCGCCAGCACGGGCGGAATGCCGAGAAGCATCAGCGCGACGGTCGGCGGGATCAGCCCCAGGCCCCACAGCAGCACACCGAGCAGCAGCACACCGAGGGTCGGCAGTGCGCGCAGCGCGTTCACGCCGGTCACCACGAGGAAGGTGCCGCGGCCGGTGTGCCCGATGACCATGCCGATCGGGATCGCGATGAGCGCGGAGAACAGTAGCGCGACCACGGTGTACTCGAGGTGTTCGAGGGTGCGGGCGAGCAGTCCGGCGGGACCGCCCCAATTGGCCGTGGTGAACAGGTAGGACAGCGCCTCCCGCAGGAAGTCCATCGGACCCGTCATGACGCCGCCTTCAGCCTGCCGCCGGCGCGGGCCCCTCCAGTGGCACGCGTCCAGGGGGTGAGCGCCTTGCCGACGAGCATGATGAGGGTGTCGATGACGATCGCCAGCACGAAGATCGCGATGATGCCCGCGACGATCTGATCGCTCTTGTTCGCCTGGTAGCCCTCGGTGAACCAGGTGCCCAGCCCGCCGATGCCGATCACCGAACCCACCGACACCATGGAGATGTTGGTGACGGCGACGACGCGCAGGCTGGCGATGAGAACCGGGACGGCAAGGGGCAGTTCGACTTTCACCATCCGGGTCAGGGGCCGGTATCCGACCGCCGTCGCGGCGTCGAGAACCGTGGGCGACACCGCGTCCAACGCTTCGGGCACGGCACGCACCAGCAGGGCGACGGTGTAGAGCGTCAGCGCCACGATCACGTTGGCCTCGTCGAGGATGCGGGTCGGGATGACCAACGGCAGCACCACGAACAGCGCCAGCGACGGGATGGTGAAGACGATGCTGGCGGTGATCGTCGTCAGCCGTCGCACCGTGGTGGTGCGCTGAATCGCCGCACCCAACGGTACGGCGATGATCAGACCCAGCACGATCGGGATCAGCGATAGGCGCAGGTGGATCACCGTCAACGCCCAGAGATCGTCGAGGTGCGTGAGCAGATATCGCATCCGCTAGCCCAACTCCGGGACCCGGCGCTGCTTTTCGAGTTCGGCCAGCACGTCGTCGGCCTTCACCCCGCCGATCAGCCGCCCGTCGTCGTCGACCGCGACCCCCAGCCCGCTCGGTGACGACAGCGCCGCGTCGAGCGCGTGGCGCAGTGTGCCGTCCGGCCGGAATAGCGATCCGCCGCCGATCGTGCTGTCGTAGAGCGCTTTTCCGCTGCGGCGCAGCGCCACACCGTCGGCGTTGATCCACGCATACGGTTGCCGGTCGGCCTTGGTGACGAGCCGCCAGTCACCGGGACCCAAGCGCAGCGCGTCGATGTCGTTTTCGTCGACGTGGCCGATCTCGTGCAGCGGCAGGCCGGAGGCGTGGAAGAACTGCAGGCCGCGGTAGCCGCGGTCTGCGCCGACGAACGCCGCCACCTCCTCGTTGGCCGGATTGGACAGCACGAACGCGGGTTCGCCGTACTGCTGCAGCACCCCGCCGCGGCCGAACACCGCCACCCGGTCGCCGAGCTTGACCGCCTCGTCGATGTCGTGGGTGACGAACACGACCGTCTTGCGTAATTCGCTTTGCAGGCGGGCGATCTCGGCCTGAAGATCCTCCCGCACCACGGGGTCGACGGCGCTGAACGGCTCGTCCATCAACATGATCGGCGGGTCACCGGCCAGCGCCCGCGCCACACCGACACGCTGCTGCTGACCGCCCGACAACTGCGCGGGATAGCGGTCGGCCAGCTTGACGTCCAGGCCCACCCGTTCCATCACCTCGAGCGCGGATCGACGTGCGCTGCGCCGGGATTCGCCCCGCAGCACCGGGACGGTGGCGACGTTGTCCACTACCCGCAGGTGCGGCATGAGTCCCGCGCTCTGGATCACGTAGCCGATGCCGAGCCGCAGCTTGACCGGGTCGACCTTGGTGACGTCGCGGCCGTCGACGGTCAAGGTGCCCGAGCTGGGCTCGATCATCCGATTGATCATCCGCATCGAGGTGGTCTTGCCGCACCCCGACGGACCGACGAAGACCGTCAGCGTTCCCTCCGGTACCTCGAGGGTGAGGTCGTCGACCGCCACCGTGCCGTCCGGGTAGCGCTTGGTGACGTTCTGAAAACTGATCATGGTCCTCGGTTCTTCGCGCAAGCGCTCATCGGGCCCCTCGGTTCTTCGCGCAAGCGCTCATCGGGCCCCTCGGTTCTTCGCGCAAGCGCTCATCACTGCCCCACCGGCTTGTCGAATCCGTTGTCCCCGATCCACTTCTGCGCCGCCTCGTCGGGGTCGACGCCCCGATTTCCCTCGACCGAGGTGTTGAGCTCGATCAGGGCCTCGGTGGTCAGCTTCGCGCTGACCGCGTCGAGCACGGTCTTGAGATCGGTGGACATCTTCTGCGACGCCACCAGCGGCACCACGTTGGCGGCGAGGAACACGTTCTCGGGATCCTCGAGCACGACGAGCTTGCTCTGCTCGATCGCCGGCGAGGTGCTGAAGATGTTCGCGGCGGTGACCGCACCGCTGTTGAGCGCCTGCACGGTCGCCGGTCCGCCGCCGTCGCTGATCGCCACGAAGTTCGCCGGCGCGATGTCGAGGCCGTACCGCTCCTTCAAACCCACGAGGCCGGTGACGCGCGTCTGAAACTCCGATGGCCCACCGACTTTCACCTCCGGCGAGTGCTCGGCCAGGTCTCCGATGGTCTTGAGGTTCCACCGCTGCGCGGTCGCCTCTGTTACCGCCAGCGTGTCCTTATCCTCCGCCGGAGACGGATACAGAATCGACAGATTCCCCGGCAGCACCTTGAGCAGGGCCAGCAACACCGCGTCGGGGGTGGTGGCGGTGGTGTCCTCGTCGAAGTACTGCAGCAGGTTGCCGGTGTACTCGGGGATCAGGTCGATGGAGTGGTCCTGCACGGCGGGGATGTAGGTCTCGCGGCTGCCGATCCCGAACTGGCGCCGCACGGTGAAGCCGTTGGCCTCCAGCGCCTGCGCGTAGATCTCGGCGATGATCTTCGACTCGGTGAAATCCGCCGATCCCACCGCGATCGTCTTCAGATCACCGGAGATCTCGCCGCCGCCGAGGGGGTTCGAGCTGCCGCAGGACGTGCTCATCAGGAACGCGAGGACCGCCACCACCACGACGAGCGTCCGGCGCCGGCGTCGCGGCATCGAGGTCATGAATCCGACAGTATCGACATCGCCGCAGCTACGCGCGATTTGTCCGGCCCCGGATTCGACCGACCACGTCAAACGCCGTTTGTCCGGCGCGGGAAAGGGCAAAGATGGACCCATGAGCACCGATCCGTATGGGGCGTCAGCGCAGAACGAACCGGAACCTTACGGTCCACCCAACCCCGGGCCTCCGGTCCCGCCGACGGACGACGAGATCGCCGAGCACACACCACCGTCTGTGAACAAGGTCCACTTCACCCGGGCAGCCGCCCTGTGGACCGCGGTCATCGGCGGCCTGCTCATCCTGATCGTCCTGCTGATCTTCATCGCACAGAACACCGAGTCGGCGCAGTTCGCGTTCCTCGGCTGGCATTGGCAGCTGCCGCTGGGGGTGGCGATCCTGCTCGCCGCGGTGTGCGGCGGGCTGATCGCCGCGCTGGCGGGCATGGCGCGCATGGTCCAACTGCGCCGCGCGGCGAAGAAGAACTACAAGGCCGCGCTCCGCTAGCGGATCGCCTCCAGTCCGGCGTCGATCAACGGCGCCACCGCGTCATCGACCATGGTGACGAATTCCGACGGCGCGCCGCCCACCCGGCCGCGGTAGGCGATGCCCGCCGCGATGATCGCCAGCTTGAAGTACGCCAGGCCCATGTAGAACTCCCAATGGTCCAGCGGCTGACCCGACGCCACCGAATACCGTTGCGCGAGTTCGTCTGCCGGCGGAATCAGCGGCGACGCCCACGCCGCGTCGGCGTGCACCAGGTTGAACATCGGGTGGCGGTACACGCACATCAACGCCGCGTCGCTGATGGGGTCGCCCAGCGTCGACATCTCCCAGTCCAGCACCGCGAGCACCTTGGTGCCGTCGTCGGCGTCGAGCATCGTGTTGTCGATGCGGTAGTCGCCGTGCACGATCGCGCTGCGGCTCTGCGCCGGTAGCGCCTCGCCCAGCGCGGCGTGCAGCCGCTTGACGTCGCCGTCGCGTTCGTCCCCACCATTTGTGTCGCGGCGCACCAACTCCCACTGGCCGCCCCAGCGCTTCACCTGCCGCTCGAGGTATCCGGTGGGCTTGCCGAAGTCTCCGAGGCCGACCTCCTCGGGTTCCAGGGCGTGCAGGTCGGCGAGCACCTTGATCAACGCGTCGACGCAGGCGTCGATCGCGGCCTTGTCGCCGAGGGCCTCCAGCTCGGCCGAATGGCGGATCACCCGGCCGGGGACGTAATCGACCATCTGGAACGGCGCGCCGAGCACCGAGTCGTCGTTGCGCATGGTCACCGCGCGGGGCACCGGCACGGCGGTGTTCTGCAGCGCGGAGATCACCTTGTACTCACGGGCCATGTCGTGCGCCGAGGGTGTCAGCCCGTGCAGCGGCGGCCTGCGCAGCACCCATTTCGATTGGTCGTCGAACACCAGGAAGGTCAGGTTTGAGCGGCCGCCGGAGATCAGTTCGGCGCGCAGGTCACCGGAGCGGGCGATGCCCTCCGAACGCAGATGACGGTCCAGGGCGTCGAGGTCGAGCCCGTCCAACGAGGTGGTCATTCGAAAATGTCTACCACTGCTGATTTCTCGGCAGCAGGTCCCATACGTGCTCGGTGGAGTTCACGCCGGCGACGAAGAACGCCTCGCGCGTCGACGACCACAGCAGCCGGGTGATGCCGGCGTAGTCGACCTGCACACACAACAGGCGCTCGGTGCTCATGACGTCGTGCACCAGGGCGTTGATGACGCCACCGTGGCTGAACAGCGCGACGGTGTCCTCCCGCTCGGCGGCCTTGACGATGTCGTCGGCTCCCGCCCTGACCCGGGAGAGGAACGCCGACTGGTCGACACCGCTGGGCAACTCGCCGTTGGCGAGGCGTCGTATGTCCTCTTCGGAGATCTCCTCGACCGGCGTGTAGTGCGAGAGGTCGCGGTCGTATTCGGCCATCCGGTCGTCGATGTCGATCGACAGACCGAGCGCCTCGGCGACCGGCTCCGCGGTCTGGATCGCGCGCTTCTGCGGACTGCTGACCAGCCGCGAGATGGGGAACCGCGCCAGCGCCTCCGGCAGGCGCTTGGCCTGTTCGATGCCTTCTTCGGAAAGGTCGGGGTCGGAGCCCTGCCCCGGCTCGCTGCGGAGCGGCAGGGCGTGACGGATGATGAGCAACTGCACCGTGCCACCATATGGCCATGGGTTCCGACAAGGATTTCGCAGCCGACCTCTTCGACCTCAGCGACCGCGTGGTGCTGGTCACCGGCGGCAGCCGCGGGCTGGGCAAGGAGATGGCGATGGCCGCCGCACGCTGCGGCGCGGACGTGGTGATCGCCAGCCGCAAGTACGACTCCTGTGTGGCCACGGCCGACGAGATCGCCGCCGCGACGGGCCGCGCCGCGCTGCCCTACCAGGTGCACGTGGGGCGGTGGGACGAGCTCGACGGGTTGGTTGACTCGGCCTACGAGCGGTTCGGCAAGGTCGATGTGCTGGTCAACAACGCGGGGATGTCGCCGCTGTACGAGTCGCTCACCTCGGTCACCGAGAAGCTGTTCGACTCCGTCGTCAACCTGAACCTCAAGGGCCCGTTCCGGTTGTCCGCGCTCGTCGGCGAGCGCATGGTCGCCGACGGTGGCGGGTCGATCGTCAACGTGAGCTCGAGCGGTTCGCGCCGCCCGCGCCCCGAGCAGTTGCCCTATTCGGCGGCCAAGGCGGGGCTCAACGCGCTGACCGAGGGGCTCGCACTGGCGTACGGCCCGACGGTGCGGGTCAACACGCTGATGCCCGGACCGTTCCTCACCGACATCAGCAAGGCCTGGGACATCCCCGCGACGCAGAAGGGTGCGCAGCACTTCGCGCTGCAGCGGCTCGGCGAGCCGCCCGAGATCATCGGCGCCGCACTGTATTTGATGTCCGATGCGTCGAGCTACACGTCGGGCTCGATCATCCGCGTCGACGGCGGCATGCCGTAGCGATTTCGGTGCGCTACAAGTCGGTGAGCGACTGCGAGTGCACCGAAATCACTAGGGGGTGACGATGTTGAACGCCGGGTCGGGGCGGTCGAGCACGTCGATCAGCGATTGCAGGGCGTCGGCGTCGCCGGAGACGTCCAGGCCGGGTGAGCTGTCGTCGCCCGCGGCGAGCGCGAGCAGGCGCAGCTTGGAGGCCACCTTGACCGTCGCCTGGGCCGACGCCTCGTCGGCGGCCACCTTGCGGTGCACCAGCACGCCGTTTCGCAGCGTCAGCCGGTAATTGGTCGCGGTGTCGACGAAGGTGACGTCGACGGCGACATCGAGATCCCACGCCCGCGGGCCGTTCACGGTGATGGCGAGCGCGTCGAAGATCTGCTCGGGGGCCAGCTGCATCACCATCGACGTCGACGCGGTCTGGGTGGGCGTGCCGAAGTTACCCTCGCGCAGTTCGGTCGCTCCGGACAGAAAGAAGTTGCGCCACACCGCGTTCTCGGCGCCGTAGGCGAGCTGTTCGAGGGTGTCGGCGTAGAGTTCACGGGCGGCGGTGTGCTGCTCGTCGGTGAAAATCGCATGGTCGAGAAGCGTTGCCGCCCAGCGGTAGTCACCTTCGTCGAAGGCTTTGCGGGCGATGTCGACCACCTTGTCCAGTCCGCCCATCGCATCGATGTAGCGGGGCCCGGCGGCCTCCGGCGGATGCGCCCACAGCCGCCCCGGATTGCCGTCGAACCAGCCCATGTAGCGCTGATAGACCGCCTTGACGTTGTGGCTGACCGACCCGTAGTAGCCGTGCGCGTGCCACGCCTTCTGCAGCGCAGGCGGAAGCGAGAAGTCCTCGGCGATCTCGATGCCGGTGAAGCCCTGGTTCAGCCGGCGCAGGGTCTGGTCATGCAGATACGCGTACAGATCCCGTTGCAGCGACAGGTATTCCACGATGCGGTCCCGACCCCAGGTCGGCCAGTGATGAGAGGCGAAGACGACGTCGGCGCGGTCGGCGAAGGCGTCGATCGCCTCGGTCAGGTAGCCGGCCCACCCGTGGGGATCGCGTACCAGCGCCCCGCGCAGGGTCAACAGGTTGTGTAGGTTGTGGGTGGCGTTCTCGGCCATGCACAGCGCGCGGAACTTCGGGAAGTAGAAGTGCATCTCGGCGGGCGCCTCTGTGCCGGGCGCCATCTGGAACTCGATCTCGACGCCGTCGAAGCTGTGCGTTTCGCCGGTCTCGCGGATGTCGATCGTCGGAACGATCAGCGCCACTTCGCCCGTCGACGTCACCTGCCCCAACCCGCATCCCACCTGCCCCTGCGGGCCGCGGGCCAACAGCGCGCCGTACATGTAGCTCGCGCGGCGGCCCATCGCCGTACCCGCGTACACGTTCTCCTGCACGGCGTGTTCGGTGAAGTGCTCGGGCGCGATGACCGCGACGCGGCCGGCGTCGACGTCGGCTTGGGAGGTGACACCCAGGACGCCGCCGAAATGGTCGACGTGGCTGTGGGTGTATATCACCGCGACGACCGGGCGCTCGCCTCGGTGTTCGCGGTACAGCGCGAGCGCCGCCGCGGCGGTTTCCGTGGAGATCAAGGGGTCGATGACGATCACGCCGGTGTCGCCCTCGACGAACGTGATGTTGGACAGGTCGAAGCCGCGCACCTGGTAGATGCCCTCGACCACCTCGTAGAGGCCCTGTTTGGCGCATAGGCGGCTCTGCCGCCACAGGCTGGGATGCACCGACGCCGGGGCGTCGCCGTCGAGGAACGCGTACGTGTCGTTGTCCCAGACCACCCGACCGTCGGCGGCCTTGATCACGCAGGGGTCCAGCGCCGCGATGAACCCGCGGTCGGCATCGTCGAAGTCCGCGGTGTCGTCGAAGGGCAACGAGGTGAGGTGCTGCCGATGTGCGGACTCGATGACGGGCGTGGGAGGTTTCTGCTCCATGGCGTCACGATATTCATCCCCCCGTCGGCGCGGGGCTGGTTCACTGACCCCATGCACGTACGCCGAGTGGTGACCGGTCATGACCCGTCGGGTAGGTCCGTCTTCGTCAGCGACGACGACGTCGCGCCCATCGAGACCATGTTGATGCCCGGCTTCGAGAATCATCTGCTGTGGGGCGGTGACGAACCGTGCCGCTTTCCCGATGACGGCTCGATGCCGCGGTGGCACAACTACTTTCCACCGGTCGGGGGGTTCCGGTTCGCGATGCTGACGCTGCCGCCGTCGCACGGCACCGAGGCCCCCGACGCGCTCGACATCGACGAGGCGATGGCCGAGATGGAAGAGAAGCTGCCGGGGATGCTCGGCTACATGGATTACACCGACCCGGGCATGCACACGACCGACACCGCCGACTTCGAGGTGGTGCTCGAGGGCACGGTCGTGCTCGAACTCGATGACGGCGCCGAAGTCACGCTGCACCCGGGCGACGCCGTCGTGCAGAACGGAACGCGCCACCGTTGGAAGAACCCCGGCGACACACCCGCCCGGATGGCGGTGTTCATCTGCGGCGCCGAGCACGCCGGTGTCGAGGCGAAATAGTCTCGCGCGATCAGCCCTGGTGCTCGGCGAGCCACCGATCGGCCCGGCGCCTCGAGGCGCGCGAGAGCCACGCGTCCTGGATGAGCTCGGTCAGCTCGACCTTGCCGATCTCGCGTAATCGGCTCGCGCGCACCAGAACCGAGGGGTGGCCCTCGAAGCGGTCGGTGGTGAAGAACGGAGAGCCGGGGTCTTGCACCAGCGCCAGCTTGTCCATCTCCGACTCCACCCAGATCATGATCACGTCGGCGTAGCGTTCGCCGGTCTCGGGATCCTCGGCGTCGGGCTGGGGCGTGCGGAAGAACACGAACGACTTGCCGCCGACCTGGTAGATCGCGTTGCCCTTGGGGCCCTCGACGCGGGTGGAGTGGGGCATCGACGCGGCGATCTCGTGGACGTCGGCCACCCGCGCCGGTCGGTCACGCATGACGGTCCAGGGTGTGCAGCATGACCCGGGACAGTGTGCCCTTGCGCACCCTGGCGGTCATGTAGGTGCAGTGCGGCTGGCGGCGACGGTCCGTCGGAGAGCCCGGATTGAGCAGTCGCAGACCCGTTTTCGCGGTCGTATCCCACGGGATGTGGCTGTGACCGAACACCAGCACATCGGTGTCGGGATAGGCCCTGGCCATGCGCGCCTCGCGGCCGGTCGCCGCGCCGGTCTCGTGGACGACGGTGAAGCGCAGCCCGTCGAGCGTGACGTCGGCGCGCTCGGGCAGCCGGCGCCGCAGCTCGGCTCCGTCGTTGTTGCCCCAGCAGGCGACCAGGCGCTTGGCGCGTGCCTCGAGCGCGTCGAGCAACGACGGGTCCACCCAGTCGCCCGCGTGCACGACGACGTCGGCCTTGGCCACTTCGTCCCACACGCGTGCGGGCAGGTCCTTGGCGCGCTTGGGGACGTGAGTATCGGCGATCAACAACAGCCGCACTGTTCCCAATCTAGTGGGCGGCGCCATCGACGCGACCGGTGGTGCGCCGAACGTGCGGTTGTGTGCGCAGAACGCGAGGAGCAGCGCGAACAAGCGTGCGCTCGAAGGGGTGAGGAAGCGCGCCCGAAGGGATTCGAACCCCTAACCTTCTGATCCGTAGTCAGATGCTCTATCCGTTGAGCTACGGGCGCATGGTCGATCTTCAGTTGTCGGCTGAGGTTGTCAGCCGTGGCGGAGGCGAGAGGATTTGAACCTCCGGTCGCCTTTGAGGGCGACAACTCATTAGCAGTGAGCCCCATTCGGCCGCTCTGGCACGCCTCCTGACGATTACCGCCGATCCGACAGCGTACACATGGCCCACCGCGCGAGGCAAAGCGCATACGGCCGACCCATAAACTGGTGCGGTGACCGTCCGGCTGCGTCCCGAACTGGCTGATCTGCCCGCTTACACGCCGGGCAGGACCGTCCCCGGCGCCATCAAGATCGCCAGCAACGAAACGGTGCACCCCCCGCTGCCGAGCGTGCGGGCCGCGATCTCAGAAGCCGTCGGCAACATCAACCGTTATCCGGACAACGGCTACGTCGAGCTCCGCGAGCGGCTCGCCAAACACGTCAACGTCGCGCCGGAGAACATCTCCGTGGGCTGCGGGTCGGTCAGCCTGTGCCAGCAGCTGATCCAGATCACCTCGACCGTCGGCGACGAGGTGCTGTTCGGCTGGCGCAGCTTCGAGATCTACCCGCTGCAGGTGCGTACCGCCGGAGCCACGCCGGTCGCGGTGCCGCTTACCGACCACACGCACGACCTCGACGCCATGTTGGCCGCGATCACCGACCGCACCCGGCTGATCTTCGTGTGCAATCCGAACAACCCCACGGGGACGGTCGTCGCGCCTGATGCGCTGGCCCGCTTCGTCGCCGCGGTGCCACCGCACATCGTGATCGCGCTCGACGAGGCCTACGTCGAGTACATCCGTGAACCGATGCTCCCCGACAGCCTCGGCCTGGTCCGCGCGCATCCCAATCTCGTTGTGCTGCGGACATTTTCGAAGGCATACGGGCTCGCCGGGCTGCGGGTGGGCTATGCGGTGGGCGATCCGGACCTCATCACCGCGCTCGGAAAGGTGTACGTGCCGTTCACCGCCACCAGCGTGTCGCAGGTCGCCGCGATCGCGTCCCTGGACGCCGCCGACGAGCTGCTCGCGCGCACCGACGCGGTGGTCGCCGAACGGTCCCGGGTGACCGCCGAACTGCGCGCCGCCGGCTACACCGTGCCCGACTCGCAGGCCAACTTCGTGTGGCTGCCGCTACCGGGACGCGCCCAGGAGTTCGCCGAGGCGTCGGCGGACAACCGCATCATCGTGCGGCCCTACGGCGACGACGGAGTGCGTGTCACCATCGCCGCGCCGCACGAGAGCGACGCGTTCCTCGAGTTCGCCCGCCGATGGATAGGACAGCCATGAGCGACGCCCGCGAAACCTTCGATGAGCTCACGCAGCGCACCGGCACCATCTCCGACGGCGAACTCGACGAGTTCTGGGCGACCCTGCGGCCCGCCACCATCGACTTCATGATCGGCGAGTGGAAGGGCGGCGAGTTCCACACCGGCCACAAGGCCAACGGATTCATGGAGCGCCTGAACTGGTTCGGCAAGACCTTCCATTCCGCGACCGACGCCAAGCCCCTGGTGTGCCTGGACGCCGACGGCAACAAGTTCTCGAACACCGAGGCCATGAAGGGCGAGGCCAGCCTGTGGATGGAGGAGTTCCGCGGGGAGGTGACGGCGTCGATGGTCTACGACGGCGCGCCGGTGCACGACCACTTCAAGGTCGTCGACGAGAACGCCGTCGTCGGCATCATGAACGGCAAGGGCGCGCTCGACATCAGCTCCGGCACGGCCCGGCACCTGTACTTCTACCTCGAGCGGCTGTAGCGCTAGGCCTGCCGACCCGTGTAGGCGAGCAACCGGGTCAACGCATCGGCGTCGGCGCCGACGTCGATCGGGTCGTCGAAGCCGGCGTTAGCGCGACCCTCGGGCGTGATGATCTTGCGGGCCAGTCCCAGCACGTAATCGCACAGCGGCTCGGGAGCATTGACCTCGCGGCCGACCCCGGCGGCGTAGTCCCACGCGTGCACCAAGAACTCGAGCGCCATGATGCCGACCATCACCCGGGGCGGCACCTCGTTCCCGTCGAACTCCACGGCGCCGTCGAGCCCGCGGCGCTGCCAGGCGTCCAGCGCCGTGCGCCCCGCGAACACCACCTGCTGCTCGATCGGCGCATCGTGGTCGCGCTCGGCGAACTCCGCGCCGGCCATGGTGCCGAGAATGGTGATCGAGTTGAGCAGGTGGTCGGTCAACGCCGCCACGTCGAACTCCCGGCACGGCGTCTGCTTGTCCAGATCGTCGGCGGCGATGCCGTGCAGCACGTGCTGCAGCACGGCGAACGCTTTCTCCGCAGCCCGCAGTTCGTCGGTCGGCGGTGATTCGGGTCCTGCACGCAAGTCATCGGGCATGACGCCACGCTACGTCGCCGTTGGGCATTATCGTTGCCGAGATGAAGACACACGTGCGAGTGGCGGCGGCGGTGCTGGTCCTCGCTGGTGTCACGGCGGGATGCTCGCGCACCACGGAGGGATCCGTCGCGATGACGACCGAGCCGGGCCCCCCGTTGACCACCTCGCCGACACGGCCCACATCACCGTCGATTCCCGGGCTGCCCGACATCGGGCTTCCCGACATTCCGCTGCCGACGCGCAACACCGACATCCCGGTGGTGCCGGCGCCGCCGAACGCGTTGTCGATGAGATGCGACGAGTACAACGGGCTCGACGAGCCGACGCAGGTCGCCGTGATCCGCGAGATCCTCGCCCAGGAGGGCAACCCGCTCGGGCCCGACGGCGAGGGCATCGGCCAGATGCTCGTCGACGCCGCCTGCCAGTTCCTGCCCAGCGCCACCGTGAACGAGGTTTTGCTGGGCAAGCCGCCCCCGTGAGCGAACTCCTGACCGGCTAGCGTGTTGCCCCATGGGCCAGACCTACGAATCCGTCACCGTTGACATCTCCGATCACGTCGCGCGGGTGACGCTGATCGGGCCCGGCAAAGGCAACGCCATGGGTCCGGCGTTCTGGGCCGAGTTGCCCGAGGTGTTCGGCGCGCTGGACGCCGACCCCGAGGTTCGCGCCATCGTGCTGACCGGGTCGGGCAAGAACTTCAGCTACGGGCTCGACCTCTTCGCGATGGGCGGGAGCCTGCCCGGATTGGAGTCCGGAGCGAAGGGCCGCCTCGAGTTCCACACCACCCTGCAGAGGATGCAGGGAGCCATCAACGCCGTCGCGGACTGCCGCACCCCCACCATCGCGTCGGTGCACGGCTGGTGCATCGGCGGCGGCGTCGACCTGATCAGCGCGGTCGACATCCGCTACGCCAGCGCCGACGCGAAGTTCTCGGTGCGCGAGGTGAAGCTGGCGATCGTCGCCGACGTGGGCTCGCTGGCGCGGCTGCCGCTGATCCTGTCCGACGGGCACCTGCGCGAGCTGACCCTGACCGGCAAGGACGTCGACGCCGCCCGCGCCGAGAAGATCGGTCTGGTCAACGACGTGTACGACGACGCCGACGCCTCACTCGCCGCGGCGCATGCCACCGCCGCCGAGATCGCCGCCAACCCGCCCTTGACGGTGCACGGCATCAAGGACGTGCTCGACCAGCAGCGCATCGCCAGGGTCTCGGAGAGCCTGCGCTATGTGGCAGCGTGGAATTCGGCGTTCCTGCCGTCGAAAGACCTCGGCGAGGCGGTCAAGGCCATGTTCGAGAAGCGGCCGCCCGAATTCACCGGCGAATAGCCTTGACTCTCAGCATGTTCCCACCGGATTCCCGGCTTTCGGCCAGGAAGTAGGAGTACTGAATCCCTTCGGGCGCAAGGGATTTCGCAAGATTTTCTGTGCCGTGCGTCACCTCGGGTAACTATCCCGCGCGTGGCGGCGTTCAGCACTACATGACAGATACAACTCACTTCGCGTCGTTTGATCGCGACGCGGTTCAACGAATCGGTGCACCCCGTATCGGGGGCACAGCGGTGGCCTTCACCGCGAATCGCTATGGGCAAGAGGATGTCGCGACGATGCTCACCAGCGTCGGCGGCCCGGAGTTCGTCCGCTTCGCCCAGACCAGCGGTGTGCAGAGTCGCAGCCTTTCACTGCCGCTGGCCCGCTATCCGGAGCTGACGGGATTCACCGAGGCGAACGACGCCTACATCGAGGTGGCCGTCGATCTCGGGGAGAAAGCCGTGCGATCGGCCCTGAAGGCGGCTCATGTCAGCGCCGAGGAGGTCGACGCCATCGTGTTCGTGTCGAGCACCGGGGTCGCCGTGCCCACCATCGACGCACGGGTGGCGTCGCGAATCGGTCTGCGGCCCAACGTCAAGAGGATCCCGATGTTCGGATTGGGTTGTGTCGCAGGAGCCGCCGGCATGGCTCGCGTGCACGACTATCTGAGGGGCTTCCCGTCCGACGTCGCCGTCCTGCTCTCCGTCGAATTGTGTTCATTGACGTTGCAGCGCAACGACACATCGATCCCCGCATTGATCGGCGCCTGTCTGTTCGGCGACGGTGCGGCGGCCGTGGTGGTCTCCGGTGCCGACCGCGTGCCCCCGACCATCGCTCACGCACCCGCGGTCCTCGCGACCAGGAGCCGACTCTTCCCGGATACGGTCGACGTGATGGGGTGGAACGTCTCATCGGACGGCTTCGGGCTGGTCATGTCCCGCGAGGTGCCGCACATGGCCGCGAACCATCTCGAGGAGGAGGTCACCGCGTTCCTCGAAGAGCACGGGCTGACCGTGGCGGACATCGCCACCTGGATCTGTCATCCCGGCGGACCCAAGGTGCTCGACGCGATCGACAATGCGCTCGGCCTGCCGCCGGAAGCCTATGTCCACAGCCGGGATTCGATGCGCGAGAACGGGAACTTCTCGTCCGCGTCGGTGCTCGACGTGCTGCACCGCACACTGGCCGCGCCGCCCGCCGCGGGCTCGTTCGGCGTCCTGCTGGCGATGGGGCCGGGCTTCAGCTTCGAGATGCTTCTGCTGAGGTGGTGATCGGCGATGGCGTACTACTTGTTCATCGTCGCGATCGGCCTCGAGCGGCTTGTCGAGCTGGCGGTGTCACGACGCAACACACGATGGTCTCTCGCCAACGGCGGCAGGGAGTTCGGCCCGGGTCACTATCCCGTGATGGTGTCGTTGCACACGCTGTTGCTGGTGTCCTGCATCGCCGAGGTGGCGATGCTGCACAGGCCGTTCATCCCCGCACTCGGCTGGCCGATGGCGGCCGTCGTGTGCGCGAGCACGGCGTTGCGGTGGTGGTGTGTCGCCACTCTGGGGAAACGGTGGAACCCACGGCTCATCGTGATCCCGGGCGCACCCCTCGTTGATCGCGGTCCGTATCGGTGGCTGCACCATCCGAACTACACCGCGGTGGTGATCGAGGTTGCGGCGCTGCCCCTCGTCCACTCGGCGTGGCTGACCGCGATCGTGTTCACGGCGGCCAACGCGCTGGTGCTCAACATCCGCATCCGGGCCGAGAATCAGGCGTTGGGGTACGCGTGAGCCCCGTCTAGGCGTCAGACCCGGGGCCTGGGCGTCCAGCCGAGTTCGGCCTTCGCCTTGGCGTTCGACAACGGCAGCCAGCAGTCGCCGAAGGCGGTGACCCCGTAGGGCGCGGCGATCTTGAGCACCGCACGCGGAATGCGTAGCTGCCGTGGGCGTCCCAGATTCTCGGCCAGCTCGCGCAGGTAGCCGTTGAACGACTGCGGGCGGTCGTCGACGATGTTGTAGATCTGGCCGCCTCGCCCCCGGTCGAGCGCGGCGGCGGTGGCCGTCGCGACGTCGTCGATGTGAATCCAGGACGCGATGCCGTGCCCGCCCATGTCGAGCGTCACGCGCCACTTCACCATGCGCGCGAACAGGTCGTCGTGCGGCACACCCGCGCCGTAGAAGGCGCCGTACCGCAACACGATTCCCTCGGTGTCGCTGTGTTCACCGGATGCCAGCACCTTCTGCTCCATGTCGCGCAGCGCCGCCAGCATCGCGTCTCCTCCGGACGGCGGTGGACCGGGATACGGGTCGCTCTCGTCCATCATCACCGGACCGGAGGTCGGGTAACCGTACGCGAACATCACCGACTCGGCGACGACGCGCCGGACGCCGGCACGCTGCGCGGCCGCCAGGAGATTCGGCGCACCGATGCCCCACAGCCTCCTTGCGGGCTCGAAGTCCTTGACCCGCATGGGCCCGCGTTTGGGGAGCGTGGTCAACAGCGACACCACGACCTCGGGACCGACGTCGGCGACCACCTTGTCGATGTCGTCGGGGTCGAACACGTCGGCGACCACGGGTCGGGCGCCCGCCGCGGCGATCGCCGCGGTCTTGGTCGACGACCGGGTCAGGCCGACGACCTCGTGGCCGCGGTCGTTGAGTTCACGGAGCAGGGGAATGCCCGGCACGCTCGTCGCGCCGGCTACCAGAACACGCATCATGGCCTCCTATCGGTGATGACGTTGGCGCGCAGGGCGATCGCCAGGATCGCGGTGGTTGCCACCAGGCCGCCCGCTTCCAGCCATCCGATCCAGTCACCCGCGCCGTGGTGGGGGTCGATGATGTGGCTGAGTGCGTGCAGCGACCAGTGCACCGTCGCGAACGCCAACGCCGGAGTGCGCCAACTGTGCCACCGCACGGCCGCGAGCAGCATCAGCCCCTGCGGCACCTCGAAGGTCGCGGTGTCGAAGATGTAGTGGTCGTTGCGCGTGCCGAAGTTACCGAGGGTGTCGAAGAACGCGGCGGGGGCGAACAACATGAACAACCCCACGGCCAGGGCATACAGCCCGAACACGATCAGCGTCACCTCGACCAGTCCGGCCCTTGTGCGCGTCGGTGTCGTTGTCATACCGTCACGCTAGTTCGATACTGGCCTCAAGATAGGCACCACTTCGATGGTGAAAACGGGTACCACTTTCGGTCCGGAGCTCTTGCTGGAGCTGGACCGCGACGCCGCCGATCCCCTGCACCGCCAGCTGGCGGGCGGGCTGCGGTCCGCCATTCGAACCGGGCGCCTCGCTCCGGGGACACGGCTGCCGTCCAGTCGCGTGCTGGCGGCCGACCTGGGGGTGTCGCGACGGCTCGTGGTCGACGCCTACAGCCAGCTCGCCGCCGAGGGATTTCTGCTCAGCAGGCACGGATCGGGCACGCTCGTCGCCACCGTCGACACCGTCGAGACACCCGCCCGCGGCGATGACGGACCCACCGCGCGCTACGACGTCGACTTCCTGCCGGGCTCGCCGGATCTGCGCAGCTTCCCGCGCGACGCCTGGCTGCGCGCGCTGCGGCAGGGACTGGCCGAGATCGAGTCGGACGCATTCGGTTACGTGGCGCCTCAGGGCCTGCTCACCGCGCGCGCCGCGGTGGCCGACTATGTGCGACGGGTCCGCGGCGTGCTCGCCGACCCGCAGAACATCGTGCTGTGCTCCGGAGCTACCCAGGCCGTCGCCCTGCTCGCCCGCTCCCTACTGACGCCCTCGCTGGCCATGGAGGACCCCGGATTCTGGCTGCACCGGATGGTGTTGCGCAACAACGGGATCGAACCTCGCCCCGTGCGCGTCGACGAGGACGGGCTCGACGTCGACGCCCTGGCCGACACCGGCGCCGACGCGGTGCTCACCACGCCGGCGCACCAGTCCCCGACCGGGGTGGTGCTGTCGGCCGCCCGGCGCACCGAGTTGATGGACTGGGCGCGGGCCGGGCGACTGGTCGTCGAGGACGACTACGACGCCGAATACCGGTACGACCGTGCGCCGGTCGGCGCCTTGCAGGGGATCGCGCCCGACCGCGTCGTCTACATCGGTTCGACCAGCAAGACGCTGGCCCCCGGGCTCCGCATCGGCTGGATGGTGCTGCCCGCTCATCTGGTCGGCGCGGTCAAGTGGGCGAAAGGCCTTGCCGACACCGGTAGTTCGGTGATGGACCAATTGGCCTTCGCGCAGCTGCTGAGGTCGGGCGGATACGACCGCCACCTGCGCCAGATGCGCCGCCGGTACCTGACCCGGCGCAACGCGCTGCTGGGCGCGTTGGCCCGGTACCTGCCCCAGGCGACCGTGCTGGGCGCCGCCGCGGGTGTGCATTTGACCGTGCGCTTCCCCGACGGCTTCCCGGTCGACGATCTGGTGCGATGCGCCGCCGAACAGCGGGTGCGGGTCGAGCCGCTCGCGCCGTGTTACGCCGACCCGACGTCGGCGCCGCCGGGTCTGCTGTTGGGCTACGCCAACCTCACTGAGTCGCAGCTCGATTCGGGCGTGCGGGTGCTCGCGCGCATCACGCAGCGAATCTCATGAGCGGTGGCGGAGGGATTTGAACCCCCGGACGGTGTTAGCCGTCTCTCGCTTTCAAGGCGAGTGCATTAGGCCGCTCTGCCACGCCACCGCCGACAAGAGTACGGGTCGGCTTCGGACGCCGCGACGGGGAATCCCGTCAGACCCTGCCGAGCTTGGCGTTCGTCGAGCCGTTCTTGAGCGCGACGCTGATCCGCCGGCAGTTCTCACCCATCGCCGCGACCTGGGGCCGCGACAGCCGGTCGAGGAAGTGCAACCGCACACCCCCGGCGTAGGTGGTCATCGCGTCGCGCACCGCGGTCCGCCCGTCGTCGGTGATGCTGGCGAGCACACCACGGCCGTCGTCGGGGCTGGCCCCGCGTCGCACCAGGCCCTGCATCTCCAGGCGACGGATCTGCCGGGTGACCCGGCTCGGTAGCGACATCAGCGCCTCGGCGAGATCCCCCATCCGAGCCGACCCTGTCGGCGATTTGTCCAGGATGTCCAGCAGCCTGACATCGTTGAGCGTCAGGTGATGCTTATCCACCAGCGACCGGTTCAAGGTCGCGTACAGCCGCAGAGCGGCGTCCAAATAGTTTTGCCACGACCGCTGTTCTGCGATGTCCAGCCCCGGCATATCCCCTGCGGTACGACCCGCAATAATCCCCTCCATTCGGCAATAATAAACGGCCACGACATTGCTGGCGACCGATTCGTCAGACTGTTCTCGCAGGCTAGTAGCGTTATCCGAATGCATGCGATCGTGGCCGGGCCGGAAGGCCGATTGAACTGGCAGGAAGTCGCCGACCTCGCGCCCAAAGGCGGCGAGGTCCTGATCAAGGTGGCATCGGCAGGCATCAACCGGGCGGATCTGCTGCAGGCCGCGGGCAACTATCCCCCGCCGCCCGGCGCCAGCGAGATTCTCGGGCTCGAGGTCTCGGGGACGGTCGCGGCCGTCGGCGACAACACGTCAGAATGGGCTGTCGGACAACAGGTCTGCGCGTTGCTGGCGGGCGGGGGTTATGCCGAGTACGTGGCCGTTCCGTCCGGACAGGTGATGCCGATCCCGGAGTCGGTGTCGCTGCACGAGGCCGCGGGCCTGCCGGAGGTGGCCTGCACGGTGTGGTCAAACCTCGTCATGACGGCCGGCCTGGAGTCGGGTCAGCTCGTCCTGATCCACGGCGGCGCCAGCGGCATCGGCACCCACGCCGTCCAGGTCGGGCGCGCGCTCGGGTGCCGGGTGGCCGTGACGGCGGGCTCGGCTCACAAGCTCGACCTGTGCGCCGAACTCGGCGCCGAAGTGACCATCAACTACCGCGACGAGGACTTCGTCGAGCGGGTCAAGGCCGAGGGCGGCGCCGACGTGATCCTCGACATCATGGGCGCGGCCTACCTCGCCCGCAACATCGACGCGTTGGCCCCCGACGGCCGGATCGTGATCATCGGGATGCAGGGCGGGGTCAAGGCCGAGTTCAACATCGGCAAACTGCTGAGCAAGCGGGGCGGCGTCATCGCCACCGCTCTTCGCGCGCGTCCGGTCAGCGGCCGGGGAAGCAAGAGCGACGTCGTCTCCGAGGTGGTGGCCAACGTGTGGCCGATGGTCGAGAGCGGCCAGGTGCGCCCGATCATCGGAGCCGAGTACCCCGTTCAGGAGGCCGCTGCCGCGCACGAGTTGCTGCAGTCCGGCGAGGTGTCCGGGAAAGTCCTTCTGCGCGTTGCGGATCAGCCCAGCGAGGCCAGCGCGCGAACGAGCTGATCGACCTCGGCGGTGGTGGTGTAGTGCGCCAAGCCCACCGTCACCGCGCCGCCGACGTCGTTCACGCCGATCACGTCGAGCACCCGCGAACTCGCGTTCGATATCGCCAGGATGCCGTTGTCGGCGAGGCGCTGCACCACCCGATCGGCGGGCACGTCGTTGACCGCGAAACTCAGTACGGGGATCCGTGATTCGGGTTGGCCGATGACCATGACCGTCGACAGCGAGCGCAGCGAGATCAGCAGGTAGTCGAACAACCGACTCATGTAGGCGTTCGCCGAGTGCATCGAGATCGCCAGGCGTTCGCGGCGCGTGCCGTGCGCGTTCTCGTCGAGCGAGGCCAGGTATTCGATGCTCGCCACCACACCGGCGAGCAGCCCGAACTGATGCGCGCCGACCTCGAGGCGGGCCGCCCCGGTCGCGCCCGGGTCGAGCGAGACCGAACCGAAGGAGTCGATGAGTGACGGATCACGAAAAACCAAGGCGCCGATGGGCGGTCCGCCCCACGCGAGCGCGTTGACCGCCACCACGTCGGCGTCGATCTCGTCGATGTCCATCAGCTGGTAGGGCGCGGCCGCGGAGTGGTCGACGACGACCATCGCGCCCTGATCGTGTGCCAGCTTCGTCACCGCTCGCAGGTCGGTCACGGTGCCCAAAGTCGAAGAGGCAGAGGTGATTGCGACCAACCGGGTCGGCTTGGTGACCAGACTTTCCCACTGCCAACTGGGCAGTTCGCCGGTCTCGATGTCGACCTCGGCCCACTTCACCTTGGCGCCATAGCGATTGGCAGCACGCAGCCACGGCGCGATGTTCGCCTCGTCATCGAGACGGGTGACCACCACCTCGTAACCGAGGCCCACCCGGGAGGACGACGCGTCCGCCAGTGACGTCAGCAGGATCGCACGATCCGCACCCAGGACGACGCCCCGGGGATCGGCGCCGACCAGATCGGCCACGGCCACCCGGGCGGCCTCCAACACCGCGGCACTGCGCTGCGCCGACGGGTGCGGGCCCACCGGTGTGGGCATCGACCCGCGGAACGCCGTGGACACCGCGCGGCCCACCGCGTCGGGCAACAACATGCCGCTCTGGGCGTCGAACCGCACCCATCCATCGCCCAGGGACGGGTGCAAACCGCGCACCCGGGCGACGTCGTATGCCATGCCAGCCCACCTTCGAGCTTCCGTGAGTTCACAAACCGACACGATTCTGCCGATAGTCGGCCCGACCCGCCATGCCGGACTGGGTCTGCTGGGCAGCCATACTAGTCCAGTGACCTTGGCGTTCGGGGCGCTAAACCCGTTGTCGTTGCTGGTCAGCCCGACGGCACCGGCCGGTCGTGCCAGCAGGTTAACGAAAGGGCTTGTCCACCGTGGTAGCTATGTGTGACGCCGTTTGCTCGGTGACCGGCATCCGTCCGTCGCCGGGTTTGCGGTGGCCGGGGGACGTTCGCCCGTGCGCCACGCGGCGACCGCCTCGCGGGCAACGCGACTAATGTCGCTAGATGGTCCGTGGTCGAGGGTGGGATCGCCGGACCCAGCGACGAATGGCGTGGAGATTAGAGGGAACGCAGGGAGTATGACCGACGACGACAACATCGAGATCATCAGCGGGCAGAACACCGACGCCGAGAGCGACGAGGAAAACGACGGCAAATCGCTGACCGACCTCGTCGAGCAACCCGCGAAGGTGATGCGGATCGGCACCATGATCAAGCAGCTCCTCGACGAGGTGCGGGCGGCGCCGCTGGACGACGCCAGCCGCCACCGGCTCCGCGAGATCCACCGCACGAGCATCACCGAGCTGGAGGAGGGCCTGGCCCCCGAACTGCGCGACGAGCTCGAGCGGCTGACGCTGCCGTTCACCGAAGAGGGAGTGCCGTCGGACGCCGAGCTGCGCATCGCGCAGGCCCAGCTGGTGGGTTGGCTGGAAGGCCTGTTCCACGGCATCCAGACGGCGCTGTTCGCCCAGCAGATGGCGGCCCGCCAGCAGCTGGAGCAGATGCGGGGACAGGGCGCGCTGCCCCCCGGCATGGCGGTGCGCGGAAACCCGTCGCATCCGGGGACCGGACAGTACCTCTAGAGGCCGGCGGTGGTCCCCCACATCGAGACGCGCAACGCATGGGTCGAGTTTCCGATCTTCGATGCGAAGTCGCGCTCGTTGAAGAAGGCGTTCCTGGGCAAGGCCGGCGGCGCCATCGGACGCAACGAATCCAACGTCGTGGTCATCGAGGCGCTGCGGGACATCACCATGTCGTTGGAGCTCGGCGACCGCGTGGGCCTGGTGGGGCACAACGGTGCGGGCAAGTCGACGCTGTTGCGGCTGCTGTCGGGCATCTACGAGCCGACACGCGGGGTGGCCAGCGTCAGCGGCCGGGTGGCACCGGTGTTCGACCTCGGCGTCGGCATGGACCCGGAGATCTCCGGCTTCGAGAACATCCTCATCCGCGGCCTGTTCCTGGGACAGACGCGCAAGCAGATGCTGGCCAAGATCGACGAGATCGCGGAGTTCACCGAGCTCGGTGACTACCTGTCGATGCCGTTGCGCACGTATTCGACCGGTATGCGCGTGCGTCTGGCGATGGGCGTGGTGACCAGCATCGACCCGGAGATCCTGCTGCTCGACGAGGGTATCGGCGCGGTGGACGCCGACTTCCTGAAGAAGGCCCAGACTCGGTTGTCCGAGCTCGTCGCGCGCTCCGGCATCCTGGTGTTCGCCAGCCACTCCAACGAGTTTCTGGCCCGGCTTTGCAACACCGCGATGTGGATCGACCACGGCACGATCAAGATGACCGGAGGCATCGAGGATGTCGTCCGCGCGTACGAGGGCGAGGACGCCGCCCGGACCGTACGTGAAGTGCTCGAAGAGACGCGCCAGGGATGACAGAGACCGTGTGCGCGGTGGTGGTCACCCACCGTCGTCCCGACGAACTGGCCAAGTCGCTGGAGTCGGTGTCGGCGCAGACCCGCACCCCGGACCATCTGATCGTCGTCGACAACGACGACGACCCCCGCGTCGCCGAGCTGGTGGCCGGGCAGCCGGTGCCGACCACCTACCTCGGTTCTCGCCGAAACCTCGGCGGCGCAGGCGGTTTCGCCTTGGGCATGCTGCATGCGCTGGCATTGGGCGCGGACTGGGTGTGGTTGGCTGACGACGACGGGCGCCCCGCTGACTCGGAGGTGCTGGGCACGCTGCTCGCATGCGCCGAGCGCCACGGCCTCGCCGAGGTATCGCCGATGGTCTGCGACATGACCGACCCGGGGCGGCTGGCCTTCCCCTTGCGCCGCGGCCTCGTCTGGCGTCGCCGCGTCGACGAGCTGCGCACCGAATCCGGCTCAGATCTCTTGAGGGGCATCGCGTCTCTGTTCAACGGCGCGCTGTTCGCCGCCGCGACGCTGGAGGCCATCGGCGTTCCGGACCTGCGACTGTTCGTGCGCGGCGACGAGACCGAACTGCACCGCAGGCTGGTCCGCTCCGGATTGGCGTTCGGCACCTGCCTCGACGCGGTGTACCTGCACCCGCAGGGCGGTGACGAGTTCAAGCCGATCCTCGGCGGCCGGATGCACACGCAGTACCCCGACGACGAACGCAAACGTTTCTATACCTACCGCAACCGCGGCTATCTGTTGTCCCAGCCCGGGCTGCGTCGGTTGCAGCTTCAGGAATGGGCTCGGTTCGGCTGGTACTTCCTGGTGTCGCGCCGCGACCCGGCCGGTCTGAGGGAGTGGATCCGATTGCGGCGCATGGGTCGCAAGGAGAGGTTCGGGAGGCCCGCATCGTGACGTTCACCGACGCCGCCGCGCAGTCGCGGACGATGAGCCGGGCTTGGGGCGACCTCGTCGCCGGCTTCGGCAAGCACGAACTGTGGCTGCACCTCGGCTGGCAGGACATCAAACAGCGCTACCGCCGTTCGGTGCTCGGTCCCTTCTGGATCACGATCGCCACCGGCGCGACCGCGGTCGCGATGGGCCTGCTGTACTCCAAACTGTTCAAACTCGAGCTGTCCGAACATCTTCCGTACGTCACCCTCGGGCTGATCGTGTGGAACCTGATCAACGCGGCGATCCTCGAGGGCGCCGACGTGTTCGTGGCCAACGAGGGCCTGATCAAACAGTTGCCGACGCCGCTGTCGGTACACGTCTATCGACTGGTGTGGCGACAGATACTCCTGTTCGGGCACAACATGATCATCTTCGTCATCATCGCGATCATCTATCCCAAGCCGTGGAAGTGGACCGACCTCGCGGTCATCCCGGCGCTCGGCCTGATCGTGCTGAACTGCATCTGGGTGTCGCTGTGCTTCGGCATCCTGGCCACCCGCTACCGCGACATCAGCCCGCTGCTGGTCAGCCTGGTGCAGCTGTTGTTCTTCATGACCCCGATCATCTGGAACGAGTCCACCCTGCAGCAGCAGGGCGCCGAGCAGTACGCCAAGGTGGTCGAGCTCAACCCGCTACTGCACTACCTCGACATCGTGCGGGCCCCGCTGCTTGGCGCCGATCAGGAACTGCGCCACTGGCTCGTGGTGATCGCGCTGACCGTGATCGGCTGGATCTTCGCGGCGTTCGCCATGCGGCAGTACCGGGCCCGCGTCGCGTATTGGGTGTAAGCGCGCGGAACTCCGGCGCGGCCCGCGCCCGTTATGCGGATATGAGCATCCCGCCATACCAGCCGCCGTCGTCCACGCCGTCCGCGCCGACGGGCACGTTGACGTGCCCGAAGTGTGCGGGCTCCATGCGGACGTACGAACGCAACGGCATCCACTTGGAGCAGTGCGACACCTGCCGCGGCATCTTTCTCGACTTCGGCGAGCTGGAGTCGCTGACTCAGATGGAGAACCGGTTCGTGCAGAGCGCGCCGCCGCCTTCGCCGCCTCATCAGCCGGGATACGGTTACGGCCCCGGTTGGGGACATCGCGGCAACAAGTACTACCGCAAGCAGGGATTCGGCCGGCTGTTCTTCTCCAGCTAGAACATCCGCGCACAGGCCGCCGCCAGCATTTCGTCGTCGGGGTGATGAGCCGCCGCCTGCACGACCGCCGCGCGTGCGAACGCGTCGAGCACCGGCCACGGATCTGCGTCGGGCAGCGCGGGACCACCGGCGCCGCGGTACGCGTCGAGGAAGTTCCTCCAGTCGTCGTCCGGGATGAGCCCGGCCGCCCAGAACCCCGCCGGCCGCGCGAGATCCCACGCCGGATCGCCGGCCCCCAGATCGTCGACATCGAGCAGAAGCCACCGTGAATGGTGGCGGCCGAGCTGACCCAGATGGAAGTCGCCGTGCACGAGCGTCGTTGGCCGGTCGCGCGAACCCGCTCGCCACGCCGCATCGGGAAGAGCGGCCGCCGCCCGTCGCACCGACGGATTCCCTCCCCGCAGCATGTCGACCGCGCGGCGCAGCCGTCGCGGCCAGCCGTGTGCAGGTGTCCGCGTCGGCCGCGGTTCTCGGTGCAGCTGCGCGAGCAACTCCCCGGCTTGCGACCACGGTAGCGACTCCGGTTGCGGGGCAACCACGTCCACGCGCGGCCACCGGCTGCGCCACCGCGCTCCGACCGGTTCTGGGGCCGTCGACAGCGGGGAGAGCAGGCAGTCCGACCGAGCGGCGATGCCCAGCCGGACCGTCAACGCACGCGGATCAGTACCCGCACGGTGAAGCTTGCAGACGATGTCGCCGTCGACGACGATCTCCGCACCGGACCGGGTCTGCACCCTTTGCAACCTAGCGACGTGGGGGCGGCAGCAGGACACACATTCACGCGTGGGCTGGGGTCGATGAGTTTGTGTCCACGTAAGCTGCCCGGGTGGCCGAGCCCCCGATGCAGCCCGCCCTGAGCCTGGGCACCCAGGTCTGGCGGTTCATCGTCACCGGTGGATTCTCGGCGATCGTCGACTTCGGCCTGTACGTGCTGCTCTACCGGGTCGGTGGAATGCAGCCCGACCTGGCCAAGGCGCTCGGCTGGGTCGCAGGCACGACGACGGCGTACATGCTCAACCGGCGCTGGACGTTCCGCGCGCCGCCGAGCCACGCCCGGATGGCCGCGGTGTGGGGGCTCTACATCACGACATTCGTCGTCCAGGTCGGGCTCAACCACCTGTTCCTCGACCTGCTGGACTACACGCCGACCGCAGTCGTCGTCGCGTTCGTCATCGCCCAGGGCACCGCGACCGTGATCAACTTCGCCGTCCAGCGGGCGGTGATCTTCCGCCTGCGATAGCCGGCGCGCCCGTCACCGGCCGAAATGCGGCGCACCGAGGCGCTCACGACGGCACGGTACCCTCGTTTCGATGTCCGAGAACCTGCCGACGACCTCGCGTGCCCTGACCGGCTTCGGTCGCACCGCACCGTCCGTCGCACAGGTGCTGAGCACCCCGGACGTCGACCTGATCGCACGGGCGGTTCGCGACGCCGCCGACCGCAGCGCATCCAGCCCGTCGTTCCTGCACCGGGGCGTCCTCGCCCGCGGGCTGGGCCGCTCCTACGGCGACCAGGCATGCAACGGCGGCGGTCTCGTCGTGGATATGACCGCCCTGCACGGGATCCACTCGATCAGCGCCGACACGGCGGTGGCCGACGTCGACGCGGGCGTGAGCCTCGATCAGCTGATGAAGGCGGCGCTGCCGTTCGGGCTGTGGGTGCCTGTGCTGCCGGGCACCCGACAGGTCACCGTCGGCGGCGCGATCGCGTCGGACATCCACGGCAAGAACCACCACAGTGCGGGCAGCTTCGGCAACCACGTGCTGTCGATGGACCTGCTGATGGCCGACGGCGAGGTTCACACCCTGAGCCCCGACGGCCCCGACGCCGAGCTGTTCTGGGCGACCGTGGGCGGAAACGGTCTCACCGGGATCGTGCTGCGCGCGCGAATCGCGATGACGCGCACCGAGACCGCGTACTTCATCGCCGACGGTGTCTCCACCAACGACCTCGACGAGACGATCGCGGTCCACCTCGACGGCAGCGAGGACCGCTACACCTACTCCAGCGCCTGGTTCGACCTGATCAGCCCGCCGCCCAAACTCGGAAGGGCCTCGATCAGCCGCGGCAGCCTGGCCACGCTCGACCAGCTGCCCCCGAAACTCGCCAAAGACCCGCTCAAATTCGATGCGCCGCAACTGCTCTCGGTGCCGGACATCTTCCCCGTCAGCGCGATGAACAAGCTGTCGTTCATGGCGATCGGCGAGGTGTATTACCGCCTCGGCGGAACCTACACCGGCAAGATCATGAACCTGTCGCAGTTCTACCACATGCTGGATCTGGTCAGCGGGTGGAACAACGCTTACGGCCCAGCGGGTTTCGCGCAGCATCAATTCCTGGTGCCGCCCGATGCGCTCGAGGAGTTCAAGGCGATCATCCGCTGGATCCAGACCCGCGGGCACTACTCGGCGCTGAACGTGTTCAAACTGTTCGGTCCCGGAAACCGCGCGCCGCTGAGCTTCCCGATGGCCGGTTGGAACGTGGCGATGGATTTCCCGAACCGGCACGGGGTCAACGAATTCCTCAACGAACTCGACGAACGGGTCATGGAGTTCGGTGGGCGGGTTTACACCGCGAAGGACTCACGAGTCAGCGCGGAGAGGTTCCACAAGATGTATCCCCGGATCGACGAGTGGATCGCCGTGCGCCGCAAGGCCGACCCGAACGGCGTCTTCGCATCCGACATGGCCCGACGCTTGGAGCTGCTGTAGATGGTTCTTGATGCCGTAGGTAACCCCCAGACCATCCTGCTGCTCGGCGGGACATCGGAGATCGGACTGGCGATCTGTGAGCGCTACCTGCGCAATGCGCACGCGCGCATCGTCCTCGCCGACCTGCCGAACCATCCGCGCAAGGACGACGCCATCGCCGCGATGACGGCGGCGGGGGCCAAGTCCGTCGAATGGATCGACTTCGACGGCACCGACACCGCCGGGCATCGTGACGTCATTGACAAGGCCTGGGCCGGTGGTGATGTCGATGTGGCGATCGTGGCCTTCGGCCTGCTCGGGGACGCCGAGGAGCTGTGGCAGAACCAGGCGAAGGCCGTCCAGGCCGCCCAGATCAATTACACCGCAGCGGTTTCGGTGGGCGTGCTGCTCGGAGAGAAGATGCGGGCCCAGGGCTTCGGGCAGATCATCGCGATGAGCTCGGCGGCCGGTGAGCGCGTGAGGCGGTCCAACTTCGTGTACGGATCGACGAAGGCCGGCCTGGACGGCTTCTACCTCGGCCTCGGAGAGGCGTTGCGCGAGTACGGCGTTCGGGTACTGGTCATCCGTCCCGGACAGGTGCGCACCACCACCACCATCGAGCACTGGAAGGCCACCGGCGCCAAGGAAGCGCCGTTCACCGTCGACAAGGAGGACGTCGCCGAGCTTGCGGTCACGGCGGCGGCCAAGGGCAAGGAACTGGTATGGGCGCCGGGAGCCTTCCGGTACGTGATGATGGTGCTGCGCCACATCCCGCGGCCGATCTTCCGCAAGCTACCCATCTGATGCGTGACGGCTCGACGGCCATGCCGATCAAGGTCGCCGGCCAGATGGTTGCGGCCGCCGCGGCGGCGGTCGTCGTCGCGGTCGTCTCCGTGGTTGCGATCGCGCGGGTGGAGTGGCCGGCGTACAACTCCTCCAACCAACTGCACGCGCTGACCACGGTGGGCCAGGTCGTCTGCCTGGCCGGGCTGTTCGCCAGCGGATGGGTGTGGCGGCGCGGCCGCCGAATGCCGGCGAAGGTCGGGGCGACGCTGTTCTTGTCCGCCTTCGCAGTGGTGACCCTGGCGATGCCGCTGGGCGCGACAAAGCTTTATCTGTACGGCATTTCGGTCGACCAGCAGTTCCGCACGGAGTACCTGACCCGGCTGGCCGACAGCGCCGCGCTGCGCGACATGACCTACATGGGCCTGCCGCCCTTCTATCCGCCGGGCTGGTTCTGGATCGGTGGACGGCTGGCCGCGCTGACCGGGACCCCCGCGTGGGAGATGTTCAAGCCGTGGGCGATCATCTCGATCACCGCCGCGGTGGCCGTCGCGTTCGTGTTGTGGGCGGCCATGATTCGCTTCGAGTACGCGCTGGTGGTGACCACCGCGACAACGGCCGCCGCGCTGTCGTACTCACCGGCCGAGCCCTACGCGGCGATCATCTGCGTGCTGCTGCCCCCGGTGTTCGTGCTGGCGTGGTCGGGGCTGCGGGCCGGGGCCCGCCCGGCCGTGGACGGGAAGGTCCGCCGCGGCGGATGGGCCGCGATCGTCGGCACCGGCCTGTTCCTCGGCGGAGCCGCGCTGTCGTACACGCTGCTGTTCGCCTACGCCGCGTTCACGCTGGCGATCATGGGGGTGCTGCTCGCCGTCGCGCGCCGGAGCATCGACCCGTTGCTGCGGCTGGCCGTCATCGCGGTGATCTCGGGCGCGATCGCGCTGATCGGGTGGGCGCCGTATCTGCTGGCCGCGATCTCCGGCGAACCCGCCGACTCCGGCACGGCCCAGCACTATCTCCCGACCGACGGCGCCCAGCTGGAGTTCCCGATGCTGCACTTCACGCTGCTCGGGGCGCTGTGCATGCTCGGCACCCTGTGGCTGGTCTGGCAGGCGCGCTCGTCGACCCGGGCCGGCGCGCTCGCGATCGCCGTGCTCGCCGTCTACGCCTGGTCGCTGCTGTCGATGCTGACCACGCTGGCGGGCACCACCCTGCTGTCGTTCCGGCTGAACCCGACGCTGACCGTACTGCTGACGGCGGCGGGCGCCTTCGGCTTCATCGAGGTGACGCGGGCCGTGGCGGCGCGCGTGCGGCCCGAGAACACGCGTCGCGTCGTCGCGGCGGCCGCCGCACTGGGCGCGATCGGCGCCGTCACCTACAGCCAGGACATCCCCGACGTGCTGCGGTCCGACATCGTGGTCGCCTACACCGACACCGACGGCTACGGTCAGCGCGCCGACCGGCGGCCGCCGGGGGCCGAGCGCTACTACCGCGAGATCGACGCCAAGATCACCGAGGTGACCGGCCGCCCCCGCGACGAGACCGTCGTGCTGACCGCCGACTACAGCTTCCTGTCCTACTACCCCTACTACGGCTTCCAGGGGCTGACGTCGCACTACGCGAACCCGCTCGCCCAGTTCGAGAAGCGCGCCGAAGCCATCGAGGGCTGGGCCACGCTGACCGACGCCGACCAGTTCATCGAGGCGCTCGACTCGCTGCCGTGGGACCCGCCGACGGTGTTTCTGATGCGCCGCGGCGCCGACGACACCTACACGTTGCGGCTCGCCTCCGACGTGTACCCGAACCAGCCCAACGTGCGGCGCTACCACGTCGCGCTGGACGAGGCATTGTTCGACGACCCGCGCTTCGAGGTCTCCAGCATCGGCCCGTTCGTGCTGGCGATCCGGAAGCCCAATTAGGATCGAACGCCGTGGTCGGTGAAGCCGGGGTCGGGTCGAACCATCGGACGGTGCGGCTGATAGCCATCGTCGCGGGGTTGCTCGGCGCACTCCTGGCGATAGCGACGCCGTTGATGCCGGTCACGCAGACCACGGCGCAACTGAACTGGCCGCAGAACGGCGTGCTGCGCAGCGTGGACGCCCCGCTCATCGGCTACGTCGCGACCGACCTGGAGATCAGCGTGCCGTGCCGAGCGGCGGCCGGGCTGGCCGGCGGGCGCTCGGTGCTGTTGTCGACGGTGCCGAAGCAGGCGCCCAAGGCGATCGACCGCGGCCTGCTCATCGAACGGGTCAACGACGACCTGCTGGTGATCGTGCGCAACACCCCGGTGGTCAGTGCGCCGCTGGATCAGGTGCTCAGCCCGCAGTGCCAGCGGCTGACCTTCACCGCACACGCCGACAAGGTGACCGGCGAGTTCGTCGGCCTCGTCCAGGGCCCGGGGCGCATTCCGAGCGAGGACCCCGGTGAACCGCTGCGCGGCGAACGCGGCGGCTACGACTTCCGGCCGCAGATCGTCGGCGTCTTCACCGACCTCAGCGGTCCCGCGCCGCCGGGCCTGGAGTTGTCCGCGACGCTCGACACCCGCTACAGCACCACGCCGACCCTGCTCAAGACGCTGGCGATGATCATCGGGGTCGCGCTGACCGTCATCGCCCTGGCTGCGCTTCACCTTCTCGACATCGCCGACGGCCGCCGCGTCCGGCGGTTCCTGCCCCCGCGGTGGTGGACCCTGCGCCCGCTGGACGGCGTGGTCGCCGCGGTGCTGGTGTGGTGGCACTTCGTCGGCGCCAACACCGCCGACGACGGCTACATCCTGACGATGGCACGGGTGTCCGACAGCGCCGGCTACATGGCGAACTACTACCGCTGGTTCGGCACCCCGGAAGCGCCGTTCGGCTGGTACTACGACCTGCTCGCGCTCTGGGCGCACGTCAGCACGCACAGCGTGTGGATGCGGTTGCCGACGCTCGTGATGGGGCTGGCGTGCTGGTGGGTCATCAGCCGCGAGGTGATCCCGCGACTCGGCCACGCGGTGAAGACGACCCCGGCGGCGGCGTGGACGGCGGCCGGCCTGTTCCTGGCGTTCTGGCTGCCGCTGAACAACGGGCTGCGGCCCGAGCCGATCATCGCGCTGGGCATCCTGCTGACGTGGTGCTCGGTCGAGCGGGGCGTGGCCACCAGCAGGCTGTTACCCGTCGCGATCGCGATCGTCATCGGCGCGCTCACGCTGTTCTCCGGCCCCACCGGCATCGCCGCGATCGGCGCGCTGTTGGTGGCCGTCGGGCCGCTGAAAACCATTGTTGCCGCGCACGTTTCGCGCTTCGGATACCTGGCGCTGCTGGCGCCGATCCTGGCCGCGGCCACGGTGACGATCATCCTGATCTTCCGGGACCAGACGCTGGCGGCCGAACTTCAGGCCAGCACGTTCAAGTCCGCGGTCGGGCCGAGCCTGAGCTGGTTCGACGAGCACATCCGCTACGAACGGTTGTTCACGCTGAGCCCGGATGGGTCGGTCGCGCGCCGGTTCGCGGTGCTCATGCTGCTGATCGCGCTGGCCGTGGCGGTCGCGATGTCGTTGCGCAAGTTCAGGATTCCCGGCACGGCGCTGGGTCCGAGTCGCCGCATCATCGGCATCACCGTCATCTCGTTCTTGGCCATGATGTTCACGCCGACCAAGTGGACGCACCACTTCGGCGTGTTCGCCGGCCTGGCCGGCTCGCTCGGTGCGCTGGCCGCCGTCGCCGTGACCGCACGCGCGATGCGCTCGCGGCGCAACCGCTCGGTGTTCGGCGCGGCGGTGCTGTTTGCGATGGCGCTGTCGTTCGCCACCGTCAACGGCTGGTGGTACGTGTCCAACTTCGGTGTGCCGTGGTCGAATGCCATGCCGGAGTGGAAGTTCGGCTTCTCCACCATCCTGTTGGGGCTGTCGGTGCTGGCCCTGATCGCCGCCGCGTGGTTCCACTTCTCGGGGCGCGACTCCTCACCGCCGGGTCCGCAACGGCGCTGGCAACGAATCCTGCAGGCGCCGTTGGCGATCGCCACGTGGGTACTGGTGGTGTTCGAGGTGCTCTCGCTGACGCTGGCCATGCTCGACCAGTACCCGGCGTGGAGCGTCGGGCGGTCCAACCTCGAGGCACTGACCGGCAAGACGTGCGGGATGGCCCAGGACGTGCTGGTCGAGGAGGACCCCAACGTCGGGATGCTGAGGCCGATCGACACGCCCATCGGTGAGGCGCTCGGCGCGGGCACCGCACAGGGGTTCGACCCCAACGGAATTCCCGCCGACGTGTCGGCCGACGAGACGATGAGCGGGCAGGGCACGTCCACCAACTTCGCGGACACCGACAGCGAAGACGATCAGGCCAGCAACGGCGGGACCGAGGGCGGCACGACGGCCGCCGCCGGCGTCAACGGCTCGCGGGCGCGGCTGCCGTACAAGCTCGATCCGGCGACCACGCCGGTGATGGCCAGCTGGCGTCCCGGCACGCAGCAGCCCGCGCAGCTGCGCTCGGCCTGGTACCGCCTGCCGTCTCGCGACGACGTCGGTCCCCTGCTGGTCATTTCGGCCGCTGGGCGTTTCGACGCCGGTGAGGTCGCCGTGCAGTGGGCGACCGACGAGCAGGCCGCGGCCGACGAGCCGGGCGGTTCGATCGGATTCGCCGACGTCGGCGCCTCCCCGGCGTGGCGTAACCTGCGGGCCCCGTTGGACGCGATACCGCAAGAGGCGACCCAGATACGGTTGGTGGCCTCCGACGAAGACCTCGACCCGCAGCACTGGATCGCGGTGACACCGCCGCGGATCCCGGAGCTGCGCACGCTGCAGGACGTCGTCGGATCGTCGGACCCGGTGTTGCTCGACTGGCTCGTCGGATTGGCGTTCCCCTGCCAGCGGCCGTTCGGACATCAGAACGGCGTTGTCGAGGTGCCCAAGTGGCGGATCCTGCCCGACCGCTTTGGCGCCGAAGCGAACTCACCGGTGATGGACTACCTCGGCGGCGGTCCGCTCGGCATCACCGAGCTGCTGGTGCGGGCGACGACCGTGCCGACCTACCTCGACGACGACTGGTTCCGCGACTGGGGTTCGCTGCAGCAGCTCACGCCGTGGTACCCGAACGCCGCCCAGGCTCGGCTGGACCTCGGCACCGCGACGCGCAGCGGGCTGTGGAGTCCGGCGCCGTTGCGGCTGTCCTGATTTCGGAGCTCGACACCCTTAACGGGTTGATCGCACGCACCTGGTGCGTGGAATCAACCCGTTAGCGCGATCGCGGGGCGGCATGAGGGGCAGGTGCGCACCCGACCGGTCCAGCCGCGGCGCCGGAGCACGCCGCCGATCAGCTGGGCGGTGCGGCACGCATCGCCGAAGACCAATCCGTAGGTCAGCCGGATCGTGGCCAGGTCCGACCGGCTCAACTCCGCGAGATCGCGCAGGGCGTCGCGATCGCGGTCGCGGGGCGAATCGTGAAACGCCCGACCATCGAGCTCGACGACGACTCTGTGGCGCCCGTAGCGCACATCCTGGAAGGTGGTCCGACCGGTCGCGGTGCTACGAGCCTGACGCCTTCCTCTGGGCAGACCGTGCGCTCGCTCGACTCGGTGCAGGTAACCGCGCTCCAGCACCGAACACGCCCCGTCGCGAAGGTCGGTGAGCATCGCCTCCAAGATGCGCCGGCCCGGGACACGTCGCCGGGTTTCCAACGTCTGCAACACCCGCTGCGGGGTGGTGCGCCAGGTCGCACACACTCGCGCCAGTTCGGCGAACGCCGCCGCGACGTCCTCGCCGCGGAGCTCGCCGCCGACCACGTCGATCAGCGCGTGCTCCACACGAATCAAAGGCGGTTTGCGGAAGAGATCGGCGCGCTGCGCGAAGTCAGGTGTCCGGTGCAGGACGATGCGCGGCAGGGGACGCAGATTGCGCGACGGATCGACCGCGATGTGCACCACCGTCGTCGGCGGGTCAGGCAGCGCCGATGCATGCGCCAACGCCGCCGGCCAGAACGCCAGCACCGCGACCCAGTGCCGCTGCGGCTGGGTGAGGCGGCCACTGTGGTCGACGTAGACGCCGCGACCGACCGGAACCAATTCGCGACGGCGCACCAGCCGGGCGATGTCGAAATCGGTGGCTCCGGCGCAGAGCATCTGGCGGCGCGCGACGACTCCGTCCTGCGCGACGGTGAGGTCGGCGACATGCCCGAGATGCCAGCGCGTCACGCGGTCAAGCCTGGACCAGCCGCCGGGCCACGACCAGCCGATGCCGACGCCGCTGTGGATAACCCATTAGCGGGTTGATCGCACGCACCTGGTGCGTGGAATCAACCCGTCAGACGAATCCGAACAGCGGCGGCAGCGCCAGCACCACGAACGCGGCCCACACTCCGTAGACCGGGAGGTAGCGGGTCTGCCACCGCTCGACGTCGCCGAATGGCCGCCGGCGCCGCAGGAAGCCGATCACCAGCCACGCCGACCAGGCCAGGTTGACCAGCAGCACCAGGTTCATCCCGAGCGCGGCGACCTTGTTCGGGCTGTAGCCGAACTCGGCGATGCGCATCAGCATCGCCGTGAGCATCAGCACGTCGACGGCCAACGCGCTGAGCACGAGAACCAGCTGCAGCCAATCGAATACGGTCGGCGGCGAGAGCGGGTCGCGGGCCGAGATCGCGTACAGCAGCAGCCCCAGCACCAGGACGAGGATGAGGTCCATCAGGATCAGCAGGTCGCGGTCCACGCCGATGACGCTGCCCGCCGTCGAGAACGCGACCAGCAGCGCGAGCAGCATGACGGTCGTCAGCGGCGTGAACACCCGCGTCAGCACCGGGGCGATGTTCTCGATCACGTTCTGCTTGGCCTCGACCAACCAGGCCGCCACGAGTGTGGCCAGAGGCACGAAGATCGGCAGCGCCCAGTCGCCGACGAACTCCTCGAGGTCCACCCCGATGGCGTCGAACGCGCCGCCGGTCAACAGCAGCAGGACCGCGAGGCCGATCAGCAGCAGCGTGAGGTACACGACGAATTCACCGGTGAACCGGATGAAATCCATTCGGCGCGAATCGGATCGCCATCGTCCGCCGACATAGGCCAGCCCGACCAGTAGCCACAACACGATCGGCACGTGCATCCCGGCCAGGACCTCGGTGTCGGGATCGTCGAAGAAGTCGTCGCCGAACGGGAAGGCGTTGACGGCGACCGCCAGCACCGCGGCCGGCGCCACGAGCAGCGCCCAGTGCCACCACCGCAGCCGTCTTTTCCACGCGAAATAGCCTGCCAGGAACGGGAATACGAAGAACGCCGCGTTTCGCCAGAACGTCAGGGTGTCGTCGAGCAGCGCCAAGCCCAGCCTGACCGCGATGCCCGCGCCGAGCCCGAGCGCGAGTACGACGAGCAGTTCGCGGTTCGGCCGGGCCGTCGGCCCCGCATCCTCGGAGACGAGCACCAGCTGCTTCCACAGCCGGTTGGAATGTTCGCGGGCGAACTCCCGCGAGATTGCGTCGACGTTGCCCATCCGCTTGACCGCGACGAGGAACGCCTCGTCGTCGGAGAGCCCGGCACGCGACAGGTCGGCGATCTGCTCGCGAAGATGGTCCTCCATCTCGTCGACGTCGGCCGCGGCGATCGCGCGGTGCCGCTGAACGTAGCCGCGCCACTGCGCGATCTGCGATTCGAGTTCGGTGTCCGCCCGCATCACGCCCACCCCGGTGCGACGTCCGCCGACAGGGGTTTCCACACGCGGTCCAGCGCCTCGGCGACGACGGTCCACTGCCGCCGCCGTTCGGCGAGCACCTCCCGCCCGGCCGCGGTGATGGCGTAGTGCTTGCGGCGGCGTCCGCCGTCGGAGACCCGCCAGTTCGCCGACACGTAGCCCTGGCGTTCCAGCCGGTGCAGCAGCGGGTACAGCATGCCGTCCGTCCACTGCATCTGGCCGCCCGACAACTCGTTGACCCGCTTGATGAGCGCATAGCCGTATGACTCGCCCTCGGCGAGGATGCCGAGCACCAGCGGGGTGGCGGAGGCGGCCACGAGGTCCTTCTCGATGTGCACGCCAAAGCCTCCTATACCTAGAGGTACTAGGTCATACCCTAGCAGCTCTAGGCATGTCGGCCTGGCGTCACGGACTCCGCGGATTTCGTCGCCTACCATCGACGCTCGTGCCTGCTCATCGAATCGCGCGAGTGATCGCCGTCGTTGCAGGCATCGCCGGTGTGTTGCTGTGCGGGCTGGTCCCGCTGTTGCCGGTGAAGCAGACGACCGCCACCGTCCTGTGGCCACAAGGCACGGGGCCCGACGGGTTCGTCAGCGACATCACCGCCCCGCTGGTCTCCGGTGCGCCGCAGACCCTCGACATCTCCATTCCCTGTCAGGCGGTCGCCACGCTGCCGGACGACGGCGGCCTGGTCCTGTCGACCGTCCCACCCGGCGGCATCGACGCCAGCCGCAACGGCCTGTTCGTGCGCGCCACCGCCGACGTCGTGGTGGTCGCGTTCCGGGACTCGGTCGCCGCGGTCGCACCACGCCCGGCCGTCGAGGACGGCGCCTGCGGCACGCTGCACATCTGGGCCAACCCGGGTGAGGTCGGCGCCGACTTCATCGGTCTCCCCGGATCCGCGGGCACCCTGCCCGCCGAGGAGAAACCGCAGGTCGCCGGCGTCTTCACCGATATGGAAGTGGCGCCGCAGGACGGACTGTCGGCGCGTATCGACGTCGACACCCGCTTCATCACCTCGCCCACCGCGCTCAAGCTCGCCGTGATGGTGCTGGGCGTCTTGTGCGTGATCGCGTCGATCGCCGCGTTGGCGGTGCTCGACCGCCACAGCGGGCGCCGCGTGCCGCGCGCCTGGCGCCGGTTCTGGCGCGTGGGCTTCTGGCACTGGATGGCCGACATCGGTGTCGTCGGCACGCTGCTGCTGTGGCACCTCATCGGTGCCCTCTCGTCGGACGACGGCTACAACCTCACCATCGCGCGGGTCTCCGCCGAGGCCGGCTACACCGCCAACTACTTCCGCTTCTTCGGCGCCTCTGAGGCCCCGTTCGACTGGTACCAGTCGCTGCTGGCCGCGTTCGCCTCGGTCAGCACCGCGAGCGTGTGGATGCGCGTGCCCGCGACCCTGGCCGCGATCGGCGCGTGGCTGATCGTCAGCCGCTGCATCCTTCCCCGCCTCGGCCGCGGACTGGCCGCCAATCGGGTGACGGCGTGGACGGCCGGGGCGGTCTTCCTCGCCGCGTGGCTGCCCTTCAACAACGGCCTGCGACCCGAACCGCTCATCGCGTTCGGCACCGTCGCGGTGTGGGTGCTGGTGGAGAACGCCGTCGCCACCCGGCGGACGTGGCCGGCGGCGCTGGCGATCATCGTCGCGGTCTTCAGCGTGACGCTGGCACCGCAGGGTCTGATCGCGATCGCCCCGCTTCTGGTCGGGGGCCGCGCGATCGTCGGCACCGTGCGCGCCCGCCGCCCCGTCGACGGCGTCCTGGCGCCGCTCGCCGCGCTGCTGAGCGCGCTCGCGCTGATCTTCGTGGTGGTGTTCCGCGACCAGACGCTGGCCACCGTGGCCGAGTCCGCCCGCATCAAGTACGTCGTCGGCCCGACTATCGCGTGGTACCAGGAGTTCCTGCGCTACTACTTCCTCACCGTCGAGGACAGTGTCGACTCGTCGCTGACCCGGCGGTTCGCGGTGCTGGTGCTGATGCTGTGCCTGTTCGGGATGCTCGCGGTGCTGCTGCGGCGTGGCGGTGTCGTCGGCATGGCGCGCGGCCCCGTCTGGCGCCTGATCGGGTCGACGGCGATCGGCCTTCTGCTGCTGACGTTCACGCCCACCAAGTGGGCCGTGCAATTCGGTGGGTTCGCCGGGCTGGCCGGGGCGCTCGGGGCGGTGACGGCGTTCGCGTTCTCCCGCGTCGGGTTGCACAGCAGGCGAAATTTCGCGCTCTACGTCACCGCCCTGCTCTTCGTATTGGCTTGGGCCACATCGGGAATCAACGGCTGGTTTTACGTCGGCAACTACGGCGTGCCGTGGTTCGACAAGCAACCGGTGATCGCCGGTGTTCCCGTGACCGGCATCTTCCTCGCGCTCGCGATCGTTACCGGACTGCTCGCGGGATGGCTGCACTTCCGCATGGACTACGCCGGGCACACGGAGGTCGCCAACACCAAGCGCAACCGTGTGCTGGCGTCGACTCCGCTGCTCGTGGTGGCGACGATCATGGTGGTGCTCGAGGTCGGCTCGATGACCAAGGGCGCGGTACAGCGCTATCCCGTCTACACCACCGCCAAGGCCAACGTTTCCGCGCTGAAGTCCGGGCTCTCGGACACCAGCTGCGCGATGGCCGACGACGTGTTGGTGGAGCCGGATACGAATGCCGGGATGCTGCAACCGGTTCCGGGGCAACGCTTCGGTGAGTACGGCCCGCTCGGCGGTGAAGATCCGGTCGGCTTCAACCCCAACGGCGTCAGCGACACCCTCGAACCGCCCGAGCCGATCACCGCCAACCCGGGCACGGTCAACTCGGACGGCTCGCCGAACGAACCGAACATCGGCATCGGGTTCGCCGCGGGCACCGGCGGCGGCTACGGACCCGTCGGCGTTAACGGTTCGAATGTGTTCCTGCCGTTCGGACTCGACCCCGAACGCACGCCGGTGATGGGTAGCTACGACGAGAACACCCTCGCGGCCAAGGTGACGTCGGCGTGGTACCAGCTACCGCCCCGCACCCCGGACCGGCCGCTGGTCAGCCTCGCCGCCGCGGGCGCGATCTGGTTCTACGAGGAAGACGGCTCGTTCAACTACGGGCAGTCGCTCAAGCTGCAATGGGGTGTGCACCAACCCGACGGCAGCTACACGCCGCTGAACGAGGTGCAGCCGATCGACGTCGGCCCAGGGCCTCAAAAGGCCTGGCGCAACCTGCGTTTCCCGCTCACGACCGCGCCGCCGGAGGCGAACGTCGCGCGGATCGTGGCCGACGACCCCAACCTGTCCACCGACCAGTGGTTCGCGTTCACCCCGCCGCGGGTGCCGGTGCTGGTGACCGCGCAGGAGTTCCTCGGCTCGCAGACGCCGGTGTTGATGGACATCGCGACGGCCGCGAATTTCCCGTGCCAGCGCCCGTTCTCCGAACGCCTCGGCATCGCCGAACTGCCGGAGTACCGCATCCTTCCGAACCTCAAGCAGGTGGTGGTGTCGTCGAACCAGTGGCAGTCGGCCCAGGACGGCGGCCCGTTCCTGTTCATCCAGGCGCTGTTGCGCACGGCGACGGTCCCCACTTACCTGCGTGACGACTGGTACCGCGACTGGGGTTCGATCGAGCGCTACCTGCGGGTGGTGCCCGCATCCGAGGCGCCGGACGCCGTCGTCGAACAAAAAACGGAGCGCGTGTTCGGTTGGAGCCGAAACGGACCCATCAGGGCGCTGCCATGAGCCAGGCATCGAGTTCCGACGTGCGGATCGCCCGCTGGGTGGCGGCGATCGCGGGGTTGATCGGCTTCGTGCTGTCGGTGGCCACGCCCCTGCTTCCGGTGCAACAGACCACCGCGACGCTGAACTGGCCGCAACAGGATCGGCTCGACAGCGTCACCGCGCCGTTGATCACCCAGACCCCGGTGCGCATGACGGTGACGGTGCCCTGCGATGTCGTCCGGTCGATGCCGCCGCGCGGCGGGCTGGTGTTGGGGACGGCACCGCAGGACGGTAAGCAGGCCGCGCTGCAGAGCCTGTTCGTCACGGTAAACGCGCAACGCGTCGACATCACCGACCGAAACGTGGTGGTGGCCAGCGTGCCCCGGGCGCGTGTCGTCGGAACCGACGGCGCCCCCGGCTGTTCGCGCATCGAGATCACGTCCTCCGAGGAGGGCACGTTCGCGACGTTCGTCGGGCTGACGAGACCCGACGGCTCGCCGCAGTACACCGGCTTCCCCGACCCGAACCTGCGTCCCGCCATCGTCGGGGTGTTCACCGACCTGACCGGACCCGCGCCGCCGGGGTTGAGCCTGTCGGCGGAGATCGACACCCGATTCACCACGGAGCCAACGCCGTTGAAGCTGGCGGCGATGGTACTGGCCATCGTGTCCACGGTGATGGCGCTGCTGGCGCTGTGGCGGCTGGACCGCATGGACGGCAGGCGGATGCGCCGGCTGGTCCCGCAGCGATGGCGCACGTTCACGCCCACCGACGCCGTCGTCATCGGCGGCTTCGCGGCCTGGCACGTGATCGGGGCCAACTCGTCTGACGACGGCTACATCCTGGGCATGGCGCGGGTGGCCGGCCACGCCGGGTACATGTCGAACTACTTCCGGTGGTTCGGCAGCCCCGAGGACCCGTTCGGGTGGTACTACAACCTGCTGGCGATGATGACCAGCGTCAGCGACGCGAGCATCTGGATGCGGCTTCCCAACTTGGTGTGCGGAATCGTGTGCTGGCTGTTGCTCTCTCGCGAGGTGTTGCCTCGCCTGGGCCCCGCCGTCGCCGCGAGCAAGCCCGCGCTGTGGGCCGCGGGCCTGGTGCTGCTGGCGGCGTGGATGCCGTTCAACAACGGCCTGCGCCCGGAGGGCCAGATCGCCACCGGCGCGCTGATCACCTATGTGCTGATCGAGCGGGCCATCACCTCGGGGCGCCTCACACCCGCTGCGTTCGCGATCATCACCGCGGCGTTCACGCTCGGCATCCAGCCGACGGGCCTGATCGCGGTGGCCGCGCTGATGGCCGGCGGTCGCCCGCTACTGCGCATCCTCGTGCGCCGCCGCCAGGTGGTGGGCGTCTGGCCGCTTGTATTGCCGCTGCTGGCCGCGGGCACGGTGATCCTGACCGTGGTCTTCTTCGACCAGACCATCGCAACCGTGTTGGAAGCCACCAGGATTCGCACCGACATCGGGCCGAACCAGGAGTGGTACACCGAGAACCTGCGCTACTACTACCTGATCCTGCCGACGGTCGACGGCTCGCTGTCGCGCCGGTTCGGCTTCCTGATCACCGCGCTGTCGCTGTTCGCCTCGATGTTCATCATGCTGCGGCGCGGCCGGGTGCCCGGGGTGGCACGGGGCCCGGCGTGGCGGCTGATGGGGATCATCCTCGGCACCATATTCTTCCTGATGTTCACCCCGACCAAATGGGTGCATCACTTCGGGCTGTTCGCCGCCGTGGGTGCCGCGATGGCGGCGCTGGTGACGGTGTTGGTGTCGCCGAAGGTGTTGGCTTGGTCGCGCAACCGGATGGCGTTCCTCGCAGCCGTACTGTTCGTGCTCGCACTGACTTTCGCGACCACCAACGGCTGGTGGTATGTCTCTAGCTACGGCGTGCCGTTCAACAACGACGAGCCGAGGATCGGCGGCATCACGGTCAGCACCATCTTCTTCGCGCTGTTCGCGGTGGCGGCCATATGGGCGGCCTTACTGCACTTCTCGTCCCGGACCCGCGGTGAGGGCCGCATCGCGCGGGCGCTGACCGCGGCGCCGATCCCGGTGGTCGCGGGCTTCATGGTGGTGGTGTTCGTCGGTTCGATGCTCGTCGGCGTGGTGCGCCAGTACCCGACGTATTCGAACGCGTGGGCCAACCTGCGCGCCTTCACCGGCGGCTGCGGCCTGGCCGACGACGTGCTCGTCGAACCGAACGCCAACGACGGGTTCCTGACGCCGCTGCCCGGGGATTACGGGCCGCTGGGACCGCTGGGCGGCGTCGGACCGGTCGGGTTCACCGCCGACGGCGTGCCGGAAAAAATTGTGGCCGAGGCGATCCGGGTGAACCTGCCGATGCCGGGCACCGACTACGACTGGGATCAGCCGACCGAGCTCGAGACTCCCGGGGTCAACGGCTCGACCGTGCCGTTGCCGTACGGGCTCGACCCGAACAAGGTGCCGCTGGCCGGAAGCTACGTCGAAGGCCCGCAACAGGAGAGCACGTTGGCCTCGGCGTGGTACGAACTGCCGCCCGCCGACGACGCGCACCCACTCGTGGTCGTTACCGCCGCCGGAACCATCACCGGCGACAGCGTGTTCAACGGGCGCACCGAAGGCGAGGCCGTCGAGCTGGAGTATGCGCGGCGCGGACCCGACGGTGCGCTGGTGCCCGCCGGACGGATGGTGCCCTACGACCTCGGACCGATTCCGTCGTGGCGCAATCTGCGCTTCCCCCGCGCCGACATTCCGTCCGACGCCGTCGCCGTTCGCGTCATCGCCGAGGATCGTTCGCTCACACAGGGCGACTGGCTGGCGGTCACCCCGCCGCGGGTGCCGGAGTTGCGGTCGGTGCAGGAGTACGTCGGGTCCGAGCAGCCGGTGCTGATGGACTGGGCCGTGGGCCTGGCCTTCCCTTGCCAACAGCCGATGCTGCACGCCAACGGCGTCACCGACATTCCGAAGTTCCGCATCACCCCGGACTACAACGCCAAGCGCAAGGACACCGACACCTGGCAGGACGGCCTCAACGGCGGGCTGCTCGGAATCACCGATCTGCTGCTGCGCGCGCACGTGATGGCGACGTATCTGTCCGAGGACTGGGGCCGCGACTGGGGCTCGCTGCGCAGGTTCGAGATGACGCCCGACGCCCAAGGAGCGAGGCCGGCCACGCTGGACTTCGGCACGGCCACGCACAGCGGCCTGTACAGCCCGGGCCACATCCGCATCAAGCCGTAACGTGTCCGCAAGTGCTCTAGCCTGTGTGCCGTGGACCGGATACGGTGGGGCGCCGCGACACTCACGCGTGCGGTCGAGTGGCAGGTCGACACCTTGCCGAAGGCGGTGTTCCCGCACACCCCAGCACAGGCGTGGACCGACCACGCCGACGAGTTCTCACCGACCTATTGGACAGACGCCGGATGGCGCATTGCGCTGCAGATCTGGGTGATCGAGGTCGACGGGCTCACGGTGCTGATCGACACCGGCGCGGGCAACGGCAAGAGCAGGCCGCGGATGGCGGTGCTCTCCGACCTGCAGACCGGGTTCCTGGACGCGCTGACCACCGCCGGCCTCGACCCCGCCGACGTCGACGTCGTCGTCAACACGCACCTGCACTTCGACCACGTCGGCTGGAATACACTGCGACACAACGGCTCCTGGGTTCCCGCCTTCCCCAACGCCCGCTATCTGATCTCGGAGGCCGACTACCGGCATTTCGGTCCCGGCGGGCCCGCCCAGACGTCGACACCGCTCACCGAAGACGAGGAGTCCGTTCGGCAGCACGTCCTAACCGTGTTCACCGACAGCGTTTCTCCGGTGCAGGAGCAGATCGAGTTGTGGTCGGGCGACTTTCAGCTCAGCGAGTCGCTGTGGCTGCGCCCCGCGCCGGGACACACGCCGGGGTCGTCGGTGGTGTGGCTCGACGCCGGCAGGCCCGCGGTGTTCGTCGGCGATCTGACCCATTGCCCCATCCAGGTCCTCAGGCCCGCCGACCCGTGCGGGTGGGACGAGGACTTCGCGGCGGCAGCGGTGACCCGCAAGCGCATCCTGACCGAGGCCTCGCGGCGACGTGCCGCAGTGGTGCCCGCCCACTATCCGGGCCACGGTGGCGCCACCGTCATCGCACGCGGTGACGCCTTCATGTTCCACGACTGGCTCCCGTTTCCGCCGATCTGAATTTTCGAATTCAACTGACGGCACTGTAAAGCCTCTGCTAGTACTGAATATCGGCTGCCAGATGGACTTCCGACAGCAAACTGTTTGCGGCGCTTTCTGCTCATCGCGAGGAGGCATTCATGTTGCAGTCCTTCGAGGCGCCGCATACGGGTAACGGCCAACGGCCGAGGGTCCGCGTTTTCAACCAGGAGGCCGTCGAAGCCGCGATATTCGATTTACTCGTCGCGCTCGGCGAAGACCCGCACCGCGACGGTCTGCGGCAGACTCCGGCCCGCGTGGCAAGGGCCTACCGGGAGACGTTTGCGGGCCTGTACAGCGATCCCGACGACGTTCTCACGACGATGTTCGACGAAAATCACGGCGAGCTCGTGTTGGTTAAGCAAATTCCGATGTACTCCACGTGCGAACATCACCTGGTTTCTTTTCACGGAGTCGCCCATGTCGGCTATCTTCCCGGCGAGGATGGGCGGGTCACCGGCCTGTCGAAAATCGCGCGCCTGGTCGACCTTTATGCCCGCCGTCCACAGGTGCAGGAACGGCTGACCGGGCAAATAGCCGAAGCGGTTATGAACAAATTGCATCCGCGCGGCGTAATCGTCGTCATTGAGGCCGAACACCTGTGCATGGCGATGCGCGGTGTGCGCAAACCCGGCGCCGTGACGACGACGTCCGCGGTCCGCGGCCAGTTCCAGACCGATCCGGCGTCACGGGCCGAGGCGCTGCATCTCCTCTTACAGAGGTGATGTCGGTGCCCACGCCGAACGCGCCGTCCGGGAGGCCGTCGCTGCGCGCGGTGTGGGCCATGATGATCGGCTTCTTCCTGATCGTCGTCGACTCAACCATCGTCGCCGTCGCCAACCCGGTGATCAAAGGGGATTTCACCGCCTCCTATCACGCCGTCATCTGGGTGACCAGCGCCTACCTGCTGGTGTTCGCGGCCCTCCTGCCGGTGGGCGGCCGCCTCGGCGACCGCTTCGGCCCGAAGAGCCTGTACGTCGCCGGGCTCGCGACGTTCACGCTGGCCTCGCTGTGGTGCGGGGTGTCCGAGTCGATCGGGATGCTGATCGCCGGGCGGGTCGCGCAGGGGGTCGGTGCGGCGATGATGACACCGCAGACGCTGTCCGCGGTCACGCGTATCTTCCCACCCCAGCAGCGTGGCGTGCCGATGAGCCTGTGGGGCGCGACCGCGGCGGTCGGCATGCTGGTCGGTCCGCTTGCCGGCGGGCTGCTCGTGGACGGGCTGGGCTGGCGCTGGATCTTCCTCGTCAACATCCCGATCGGCGCCGCGGGCCTGGTGCTGGCGCTTCGACTGATCCCGGCCCTGCCCACGCGAGCGCATCACCTCGACGCGCTCGGCGTGCTGCTGTCCGGGTCCGGCATCTGCCTGATCGTCTTCGCCCTGCAAGAGGGACGTCACCACGAGTGGGGGCCGACGACGTGGGCGGCGATCGCCGGCGGATGTGCGTTTCTGGCGGGTTTCGTTTTGTGGCAGTCGATTCAGCGTTCGGAGCCGTTGGTGCCCCTGGATCTGTTTCGCCGCCGCGACTTCGCATTGTCGAATGTCGGCATCGCGCTGATCAGTTTCACGATCGTCGCGTTCGCCGTTCCGCTGATGTTCTATCTGCAAGACGTGCGCGGTATGTCCGCAACACGTGCGGGCCTGGTGACCGCACCGATGGCGGTCGCGACCGGTGTCCTGGCCCCGATCGTGGGAAGGCTCGTCGACCGCGTCGCCCCACGGGCCATCGTGTGCCCCGGCTTCACCCTGACGGCGGTCGCGTTGGTCTGGCTCGCGCTGGAGATGAACCAGTCGGCACCGATCTGGCGAATGACGCTGCCACTCATGCTCATCGGGGCCGCGGGCGCGCTCACGTGGGAGCCGTTGGCGGTCATCGCATCCCGGACGTTGCCCGACGGTCTGGCGGGAGCAGGCTCGGCCGTCTTCAACACGATCCGGCAGGTCGGGGCCGCGCTCGGCAGCGCGAGCATCGCCGCATTGTTGGCCGCCGTGGCCGACGTCGACTCCCACGACGATTCGGAGCTGGTTCCGGAGGTGTCCGGAAGCGCGGCCGTCGAGGCGATGTCGCACTCCATGCTGTTGCCCGCGGCGGCGGCGGGGATCGGCGCGATCGCGGCGTTGTTCTTCACCGGCCTCTCCCCGCGAGCCACCCAAGCTGTGAGCCACTCCGAGAGAAATGTGAGCACCGCGCCATGACCGCTGTCGCCGCACGGCCTCCGTCGACCCTGCACGAGGCCGAGACACTCACCGACGACGCGCTGCGCGATCTGCTCGCCTACCCCGAAACCCTCACAGGCCCAAGACTTCGCGCCAATTTCATCGCGAGCATCGACGGCGCCGTGACGCTCGACGGGGCGGGCCGCAAACTCGGGACGCCGACCGACCGCCGCGTGTTCAAGCGACTGCGGGAGGTCGCCGACGTGATCGTCGTCGGCGCCACCACGGCGGCGTCCAAACCCTACGCCGACCTACGTCTCGACACGGACGCGCACACATGGCGGCTTGCGCACGGCCTGCCGCCCGCCCTGCGCTTGGTGGTGGTGTCCAGTCGCGGCGTGATCCCGCCTCACCTGCTGGCGGCGACGGTTCCGCCGATCGTGTTGGTCTCTGCGAGTGCCACGAGTTCGGCGCGGCGGACGCTGGACGCGTCCGGGGCGGTGGTATGCGAGATGGCGGAGGGCCAGATCGGTGCTGCCGCAATACGTCAGGCGCTCGATGGCCTCGGTTTGCACCGGGTGCTCGTGGAGGGCGGGCCGACGCTGTTCTCACACCTGATCGCCGGCGATGAGATCGACGAGTTGTGCCTCACCACCAGTCCGATGATGGTGGCGGGGCCCGCGCGTCGAATCGCCGCCACACCTGAGCATGTCGCATTCCGCATGCGGCGCACGGACATTCTGCTCGGCGACGACGGCACCGTCATCGTCCGATGGATTCGGCGCTGAGCGCCCGGGGCTTGCCCCGGGGACAGGAGATCCTTCCCCCGTAGGGACCAATTCTGGCCCTCCGGCTATTACCACAGTCCGTCGAGCGCGCCACCCTGTTTTCCAACGACGCTGTCGATGGCGTCTCAGGGCGAATGGAGCGAACTCGTGACCGTCAACAAGCAAATGGGCCGTCGCTATCTAACGGCAGCGATCCTGAGCGTGGCGCTTTCGGCGGCCGGCACGGCAATCGCGTCGCACGTCTCTAATTCCCGACAGACCGCAAAATCAACTTAGGAACTGACCATGACAATCCGTATCGAAACCGCACGACGCTTCCTCGTCAGGTGCGTTGTGATGCTTGCTGCCGCCCTCGGATGTGTTGCACTCGGGTGCAGCACGATCGCAAGTGCCGAGCCCGTATGGGACATCGAGGATTTCGACGAATGCATCGCAGTTTGGGACGAAGGCCTCGACAACACGAAGAACTGGATCAACACATACACTGAGTACTGCTGTAAGCACAGCGGTGGGGTGTGGAACGACTATCGGAAAGAGTGCGGGGCACCGCCGGCCGAGGGCCAGGGCGCCGGACCACAAGTGCCGCCTCGGAGAGGACTTCCGACGGTCGCTGTCAATCCGCCGAACGTCGGCGATCCCATTCTACCGATGGCGCCGGTGTTGACACCTCAGGTTCCGTTGCAGCCCCCAGCGGGGTGACCACGCTCTCGCGGACTCAGATCGGGGTGAGCCCGTGTTTGCGTTGCACGCGGTTGATCTGCTTGTCCCGCAACAGACCCAAGGACTTGCGCAGCAGCAGCCGGGTCTCGTGCGGCTGGATCACCGCGTCGATGAACCCGCGCTCGGCGGCGATCCACGGCGTGGCCATGTTCAGGTTGTAACCCTCGATGAAGTCCTGGCGGATCTTCTGCACCTCGGGCGCCGTCGGGTCGGGGAACCGCTTCACCAGCAGTTGTGCCGCACCCTCGGCGCCGATCACCGCGATGCGCGCCGTCGGCCACGCGAAGTTCAGGTCCGCCGACAGCTGCTTGGAACCCATCACCGCGTACGCGCCGCCGTAGGACTTGCGAATGGTGATGGTCACCTTCGGCACGTCGGCCTCGACCACGGCGTTGAGGAACCGGCCGCCGCGCTTGATGATGCCGCCCTTCTCCTGCGCCACACCCGGCATGAAGCCCGGGGTGTCGACCACGAAAACCAAAGGCAGGTTGTAGGAGTCGCAGAACCGGATGAACCGCGCCGCCTTGTCGGAGGCCTCGTTGTCGATGGCACCCGACAGGTGCATCGGCTGGTTGGCGATCACGCCGACCGGGTGACCGTCGACCCGCGCGAACGCGGTGATGATCGCCGGGCCCTGCTGCTCGGCGACGTCGAATACATCGCCGTCGTCGAAGATCCGCAGCAGGATCTCGTGCATGTCATAGGCCATGTTGTCGTTGTCCGGCACGATCGAGTCGAGCTCGTAGTCGTGCGGGGTGATTTCCGGCTCCAGACCCGGATTCACGATCGGCGGGTCGTCAAACGTGTTGGCGGGCAGGAACTCCAGGTAATCGCGGACATATTGGAATGCCGCGGCCTCGCTCTCCACGACCTGATGGATGTTGCCGTAGCGGGCCTGCGCGTCGGCGCCGCCCAGCTCGTCGAGCGATACGTCCTCACCGGTGACGTCCTTGATGACGTCGGGTCCGGTGACGAACATGTAGCCCTGATCGCGCACGGCCACCACCAGATCCGTCTGAATCGGCGAATACACCGCGCCCCCGGCACATTTGCCGAGGATGATCGAGATCTCGGGAACCAGGCCGCGCAGCAGCTCGTGACGGCGTCCCAGCTCGGCGTACCACGCCAGCGACGTCACGGCGTCCTGGATGCGTGCGCCCGCCGAGTCGTTGATGCCGATGATCGGGCAGCCGACCATCGCCACCCACTCCATCAGCTTGGCCACCTTGCGGCCGAACATCTCGCCGACCGAACCCTGGAACACCGTCTGGTCGTGGCTGAACACGCCGACCGGCCTGCCGTTGATCCGGGCGTGACCGGTCACCACACCGTCACCGAACAACGCGTTCGGGTCGCCGGGCGTCTTCGCGAGCGCGCCGATCTCGAGGAAACTGCCCGGGTCGACCAGCGCGTGGATGCGCGCGCGGGCGCTCGGAATGCCCTTCTTCTCCCGCTTGGCGACCGCCTTCTCCCCGCCGGGCTCCTTGGCCTGCTCCAGCTTCTCGCGCAGCTCGGCCAGCAGTTCCGCGGTGGTCTTCGTCCGGATGGGAGTGGCTTCAGTGGTCACTTCGAGGGCTTCTCCTCAGACTCGATCCGGTTGATCGCCTCGCTCATGTGAGCGCCGACCTTCGCAATGTACGGCTCGTCGATCACCTGGATGTGCTCACCCCCGATCGGCACGACCTCCAGCTCGGAGACGAACTCGCCCCAACCGCCGTCGGGCTTGCGGGTGGCGTAGCGCGGCTCGAAGTAGATCGCGTCGTCGTGGTAGCGGTCGGCCATGTAGAGCGTGACCTTGCCGTCGTAGGGCTTGATCTCGGCGGTGTCTATGGCGCGCTGATCCAGATACGACGTGCGCTGGTGCTCGATGATCCCGCCGGGGATCTGCACCCCGCTCTGGCTCACCACGTCGAGGACGTAGCGCACCTGGCCCTCGTCGTCGAGCGCCTCGAGCTCCTCGTACGGGATCTCGGGAATCTCCACGTTGAACGTGCGCTCGGCGAAGCGGGCGTAGCGGTCCCAGCGCGCGCGGGTCTCCTCCTTGGTCTGGGGGATCTCCTCACCCGGGCGCACCGCGTCGATGAGACCGACGAACTGCACGTCGGCACCGGCTGCCGTGAGCCCGATCGCGCAGGCGTAGGCGAGCACCCCGCCCAGCGACCAGCCGGCGAGGATGAACGGCTTGCCCCGCTTGCCGTCGGTCCAGCCGTTGAGCTCCAAGAGTTTCGGCACGTACTCGCGTGCCCTCTCCTCGATCGAGCCTTCGACACGCTCGATGCCGTACATCGGGGTGTCGGCGGGCAACCGCTTGAGCAGCGGCTCGTAGACCACCGTCGAACCACCCGCGGCGTGGAAGACGACCACGGGGATGTGGCGCTCACCTTCCGGTCCGTCCTGCGGTGCACGGATCGTCCGCACGAACCCGTCGACCTTGCCGCCCTCGAGATACTCGCGGACGGTGGTCGACAGCTCCTCGATGGTCTTCGCGGAGCGGACATCGTCGGCGGTGATGGTGCCCTCGTCGACGCGCTCGGTCAGCCGCTCGGCGATCTTGGTCGCGGTGGCCTCGTCGAGCCCGGGCAGTTCGTTGAAGATGCCGCCCGGCGACTTGCCGGTGACGATCGCCCAGGTGGCGAACGTGACGCGTTCCGCGGCGTCGCGCGGTGGCACGTCGGAGCCCAGCGCCTCGGTCACCGCCTCCTGGGTGAGCACCTTGGACGCCGCCGCGACCGTCGCCCGCGAGGGACCCCCCGCGGGCGTGGGGCCACTGGGGTCCGTCGGCGGCGGCGGCACCGCCGGCCCGCTCGGGTCGGTCGGGGGTGCGGGGATGTCGGATGCCGGAGCGGCACCGGCCGGGAGGTCAGATTCGGTCGCGGTGCCCGCGCTGGTGACCTCCGAGGTGACGCCGGTCTTCTCGGCCAGCACCTGCTCGAGCTCGGCGACGGTGGTCGCACCGCCCATCAGCTCGGCCTGTTCGGCCGCGATCTCCTCGGCGGTCTTGGTCTTCTGGTGCTCGGCGATCTGGTCGACCTCGTCGCGGTGCTCGATCGCGTAGTGGATCAGCTTCTCGACCGCGTACAGGTTGGCGTCGCGCACGGCGGTCAGCTGAATCGGCGGCAGGTCGAAGTCGTACTCGACGCGGTTCTTGATCCGCACGGCCATCAGCGAGTCGAGGCCGAGCTCGATCAGCGGCACCTCCCACGGCAGGTCCTCGGGCTCGTAACCCATTGCGCCGCCGACGATCGCGCCGAGCCGGTCGTGGATCGTCTCCCCCGAGTCCGGCGACCACTTCGCGAAGCCGGCGGCCAGACCCGCTCCGGCCGTCAGGTTGTCCTGCAGGATCTCCGCAGCGTCTTCCTCGGGCTCATCGGCTGGGGCGGCCGAAACCTGGCCAGCCACAGCGGCTCCGGTGGCGACCGCGACGGGCAGCGCACCCGCGGCGCCGGTCCGGCTCACCACCGCGTCGTACACCAGCGTGAAGGACTCGTCGATGCGCGCGTGCACCTGCACGCTGGCCCCACCGGGGTGGCGGGTCAGCGTCGTCACCAGCCGCGCCCCCTCACCGGGCACCGCGCGCTGTTCGGAAGCGACCAAATTGGCGTCGGGAATGACCGCTGCGGCAGCCGCTTTGACCAACGCGGCCAGGTTCGTCTCGCCCTTCGGCGCGTACTCCCAGACGTGCCTGCCGTCCGGCGTCGCGACGTGGTTGCCCGGCATCACCGCCGAACTGTCGCCGGTGAACCGCGCATCGAGCCAGTGCGGCTTGCGCTTGAACCGGGTCGGCGGGATGTTCGCGAAGTCCAGCGCCCCGGCCAACCCCTTCGACCGGCGCGGGAACAGCGTGCGGAAGTCGAGATCGTGGCCGTGGACGAACAGCTGCGCCATCGCGACGGTCATCGAGTCGACCTCGTCCTGCTTGCGCGCCAGCGTCGCGATCAGCTGCGCGTCGTGCAGCCCGGCCGCCGCCGTGGTCAGGCCGACCTGCATCAGCGCGACGGGATTCGGCGCCAACTCGAGGAAGGTCGTGTGCCCGTTGTCGACGGCGTTGCGGATGCCGTGGGTGAAGTAGACGCTGTGGCGCAGCCCCTTCTTCCAGTAGTCGACGTCGTGGATGGTCTCGCCGGGCCGGATGAAGCGACCCTCGTGCACCGTCGAGAAGTAGCCGATCTTGGTCGGGTGCGGTTCGATGCCGACGAGTTCGGCGGCGAGCTCGCCGAGCAGCGGGTCCATCTGCGAGGTGTGGCTGGCGCCCCTGGTCTGCATCTTGCGGGCGAACTTGCCCTCTTGCTCGCAGCGCTCGATGATCGCGTCGACCTGGTCGGGTGGCCCGCCGATGACGGTCTGTGTCGGCGCGGCGTACACACACACCTCGAGGTCCTTGAAAGCTTCAGTTTCTCTGAAGACCCCTACGATCTCGTCGGCCGAATACTCGACCAGCGCCATCAACCGGATCCATTCGCCGAACAACATCGCCTCGCCCTCACCCATGAGGTGAGCACGTGCACAGATGGCCCGGGTGGCATCCTGTAGCGACAGGCCGCCGGCGAAGTACGCGGCGGCGGCCTCACCGAGCGACTGGCCCACCACCGCAGCGGGTTTCGCGCCATGGTGCTTGAGCAACTCACCGAGTGCGATCTGCAGGGCGAAGATCACCGTCTGGACGACCTCGATGGGGTACTCGCAGGTCTCATTGGTGTAGTCGATCGCGTCATCGAGGACCAGCTCCAGGATCGAGTAGCCCCGTTCATCCTGAATGAGGGCGTCGACCTTGTTGATCCACTCCGCGAACACCTCGTTGCGCAGATACAGGTTCTTACCCATCTTGCGGTGCTGGGCGCCGAAACCGGCCAGCACCCACACCGGCCCGTTGGTCACCGGGCCGTCGGCGCTGAACACGCTCGGGTGCTGCTTGCCCTCGGCCACCGCGCGCAGACCCTTGACGGCCTCGTCGTGGTCGTGGGCCAGCACCACGGCGCGCGACCGCCCGTGGTTGCGACGCGACAGCGCGCGCCCGATGGACTCCAGCGACGACTCCCGGCCCTCGGGGCTGTCGATCCAGTCGGCCAACTCGGCCGCCGTCGCCCGCTTCCGCGACGTCAGGAACCCCGAAACAGCCAGCGGTACAACCGGAGTGGGTTGCTCTCCGGACTCCATCTCCTCGCGGGCGACCTCGAGCAACCGCAGCGCCTCGTCGGTCAGGCCGGGCAGTTCGGGCTCGTCGAGTTGTGCGTGCGCGGGCCGGTCCAGCGCGTCGTCATCGTCGTCCTCATCGAAGTCCGATTCTCTTCGCGCAAGCGGCTCATCGACGAACTCGCCGTACTCGTCCATCCGCACCCCGCCGATGTAGACGGCGTCGGCGTCGGCCGACTTCGACTCTTCGGCTTCGGGCTCCGGTTCCGGTTCGGGCTCGACGAGATCCGACGGCAGTACCTCACGCAGCACCAGGTGGGCGTTCGCACCGCCGAAGCCGAACCCGGAGACGCCGGTGATCGCATGTCCGCTGTAGCGCGGCCAGTCGGTGACGGCGTCGGCGACCTTGAGGTGCACACCGTCGAAGTCGATGTAGGGGTTGGGGCCGCTGTAGTTGATTGACGGCGGGATCTTGTCGTTGCGCAGCGCCAGCGTCATCTTCGCCAGGCTCGCCGCTCCTGCGGCCGACTCCAGGTGTCCCACATTGGATTTGATGGCGCCCAGCAGCGCCGGTTTGTCGGCCGCGCGGCCCCTGCCGATGACACGGCCGAGAGCGTCGGCCTCGATCGGGTCGCCGAGGATGGTGCCGGTGCCGTGCGCCTCGATGTAGTCGACGACGCGCGGGTTGATGCCGGCGTCCTTGTACGCCTTGCGCAGCACGTCGGCCTGCGCGTCCGGGTTCGGTGCGAGCAGGCCGTTGGACCGGCCGTCGTGGTTGACCGCGCTGCCGGCGATCACGGCGAGGATCTCGTCACCGTCGCGGCGGGCGTCGGAGACCCGCTTGAGCACGAGCATGCCGCCACCCTCGGAGCGGGCGTAGCCGTCGGCGTCCTGCGAGAACGACTTGATCCGGCCGTCGGGGGCGAGCACGCCGCCGACCTCGTCGAAGCCGACCGTGACCAGCGGGGTGATCAACGCGTTCACGCCGCCGACGATCGCGACGTCGGCCTCACCCGCACGCAACGCCTGCACACCCTGGTGCGCGGCGACCAGCGAACTCGAGCAGGCGGTGTCGACGGTCACCGACGGGCCGCGGAAGTCGTAGAAGTAGGAGACGCGGTTGGCGATGATCGAACTGGAGTTGCCGGTGATCGCGTACGGGTGGGTGACGCTCGGATCCGACAGGGCCAGGTTCTGGTAGTCGGCGTTCGACGAGCCCACGTACACCGCGACGGCCTCACCGCGCAGGCTCGATGCCGGGATGCGGGCGTTTTCCAGTGCCTCCCAAGTCAATTCGAGCGCCATCCGCTGCTGCGGATCGATGTTGTCGGCCTCCATCTTCGACAGCGCGAAGAACTCGGCGTCGAAGCCCTTGATGTCGGAGAGGTAGCCACCGCGGGTGCGGGCCTTGGCGACGCGCTCGGCGATGCGCGGCTCGCAGAGGAACTCCTCCCATCGCCCTTCGGGCAGGTCGGTGATCGCGTCGCGGCCCTCCATGAGCGCGCGCCACGTCTCGTCCGGGGTGTTCATGTCCCCGGGGAAACGGGTGGCCAGGCCGATGATCGCGATGTCGTCGACATCGCGCTCGCGGCTCCAGTCCTCGTCGTCGCCGGCGTCCTCGAGTTCGGGCTCGCCTTCGACGATCACCGTCGCCAACGACTCGATGGTGGGATGGCGGAAGGCCACCGTGGCCGTCAACGTGACACCGGTCAGGTCCTCGATGTCGCTGGCCATCGCGACGGCGTCGCGCGACGAGAGGCCGAGCTCGACCATCGGTGCGCTCTCGCTGATGGAATCGGGCGACTGTCCGGTGGCGTTGCCGATCCAGTTGCGCAGCCACTCGCGCATCTCGTTGACCGACATGTCGGTTCTGGGGGCGGTCATCGGCTTTTCGGGTGCCAGCTGGATGTCGTCGCCTGACGGCATCTCGGGTTGCTGCGAATCGTCCTGTGTATCAGCCATATTCGAGTTGGTCTCAGTCACTCTCGTCGGGGAACGCGTTGGCGATCTTCCCGCTGCGCAGACTGCCGTCCAGGTAGGCCGAGCGGCACGCTCGACGGCCGATCTTGCCGCTCGAGGTGCGCGGGATCGCGCCCGCGGGGGTCAGCAGCACGTCGCGGACGGTGACGCCGTGGCGCACGGCGATCGCGGCGCGGATATCGTCGGCGATGGGACCCATGTCGAGCTTGTGGGAGCCGGGTGCCCGCTCACCGACGATCACCAGCTGTTCGGAGGTGTCGTCGGGATCGCGCTTGAGGCCGGAGTGGGCGTTCTCGAACACCTCGTCCGGCAGCTGGTTGGCGGGCACCGAGAACGCCGCGACGAACCCGGTGCGCAGCGCCTTGGTCGACTCCTGCGCGGAGTACTCCAGGTCCTGCGGGTAGTGGTTGCGCCCGTCGATGATGACCAGGTCCTTCACACGGCCGGTGATGTAGAGCTCGCCGTCGTAGTAGGCACCCAGGTCACCGGTGCGCACCCAGGTCGCGTCGTCGGTCGCGCCTTCGGCGTGCGACGGGTTGGTCCGCGACTTGAGGATGTTCTGGAACGTCGCGATCGTCTCCTCGGGCTTCCCCCAGTAGCCCGTGCCCATGTTCTGACCGCTGATCCAGACCTCGCCGATCTGCCCGTCGGGCAGCTCGGTGGCGGTGTCGTTGTCGACGATGACCGCCCACTCGGCGATGCCGATCTTGCCGGCACCGGCCTGCGGAACGGCCTTGGGCGAATCCTCGGACACCGGAACGAAGCGGCCGACGTTGAGCTCGTCGCGGTCCACCGGAGTGATCGTCGGTTCGGCGTCCATCGGCGTGGTCGACACGAACAGCGTGGCCTCGGCCAGGCCGTAGGAAGGCTTGATCGCCTTGGGCTGGAATCCGAACGGGCCGAAAGCCTCGTTGAACCGCCGCACGGTGGCCGCCGAGATCGGCTCGCTGCCGTTGAGGATGCACTTGATGTTGGACAGGTCCAGCGGCGGCTCGCCGTCCTTGGGCACGCCGCGGGCCGCGGCATGGTCGAACGCGAAGTTCGGGGCCACCGAGATGGTGCCGCCGGTGTCGCCTTCCTTGCGCGCCATTTCGCGGATCCAACGGCCGGGCCGGCGCACGAACGCGGCCGGCGTCATGAAGGTGATGTAGTGGCCGAGCATCGGCGACAGCAGCACGGTGATCAGGCCCATGTCGTGGAAGAACGGCAGCCAGGACACACCGCGGTCGCCTTCCTGGCCGTCGAGCGCCTCGATCACCTGCACCACGTTGGTGGCCAGGTTCAGGTGGGTGATCTGCACGCCGGTCGGGATGCGCGTCGAGCCCGACGTGTACTGCAGGTAGGCGATGGTGTGCTCGTCGACGTCGACGGGTTCCCACGTGGCGCCGACCTCGTTGGGCACGGCGTCGACGGCGATCACGCGGGGGCGCTGCTTGGCGGGGCGGGTGCGGAAGAACTTGCGCACACCTTCGGCGGCGTCGGTGGTGGTCAGGATGGCCGACGGCTCGCAGTCGTCGAGCACGGCGTGCAGGCGGCCGACGTGACCCGGCTCGTTCGGGTCGAACAGCGGAACGGCGATGCGGCCCGAGTACAGCGTGCCGAAGAACGCGACGAGGTAGTCGAGGTTCTGGGGGCACAGGATCGCGACGCGGTCGCCGGGCTGGGTGACCTGTTGCAGCCGGGCGCCGACGGCGCGGTTGCGGGCGCCGAAGTCGGCCCAGCGCAGGTCGCGCGCGACGCCGTCGCGTTCGGTGGAGAAGTCCAGGAAGCGGTAGGCGAGCTTGTCCCCACGAACCTTCGCCCATCGTTCGACGTGTTTGACCAGGCTTCCGTTGTCGGGAAACTTGATCAGTCCGTCCTTGATGAACGGGTTATGGAACCCCATCGCACTCTCCTGTCAGCGGCACACGCTTCTCGATGCCGATCGCACATGATTTTGGGAGCCGCCCTGCGAGCGCCGCACCCGGACAAGAAGCGTACCGGCCGGCTATCCGCTTACTGCTCTTAGTTTTTTCTTAATGTTAGGTGACTGCTTGTCGCCGTCCAAATCAGGTCTGGTCACGAGTCAGCCATGTTTCGGCTGCGGCGCGTTATCGATCAATTCCTGCGCCCAGCGCTGCGTCCATTGGGTGGCGGACGCACCGTCGACATTCCAGAACTGCGTGGTGGCGTACATCGCGTGAATGGGTTGCCCCGCACCGCCGAGCAGTATGTCGATCGTCTTGGGCAGGTTCATGATGTTGAACGCCTCCGGCGGCGCCGAGCAGATCAAGTCGCCCGGTGCGCAGATCTCGTTGACGCGGTCGTTGAGCGCCCCGAACCCGCCCGGCCGCGGCCCCGTCATGGCCAGCCCCATGCCGTCGAGCATGGGCACGTCGCGCAGCGTGATCTCGGCGCCCTGACCCGGCGGGTTGGGGCCGACGTCCACCCCGACGCCGGTCTGCCTGCGGCCGTCGGCGATCAACGTCACACCCAACACCAGGTCCTCGTCGACCGGGCCGCGCCCATTGCCGATGTCGCTGGCGATGTCGCCGGCGATGACCGCGCCCTGCGAGAACCCGACGAGCACGTAGCTGGTCAGGGGGCAACGCTCGTTCATGTCCGTCATGGCCCTGACCGTCGCGTGGAAACCCTCGGCGCGGCTGTCGTTGTAGCTCATCTGCCCGTCCTGCGAGAACGGGTTGTGGAACTGCGCCGTGTACGGAACGGTGAACACCTCGACCCGGTCGTTGCCGAACTGCCCGCGGACCGGGTTGGTGACGTTGAGCAGCAACGCGATCGGGAACTGTGTCGGGTTGAACGGATCGAGCTGCGGTGAGGACTCCCACGTGCCGGGGATCGAGATCATCTGTACGTCCGGGCAGCTCGCATCCTGAAACTCCGGGCGCGGCTTCTTGGTCGGGCTGATCCCGGTTGGGGGAACGCCGGTCGGTGGGATACCCGCCGGCCCCTCGGGTTTGCGCAGGATCACGACGACGATGATGATCAGCAGCACCACCACGAGTGCCATCGCGCCGGCGGCGACGAGCGCGAGGATGCGGTGGCGTTTCCGCCGGTTGGTTGTGGCCATGTATCGGTTGGGCTCCTGCTAGCAGAGTCGTTCGGTCGCGATGCGAATGTAATCGGCGGTGGCGGCGTCGATGTCGACGGTCGGCGCCGTACCGGAGATGTGATCCCGCACATCGCCACGCACCAGCGGATAGACCGAATCCCACACCTGCTGATCGTCGTGCTTGGCGGCACGGGCCTGGCAGACGTACGAACCGATTCGAAGCGCCGGCAGGTCACTGGACCGCGCCACCCCGGCCGCGGCCAGCGCGTCGAGGTAGCCCTGCTGCCGATCTGTCAGGACGAGGGTGTTGGAGTGCCCGGTCGCGGGGGGCCCGGCGGGTGCCGTCTCACCGGGCGCGGGTGCCGCCTCGGATGTCGGCATACCCATGGCCGCCATGACGTCGTGCCCGGAGCATCCGGTCAGCAGCGCCGTCGCCGAAGCTATCAGCAGCGACCCTGCCGCCATCGTTCGTACCGAGCGTTGCACTCCTCCAAGGTACCGGCTGCCGTTGCGCGGCCCCGGCTTCGAAGAGCGGGTCGCCGGCTAAGCGATCGTCGCCGCCAATTCCCCGCTCATGGCCGCGAGCTGACCGCTCCACGAACCCCAGTCGTGGGTACCGCTGGTGGGGAAGTCGAAGTGCCCGTTCTTACCGCCGACGGAGCGGTAGTGCTGGTAGAACTCGCGATTGGTGCCCTGGGCGATGTCGCAGTAGCCGATCATGGCGGGCGGATC